>JBIKMW010000205.1:0-3430 GCA_044359065.1 Planctomycetales bacterium | reverse complement strand
ATTTTCCAGGGGGACGAGAACCCGTTCGTCGACATCGTCAATATCCGGCGGTACTTCAAAACCGCCGACAAATGGACGCCCCCCGCCGGAGTACAGGTCCTGGCCAAACTGCGGAACGGGGCACCGCTGTTTCTGGAGCATCGCGTCGGCAAGGGGACGGTGATCACTTGCCTGTCGTCGTGCGGCACAGCTTGGACGAACTGGCCACAGAACCCGAGCTTCGTGCCGCTGTCGCTCGAACTGGCGCGGCACATCGCCCGCCCTCGCGAGCGATTGGCCGAGCAACTCGTGGGTGAACCGCTCACGATCGCGCTCGATGCGGCGGCGTACTCACCCCAGTTGGAACTGACGCGTCCGGATGGGTCGGTCGAGAAGATCACCGCGACGGTTGAATCCGCCCCCGCGACTGCGACCGCAGCGACAACGCAACCCGCCAGTTCCACCAGCTACAAAGCGGCGATCCGCAATGTCGAGGCACCGGGGTTGTACGGGGTGACGCTGTCGAGGCTGGACGGTTCGACGGACGTGCGTCGTTACGCGCTGAACGCACCGACGGCGGAAAGCGAACTCAAGCTGGTGCCGGCGAACGATCTGCGGCGGCTCTTGGGGAACGGGCGGCGGATTCAGGTGCGCGATCCGGGGGACCTCGACCTCGTCTTTTCGGCGGACTCCGGTCGCGAGATTCACGACCTGTTGATCGTCTTGCTGGCCGTGCTGCTGGTGGTCGAGCAGTTCCTGGCATGGAAGTTCAGCCATCATCCGGGGAGCGCGACAGCGACGACCGGCAAAGTGGGGGTGCGAACGTTGCGCGAAGGGGGGGCCGCCGCATGAAGGAGTTCCTGGCGGGATGGTTCCCGAATGCTCCGGGTTGGGCGCATTTCTGGCGGACGCTGGAGTTCGGTCGCGAGGACCCGGCCTTGTGGGTGCTGGGACTGGTCGCGATCGCGGCGTATGCGGTCTGGATGTATCGCCGCGACGGGGTGTCGTTGGGCGAGGGGTGGCGAGGCCGTGCCGCGCGGAGTTGGTTGACCGGGTTGCGACTGGCGACGCTGCTCGCGTTGTTCCTCGTGGCGATGCTGCCGCAAGAACGTCGGTCGCGCACGTACCAACAACCGTCGAAGGTCGCACTCCTGCTGGACACATCCGCCTCGATGGGGGTGAAGGATCGCGAACCCGGTACGACGGGTGCAACCGGCGGAGGGACGAGCACGACCGACAAGTCGCGTCGCGATCGAGTGGTCGAGTTGCTCAAGTCGAGTCCGCTGGTGGCGGAGTTACGCCGCTCGCACGGCCTGCATGTGTACACGTTCGACGGCAAGGTGACGGAGCGGGCACGGTTGCCGCGCGTCGTGCCGGTCGGACCGTCGACCGCCAAGAGCGACGCGAAGACGCCGGAAGTCACTCCCGATTGGGAGGGGTGGCTGAACACGGCGGGGGTCGAAACGCGGCTGGGTGAGGTGTTGCAGGAGACGCTGCGGACGGAGGCGGACGAGACGCTGTCGGGGATCGTCGTCGTGACCGATGGCGGAGCGAACGCGGGGGTCGATCCGGCGGTGGCGGTGTCGCTGGCCAAGGCGTCGAAGAGCAAGCTGTTTCCCGTGGGGGTGGGAAGCACGGTCCGGCCCATCAATGTGCAGGTGGCGGGGGTGCAGGCTCCGGCGATCGCTCACATGGGGGACAAGTTCACGCTGACGGCGTTCGTGACGGCGCAGGGATTGGCGGGCAAACGGTTGGCGGTGGAGTTGTTGGCACGGGACGGGGGTCAGGGGGAGCCAAGCCTCATCGAGTCGCGCGACATCACCGTCCCCGACGATGGTGTGCCGGTGACGGTCGAGTTCGATCAGGAACCGAAGCAGGCCGGTCGTCGCGAGTACCTCGTCCGTGCCCGCGCGACGGAGCCGGTGGCGGAACTGATCGCGACCGACAACGAAGAGCGGACGACCGTCGATGTCATCGAACGGAAGACGAAGGTGCTGGTGATCGCGGGCGGTCCGATGCGCGATTACCAGTTCGTGCGGAATCTGTTGTTCCGCGACAAGTCGATCGACCTGCACGTGCTGTTGCAAACCGCCGCCGAAGGGACAAGCCAGGAATCGGCGCAACTGCTGGGTACGTTCCCTGCCACGCGCGAGGAACTGTTCGAGTACGACGTGATCGTGGCCTTTGACCCGGACTGGGAGAAGATTCGCGGGACCGACGGACAAGCTCTGGAGATGCTGTCCGAGTGGGTGTTCGCACAGGCGGGGGGGTTGGTGTTCGTCGCCGGGGACGTGCATACGCCACGACTGGCGGGTGGTTCGACGAATGATCGGCCGGGGATTTCCAAACTGATGGAACTGCTGCCGGTCACGCTCGACGCGACGTTGCCGGATGTCGAAGACACGCAGGGGCGGCCACACCCGCTGGAACTGACACCGGAGGGGCGTGCGGCGGGGTTCCTGCAAGTGGCCGATAGCCCCGAGGCGAGCGACCTGGTGTGGAAGGATTTCGCGGGGGTGTACCGCTGCTATCCGGTGGACGGGGTGAAGTCGGCCGCCACCGTGTACGCACGATTTTCGGACCCGCTGACGGGTGGCGAACCGCCGCCGCTCGTGGCATCGCAATACTACGGAGCAGGACGGACGTTGTACCTGGGGAGCCCCGAGTTCTGGCGGCTGCGGGCCGTCGACGAGAACTCCTACGACCGGTTCTGGATCAAGCTGACGCGCGAGGCGGGACAGGGGCGACTGTTGCGCGGCACGAACCGGGGCCTGCTGATGGTCGAGAAGAAAACCGTGCCGATGGGGGGGACGGTGCAACTGCGCGCGCGGGTGCTCGACGCGCGGTTCCAGAACCTGACGGCGGAGCGGGTGCTGCTCGAAGTCTTCGACCCGAGCGGACGAGCGTTGTCCCCCGCCGTGGAACTCCTCGCCGAGAAGAGTCGCCCCGGTGCGTATCAGGGAGCGTTCGTGGCCTCGCAACCGGGGACGTACAGTCTGGAACTGCCGATCCCCGATTCGAGCGACGAGATTCGGGACACGGTGACGGTGAAACTGCCCAGCCTCGAATTCGATCACCCCGAGCAGAACGTCGAATTGCTCAAGACACTGGCCAACGAACGCGAAGGGGGGGGCAAGTACCTGACCCTCGACGAAGCGGCGACAGCGCTGCCGGGACTGCTCGTCGACAAGACCGTCGAGAAGGTGCAGTTCGAAACGCCGCTGCCGCTGTGGGATCGTCCCTGGGTGCTGGGGTTGTTGGCAGCGTTATTGTCGGTGGAGTGGCTGACGCGGAAGCTGTGGAAGCTGGCATGAGGTCGAACGGTGGCAATTCTGTTCGGCACGCTTTTTGCGCATGGCCTCGGACATGGTATTCCACGCGAATCTTCTTCTTCACGGAGGTTCGCGATGGTGACCGGGAAGGAACCGATCGACCCGCGCAGAATGCAGGG
>JBIKMW010000057.1:0-38782 GCA_044359065.1 Planctomycetales bacterium | reverse complement strand
CGAATCAACGGGTTCCAAGTCTGGGCGGGAAGTCACGTCACGTCTCCGTCAATGTAAAACCCACAATGCCGTCGCCCCTTGTCGAACACCAAGGAAGAGAGTGTACCGCCGACACGCGTGACCCGGTGCGCGGACCCCGCAGTCGACATTATTTTCCGTGTGAAACGAATTGACAGGGAAGGGCTTGATGTCGAGAATATCAACGGTTGATTGCGCAAGTCGATGGTGATGGGGCCAGCGACAGCGCTTTAGGAAACCACGACCGACTGGGTCAAGAAATTGTCTTCAGCATGGACTTTCGTCGCACTCCGGGACGGCTGTCCGGGCCATCTGCGCGAGGCTCAGCCACGGTATCTCCATGCGAATTTTGAGACGCAACATGTTTGGCTGCAATGAGTTGTTGATGAAGAAGCCGTGTTTTTTGTCGATTCGCTGGACAGGTGATTGACTCCCCTTTTCGACACGGCAATAATGCTGCCGTCTGAGCCAGATATGGAGAGGTGCAGATAGGAACATGTAAAGCAGTCGTGCCGTCGCAAAGGGGGTGTGCCGTAGGTCTTGCTGGCCTATGGGTGTCCCACAGAGCGGCGTCCCGCAACACACACCGCCTTTCTTCTCACAGCCGTTCAAGGCTGCCCCCGACGGATCGGGGAGGGATTTGAATTCGTCGGAGCGGTTCACGTTACCGGCGTGTGATCCAGTCAAAGAGCAAGAATGAGACAGGGTTGAACTGATCCGTATCAGTTTGATCTCGGACGGATTCCGTCGATGACCACCCTTCCGGAAGCGGAGGTTTGGTTTTCGAGGGGTTCGTCAAATAGAAAGAGAACCGGGTTCTCGGATGGTCCGAGCTCCCGACACGCTGGTTGTGTTTGAATCATTGGCGGTTTGGGAGTTGAGCGGGGGCACTTGAATGCGTTTTCCGCTTGGTTGTCGAAAAAACTGCCGGAACGTCTCCGTGGAAACGGTGTCCGTTGTCTGAACATTCACACTCTTCGTCCGGGCGCTCGCCTGACGAAGAGGCATCTTCGGCGGCCGGCGACATGCCAAGGCCCATCGAGTCGGAACGAGTCGGGGAATCGGTGGTCGATTCTGCCGCAGGTTCCACTCGTGGCAAGGAGGCCCCGCCCGTGTCGTCCGCATCCCGCGAAACCCAAAGGAAACCCATGTCCAACGTTGTCGAATCCGTCGAAACCCGCCAGGTTCCCGCGCTGCCGGAAATGTCCGACCGCCTTGAGAAAGACCTCGTCCAGGTCTTCAAGCTGCTGTCGGATGAAACCCGCCTGCGCATCCTGAACTACCTCGGTCGCGAGGGGGAACTGCACGTTACGGCCCTGTGCGACAAGCTCGGCCAAAGCCAACCGGCGGTCAGCCATCACCTGGCTCTGTTGCGTGTGGCCGGGCTGATCGAAGCCCGTCGCGACGGCAAGCACAACTTCTACTCGATTCGCGGCGAGCACATCGACAACCTGCTCCGCGACGTGATGCAGACCTTCGCCAACAACGGCGCGGCCCTGCGGATTGGTTCGTTCTCGCTGACGCAGAACGACTGAACCGTTGGTCGCGGTTCGCTCCGCCGAACCGACGCTTTGACAAAACTCAAGAGACCGCGCCCGGTGCAGTAACCGCGGCACGGTCTCTTTTTTTTGCGCCCGTTCGCACGTAACATGCTTCGGGTTTCGGCCAAAAAATCTCGGACTTGCGTGAAGTCCGCAAGCGAGCAACGGGAGCGGTGTGGGCGGTTCCGAGCGGTGGCTCGAACCTGGGTCAAGGGCCATGCCCTTTGAATGGCGAAAGAGGTTGCGCGGTGTCGAACGGAGCAAGTGCGTCGGAATCGAATCCCGGTCACAATCGCGAGCGGCGACCCGCCAGGCTCGCGCTCGAGGACGGGCTCGTCTTCACCGGTTGGGCGTTCGGGGCCGAGGGGGAGGTGGACGGCGAAGTCTGCTTCAACACGAGCATGACCGGCTATCAGGAAATCCTGACCGACCCGTCGTACCGCGGTCAGATCGTGGCCATGACGTACCCTCAGATCGGCAACTACGGGATCAACCCTGGCGACATGGAGAGCCGCCGTGTGTTCCTGAGCGGGTTCGTTGTTCGCGAACTGTGCCCGTTCCCCAGCAATTTCCGGTCAACGCAGTCGCTCGACGCGTACCTGCGCGACCAAGGCACCATCGGCCTGGAAGGGATCGACACCCGCACGCTGGTGAAGCACCTGCGTGTGCGCGGGGCAATGAACGGCGTGCTGTCGACGACCGATCTCGATGATGCGTCGCTGGTGGCCAAGGCGAAGGCGTCGCCCGGTCTGGTCGGGCGGGACCTCGTGCAAGAGGTGATCCCGTCGGCACCCTACGAGTGGAACGAACCGTTGCCGGCCCTGTCGCAACTGAACCCGCGCGATCCGGACCGCCTCGCGAAAGAGCCGCATGTCGTCGCGCTCGACTTCGGCATGAAGTGGAACATCCCTCGGCACTTGCGGCAGTTGGGTTGCCGCGTGACGGTGCTCCCCGGAAAGTCATCGGCAGCGGACGTGCTGTCGCACAACCCCGATGGCGTGTTCCTGTCGAACGGCCCGGGCGACCCTCGTCCCCTCGACTACGCGATCACCACGATCCGCGACCTCCTGGGCAAAAAGCCGATCTTCGGCATCTGCCTCGGCCAGCAGTTGCTCGGTTTGGCCACCGGCTGCGAGATCTTCAAGCTGAAGTTCGGCCACCGCGGCGCGAATCAACCGGTGATGAATCACGACACGGGGAAGGTCGAGATCACCACGCAAAACCACGGCTTCGCGGTCTCGGCGGACTCGCTCCCGAAGAACGTGGAAGTGACACACCTGAACCTGAACGACCGCACAGTCGAAGGGATTCGCCTGAAAGATGTCCCGGCGTTCGCGGTGCAGTACCACCCGGAAGCCTCGGCGGGCCCGCACGACAGCCAGTATCTGTTCGAGCAGTTCGTGAAGATGCTGGCGTGAGGGTCATGCGAAGCGAATGGGAAATCGGTCCAACGACCGTTCCCAACTCAAGAGGGAATTCGCGACTTTCCGCCTTAATGGACGTTGGGTTGCCACGAAACAGGCAATTTGCGTCCGTCGCTGTTTTTTCGAAGACGCCCAATGCAGCCGCGCGGCCGGCTCGACATCGCCTTCTCCGAATTGTTGCGAGCCGCCCTCCCGACGGGATGCGGCGTCCTTACGGATTCCGCTCAGGACATCGCCGAGGTTTGGGGAGCGGCTGAGCGGACAGTCGTGGCGCTGTCGGTTCGATCCGCCTTTGACGCGGCGATTGGAGCTTTGGACTGGCCTGCCGGAACGATCATTCTAATGTCGGCGATCAACATCGCCGACATGGGGCATATCGTAAAGGAGCGTGGCTTCCAACTGGTCCCCCTTGCAGTCGATCCCGATACGCTCGCTCCCGATCCGCACGATGTGATCGACACAATCCAACGATTGAGAGCGAGGCCGAAGAGCGCTCCGATTCGGGCGCTGTGCCTCGCGCATCTTTTTGGCAGTCGTGTCGACCTCTCACCCTTCGTCGACATCGCCCGGGATTTCGGACTGCAATTGTGGGAAGACGCTGCCCAAGCATTTTGCCCGCGGCCTTCGCGGCTTGCGGATCGACCCGACGCGGTGCTGTTGCCCGACGGCGTCGACCTGTCACTCACGAGTTTCGGCCTCATCAAAACTCACACAGCACTCGGAGGCGGAGTCGCCCAATTTCGCAATGTCAATTGGTGCGACCGGACGAAGCGTTTGATGGAGTCGTGGCCGAGGCAGCCGGAAAGCGAATTCTTCGCGCGCGGAGTGTTGCGTGGCCTCGTCCTTTCGCTGCTGACGAGTCCATGGACCTTCACCCCATTGGCGAACTTGGCAATTCTTATTGGCTACGACCTGGATGATATCCTCGGGGGAGCCACACGGGGATTTGCGTCGGGCGAATTGTTCACGCGGATTCGCCGACAACCCGCCGCACGACTGCTCGACCTGCTGCGCCGGAGACTGTTGCATCCGGATTTGCGGGGAGCGGACGCTCGTGCACGCCTTGCCGTCGAGTACCGAACGTCCCTTCCTCGCGAGGTCGTCGTGGGAAACAAAGCCCATTTTCCAACGACATGGGTCTTCCCGATTCGCGTTCCTCAGCCACAAGAACTTCATAGAGGCCTGACAAGCGCGGGTTTTGACGCGCCTCGTCGCGCATCGCGCTTGTGCCTTCTTCAGGGCGATACTCCCGACCCGCACCCTGCCGCCACATGGTTGGACGAACTGGTCTTCCTTCCGCTTCAAGCTGGCGTGACGCCACGACACGTCGACGATATCCGGCAAATTGTGACTCGCCATCTTGCGCGGGCCATCACGAATCCCAAGCCAACGAATCCGCGACTCTGAACGAACTTGGCGGGGCAACGAGGGAAGTTCTGCGATTGATGTGGTACCCAGGTTTGTTCGGATCGACCAACGGGGCACCCGGAGTGAGTTCGCGGACGCGCTGATCAGCGACTCCCGCGCGAGCGAACAACTCGATACATCTCGCCGACCGTGACATAGGAACCACTCTCCTTGCAAGAACGTGCTCATCCACCGGGGGCTCACGTTGGCCGACGCGAACCCGCCGTCGTCGAGGACCGCGAAGTTCGTCCGCGCGAACCCATCGCGACCGAATTTCCTGATCGAGTCGATTCCCCGCACGATTCATGGGTGGCAGAGACCGACCGGGCGTGGCCCATTCCGTCTCTTTGCACATCGCCTCGCCCCCCGAAGCCATCGTTCGCAAGGACCGATTTTTGACGACTTGTCGGTACGGATTGACTCCCCTCGACGAGTTCCTCTAGCATCCCGCCGCGCCGGGGCGGAGCTTCGACGCTGGCGGGTCGCCGTATCCCGTTGACACAGAGAACTTTGCGACGGGATTTTCCCTTCGCGACCGAGGCGACGGACCAGGCCGTTGCGGATCACGCCGCATCGGACGACAGGTACGCGGCAGGATTCGGACGGCGGCCATGCTCCGCCAACAAGGACGCACACCGCTCGAAGGCAGGGACATGGATCGTTCCTCGTTGACAATCCGGCGTGGCGGGGCGGAATCGGCTCGCGCCGGCTCGTTGCTCGCGCCCACGGCCCCCGAAATCCAGCGCTTGGATCTCGACCAGTTCGAGCGGTACTCGGTCGCCACGCGCTGGCTCGACCGATTGCTCGGCTCGATTCGCGGACGTCCCGTGCGCCTGCTGGAAGTCGGCCCCAATGTCCTCAACCTGCTGCCGGAGTTTTTCGTCCAGGAACGGATCGAAGTCGTGCGGTGCGATCTGTTCGTACCCAACGACGACGAACCAGGCTTCGTGAAAATCGAGCCCAACGAGCCACTCCCGTTCGAGGACGACGAGTTCGATGGCGTGGTCGGGTTGGAAGTTCTGGAGCATGTTCCCGACGACGAGCGAACGCTGTTCCTCACCGAATGCGCGCGAGTCGCCCGGCATGGCGTCGTCCTGACGTGTCCAGACGGGTGTGAAGCGGTTCGCCGGGCGGAACGGCTCGCCATGGACGCCTACGAACGGCGACACGGGACGGACCACCCCTTCCTGGCGGAACACGCCGCGTTCGGCCAACCGATCGCCCACCGGATTCGCCCGATTCTGGAAGCGACCGGTGGCCGGTTGCACGACCACGCGATCTCGCCCCTCAACCGCTGGCTGACGACGCTGCTCCTGCAGGAGAACCTGATCGAGCGCGGGGTGTCCGACGAAATGCGGACCCACGTGCAGTCGTACATTCTCGAACGCCTCGAACCGGACTGCGACGCCCGTTACCGCCGAGTCTATGTGTTGGCGAAGTCCGGGGAGGCGATGGCCGCCCTCGACCGGATTCCGGTCGACGATGCCGTCGGGGACGGAGATCGCGGTTTACCCGACGGCGTTGCCCGTCGCGGCTTGGTGACCACGTCGCGCGAAGAAATCGCCAGCACCTGCGGCTGGCTGACGGGGCCGGAACTGCAACGCTTCGTGGCGACACTGGCCAAACTGCACGCGGAACTCGAAGGGGTCTGTCGGCGCCTGATGTCGGAAGGATCCGCCAATCCGCTGGCCGCGATCCAGGCCGATTTGGGCGTCGCGGCGAACTGTGCGCGGTCGCTTGAGCAATACATCCGGACATTGATGGTTGTCGGCCAGCTTCCTTGTCGGCCCGATGGCGACCTGCCCCCCTTGAAGCGTTATCGAGCCCGCCTCGGGGCGGGGCTGCGCGGCGCGCGTTCCAAAGCCGCGCGGGGTGCGGGGCGCGCGCGACGCCTGCTCGCTCCGGTTGCGACGTCGCGGGTCGATCTGCTTCCGGCCAAGTCGCTCCAGCTGACGGACACCGTGACGGGAACCTGGCGGCTGACGGGCGAACGCGGGGCTTGGATCGTGCCAATCCGCATTGCGCCCGGGGTCTGTCGTTTTCGGCTATCGATGCGTTTCGGTGCCAATGCCACCGTGCGTGTGCGGCCCGACCACGGGGGCGAATGGTCGAACGCGCCGGCGATTGTGCTGGCGGAGGCGGGGCGTAACTGCGAGGTCGACAAATACGTGGCGATCCCGCATCACGCTGCGGCGCTGCACCTGGAAATCGAGGGGGCGCCCGGCGATGTGGTCGTCGAACGGTGCGACATCGAACAGGCTCCCCGCTGGATGAACGCGGGACTGGCCGTCGTCCGCAAGGCCTGGGCGGCTTGGAAACGGGGCGATCTGGCCAACTTCGCGAGACGCGGCGCCGGAATGGTGTTGCGCCGTGATTTCCGTCGCTTGGGTGGACAATTGCAGGCGGGGTTAACCGCTCCCGCCCCTCCGGCGGCTCCGGTCGACGCTAGGACGCTGTACGCCCGGTACGTCGCCCACACGCGATTGACGGACGCGGACCGCGAACGTCTGCGGGCCGCGCCGCGGGGCTGGGAAACGCTCCCCAAGTTTTCCCTGCTGATGTCGCTCGGGTTGGACACGCAGCCGGGTGACCTTGAGCGGACGATCGAGTCGCTACGGAGCCAGCTCTATCCCGAATGGGAATGCTTGATTTCGGTGCCGTTCGAGACGGTCGGCGAAGTGTTCTCCGTTCTCAAGCGGGAAACGGCACGGGACGCGCGTATCGTGCCGCTCCCCGCGCGGGTCGATCCTCGCGCAAGCGTTGGCCTGAACAATGCGCTGGAGCGAGCCACAGGAGACTTCGTGGCGGTGGTCCACACCGGAGATCGCCTCGCCGAGCAAGCGCTTACGGCGTTGGCCGAACGATTGCAAGCACGCCCTGACACGGATGCGATCTACACGGACGAGGATGTTTGTGCCGCGGGGGACGGCAAGACGAGCGAGTTGCGCCGCGATCCGTTCTTCAAGCCGGACTTCTCTCCCGAGTACCTGGCCGCGCTCGATTACACACTGGAACTGACCGCCGTGCGGCGCGAGCTGCTCGCGGAGCGCGGAGGGTATGAGGCGGAGTTCGAGGGTGTGCACGAGTACGAGGCGATGCTCCGTATCTCGCGAGCGACATCGCGGATCGAGCACGTCGCGGAAGTGCTGTATCACCGCGCGGTGGATTATCCCCACGGAGCACGGGAACTGGACACGCCCAAGTTGCGGGCGCTGGCCCGCCGCGCGGTCGAGACGCATGCGACCGCGAGCGGCTTTCCGGCGCGCGTGTCGACCGATCCGGTTTCGGGCGGGCAGCGCTTGCGGCACCGTGTCGTCGGGCAACCCAAGGTGGGCATTGTAATCCCGTCCGCCTGTGGCGAGGCGGAAATTCGCGGACGGCGCGACTGGCTGGTGCTGGCGTGCGTCGACAGCATCGCCCGGCTTTCCACGTGGACCAATTACGAAATCCTCGTCGTCGACAACAACGACATGCCGCCGGACCTGGAAGCGGCACTGGCGAAGTACCCGCGCGTCAGGCGCGTTCCGTTCACACAGCCGTTCAACCTCGCCACCAAGATGACGTTCGGTGCCGAGCACTCCGACGCCGACCACTTCGTGTTCATGAACGACGACATCGAGGTGATTTCGCCCGACTGGATGGAGGCGTTGCTCGAATACTCGCAACAGCCAGAAATCGGGGCTGTCGGCGCGCGGTTGCTGTTTCCCGACGACCGACTCCAACACACGGGGGTGACGATTCTCGGTGGCAATCCCGGCCACCATTTTTACCGCTTCCCGAAGGAACACCCCGGCTACTTCTTCAACAACATCTGCCCGCGAAATTTCACGGCGGTGACGGGGGCGTGCGCGATGGTGCGGGCCGATGTGTTCCGGCAGGTCGGCGGTTTTTCGGACGAATTCCCGCTGAATTACAACGATGTCGACCTGTGCCTGAAAATCCGCGAACTCGGTCTGCGGGTCGTCTATACGCCGCACGCGGAGTTGTACCACCACGAGTCGGTCACCAAGTCGGGAACGTACGCCCACGAACTCGAGATATTCCGATCGAAGTGGGACGCGGCGTTGAGCCGCGACCCCTACTACAACGTCAACCTCTCCATGCACGACAACGACTACTCGATCCGGCGCTGCCCCGCCGCCTGATCGAACTTCGGGAGCGACCGTTCGGCGGAAATCGTCGGCGAGAGTTCCCGTCACCTGGAATTCGGCGGCCCCGCATCGTCGCCGGCACAACACATCCCCACAGTTGATTCGGACACCGCATCGGGATCAGGCATGCTGTCGAAAATCAAAGCCGTCGTGAAGCGGGTGCCGGGAGTCGGGCCGTTCCTGCAGCGGATGAACCGCCGCCGCGTCGAATCGCAAATGCGGGCGCGCGACAAGGCGATCTACGAACCCTGGGTGCTGCGGCAAATCGTCGACCGGGCCGATCGTTACCCGGCACCGACGGTCAACCCTCCCGTGTTCGACATTTTGACCGTCACCTACGAGACCGATCCCGGCGTGTTGCGCGACACCGCCCGGACCGTGTTCGACCAGGATTATCCCCATTGGCGTTGGGTGATTCTCGACAACGGCTCGAAGAACCCCGCCACGCTCGAAGTGCTCGAAGAATTGGCACGGGACCCCCGCGTGCGATTGAAGAAGTCGACCGAGAACCTTCGCATCACGCGCGGCCACGCGGCTGCGCTGCCATTGTGCGAAGGGGAATACGTGGTGTTGCTCGACCACGACGACTTGCTGTCACTCGACGCGCTGCGCGTGGTCGCCTGGCACATCGATGCCCACGACCGACCGGGATACTTGTACTCTGACGAGGACAAATGCTCTTTCGAGGGGGACCGCTGGCAGCCCTCGATGAAGCCGACCGTCAGCCCGAATCTCCTTCTCGAAACCATGTACTGCTGCCACCTGTCGGTCGCCCGCCGCGACGTGCTGACGAAGTGTGGCGCGTTCACCGATCCGCGCGTCGAGGGAACGCAGGATTGGGACATGGCCCTGCGAATGTTCGAGTCCGGAGCACGCGTCGCCCACGTTCCCGAGATCCTCTACACGTGGCGATCCACGCCACAGTCGACCGCCGAGCATGGCGTGTCCGCCAAGCCTTACGTGATCGCCTCGCAACGGCATTGCCTGCAATCCGCCCTTGAGCGTCGCGGACTGTCCGATCGGTTCGATGTCCGCACCAATCCGCTGTTTCCGCTTCCTGACGGACACTGGAAGATTTCGCGCCGACCGACGGGGGCCGCCCCGGCCGTGCAGATCGTGGTCGCGGCCGTCGAATCGGTCGAGCGCGTCGCCGAACAGGTCTCGGCGGTGCTGCAAGAGACCGACTACCCCAATTACCGCTTGACGGTCGTCTCCGTCGCGGGAGACCGCACCGTCGATCAATTGGCGGGTGAACTGCGGGGTCGTCTGGGAGCGCTCCCCCGACAAGTGACGTTCGCCGACGGTCGCGATTGCGGCGTGAATTTTGGTCGCCTGTTGAACCGCCAATTGGAATTCGGCGACGACACCCCGCTGATCGGCTGGCTGCCACCGGGGGCGTGTCCCCTCGCGCGGGACTGGATCTGGGAAGCCCTGGGCTGCCTGGAACTCAACGACTCCGCCGCGCTGGTGGGGGGACGGATGGTCGACGGGATCGACCGGACGATTGGCGGAGCGGGTGTGTTCGGGCTCAATGGCGCGGTCGAGGCGCTGTACCTGAATTCGTCGCGTGGCGAGCAGGGTTATGCGGGACTGAACCTCTGCCGGCGGAACGTCACCTGCGTGCTGCGGGCACCGTGGCTGGCGCGCCGCGAAGCGCTGCGTCGGATCGAAGGTTGCGATCCCCGTTTTCCGCGGGCGTTCTTCGACGCGGACCTGTGCGCCCGGCTGGTCGAGGCGGGGTACGACATCGTCTTCACGCCGCATTGGGTGGCCCGGGGGGCCGTCCCCCCCATTTGGGGCGAGTACATCGCGCAAGAGGTGCATGCCCTGTACGAAACACACGGAGCCCTGCTGAAGAACGACCCGTTCTACGGCTCCCGGTTCTCGCTCATCGCCACCGACTCCTACCGAATCGTTCCCCCCGCCGAGCGGGCCGGGATGCTCAACTGCCGACTCGCCCATCAGCGCGCCTCGAACAACGCCGCCGACGCCCGACACGCCGACGCGCCGTCCGATCACTACGAAACCGCATGCCCCGCCCCTCGAAAGCAGGCCGCCTGAACATGGACCCGATCGCCTTCGCCCGACGCTGGAAAGCCCGGCTTCGCGGTCCCGTCACGCGCGACCGCGTTGCCCGGTTCGCCCGGAGACAGTGGGCCCGCCTGCTCAACCTCGACCAACCGCACGCCATGTCCGGTGCGACCCCCTCCGTGTCCCATCCGGGATATTCGGCCGACTACGCCGCGTGGATCGGGCATCGCGTTTCGGCGCGTCGCGAGTTGTACAGGGCCGAACCGCAGCCCGGTTTGTTCACGATCGTCACGCCGATCTACAACACTCCGCCGCAGTTCCTGCGGGAACTGGCCCGCAGCGTGTTCGCGCAGGATTTCCCGTTCGAGTGGGCCATCAGCGATGACGGCAGCTCGCACGCCGACACGCTCGCGGTCGTGGACGAATTGGCCGCCGACCCGCGCGTGAAGTGTGTGAAACTCCCGAAGAACCTCGGCATCACCGGTGCGACGCGCGCCGCGTTCGAACTGGCCACCGGCCGCTACATCGTCCCCGTCGACGCCGACGATTTGATCTACCCCGACGCGCTGCGCGTCATGGCCGCCTGCCTCGAACAGGCCGAATGGCCCGATCTCGCCTATTCCGACGAAGACAAGGTGTTTGGCGACTCCCGTCCCGTCCACCCGTTCTTCAAGCCGGACTGGGATCCGGTGCTGTTCTCGAATTGCTGTTACATCGCACATTTGTGCGCAATCTCGCGGCAAGCGGCCCTCGACGTCAACGCCTACTCCGACTACGAGGCACGCGGTTGCCCGGACCTCGACACGTTTGTGCGAGTGCTCGCCACCGGCGCGAAGCCGCTGCACGTGCCCGAGATCCTCTACAGTTGGCGCATTCACGCCGGTTCCACGTCCTCCGCCGAGAGCCGTGCGAAGCCGTACACCATCGCCTGCCAAAAGCATGTGTGGAACAAGCACTTGTCGTCGTCGGGCGTCGCGGAGCGGTTCGAACTCCGCACCAACCCGCTCTTCGGTGCGGTCGGCATGTGGTACCCCGCGCGTCGCCGCGTCGAGCCGGGTCCCGTGCACGTCAACGTGCTGGTCGAAGGCAACTCGGCGCAGCTCGAGCAGTGCCTGGCGACGGTGTTGGGAGACATCCCCGACCGTCGCCTCACGTTGTCGATTCTCGGCTTGCTGGGGGACGACCACCTGTCCGTCGCACGCGCCGCCGAACGACGCCTGGGGACGGGGCGAGTCACCACCGGTGGCCTGTCGGACGGATACTGGACGGCACTCCGCGAGCAGTCCGCCACGCTTCCGGACGACGCGACGATCGTCACCCTGGTCGACGGTTTGCGCTTGCGTCACGAGGGCTGGCTGTGGGATGTGCGGTCGATCTTCGATTTGCATGCCGACGCCGTGATGGCCACGCCAAGACTCATGGACGCGACCGGTTTGCTCGCCAACGCCGGGGAGCACTTCGGCTTCGACGGCGTGTGCGGTCCGCCGGATGTTGGTCGCGGACCGCAGGATTCGGGCTACCATGGCTGGACCTTCTGCCAGCGAACGGTTGGCGTGGCGTGCGCCGACATGCACGCCCTCCGCGCGGGTTTTGTGCGCGAGGCCGCGAAGTCCGTCCCCGACCTCGTCTCGAGACGCATGTTGATGCCTTGGCTCGGCAAGGTCGCGTTCAACGCCGGTCGTCGCGTTGTCTACACCCCGCACTGGCTGGCACAGTGGGGGGCGACCCGTCCCCATCACGCATCCCAACCGCACTCGGACGAAGTGCTCGACTTTTTGGAAGCTCACAGCGATTTGGTGGCCGGAGACCGTTACTACCCCCGCTTCTGCCAATTGCAGCGTGGTCGCGGCTTCGATTTGGCCACGCCGGGCGAACGAGCGGCGGCGCTCACTCCGCTGCTATCGCGTCTGGAAGGTCGGATCGAGTGGTACGGAGTTCGCGAACCGAACGGCGCGGAGTACGCGCACCCGGATATCTCCGACCAGATTGCCGTCCGACACGCCGCGGACCACCACTCGGTTCTGAGTGTTCCTCCCCCAAGGCTGCGCCGCGCTGCGTGAGGGCATCCCGGCCAGCCGGTTACGTGCGAAGTCCCGGTGGATACCCCCCTGACCGGACCGCCGTGGCCTGCCGAGGCGTGTCGCCACCTTCGAAGCTGCGCTCCCGACCTTGCCTCGGTCGATTTTTGTGATATTCTTCCCAATCCCCGCGAGCCGGGGAGGCGTTGTGTGTGTCGTTGACGGTGCGTGGCCGGGGGGTTCCGGTTTTTCGTAACCGTAGGCACCGTAATGTGTTGGCCGCCATAGCTCAGCTGGTAGAGCGACGCTTTCGTAAAGCGTAGGTCGTCAGTTCGAATCTGACTGGTGGCTCTCGAATCAGGCAAGGTCGACGGAGATCGACTTTGGGAGGGCGCGGGGCATGCAAGCCTGCGCCCCGGCGAGATGGGGTTGGTTTGGAGGCCGTCATGGATGACCGGACTCCCCCGGCGGATGATTCCGGGGACGCGGTTGATTCCGGGGACGCGGTTGATTCCGGGGACAACGAGCCAACCCCAGCGTCGGAGCGACCGTTTCGGGTGGTCGTGGAGCCGCACGCCGCTGCTCTGCCGGACGATTCGCCTGTCGACGACGAATTCGACCCGTTCGGGGCCGACGGACTGGGTGCGGCGGATATCGAAGAAGCCTATCGTCGCGCGTTCGAGGCGATGGATCGCGCGTGGCAAGAAGCGGAGCCGATTCTCGGCCCAGCCCAGTCTCGCGAATTCGCCCCCGCTTCCGAAGCCGTCGCCGAGGCCATCACCCCCGCCTCTGATCGGGGCCGGGATGAATCTGCTGGCCTGTTGCGACTGGACTCGGCGCGACCCGCTTCCGGCGAACTGGGTGAGACGGCAGGTTCGATTCCGGCGCCGAAACCGCACCTTTTAACAGCGGGAACTCCCGCACCGCCGACGGTGCCAGACGCGCCCGCCGAGGTCACCGTCCTGCGGGCACTCGAGGCGCTGCTGTTCGTCGGGGGAGTGACGCTCACGCCTCAGCGAATCAGCGCGGTGCTGGGCCTCACGGGCGAAAGCCGCTCGGTTTCGGACCTGGTCGACGAGTTGAACCAGCGATTCGCGGTGGATGGCCGTCCTTACGAAGTGCAGTTTTCACAAGGGGGGTACCACCTCGAACTCCGGCCCGAGTACGAGCGGCTGCGCCGCAAGGTGTACGGCATCGGCCCGCGCGAAGTGAAACTGACGCAGGAATCGCTGGAGATCCTCGCGTTGGTGGCGTATCGGCAACCGTTGACTGGGGACGAGTTGGAACGCTGCGGCAAGGGACAGGCGGCGGGGTTGTTGCGGCAGTTGATTCGCCGCGACCTGGTGTCGGTCGAGCGGTTCACGACGGAAGAAGGGACCAAGGACGTGCGATACACGACCACGCCGCGGTTCCTCGACTTGTTCGGCTTGGGTAACCTGAAGGACCTGCCGCAACCGGAGGATTTGGCGACGAAGTGAGCTGGGTGGTCGGCATCGATCTTCCAATCCCTTCGCGAAGCTGTCATGGCCTGCCCTCGCGAAGCGTGCCGGGTTTGCCTGTGCCGCCCCAACAAGGGGGAGTTCGCCCCCCCTCTTCGCAATGATCGCCATGCCCGAGCATCGACCCGGCAACGCGTCCGCCCCCGCCGAGAATCCGCCGAATCGGTCCGGGTCGTTAGCGGGACTCGTCACGAGGTCGGTCATCGGCTTGCTGACGGTCGTGGCCTTGATGGCCTGGATCGCGCGGACCTACGCACCGGCCGCCCCCAAAACCCCGTCCGGCATTCCCGCCCTCGCCTCAGCCACCCTGGTCGACGGATCGACGATCGATGTCGTCGCGGTCACGGTCGAACAGCGACATCGCCTCGACATCCCGCGTCGCGCCGATTTCGGTTGGGATCGTTGGCTCGGTCGCACGGTGAACGAGACGTTGAAGATCAACGGGAAACGCCGCAGCGTCCAGGTGTGGCTGATCCGCCGCCGCCCGGGGGCTTCGCGCATGGTCGCGTTCGACACGTTGCGCCAGGCCCGCATCGAACCGCGCCCCGGTCAACACCTCACCGACACGCTCGTCACGGCCTTCGTGCACGGCCCGTATGCGACCAACAGCACTTCGGGGCGCCCGCCGTTCAAAATGCACTCGTCCCTCGACGCGGACGATGTGGTTGCGACCGCCGTGGAGTTTCCCCTGTTCGAAGACTTCGGTCGCCCCGCCCGTCTCGAACTGCTTGGCGACTCCGGCAAATTGCTTGGCGCCGTTGATGTTCCGATTCCCGCCAAATTGATGCCCGCGCGCGAGGCATGGACGCCGCAACCGCTGCCGCAAACCGTGGCCGATGGTCCGTTTTCCGCGACGTTGGTCGAACTGACATCGCAACCCAAGCGTGGCGGCGGCGTCCAATTGCACTTTGTCACGCGATATTCGCGGGGTGCGGATCGCGTGTTGGCCCGCCCCGACAAGGTGGGACCGCTGGTCGATCCCCTGGGGAACACGTCAGGCCTGCTCGACTGCCAGTTGGATCCCGCCGAACCGGCGTGGAAGCTCCCCGTCAGCCAGTGGCTGCGAGACGATCCCCGGACCAATCCCGATGCGGTGTGGATCTCTCCGCCGATACCGCTTCCCAACGGCGCTGCAACAACCGAAGGGGCGCGTCACGGAACGTTCTGCGGTGGACGTATTCACGTGCGGTTCGATCGACTTTGCGCCGCCAAGGCGCCGCCCCAAATCCTCCCTCCACTGGCAATGACGAATCACAATCCCATCAAGAAATGGAGGTTTGCGGGAACCAACGGGACCGTGTCGACACGTACCGGCCCGGGGGGAACGACGCTCCACGTCGAGGGGGACCACCCGTACCTCGTCGCGGAGTTCACCGGCCTCGCCGCATCCGAGCAACCGGTCGCCGTCACGGTGCAGGACGATCTCGGCCGCGACGTGAAATTCGAGGCCTTGACGCTGCATCACGCCCTCGTGTGGTTCTCGAAACCGCTCCCCGACGCGCAGTCGCTCTCCTTCACCTTTGGGGTCGAACAGTCCGCCAAATTCGAGTTTGTATTCGCCCCGCCGCGTCTGTCGACGACGCCATCCGCAGTTTCTGAATGATCGACTTCTTTATGAGCGACCAACGCGTCGCCCAGCCTTCGAGTGGCGCGGTCGGCAGCGAATGCCTCGACGAGGTCGAATCGGCGCGAGGTTCGCTGCGCCTCGACGAACCCGAATACCGCTCACGACTCGGCGGGTTCGTCACCCACGGAAATCCGTCTCCCCGAGCGGTTCACATTCCGCTCTCCGTCACATACCCTCCGGGATCAACGTCCCGACATTCGTTGCGGGACCGGTTGGGAGGCGAAGGATTTCGCCACCAACGCATCAGGGGTGAGGCATTCAACCGGGAGGTCTTCGCATGCGTGGTCCGATTCGCGGTCGTCGGCTCTGGCTGGCGGTGTTCGGGTTGATGGTCGGGGGGTGGTCGGCCATCCCCGCGCGGGCGGACGTGAAGGTCCCCGCGATTTTCGGGTCGCACATGGTGCTGCAACGCGATCAGGCGAATCGCGTCTGGGGTTGGGCGGATGTCGGCGAGAAAGTGACCGTCTCCATCGCCGGTCAGTCGCACGAAGCCACCGCCGGCGGCGACGGCAAATGGCAGGTGACGCTCAAGCCGCTCTCCGCCGGCGGACCGCACTCGCTCGTCGTCGAGGGAAAGAACAAGCTTGAATTGACGGATGTGCTCGTCGGCGAAGTGTGGGTGTGCGCGGGCCAGTCCAACATGGAATGGTCGATTCGGTCGTCCAACGACGCCGACCTTGAAGCGGCCGCCGCCAATTTCCCCAACATCCGCTTCATCACCGTCCCGAAGAACGGCACGCAGGAAGTGCAAACGGACTTCAAAGGGGAATGGTCGGTCTGTTCTCCCTCCACGGTCGGCGACTTCTCGGCGGTCGGCTACTTCTTCGGTCGCCAACTGAGCCAAACGCTGGGCGTGCCGGTCGGCCTGGTCGACAATGCCTGGGGCGGTTCCGCATGCGAGGCCTGGGTCCGCCGCGATTTGCTCGCTGCCGATCCGAAGTACAAGGGGCTGATGGCTCGCTGGGCGGATATCGAAGCGACCGCTGGCAAGCGGTTCGCGGATTGGAAGGTCGCCGCCGAAAAAGCCAAGGCCGAGGGGAAGAATCCGCCCCCCAACCCGATGGGACAGCTGACCGGCAACTCCCGGCCCGCCAACATTTACAACGGCCACATCAAGCCGATCGTCGGCTTCGGCATTCGCGGCGCGATTTGGTACCAAGGCGAGAGCAACGCCTCGCGGGCCTATCAGTATCGCGATCTGTTCCCGCTCATGATCCAAAGCTGGCGGGATGAATGGGCCCAGGGGGATTTCCCCTTCTACTGGGTGCAATTGGCGGACTTCAAAGTCGAAAAGTCCGAACCTGGAGACAGCGACTGGGCCGAATTGCGCGAGGCCCAAACCATGGCCGCCGCGAAGCTCAAGAACTCCGGCCAAGCGGTGATCATCGACATCGGCGAGGGGAAGGACATCCATCCCAAGAACAAACAGGACGTGGCCAAACGCCTCGCGCGCCTCGCGCTGGCGCAGACGTACGGCGTCGAAGGGATCGCCGCCCGCAGCCCGCAGTACAAGTCGATGGAAACCCAGGGGAACAAGATCGTCCTGTCGTTCGACCACGTGGTCGGCGGTTGGCGTCCCTTCGATGTCGCCGAGCCGCGCGGCTTCGCGATCGCCGGGGCCGACAAGAAGTGGGTCTGGGCCAAGGCCAAGATCGTCGGTGACAAGCTCGAGGTCTGGGCCGACGGCGTCGCCGAACCGGTCGCCGTCCGTTACGCCTGGGCCGACAACCCCGTCTGCAACATGTTCAGTTCGGTCGGACTTCCCCTGACTCCGTTCCGTACGGACGACTGGGAAGGAGTCACCGCGAAAGCGGAGTGACAAGGGCACAGCCCTTGACCCGGTTCGAGCTTCCGCTCGGAGGTGCCCGCTCCCGTTGGTCGCTGGTCCGATACCGAACCAAGCGTGAAGGAATCCAACGGGTGCGACCCGTAGCTTTTGCCGCAGAACTACGAGGCTGCCGCAGAGGGCTTGTCCGGCAGTGTGTCTTGCGGCGCTAGGCAAAGGTCGAAGACGTTTCCAAACCCGGCTGCTGGCGCGAAAAACTCGAAAGGGGTCAACGCGGATTTGTCCGGCGGAGGGTTTTGAAACCACTTCCAGAACGTTTTTTGGCCACAGATGAAACACGGATTGAACAGAGATAAGCAAGGTTGTTGTCTTTATCTGTGTTCCATCTGTGTGAATCTGTGGCTCCTGTCTTTACTACGATGTTTTCTCCCGTTCGAGGGTTCGCCATCCCCGGTGGAACCAATCCGTCGGGACAAGTCTGACCCGTTCGTTTCCCGTTCACTCTTCATCCGTGGCCTCGCTTCAATAATGTCCAACAAGGTTCGCTACGCGATCATCGGCGCCGGTGCCGTCTCCGATTACCACCACGTCCCCGGGATCAAGCTCGATCCCCGGTCAGAACTGGTCGCCGTGTGCGACCCCAACGAGGCACTGCTCAACCAGCGGCAGTCCGACTGGGGGCCGACGAAGAAGACGACCCGTGTCGAGGACATCGCCTCTGATCCCGACATCGACGCCGTCGTGATCGCCACACCGAACGACACTCACAAGCCCATTGCCTTGGCCTGCATCGCCGGGGGCAAGCATGTGATGTGCGAGAAGCCGCTGGGGCTGAACTTCACGGAAGCCCGCGAGATGTACCTCGCCGCCAAGGCCAAAAACGTCCGCCACATGACCGCCTTCACCTATCGCTTCGCGCCATCGATGCGGTACCTGCGGCATTTGGTGTACAGCGGCGGATTGGGCACACCCCGCCATTTCCGCAGCCAGCGGTTTCTCGACCTGCCCGAGACGAGTTGGGGTTGGCGGCAATACAAGCATCGCGCGGGGGCGGGAGACCTGTTCGACATGACGATCCACCGCATCGACTACGGCCTCGACCTCATGGGAGATGTCGTCTCGCTGTGCGGCGCGGTCGCTCAGTACTGCCCGCGCGACAAGTTCCCCGACGGGACTTCGTGTCCTCCGTCGGACGTGGACGACTGGTCGGCCCTGATTTGCCTGTTCGACCGCGGCGGCGTCGGCGTGCTCGAGGGGACCACCGTGGCCAAGGGTTACCATTTCGGCGGCTTCGGTCACGACTGGGCCGAGATCAACGGCAGCGAAGGTTCGGCGGTCTACCAACTCAAGGAGCCGAACACGATCCTCGTCGGCAAGCACGGCCAATCGCTGACCAAGGTCGACGTGCCGAAAGAGTTCCTCGTCTGGCCGGGCAGCCCGCGCGATCCATCGCAAGGGGTCCCCAGCACCGTGTTCCGCTACGACCTCGTGTACGAGTTGACCAGCGCGATCGTCGAAGGCCGCGATGCGATACCGGGCTTCGACCACGGTGCGAAGTCGCAGGCGATCGCCGATGCCGTGCTCGAATCATTCGACAAGCGGACATGGGTCACGCCGGCGCGGATTTGACGAGACGGCAGCCCGCTTGAGCGAACGAGAGCCAACGGGATCCGCCTCCGACACCGGGCGGGTCCCGTTGGCGTTGAAGCACCGCAAAATCACGTCCACTTCGGAGGACACTCGCATCGCGAGGCAAAGGTACACGACGATTGACCACACTCATTGGGGCGCGTAGAAAGAACGAGAGGATCAATGAGAGAGGGACAAGCGGATGGGTTTGAGTCGAAGTGAACGGGCTGCCATCGCAGCCGAGACGGTGGACGCGGTCCAGCGGGGGGAGTACCGCACCGCAACGGGGGTTGCCGTCCGCATAGAGGATGCCGTCCGGGACTGCATGTCGCGCACCCGATGCCTCTCGTCTGAAGACTCCAACAATCTGCGCCGCGAGGTTCTATCGCATGCTGCAGAGTCGACTCACAGCGCGGTCGTCGACGTGGTCAATGAAACGA
Organism: Planctomycetales bacterium; assembly: GCA_044359065.1. Taxonomy (GTDB): domain Bacteria; phylum Planctomycetota; class Planctomycetia; order Planctomycetales; family Planctomycetaceae; genus JAIXZD01. The sequence continues at coordinate 19,211 of JBIKMW010000057.1, read as the reverse complement.
CCCTGACGGGGATCGCCAAGTTGATGGAAGCGGGGAACGTCCGAGTCGGGGCGTTGAATTTCGCATCCGCGCGAAATCCGGGCGGCGGTTTTTTGACGGGTGCCCAAGCCCAGGAAGAATCCTTGGCGAGGGCGTCCGCGCTGTACGCCTCTCAGATGGCGGCCTTCCCGTACTATGAGCGTCATCGCGCGGCGAGCTCGTTGCTCTACTCGGATGCGATGATCGTTTCGCCCGATTGTCCCGTATTTCGGGACGATGACGGAGCTTGGTTGCAACGGTTCCGTCTTGTGACGTTTCTGACATGCGCGGCGCCCAACGCGGGGGCCATCGCCAAAACTCAACCGGAATCGCAAACTTCGATCCCGCAAGTCCTCAGGCAGCGGGCCGAGTGTGTGCTCGCTGCGGCGGCAGCGCAGGGGGTCCGACACCTGGTTCTAGGGGCATGGGGTTGCGGCGTTTTCGGGAATTCTCCCGAGATGGTGGCGACGATTTTCGGTGAATTGCTTCGAGGCGTGGGGTGGGGCAAGCGATTCCAGAGCATTCGTTTTTCCGTTTTGGACCGCAGCGCCGACCTGAGCATCTTCCGCGCGTTCGAGAAGATGTAGGAGCGTCGATCGAGTTGCGGGAACCGTGATGGATCAAAGTGACGGTTCCTTGTCGACGGTCGGAAACAGGGTCAAGCGATCAACTCCACGATCGGCTCCCCGTCCGCAACGATCGGCACCGGGCGGCCAAGGCGATCCATCACCGTCGCGTGCGGATCGATGCCGAGGGTGCCGTAAATCGTCGCCAGCAAATCGGCGGGGCCGAGCGCGCGGTCGGAGGGTTCTCCGCCGTTCGACGTGGTCCGGCCGATCGCCTGTCCGCCGCGGATCCCGCCGCCGCTCAAAATCGCCGACATCGCGCGCGGCCAGTGGCTTCGCCCGGCAAGCTGGTCGATTCGCGGTCCGCGCCCGAACTCCCCGTACGCGGCCACGAGCACTTCGTCGGCCAATCCCCGGTCGTGCAGGTCTTCAATCAGCGCGGAGAAAGCCTGGTCGAACGGCGGCAGTCGTTTCCGCAGGTTCTTTTCGACGACATAGTGGTCGTCCCACCAATCGACATCCTTTTCGTAGAGGTTGATCGTCACGAAACGGACTCCGCCCTCGACCAAACGCCGCGCCAACAGTGCCCCGTGACCGTACGCGTGGCGACCGTAGCGGTCGCGAGTCGCGTCCGATTCGAGCGTCGCATCGAAGAGGCGCTTCGAGGCGGCACTCGACATCAACTCGAACGCCCGTTCCTGGGCGAGTTGCATGTCGACCCCCGCGCGGGCCGCGGACAAGTCCGCTCGCGCGCCGGCGGAGACACCCAGCAACTCGCGCCGTTTCGCCAGCCGGGCTTCGACCATCCCTTCGGGCAGGGCGAACTCCGGTCGACGATAGTTCCCCAGCGCCGGGTCCCCGCCGCCGTTCACCGCACGGTGACGCGAACCGAGGTACGCCGGTCCCTGATAGAATCCCATGTGCGACGCATAATCTTCGGGAACGCACACGTAGGCGGGCGCGCCGGGACGCGACGGCCCCAACAGGTGGCTGGCGACCGCTCCTTCGCACGGGTGCTGCTGACCTCGCTGTCGCGCTTGCGGCTGCGGATACCCGGTCTGTACCCAATGCGAAGCGTCGTCATGCTCGGCCAGCGTGTGCCGCAGCGATCGGATCACGGCCAGGTGTTCGGCGACTCGGGCGTGTCCGGGCATTAGTTCGCACACGTCCCATCCGGGAAGCGTGGTCGATATCGGGCGGAACGGCCCGCGCACCTCAAGCGGTGCGTCGGGCTTCATGTCCCACGTGTCGATATGCGACGGCCCCCCCGCCATCCAGAACAGGATGCAGGCGCGGCCACGGTTCGACACGTCGACGGACGCCGTGTCCCCCGCCAGCAGGTTGCCGTCGGATCGCAAGCCGAGCGCAGACGCCACCGCGGCCGACCCGCAGCCGAGCGCCGTTCTGCGGGGAAACGCCGGCCCGCTCTTCTCTGCGGGAAAGGAGACTTGCCACATGCCATTGCTCCGACGCTCGAACCACCCGGAGGCGTCCTTGAGGACGGCCCTGTGTTCAAGAGTATCGGAAACGCATAGGCGCTGGCATATGTGTTCGCGAAAAAATCGGTCTCGTCTCGACGACCGGCGAACTCCAAACCCTCAGCGGGACTTTTCCACAGGCCCTGCGACCTGGGTGATCTCGGAAACCGACACTTCCGAGTCGGGGGTCTCGTGCGCCACACGGACCGTCGTTTCGGCGTCTCCGGTCGCATTCCCTTGGCCGGTCAGCACGATGCGGAGCGTTGCGTCGGGAGCCAACTCTGGCAGCGGATCGAACCTCAACTCGTCCCCCTCCTGTTTCCAGGCAAGTTCGAGACGTGTCTCACCGACCCACGCTTCCGCCGAACTCCACGACAACCGGGCGTCGCTCGCCGCCCGCACGACCACCTTGCGAACCGGCTGCAAACCCAGATTGGTCACCCGCACTTCGCAGCGAGCCGCGCCGCCGAGTGTCACCGGATCGTCCACGTCGGACAGTCGCACGTCGAGCAGTCCCGTGACGGGGACCACTTCCAACGTCGCCTCCCGTTCTTCGGGGGCCAAACCCTCCGCGCTGATCGCGCAGCCGACCGTCGCCCGTTCGCGCGGTGCGCGGCATTCGAATTCCGCTTGATACACGACCTCCTCGCGCGGGCCGAGCGTTCCGATTTCCCAGCGAATTCGACCCGCCGACCGTTTCGACCCCGCCGTCAGCTCGCGGAGCACGAGCGAACCGTCGCGCGTCGCCTCAAGAACGACATCCTTGATCGGTTCGTCGGTGAGGTTGGCCACTCGAAACGCGAATTCCGCGCGGGAGCCGGTCGTCCGTCGGGACGGCCCCGAGATCGTCACGGACAGCGTCCTCGGGATGTACTCCACGCAGGCCTTGGCGGTCCGTTTTTCGCCGGCTGCGTCCGAGGGCTGGGCCGTCGCGCTGGCGGCGCTGTCGTCCGCCTTCAGTGCGAATCGCGCGCAGTGCTTCCCCGCCGTCTCCGCCACCAGCGTGAGGGACAGTTCCTTGGTCTCACCGGCCGCCACTCGTCCCAGACGTTGCCGCACCTCCCGGTCCTTCGAGTCGCCGAAAGTCAGCGCCTCGTCGAACTCGCAGGTCACCACGACCTGATCCGCCGGGACCTCGCCGTTGTTGCGGATCGTCACCTGAAACGTCGCCCCCGCCCCAACCTGGCGACGGTCCGGTCCGACGACATCGAGTGTCAGATGTTCGAGGGGATCCCCGACCGGTGGGCCGACAGGCGATTTCTCTGGCATCGGTTCCTTGGGAACGGCGGCGACCGCGCGGCGCTCCGGCGCGTTCAGCTCGGGGCGCGGAAACGCGTCGTCATCGGCTCCCTCGCCGACTCTTCCATCACCAAAGTTGGGAGCCACCAGCGTACGGCTTCCGAGGGACTCGTCCGGCGACGAGGGTTGCTCGGGTGTGGTCGCGACACCGGCGGGAGCCGTGGCTGACAAGCCGGGGGAAGCAGCCGCCGCAGGTGGGGGCGAGATGGATGTTTCTGCGGGACCTTTCGCCGCCTCACCTGCATCCGCGGTGGTCGAACGTGCGTCGTCCGGGGGCGCATCTCCGAGTGAAGCAGTCGGAAACTCGGTCGGCCCGCTCTTCGCGGACTCCGGCACGCTGTAGCGCGTCGTCACGAACTCGCCCGGGACGCGAAACGTCGTATTCCCAGCCGGTGGAGAAAGGGACAGGCAACCCGCGAACAGCAGGCTGCACCACGCCACGGGGAAGGACCGGGGAATCGCAAGTCGTCCACCCTCGTGAACCCGTTGCGGGACCACTTGCGAAGGCGAGGTGGGCAATGGGTTCGAAATCGACGCTGGCGCTACGTCGTCGGGCGGGGGATTCGAGGGAGTGGTGCGCGAGGGGGGAGGGAAGTGGGTGTCGAAGAACAAGGGACGCGATGTCCGACCGCGGGCGTCCGTCGTTTCGGCGGGATGGGGGTCGGGGTTCGAGCGCATTTCCATTCCCCCGCGATACGGGGATGCCAAAAGGTACCACCACAGCCAGCGTCGACGGTGCATGAAGTCTCGAAGCGGAACCGAGTCGCGTTGCCCGACCGGTTCTTGGCCGGGCGAGAACTCGTCGTGCGGGGGCGGGATGGACGCCGAGCAACGCCGGCGCCCCGTTCATGTCTTCCAAAGGCGACCATCAAGCGCGGGGCGAGTCCTAGACGGTTATGGCCGCCGGGAGTCGACACGGTCTTACGGTGCCTGGGGAAGCGAACAGTCGGCGGGCTGGTTGCGGACTCGGAATGTGGAAGCGGGCGTGGCCGTCCCCGGTCACAGGGGACCGCGCCATGCGATCGCATCAACAAGCTCCGTGAACGACGCGGACCATCCCGCCCCCGATCAACAGTGGAGAATCTGTATTCAATTTCGAGCGGCTCCCCGGCGAACCGGGTTCGAAGTCGCTTCGTCCCCGGGTGGGGGCGGGCGACCTTCGAACCCGATTCGCGGGAATCGTTACGTCACGGAGATCGGGAGCGGACTCTCCGCGAGGCCACCGCCGTCCTACTGGTCGTCGAGCAATCCACAGCAACCGCGGGGGCGAGGGGTTCGCTCCGCAGTGCGGCGAGGGAGGCCACGCGGAGCGCGCGGGGCCGGATACGAATCGTTCCCGTCACGCACCGCATTTTTCGGGACGCAAGGATTTCTCCCGACGTCTTCGCGGCGCACAGGATTCAAGGGACCGCGCCCGGTCCGCCGTCCGCGGCTGATCGCGAACGGCGGACCGATGGAAGTCGTCCTCGAACCACGCGGGGGGGATTCACGTCGCTTCCCCTGTCCCGGCGGCTGGCCCCGCCCGGACAGATCGCTCGACGACGTTCGACGGATTGGAGACGGCCGCGCCGTCCGCCCCGGCCTCCGGGCCGGACCGAGCGTCGCGAACGAAACTCCACGAGCAGCCGAATCATCGAGGATCGTTGCCGAAGGCCCGTGTGGGAGCCCTTGGTCAACGATCCCATACCAATCGCTCTCTTTAGGTCAGGCTGTACCCGACGCTCTTTCGCTCATTTCGACCGTCAGATTGTGCCTGACGGTCTTCTACTCTTGTCCAACACTCACACCGCACCACCGTTCGCCATCACCCCCTCGCGTCGGGCAACGCCCGACCCGCAGGTCTTCGAGCGAACGTTCGGGGTTGGACTTTCCGAGGCCCCGAGGCGGTCAACACGTCGAACTCTACCACTCGAAACTTGAATCAACCGGCGGTTTTCGAGGGATTTCAAACCGGGTAACCGGCATGCGTCCGCGAGCGTCGCACGACTTGGCGCGACGGCTCCGTGCACGTGAGCGCGGGGGACATTGCGGCTCGCATCGGTGCTGTCCGGTGTCGGGTCGGGCGAGCATGGCGGACCGTTCCGGCCGGGCGGAATCTCCGGGTTGCCGCCGTCGCGGAGACGGCGGGGATCGACGGCCGTTCCGCGGAAGATCGCGGCCGGGCGAACCGTGACGCGTGCGCGTTCCACGCGGGATGCTATGCGTGGGCTCTACCAGCGGCTGGACCGCGTGGCCTGGTATTCCTGCCAGTTCTGAAACGCCATCAACAGCATCATCAGGCCGAAGATCGAAACGCCCCCGCGCAACATGAGCGCTCCGACCAGTACGGCGATGACCATCGACACTTGCAACGAAATGATCACTCCGTCGCGGGGCCGATAGCGCGACAGGAAGTTTCGCAGAATTTGCCCTCCGTCGAGCGGATACACGGGGAGCAGATTGAAGCAACCCCACACAAAACCCTGCACGATGAGACACCCCAGAAAGTACTGGATGTTCTCGTGCGCACGCTCGTTGAACGGCAGGCTCTCGGCGAACGCCGTATGGGCGATGTTGGCCGCCAGCGCCAAACTTCCCGTCAAGAAGTTCATGCCGGGGCCGGCCACCAACACCGCGATGTTGCGCCACGGGGTCGAGGCTGACGCGTTCCCCGCGTAACCGCCGAACGCCGTCAACACGATGTAGGGGTACGCCCCGAACCACCGACCGACCAGGGCATGCGCCAATTCGTGCGTCAGGATCGTGATGAACCCCGCAAACGTCCAAATCAGCGTCGACTGCAGGTCGTCCGGGTTCCAGCCCAGGAGGGCCATCGTCAACCAGAAGAACGGATGTACGCGGATCGAGAACCCGAACAGCGACAGGTTCAGGTCCAGCGGAGTAGTGGGGGTGGGATCGTAGGTGTACATGAAGTCGTCCGGGACAAGGTCACCGCTCCCCGGCAGGCCCGGTCGGCGGGTGGCGATTCTCTCGATCCCGCCCGCAACATGCGAGCGGCCCCGCACGGTCACGCGTCAACGCGACAGCCCGTTCAAGAACCGCTCGATGTGCGCCACGTATTGCCCCTTCTCGTCCTCGAACAGGTAATGACCCGCGTGCTCGAACGTCACCGTTTGCGCGTTCGGGAACCGTCGCACGAATTCGGCGAGGAATTCCACCGAAAAGCACCAGTCGCGCAGCCCCCACATCAACATCATCGGCGTGTCGCGCCACCGTCCCAGCGATCGCTCGACCGTCTCCAGCGCCGCGCGGCTGGGGTGCGACTCGGTCATCGGGATGTCCTTGACGAACCGGTCGACCGCCACTCGCGATGCCCAATCGTAGTACGGCGCGAGGTACCCGGCCCGCGCAGCCGGAGTCAGGTTGCGGCGCGACTCCACCGCCATCGTCAGCGCCGCCCTCGAAAACCCGTTCAGTCCCCGCAGGGCCAATGTCCCGACCACCGGCCAGCGACACACCGCGATGCGGAACGGAATCCGTTCCGAGGGGAACGCGGCCGTGTTGCTCACCACAAACGCCCGGATCCGCTCGGGCAGGCGGGCCGCGGCCCCGAAGCCGATCGCCCCCCCCCAGTCGTGCACCGCGAGCGTCACGTCGCGCAGATCCAACCGCGTGATGAACGCCTCGAGGTTCGAGATATGCCGTTCCAGGGTGTACGGATAGGGGTCCGGCTTGTCGGACATGCCGCAGCCGATATGGTCGACCGCGATCACCCGGTACTTGGCGGACAGTTCACGCACGACGTGTCGGAACGCGAAGCTCCACGTCGGGTTGCCGTGCACGCACAGCAGGATCGGCCCGGTCCCTTCATCGACGTAGTGGTAACGGACGGCGTCCCGATACTTTCCCTCCCCCACGTCGATCCAGCGGGACTGGAACGGATATTCGTCCGCAAAGCCGATCCGTTGGTGCAACCGCTCCCAGCCCGTCATGACGTCTCCCGTGCGCCGCGGGGCCGTCGGCGTCGTGCCGGCGCTCCCTTCCCGAGCGAACCGACAGCATATCGAGGCCCCGCCTCCGCGTGGAGTGGCCCGCGAATACCATGCTGCGGGCCGCGGGCACCGCTCGGTGCCGTCACGTGCCCAACGCCCGTTCCAACTCCTCGGCCAAGCCCTCCGGCTCCTCCAACCCCACCGACAGCCGAACGAGGCCGTCGTCGATACCGAACTCCGCGCGCTCAGTGGCGGACATGAACTTGTGCGAGGTCCCCGTGGGGTACGAGACCGTCGTGCGAGCGTCGGCCAGCGTGGGGGAGAAGGGGATCGCCGGATGGAGTCGCTTGAACAGAGCGTTGACTTCCGCCCCCGCGCCGTGAATCTCGAACGCCAGCATCCCCCCGGCACCGTGCGGGAGAAGCGTGTTGGCCAGCGCTTTCGAGGGATGGGACGAGAGCCCCGGGTAGTACACGCGCCGCACCGCCGGGTGTCGCGACAGCCGTTCGGCCAGATACCTCGCTGTTTGCGAAACCCGTTCCATGCGGAGCGTCAACGTGCGCAATCCGCGCGAGGCCAGCCAGCATTCGTAGGGGTTGGCGTTCACACCGAACAGCGACGCCAGCCCTTTGATCCGGCGGACCCGGTCCGCATTCCCGACAACGACTCCCAACATCACATCGCCATGCCCGTTGAGGTACTTCGACGCGCTGTGAAACACGAGTTTCGCCCCGTGTTCGAGCGGCTTGAGCAGCGCAGGGGTCGCGAACGTGCTGTCGACCAACAGTGGCACCTCGCCACACGCGCGGGCGATGGCGGGGAGGTCGGCCACTTCCATGAGCGGGTTCGAGACGCTTTCGACGATGGCGAGCTTCGTCTCCGGTTGCAGGCCTCGCGCGAAGGCGGCCGGGTCGTTGGCGTCGACGAACGTCACCCTCACGCCGAAGTGGGTTTTCAGGTAGTTGAGCAGTTGCGCGGTCCGCCCATACAGCACACGGGCGGCGACAATGTGGTCGCCGGATTGGACATGCGCAACAAGTGTGGCCCACATGGCTCCCATGCCCGATGCGAATGCGCAACCCGCTTCGGCCCCTTCCAGCTTCGCGACGTCACCTGCGAATGCGTCGTGGTTCGGATTGCCGTCGCGCGTGTAGATGTACCCCCGCTCGCGTCCGGCAGCGACGGCTTCGAGTTGATCGAGGCCTTCGAGATCGAAGGCGGTCGTCATGTAGACGGGAGGGTTGCTGGGTGGGGTGGTGAAGGGGGGAGCCCAGCCGCCCCGAGCCGCGATTTTTGCCCCATCGTCCATTGAGTCGTCTCCCGAAATCGACGGTTTCACAATTCGGGGGTTTCCGCTCGGCGGCGGTGAATAAGTCGGTGGGATAGGCTTCCAGCCTGTCATTCTCTCGTCGAATCGCCGGGAAATCTGACAGGCTGGAAGCCTATCCCACGAAAACATCACAACCGCTTCGCGCTGTGCCCCGCCACACATCGCGTTCCCCCCCAGCCGGTTCGGCGGAGCGAACCGCTACACAAGCTTCGTCACGGCGTCCTGCCGCGCGGTGTACAGGTCGATGCCCGGATGTTCGTCGAGCACCGTCCGAGCCGCCGCGACCGCCAGTTCCCGGTGGTTGCACTGTCGGCTGAGGTGCAGTTGCACGACCTTTGTCAGCCGTCCGGGTTCGGTCCGTTCGAGGACAGCCCGCAACAATCGCGCTCCCTGTTCGTTCGACAGGTGCCCGTCGTCACCCAACACGCGGTCGACGAGGAATTGTGGACGTCCGCTGGTGATTTGCAGTTCGATGTCATGATTGAATTCGATGGCGAACACGTCGACATTCGCGAACGCCTCGACGTGTGCGGCGGTCCAGGTCCCCAAGTCGGCGGCATAGGCGAGGGACCAGGGCTCATCATCCGCTTGAGTTGGTCCGTCGAACCGAAACCCAAACGTGGGGTCGGCGTCGTGACTGACGGCGACGGGAGTGCAGCTCTCTCCGCCGGGGAGCTGGAACGGACGACCTTCGTCGTACTCTTCGACCAGGCCGGTGGCGGCCATCACGGTGAAGGCGGGGGACCGCTTCGCCAGATGTCGCGCGTGTTCGGCATGACAGAACAGGCGTCCCCCTTGTCGCGCGATTCGGGCAAGTGAGGTTTCGCACCAGTGGTCTTCGTGGACATGTGTCAGCACGGCGGCCCGGACGTCGGCCCAGGTGCGGTCGATCGCGGTCAGGCGGCGTTCGAGGACCCGCACTCCGAGGCCCAGGTCCACGAGCGTTCCCGCAGCGGCCGGCCCCAGCCAGGCGGAATTCCCACCGGAACCGCTGGCCAGCATGTGGAATTCGAGGGGCATCAGTTGGGCATCCTTGCGGTCGGTAGGGGTGGAGCAGTGATTTGGGATGGTATCCCCTGGCATCGCTCGGCGCAACAGAGCGAAGACGGTCGCCTATCATTTCAAGGCGGTGTTTCGAAAAGAGATGGTGGCGCGGGTTCACGCTCGGCGGAAAACTTACGTTTTCCGCTACGGTGGTTGCGGGGGGGGAGCCGTTTCCCGTACTTTCGATTTTGCGCGCGGGGTCGGTCAGGCTAAGTCTGACGATCTCGTCGTTTGGCGTCTGTTCTGGTTTCGTCAGGCACAGCCTGACCTACGTGGTGATGGGATTTTTTGCGAGTGGCCACCGTCGGTCTGTTCATCCCCTGTTACATCGATCAGTTCTATCCGCAGGTCGGGATGGCGACTGTTGAGGTCCTGGAGCGGCTGGGGCTGACTGTCGAATTCCCGGAAGCCCAGACCTGTTGCGGTCAGCCGATGGCGAACACTGGCTGCAACTCCGACGCGGCTCCGCTGGCTCGGCGGTTTGTGGAGATTTTCGACAAGTACGACGCGGTCGTGGCTCCCTCGGGCAGTTGCGTGGCGATGGTGCGGAAGCACTATCACGATTACTTCCACGACGATCACACGGCCTATGACCGGGTGGCCGCCAAGACGTTTGAACTGACCGAGTACCTCGTCGAGGTGGCCAAGGTGACCGACCTGGGGCTGTCGTTCCCGCACAAAGTGGGGCTGCACCAAAGCTGCCACGGGCTGCGGGAGTTGCGGTTGGGTCGGTCGAGCGAAACGGTCGGAGAAGCGTTTGGCTCAGCCCGCACGTTGCTTTCCGCCATCCGCGGGTTGGAGCTTGTCGAACTGAAGCGGACGGACGAGTGCTGTGGGTTTGGCGGGACGTTCGCGGTCAGTGAAGAGGCGATTTCGTGCCTGATGGGACGCGACCGCATCGCCGATCACGTTCAGGCGGGGGCGGAAGTGATGACGGCTAACGATATGTCGTGCCTGATGCATCTGGACGGACTCGTGCGTCGCGACAAACGGCCGCTGAAAGTGATGCACATCGCCGAAATCCTGGCGGGCCGCCCCGTTTCCTGAGCCAGTGGAATCCAAGCAATGGTCCAGATCGCCAAGGGGAATCATCCCCGCAAAGCCGCGGAATTCGTCGCCGACGAACCGCGCGCGCACTGGCACGACGACACGCTGTGGTTCGTGCGGGTCAAACGCGATAAGGCCGCCAAATCGCTCCCCGAGTGGGAGCGGCTGCGGCAGCAGGCGTCAGACATCAAGATGCACACGCTCGCCAATCTCGCGAGCTACCTCGAACAATTTGAAGCCAACGCCACGAAGCTCGGTGCGAAGGTTCACTGGGCGAAGGACGCCGACGAGCACAACCGCATCGTGCTGGCGATTCTCAAAAATCACCGCGTTCGCCGCGTCGTCAAAAGCAAGTCGATGCTCACCGAGGAGTGTCACCTCAATCCGTTCCTCGAACAGAACGGGCTGGAGGTCGTCGACACTGACCTCGGCGAGCGGATCGTGCAACTGGCGGGGGAACCCCCCAGTCATATCGTGCTGCCGTGCATTCACAAAAAGAAGGAAGAGATCGGCGCGATCTTCCACGAGCACATTGGCACGGACGAAGGGGCTTCGGACCCGAACTACCTGGCGGAGGCCGCGCGGCAGCACCTGCGCGAGCGGTTCCTCGCGGCGGAGGCGGGGATCAGCGGGGTGAACTTCGCCATCGCCGAGACAGGCGGCTTCGTCGTCTGCACAAACGAAGGGAACGCCGACCTGGGGGTTTCGCTCCCGAACCTGCACATCGCCTGCATGGGGATCGAGAAGCTGATCCCTCGCGCGGAAGACCTCGGCGTTTTCCTCCGACTGCTCGCCCGGTCGGCGACCGGTCAGCCGATAACCACCTATTCGTCGCACTTCCACGGACCGCTGGCGGGGGGCGAACTGCACATCGTTTTGGTCGACAACGGGCGGACCGACATCCTCGCCCGTGACGAATTCCGCCGCTCGCTCAATTGCATCCGTTGCGGCGCGTGCATGAACACATGCCCGGTCTATCGGCGGAGCGGCGGGCACAGTTACGAGGCCACCGTTCCCGGACCGATCGGCTCGATCCTGTCTCCCGCCCGCGACCCGAAGATGTACTCGACGCTGCCGCACGCCTGCACGCTGTGCGGTTCGTGTACGGACGTGTGCCCGGTCAAGATCGACATTCACCAACAGTTGCTCGCGTGGCGGGGGGAACTCGTGCAGTTGCGTTTGCTGCCGAAAACCAAACGCTGGCCGATGTGGTGGGCGAGTCAGGTATTTCGGCGGCCGTGGTTGTACGCGCTGTTGGGAAAAACGGCCCGTGCCGCGCTGTCGTGGACGCCACGGTTTCTCGTCTACAACCCGTTGAACGGCTGGGGTCGACAAAGAGAACTTCCCACGCCCCCCGCCCGCTCGTTCCGCGATCAGTTCAAAGACCGCAAGGCCCGCACACCGAATGGCTGACAGCCGCACCGACATCCTGAGCAAGATCCGCCGGACGACCGTTCCTCCGGTCGCCGCTCCCGCACGCTTCGAGGGGGCGACCCGCTACGACGACCCGCGGAAACAGTTTGCCGACGTGTTGGCGTTTGTGGGGGGCCGCGCGATCTTCGCGGCTGATCCCGCGGCCGCCTGGTCGGAACTGGTGAAGCTCCCAGCGCTCGCGAAGGCGAAGAAAATCGGCTCGGTCGTGGACGGGTTCCCACCGTTGGACGCGTCTTTTCCGGGGACCATCGTGCGACTCTCGGAAATCCGCGACCCGCACGACCTTGAAGACCTTGATGTGGCCATCCTGCCGGGGGAGTTCTCGGTAGCCGAGAACGGGGCCGTGTGGGTGCCCGCGGCGTCGTTCCCGCACCGCGTGCTGCCGTTCATCACGCAGCATCTGGTGATGGTGGTGCCGGGAGGGGAGATCGTCCACAACATGCACGAGGCTTACGAACGACTGCACGCGGGAGGCAGTCCGTTCGCGAAGCCGGGGTTCGGGGCGTTCATCGCGGGGCCGTCGAAGACGGCGGATATCGAGCAGTCGCTGGTGATCGGAGCGCATGGCCCGCGGTCGTACGCGGTCGTGATGTTGGGGTGACGCCGAAGCGTGTGCGACGGCTAATGCTTCAGGCACCACGATTCTCCGAATCGACAAACGGCCGCCGCGATGGCGTTTTCAATTCGCGGAATCAATCGCGTCAGGGAGCCTGATGCATCGCGAAATCCTGTGTCTCATCCAGATCTCGTGTCTCATCCAGGTCCTTTCTGGTGCCGCGACTGGATACCAATCCACCAATAGTGACAATCGCCTTCTCGGGAAGTTCGCATTCCCAGACTCGCTCACGGCCCAGGAAATCCCGTCCCTTCGAACGTCCCGCGATAAACTGCAGTGGCTGGACTTCGTGGACCAACCAGCAGACCGGGCCGGTGACCTGTCGGGCGAACTGTTCGGGAGTGATCTGAAAGTACTGGAAGAAATCCAGAAGGTGGCGATGTCTTTCGAAAAACACGGTCCGTTCCGAATGTGCGACCATCCGTGCCGCATCTTCCGTCAACTCGGTCGCGTCGGGTTCAAGAGCCGCAAGGATCTCAAGTACCTCGATTCTCACAACGTCATACACCTTCAATCGGCCGATGATCCCATTCTCCAGTCCGCCACTTGCCGAGGGGCGCGAATCATTCCCTCCACGGGCGGCGAAGATGTAAAGCCAATCATCGCCATCCAATGGCATCCGTGCCTGCTGTGTTCGACGATCAATGGGCCACGACCGGTTCTCAATGAACCGGTCGCCGAAAATCAACTCGTTAGCCCTCGGCTGAGGAACGGTGAGCACCTTGACCTTCGCCATGCAGAACCCGCAGGACAAACTCGTCGGGAACAATGTCCGAGTGGAAAACACTCGTTCTTCGCTGTCAGAACACTCAACCTGACCGAATCCTGGACGGAATGCAACCATCCGATCCGTTCGTCCCGATGGAAATCACCGTGAGACGATCGCCTGAGGATGTTGCCGTTGGATTCCGGACAATCCTCAGGCATACAGCCATTGCAACGGTCTCCTACAAGATATCCCTTTTCCGTATTGCTCTGATCCATTGCGTAAGTCCCACTCGGTGGCTTCCTTACGGGACATTTCTGTCGCTGACAAACACTCACGAACCCGGAGGTGTGGCCACGTGTCTGGATAGTTGGAATGGGGTCTCCGTCGAAAGTGCGTGTGACGTGTTCGATTCGAACGATTTCGCCATAAGGGAACGCGATGTCGGCCGCGTTTGTTTCGCGTGGCGATCAATCCGACCTCCGAATAATTGCTGCCGGAACAACGGCAGGAGGTGGGCTGGATACGGCTCGACACCACTGATGATCCCTTCCCGCCGTCCCCGCATGACGGCGAGACGATCTTCGCGAAGCTCGTGGGCGGTTGAATCGTCATCCGGCCCCCCTCGGTACGAAGTTTCGCGAGGGCGGTGCAAAGTTCTTGGATGTCGACGCTCGCTGGGGCCACATAGCGAACGGCGGCAACGACAATCTGACGCGGAGCCCGCGCTCGGTCGCGGAGGCCAGCGACTTCGTCGCGAGACTGGAACCCGGCGACACCGCGTCTGAAACGCTCGGCCGGCATGTATCGAATCCCAAACCTCTCTCCGGAAATGATCGCTCCTTCCACGAGCTCGGCCGGATGGCCCCGGCCGGAGGTGGGCAGATCTCCGACGAAGTCGATGGAGATTTCGCCGACGCCTCCATGTCCCCGCCGTCCATCCCTGCGGCAGTACCGAATCCGCTCTCGAACGCGGCTTCCGAAACCGTCACCGAAATTGTTCGGCTTGCGAACCGTGGCCGGGAACGGGGCGCGGCGTGTCGGCGTCCGGGTCGTGCGGCGTGACGATCATTTCGGTCCGATCGACCGGACCTCCCAACTCGGCACCGTCGGGCCCCAAGTGCACCTTAAACTTCTCGCTGGCGAAGTCCAACCGGTCCCCCGGCAACAGTGCCCCGCGCGTGATCCGCTGACCGTTCACCCGCGTGCCGTTGGTGCTCGACAGGTCGCGAACGTACAGCAGTCCGTCCGTCTTGATGAGGATGCAGTGCATCTTCGACACGCTCTTGCTGTCGATCACCAAATCACAAACGTCACGCTGACGACCGACGATCGTGATGTCGTCGACCAGCGTGATCGGATTGCCCCCCTTGAGCGGTATCAGTTGCGCAATCATTCTCACCGCTCAAGGGATAGGGGCTCTAAACATCTGTTCAGTGTGGGTTTTTCGCTTATCCCTCAACTGTTTCCCCCCGGACCGTGGCCTGTCAAGCGGCTGCCGTTGCATTCCCCGCTGTTCACGTGTTGAAGTACAGTGCGATCCGTAAGATCGTTACAGCATCGCGGTTTGCGGCGCGTACGTCGAGCGCGGGGGGCCCGTAAGGCGTTGGTCAGCGGCTTCGATGGACGATACGGGATGGTCGGAATTTGAGGGAGGAGGCGCTCGATGCTCGAACGAACACACCCACAGTGTCACGAACGGAACGGAGAGCGGCGCGTCGTTACCGGGTTGACACGTCTGGTCGTTTCCGTGGTCGCTGTGGCCGTGTGGAGCAGCGCGGTCATGGCCGCCGAACCCTCCGCGGCCGATGTCGAGTTCTTCGAGAAGAGTGTTCGCCCGTTGCTGGCCGATCATTGCCTGCAATGCCATAGCGAGGCGAAAAAGGTCAAGGGGGGCCTGCGCCTCGATCTCGCCTCGGGCTGGATCAAGGGGGGCGACTCCGGTCCCGCGGTCTTGCCGGGAAAACCGGACGACAGCCTGTTCATCCAGGCGATCCGTTACGAGCACGACGACGTGCAAATGCCCCCCAAGGGGAAACTGACCGACTCGCAAATCGCCACGTTTGTCGAGTGGGTCCGCCGCGGCGCACCGGCGCCACCGGACGCGCCCAAGCCCTCTTCGGCCAAACCCACAACGATCGACATGGCGGCCGGTCGCGCTTTTTGGGCGTATCGGCCATTGACAGCACCGCCGGTTCCCTCGGCCACGGTTCCAGACGCTCCCTCTTGGAGCGAGCATCCGATCGACCGATTCGTGGCGGCCCAGTTGGCCACCGCCGGATTGACCCCATCGGAGCGCGCATCCAAGGCCGTGTTGGCGCGTCGCGTTTATCTCGATTTGCACGGCCTCCCGCCGACCCCCGCCGAAATCGATGCATTTCTGGCAGACGACGCGCCGGACGCGTGGGAGCAACTGGTCGACCGGTTGCTCGCTTCGCCCCGCTTCGGCGAACGCTTTGGTAGACACTGGCTCGACATCGTCCGTTATGGAGAATCGCTCACGCTGCGCGGCTTCATCTTTCCCGAGGCCTGGCGGTATCGAGACTACGTCATCGATTCGTTCCGTTCGGACCGGCCTTTCGACCGGTTCCTCATGGAGCAAGTCGCCGGCGACCTGATGCCGGCGGAGACGCTGGAAGACCGTCGCCGACAACTCGTCGCCACGACGTTCCTCGCCTTGGGCAACACCAACCTCGAAGAGCAGGACAAACGCCAACTCGACATGGACGTGGTGGACGAGCAGCTCGACACGCTCGGCAAGGCGTTCCTCGGGCAAACGATCGGCTGCGCCCGCTGTCACGACCACAAATTCGATCCGATCCCGACCCGCGACTATTACGCGCTGGCGGGAATCTTGCGGAACTCGCAGTTGCTCGAGCACTCGAACGTTTCCGCGTGGAAGACCGTCCCTCTGCCCCAACCGGACGAGATCGATCGCCAGTTCGCGTCGCTCGAAGCGGAAGCCAAAGTCTTGCAAGCACGGTTCGACGCCCTCAAAAAGGAAGTCGCCAAGCTGGATGACGCCCGAGCCGCGGGTGATGTGGGTCCCGCCATTCTGCCGCTCAAGGACCTCGCCGGGATCGTGGTTGACGACGGCCAAGCCAAACGGGTCGGCGTCTGGCAGGACTCGCAATTCAGCAAACGTTACATCGGTGACGGTTACGCCCACGACAAGAACGAATCCAAAGGGGAAAAAACCCTGTCGTTCCTGCCCAGCCTCCCGGCGACGGGGCGCTACGAGGTCCGATTCTCGTGGACTCCTGGCGAGAACCGCGCGGAGAACGTGCCCGTCGTGGTCTTCAGCGCTGACGGCGAGAAGTCCGTCGTCGTCAACCAGCAATTGGCACCCCCGATCGAGGGACGATGGCTTTCCCTGGGGACGTTTCAATTCGAGACGACGGGACAATCGTTCGTGATCGTCTCGAACGAGGGGACCAAGGGGCATGTCGTCGCGGACGCCGTGCAATTCCTGCCGGTCGGGGCCGACGCCAAGCCGCTCGCCGACGCGCGGGAACCCGAATCCCTCAAGGCGAAGCGGGCCGAACTGAAGAATGTGGACGCGCGGCTCAAGAAGACGAAGGACGAACTGGCACAGCGTCCGCGCGTGATGACCGTTGTCGACCGCAAGGAGATCGCCGATTGCGCCGTGCACGTCCGCGGCTCGGTCCACACGCTGGGCGAGGTGGTTCCGCGCGGCTTCTTGCAAGTTGTTTCGGCGGAGGCACCCGCACTGCCGAGCGACCAAAGCGGTCGCCTGCAATTGGGCGAATGGTTGGCGTCCCCCAAAAATCCGCTCCCTCCGCGGGTGTACGTCAACCGGGTGTGGCATTGGCTGTTCGGGGTCGGACTGGTCCGCACCGTCGACAACTTCGGCCTCACCGGCGAAACCCCTTCACACCCGGAACTGTTGGAACATCTCGCGTCGGAATTTGTTGCCGACGGTTGGTCGGTCAAACGGCTCGTGCGGCGGATCGTGCTGTCGGAAACGTATCGGCAGTCGTCGGCGGAGCGGGCCGATGGCTTGAAGCTCGATCCCGAGAACCGTCGCTTGTGGCGCATGAACCGCAAGCGGTTGGAAGCCGAATGCCTGCGAGACGCCATGCTGCAGGTCGCGGGACGGCTGACACTGGACACGACGGGGGGATCGACGATCCGCCCGAACACCACGTCCGACTTCGGTTACGAGGACCAGGCGACGCGTCGCTCCGTGTTCGTTCCCGCGTTCCGCAACGCCCTGCCGGACCTGTTCGAGGCGTTCGACTTTGCCGACCCCAGTCTTGTGGTCGGTCGTCGCAACGTCAGCACGGTCGCTCCGCAGGCGTTGTTCCTGATGAACTCGCCGTTTGTGCGCGAGCAATCCCGCGCTGCCGCAACCGCCCTCGTAGCAGGGACTTTTTTCACGAACAAGGACGAACCCGCGCCGACGCTGGCCGCCAACGTCGATCAATCGCCGCTCCCCCCCGAGGACGAGCGCTGGATTGGCCGCGCGTTCGAGGCAACGTTGGGACGCGGTCCGACCGGTGCCGAGCGTCAATTGGTCCGCAAATACCTCGAACCGTCGGCCGGGGGATCGACCGAGGAACGGGAACAGGCTTGGACCGATGTGTTCCAAGCCCTGTTCTCGTCCGTCGATTTCCGCTATCGCGATTGACGGCGAGGGCTGAGTGCGGTCACCCCGACCCCGTCTCGTTTAATTGTGTCCTCACTCCGGTTCGGTGATCGCTCCGAACTCTTCATCCAACCCCACCGTGTGATTGAGGGGTTTGGCGGGATTCGTCAACTCGCCGGGGGCGAAGTACAGCGCGATTTCGCGCGCGGCCGACGCCGGGCTATCCGAACCGTGAATGAGGTTCATTTGCTGGCTGAGTCCGAAGTCACCCCGGATGGTACCGGGGGCTGCCTTGCGACCGTTGGTCGCCCCCATCATGGTTCGGACCATCTTCACTGCCTGCGGCCCCTCGACGACGATCGCCACTGCCGGCCCCGAGGTCACGAACGCTTCCAGGCCCGGATAGAACGACTTCGTGACGTGTTCCGCGTAGTGCTTCTTCGAGAGTTCGGGGGTGATGTGCAGCAACTTCATCCCAACCAGCGCCAACCCCTTACGTTCCAGGCGGCCAATCAGCTCTCCGCACAAGCGCCGTTGTACGGCATCCGGTTTGAGCAGAATCAACGTCCGTTCCATGTCGTCACTCATTCCTCGAAGAATCAGGGCTGCTTTCGTCGCAAATTTGCGGGATTCGGGAATCTATCGCGAATCCTCGTCGGCGCGAACCCACGCCAGAAAGGCGAGTGACAAACGGGTGACCGGGATCGTTGGCGGTGGGGGACATACGCCCCATGACCATCACAGGGTCCTGAGAATTTTGCGTGCCATGCTTGGCTCGGCTTTGCGGGACAAGCATGCATGCGACGTCCACCAACGGATCGAACCACACCTTCCGGGAGAATCTGCGACGCCAGCGTGCTCCGGGTCGAATCTCCGATTCGACGGCGGTCGCTGAGAAACCTGAAGTTCCGTCCGCGAAAGTCGGTTCGGAAACCCCATGCTTGTCCCGCAAAGCCGGGCCAAACATGGCACACAACTCCACCTTCATCCGCCGGTCTCGGAATCCTCCAGCCCCCCGGCACCCCACCGATTTTCAGGGCCTTCGCTTTTTTCGGCGCGTAACGTGCAGGGGAGTTGTGGTGGAGTTTGACGGAGCTGTGTTCACGTTCACGGAGGGGGAGTTATGTCGACG
>JBIKMW010000152.1:0-12233 GCA_044359065.1 Planctomycetales bacterium | reverse complement strand
CGTCCCTGAATCCGCCCGTTTTCCACGGGCTCGACGAGCGGTTCGCAGCGGTGCATCGAGACTCCGAACCGACGGGCCGAACCTGCGGACTCCGTCGTATTCCAATCTCTCTCCAACAACCGCGTACCACTCTGCGTCTGTCGCGCAGGCGATCTCAACCTTCGCGTCCCTCGATCTATCGACCCGCCAAGATCACAATCCTCGATTCGTCAAGCACGAAACTCCGGAGACGACGGAATCCCCGAGGGGGTGCTTGACTCGACAGACAAAGCCCGCACAACCATCCCGTCCGGTTGCCGCGACCTTGCGGATTGTCGTGATTGAGACACCCTTCCTTTGACGTGCAATGCTTTCCGACAACTTTCGAGCCGTATTGGTGGCCCCCGAGTTCCCCGGCAACATCGGTTCCGCCGCGCGCGCCCTCAAAACCATGGGCCTCAAGCGGTTGTGCCTGGTGAATCCCGCGTGCGACCCGTTCGACGCCGCCGCTCGGGCGATGGCCCACAACGCGGGGGACATCCTCGACGCTGCGGTCGTCCTGCCCGACCTCCCCTCGGCTTTAGCGGGCACCGTGTTCTCGCTCGCGGCGACCGGACGGCCTCGACGTCAGGGGGCGCCCTTTCTGACTCCCCCGGAAGCCGCGGCGCGGATCGTCGAAACGTCCGATGCGGGGGATGTGGCGCTCGTCTTCGGGAGGGAATCCAGCGGGTTGACCAACGACGAGCTCGCCCTCTGCTCGATGCTCACGTCGATTCCCGCCGCCGTCGACGTGCCATCACTCAACCTCGCACAGGCGGTGATGGTCTACGCTTACGAAATCCACCAGCGGGTGAACGCTTCGAGCGGGAGTGGCCGTTACCCGTGGTCCCTCGTTCCGCACGAGGAACTCGAGCGCTTCTTCGAGCGGCTCGAATCACACCTGTCGTCCTCGGGGGTCAGCCCCGCCACCACGATGGCGAACTACGTCGCCCGGTTCCGCCGAATCCTGGCGCGCGTGCCGCTCGAGTCCCGCGACCTGCGCCTGCTGCACAACCTGATCTTCAAGGACCGGGGGTTATCGACCGAAGAGCCTCCGGATCGGGCCGACACCGACGGGTGACCCTCGGCTCATTCCGCTTCGCCGCGAACGTTCGTCGTTACATCAACCCGCGACGTTGCAACTCCGCCAGCACGCTTTGCACCAGGTGCCCCACTTCCGCAGGCTTGATCCCCGCAGCGTCGTTCACCGGCTTGGCCGGCTGACCGGGAAGCGGACAGCCTCCCGCCGGTTGATCGACGATGCCGTGGGTGCTCAGCAGGCATTGCAGCGTCTGCCGCAGCGTCCCCAGATCAGTCCGTTGTTCGGGGGAGAGCGGTTGGCGTCCCCGCCCCATCCGGAAACCCCGCAATTCGACCGCCGCCCGGAAGCCTTCCGGAAACTCGGCGCTGTAAATCATCGTGTCGAACAGTTGCACCAGGTCGTACTGCACTTCCCGCGCTTCGTCGAGCCGGCCGGCCGTTGTCAGGTCGAACAACCGTCGGGTGATTTCCGGGACCACGCCCGACGTGGCGTTGGTGCCGCCGTCGCAACCGATCAACAGCAACGGCATCAGCGCCGCGTCCCAACCCGTCAGGAAACTGAAATCGGGCCGGTTCGGGCGCACCGCCTTGATCATCCGGATCATGTGGGGAATGTCCCCCGACGAGTCCTTGATGGCCACGATCTTCGGGAATTCTTCCGCCAGTTTGCGAACCGTCGGCACGTCGATGGGACTGGCGAACAGCGGGATGTTGTACAGCGTCACGTCGATCGGCGTGTTCCGTCCGATCTCGGCGAAGTATGCGTACACCGAGGCCGGGCTGAGCTTGTAATAGAACGGTGCGACGATGGCGACCGCCCGCGCTCCCAGCTTGTGGTAATACTCGCACGCCCGCAGCGTCTCTTTGACGTTCGCCTCCGCCGCACCCGCCAGCACCGGGACCCGTCCCGCCGTCTGGTCGCAGACGATCTCGATGATCCGCCGCCGCTCTTCGACGGTGAATCGGGTGAACTCCCCCGTCGAGCCGTTCGGGTACAGGCCATGCACCCCCCGGTCGATCAGCCAGTCGACGTACCGCCGCAACTCGGCCTCGTGGATATCTCCCCGGTCGTCGAGGGGCACGAGATTCGGGGTGAAGATTCCGGTGAGACGAGCCATGTCGGGTGATTTCAAAGCAGGGTGAGGAGAGGTTTTCCGACAACCGGTGAATTCACACCATGGGATTCACAAGGGAAACCCGAAGCGTCAGCGAGGGACCCCGCATGAATTCGCGGGAAACCTGGACCAGCGGGAAGACCGGGGTCCCTCGCCGACTCTTCGAATTACAAACAATCACGGACCGGGAGGCATCCGGGGGGAAGACGCTGGCGGCAGGTCGCGGTCTTGTCACGCAAACAACCGTCAAACCGCGTACGACCCGCCCAGAGAGCATCGGCAATGCGAAGCGGTCGACGCCCTCGGATTGCCGTTTGCCACTCCATCCTGCCACGAGGCATCCCGCCACCAGGAAGTTTAGCGAGTCTGCGGGGTTTGCGGGACAGGTGCGGCCCCGAGATCGACTTCGATCGACCCCCAAAGAACAAAACCGCCCCGCCGCACCAGAGGGTGCGGCGGGGCCGGATTCGCGGGAATCCATCATCACAGCCTGCAAAACTCGGTTGTATCGCTTCGCGAATTCGTGGCGGACATCGTGAGATATCCGCCGCTCCTGAACCCGCGTCCCTCCATTGCCACACGCCTCACTTCACCTTCGCCTGGAACGTCACCACCCCTCCGGTGCGACCTTCCAGCGGCTTGTCGAACGTCCATTTCAGGATCTTCGACCCTTCGCCGTTGTCGACCGTGTCCAACCGTCCGTCCCGGTCGCTGGTGCCGGAGTCTTCGACATATTCCAGTCGCGGCGTGAGGTTGTCCGTGATCGTCACGTCCGTCAGCGAGCGTTCGCCGACGTTGTCGTATCGGATCGTGAAGGTCACAACATCACCCCGTTCCGCCTGCTTTTTGTCGGCCATCTTGACGATGCGCAGTTTCCCGATGGAACGGCGGATGTCGACCCCCGTCAAATCGAGCGGCGCCTTCCGGGCGACCGTCTCGCCGCTCCCTTCGACCGTCCCGGCGATGATGACCGATTGAATCTTCGTCCATGCGGCGGCGGCTTGCACGCGCTCCGCGATGACCGCTTCGTCCGCCTGCTTGAAGATTCCCGTGCGGAGGAAGCTGTGTGCTCCGACCGCCACCAACGCTTGCACGTGCGTGGCGACCGCCAGGTCACGCGCCACTTCCAGCGGCTGCTGTTGCGTCGCCAAACCGCTCCCCCGCAAGCGGGTGACCATCCGCTGCGTCGCTTCGTTCCGTTGATGATCGAGCGACCGCTGCCGCGCCCGCAAGTCGCCACCACGGTGGGTGACGAACGAGCTGCCCGCCCGCGTGAAACCGGTGTCTTCCCCGACGGTGTTGATCACGGTCACCGCCGCCAGACGCGGGGCATAGATGCACACCCGGTTGGTCGGCTTGAGGTGCTTCTTGCCGGTGTCGTCCGCGTACTGGACGATCGTGTCCTCGGTGTCGAGCCCCAGCATGTTGAATTGATCGAAATGGACCGGATGGGAGCGATCCCCCCCGTCGCACAAATATTCGTCCGGGAAGTGCTTGTTGAGCGTCTTCATATCGCACGGAGCACACGCCGCCGCTCCGAGTTCGACACCCTCGCACGGAGGACACCAACGTTCGACCGGCGGGCAAAACACGGGACAATCTCCCGCGATCACATGCCCGATCGGCGTGATCTTCGTTTCGACCGGTGCGCCTTTTTTCGACACTTCCGGGACCGCGTCCGCCGGATCGACCATCTGCACCGACGCCGAGGATCGGAACAGCGGATCGTCGGGCGTGCGCGGGTCGGGCAATCGCCCGCCGAGGCGCACAAGAGCGATGGGGCGACCCAACAAGTCGGCCTGTGCGACCGCGTTGTCACGCGGATCAAGGAACTGCGTGCGCAACGTTTCGCCCGTATCGGTGCCCGAGACGAGGTCCGGTTGTTCGACGTAAATCACTTTGACGACCAACCGGCCCGAGATCGCCGCGTTGATTTCCTCAGGCTCGAACACGACCGGCACGGGGAACCGCGCGGCCTGTCCGGGAGGGGGATGCAGCCGGTCGATCAGTTCCACGCTGGGGTAGAGGTCGACCCCCGCATACTCAGGCATGGCCGACATGCGGAACCGGTAAACCTGCCCGACTTCGAGAGCCAGCAGAGCGTTCCCTTCAATGACGACATCCCCGCCGGCCGACGTTCCG
This sequence comes from Planctomycetales bacterium, assembly GCA_044359065.1. Lineage (GTDB taxonomy): Bacteria > Planctomycetota > Planctomycetia > Planctomycetales > Planctomycetaceae > JAIXZD01. The sequence continues at coordinate 7,917 of JBIKMW010000152.1, read as the reverse complement.
AAGGCGGTCACCTGCCCCGCCCCGTCGGGGACCTCCAGCCGGACAGGCTGAAAGTACGGAGCCTCGTTCAAGGCCGCCCGTCGCCACTGACTCGCCACTCCCGGAGGAATGGTCTGGTCAATCGGGAAGTAGCGCGGAGCGCGAGAGCGAGGCTGCTCGGCGACAACTCCGCCAATCACCACGGCCAGGAGCGACAAACCCGCACACGCGACCGCGCACAGCCGCATTCCGTTTCGACGTGTACGAAGGGATCGCATGGGGCATCGATCTCGGGAGGGAGAGAAGACAAACGCCGCGTCACTGTCTGTCTTATCCGTGTTTCATCTGCGTTCACTCTGTGGCTGAACCTTCTTGATGAGCCACCGATGAAACTCAGACAAAACATGGACGAGAGGTAAGGTCAGGCGACAAATCTGAGGCATCCGGCGAGTGGCGATCACGCTCGCGCCGGAAGCCTGAGCCTTGTCGGGTGCCGGAGTCCGCGTCCGGCGGCGGGATGTATCGCCGCCGGACGCGTGTTTCCGGGCTGCCAACCCTCGTTTTCTGTCGACGACTCGATCTCAGTCGACGACGGGGTGCGATTCGGTGTACTTCACGTGGTTGACCGGTCGCGGATAACGGATCCCCGGCTTGTGCTTGACGTCGATCAGCATGTCGCTGACCGGCTCGGGGATGTCTTGACGGGTCCGGTTGCGGACGGTGTGCGACCGCAGTCCGGCGGGCGCTCCATACGGCAGGTGGGGCGGACCAGGCAGGCCGATCGGCGTGCCGGTGATCGGCATGCCCCACGTCGGACCGCCACCCGTCGCGGGCATGCCGGGGCCACCGGGCGCCCCCATCACCATCGCCGGAGGAATCGCGTGACCTTGGCCGGGGACCGTGCCGATCGGCACCGGAGCCATGAACTGGCCCGCTTCCCCGTCCACCGGTTCGATGTGCGACGCTTGTTGAATCCCGTCGCGACCCGCGATCCCCGCTTGCAACGGCGTTTCCTCGTCCTTGTTCCCGATCCGGATGACGGCCATGATCGTCCCGCGGCGGTCCGCTTCGGCGATCGGGTCGACACCCGGGTCAAGTCGCGTCGACACCAGCGTTTCCACCCCGGCGATCGCCAGTTCCTGGTGCTTCGGCGACGGCAGATAGATCACCTTGGTGACGAAGTTGTTGCTCTCGACCTGGTCCAGGTCCTCGTCGGTGAATTGCACCGGCACCGGATTGTGCGACAGGTACGCGTCGGTTTGCGGGTGCGCCGGATAGACCTGCATCGTCGGATACAGGATCACCCCGTCACGGCCCGGAATGTTCGTCAGCTTCAGGCGGTACGTCGCCCCTTGCGGGAAGTTGTACACGCCCGGGGCGTAGATCTGGTTCTCGGCGTAACCGGCGCCGATTTGCCAGCCGATGGCCATCGCCTCGGGAGCGACGAACCGGACTTGCGTCGAGGTCGTTTGGAACGTCCGCGACGGCGGCATGGCGATGCTGTTCAGCACGCCCGGCCCGGGGCCGTCGACCATCGGTCCCGGACGGACCAGCATGTGGGCCGGGGGCGCCGTGTAAAGTCGGCGCGGCCGATGCCCGTTGACGAAGGCGTCGCTCCGAGGCATGCCCCCACCGGCATAGCCGGGCGGGCACTCGTCGGGGCTTTGCCCGAGGTGCTGTGCGCCGGTTTGGCAACCGACGCACACGGCGACGATCGTCGCCAATCCCAGAAAGTACGTTCTCATCGCCAAATCCCTCCGGCAGCCAAGAAAGGGGTGATCTTTCGACAAGCTCGCGCCGCCGCCGACGCCCGCCACATCCTCGTGACGGTACGGACCGGCTCCATCCAGCCGCGGGACGCACTTCAGCCCCCCGCGCTGTCGGCGCGTTTGCAATCGACCTGACCTCGGAACGACCGCTAGAATCCCGGTCCGGCGTCGTTCCCTCTCGTCGAGGGGGCGTCGCCAAACCGAAGACGGTCCTTCACACTGCTTCCTTTCTTCGGAAGAACCGGCTCGCTTCCTTTGGCAAAAGCGGCAATTTCGGAACAACATGCACAGTCAACCCAAATTAACATTCGCCGGAACACTCTTGGCCGCAACGCTTTGCGTTGTCGGACCGACGGAGTTCGGGGTCCGCGTCGCGTGTGCGCAGCCGCCGGGCGACCCCGCGTTCAAGGCGGCTCCCGCCCCACCCGACGGTCAGCGGACCCCGGTTTCCGATTTGCAGCGGGCGCGGGCATTGGTCGCGGGACATGCGTCGATCTCGGCGCGGCTGGTCCAGACGATCTCGATGTTCGATCGTCACGTCCGCGCCGAAGGGCGATATCTGCAAGCTCCCGGCCGTCGGGTCCGCATGGAGCTGAATCTGAAGGTCGGCTCCACAAACGGCACGTTGCTGGAGGTGTGCGACGGCGAAATCCTGTGGTCCCGCCAGGACATCGACCAGCAGCCGCAAATTTCGCGGCGAAACGTGACTCAGATTCTGGAAGCGGCCCGCGCGGCCGGCACCGTTCCGGAAAACATGCTGATCGCCGACCTCGGCCTCGGGGGCCTCGGTTCGCTGTTGGGAGCCCTCGAACGCTCGTTCGAATTCAGCGGGATGAAGGACGACACCCTACGGGAACGCCCCGTCACCATCATCCAGGGAGAGTGGTCGACGTTCATGCAAACGAACCTGCGCGGTGCGGATCCGAACAGCCCGTTCCCCCCGTATATCCCGGACGTCGTGCGTGTGACGTTGGACCGCGAGAACGGCGTCCCCCTGCGACTGATGTACCTCAAAAAGGTCCCCGGTCGTGATGTGCTCAAACCGTTCCTGACGCTGGATTTCCACGACGTGAAGCTGGGCGAGACGATCGATCCGGCGGAGTTCCAATTCACCGTCCCCGAACGCGTGCAGCCGTCGGAACTCACACAGCTCTACATCCAACGACTGCAACCAGCAGCCCCGCCCAAGTGACCTCGCCTCGCAAGAAAATTGCGGTTTTCTCGGTTGGCCGATGCACCCACTCCGGAAACCCGAAGCGTACGCGAGGGACCCCGCGTGGATTCCGGGGCAAATCGTGACCTGCGAAGATCACGGAATCTCTCGCTTTCCGACTTGTTGAAAATGACATTTAGAGAGCGGACCGTTCTCGTACGACGGACTTCCAGTCCGTCGGTTTTGCCGCCTTTTTGGGGCGACGGACTGGAAGTCCGTCGTACCGGTTGGAGGCTGAACCCACACTCTCCGTCTCGAAATTCAACAGATCGTGACGCGTCGGGCTTTCAAAACTCACACCCTCTTATCGGAAATCACAAGATTTCCGCCGAACCTGAACACCCCCTACACCCAACCCTTCAGGACGTTCTCCGATGTCCGTCTCCATCGTGGAATTAATGGCGATGCTTCATTCGCTCGGCCCCGAGGAACGGCGCGACACTGTGGTGAAGCTGCTGCGGGAGCGCGGCGAATCGTCCGACACCCCCGTCTCCGACGATCAACTCGTGGCGCTCGCCGACCAACTCTGCGAGGCATTGGACCTCGAAGATTCAGAGAACGAAGCCTGAACGATTCGACCACCGATTTGTTATCTGTGCTTCATCCGTGTTCAATCCGTGGCTAAGAATGTATTTTCTTTATTGAACACAGATAACTTTAGTGATGCCATTTTCCGTTCCCTTGTCGAATTACCGACAAGATCACCGTCCCGGAGTTCGAGAGCATGTCGGCCGCACCTCGTGTCGGGTTTGTCGGAGCGGGCAAGATGGCATCGGCCCTGGCGAAAGGGCTGTGCGCCGCCGGTTTCACCTCCGCGGACCGCATCGTCGCCAGCGATGTTTCTGACGAATCCCGCGCGCTGTTCACCGCCGCCAGCGGAGCGCGAACGACCGAGTCCAACGTGGCCGTCGCGACCGAGTCGGACATCGTCGTGCTGTCGGTCAAGCCGCATCACCTGCGGCATGTGATGGCCGAGTTGAATCATCACATCGAAAAGCGGCATCTGGTGGTGTCGATCGCGGCGGGGGTGTCGCTCGACACGATGGCGTCGGTGCTGGGTCAGCAGAAGCGGTTGGTGCGCGTGATGCCCAACACCCCCTGCCTCGTGGGCGAATCGGCGTCGGCCTTCTGCACGGGTGGTGCGGCGACGCCCGAAGATGCGGCCCTGGTTCGCGAGTTGTTGTCGTCGGTCGGCTTGGCGCTGCAGGTCCCCGAGAACCTGCTCGACGCGGTGACGGGGCTGTCGGGTTCGGGGCCGGCCTATGTTTATGTCATGATCGAGGCTTTGTCGGACGGCGGCGTGCGGATGGGCTTGCCGCGTGACATCGCCACGAAGCTGGCCGCGCAAACGCTGTTGGGCGCGGCGCGGATGGTCCTCGACAGCGGCACGCACCCGGAAGCGCTCAAGGATGCCGTCGCCAGCCCCGGCGGCACAACGATCGCCGGCCTGCACGCCCTGGAAATCGGCGCAATCCGCGGCACGCTCATGAACGCCGTGCAAGCGGCCACTCTGCGGGCACGTGAATTGGGCTGAGGGTCGAATCAGCGATCCTTCCGCGCGGTTCACCGCGCGACCTCTTGAAAGGACCGCCACGCCGATCCACTTGTCCCGGCGCCCTGGGTTTTTCCAACGATCACACGCTCCCTGTCGTTCCACCACACCCGCCGAGATCGCCCCATGCGCGACATTCGCATTGCCGCCGTCCAGTTCGAAGGTCGTGGCACCGACAAGGCGTTCCACCTCGAACGTGTGCGCGACCTTGCGCGCCAAGCCGCCGAGGCGGGGGCCGAGGTCGTCTGTTTCCACGAGTGTTGCCTGTCCGGCTATTCGTGCGTGCAACCGTACTCGCTGGCCGAGATGCTCGAACTCGCGGAGCCTGTTCCCGACGGACCGAGCGTCCGCGCGTTGGAAGCAATCTCGCGCGACTTGGGGATCGCGATCGTCGCGGGGCTGTTCGAGCGCGCCGGCGACCGCGTGCACAACACGGCGGTGTTCGTCGGCCCCGATGGTTTCATCGCCAGGCACCGCAAGTTGCACACGTTCGTCAACAAACATCTCTCACCCGGCGACTCTTATACGGTGTTCGACTACTCCGGCTGCAAGTTCGGCCTGCTGATTTGTTACGACAACAACCTGCCGGAGAACGTCCGCGCAACAACGTTGTTGGGGGCGGAGATCATCCTCATGCCGCACGTCACGGGGGGGGTGGCTTCCACCATGCCCGGCCGCGGCACGATCGACCCCGCACTGTGGGACAACCGGTTGCGCGATCCGGTCCGTTTGCGACACGAGTTCGACGGCCCCAAGGCGCGGGCGTGGCTGATGCGCTGGCTGCCCGCGCGGGCGTGGGAAAACGGCGTGTACGCCGTGTATGCCAACCCGATCGGCCACGACTACGGCGAGGTGCGTCCGGGGGGGGCGGCGATTTTCGACCCGTTCGGCGAGGTGTTGGCCGAATGCCGCGAACTGGGTGACGGCTTCGCGCTGGCGTTCTGCCCGGCGGACAAACTCGAACTCTCAAGCGGGCGTCGGTATCTGCGAGCGCGGCGCCCCGACCTGTACGGACCGCTGGTCGCCCACTCGGCGACGCCCCCCGTCACCGAACCGGGCTGGACGATCCGCCACGGGACTTGAGCATCCCGCGCATTCGTTCAACGCGACGCTGTCGCGGTCATTCCTTCTCGATTCCTCGAAACAAGTCCGTCAGATTTGGCCGAGCTTCGGGGAGGCCGATCGGCCCCCCGCCCTCAGCCCCGTTTCGGCGAGAGGGCCTTGCGGATTTCCCGTTGGGCTTCCTGCTTTTTGAGGGTCTCGCGTTTGTCGTGCGTTTTCTTCCCCTTGCCCACGGCGATCGACACCTTCACCAGCCCGTTTTTGAAATAGATCGACAGCGGCACCAGCGTGAAGCCCGATTGGTTCGCCTTGGCCACGAACTTGTCGCGTTCCCGTTTGTGGATGAGCAGTTTCCGCTCGCGGCGCGGCTCGTGGTTCAGGTGGGCCGCTTGCGGGTAGTGGGGGATGTCGCAGTTGATCAGCCACAACTCCCCTTGCTGGATGCGGGCGAACGAGTCCTCGAGCGCGACCTTGCCGGAGCGGAGCGTTTTGACTTCGCTTCCTTTGAGGGCGATGCCGCATTCGAGCGTGTCGAGCAGTTCGTACTCGAACTTCGCGCGGCGGTTCTCGGAGATGCGGCGGTTGTTCTCGTCGACGGGGGACTTGACCATGATGATTACGGCTGGGATCAACCGGTGGTGGGAGCGGGTCGAGTGGATCGAGACACGGTGATGGCGGCGCAGGTTCGGCGTGGAAGGGATTCTACCGGAAGGGGAGTGCGGACGAATGGTGTCCGCTTAACCTACGGGGGATTGTTGCGCGGCAAACGCAAAGGGATTGCGAGAAGGGGCGGTTTTGGTTTTCGACCTGTTTGGGGGGCGGAAAACGAGGTCTCGAAACCACAGCCGGAGGGTGTGATGGCGGGAAAACGTGCGGTTTGCGCGTGTTTTTGCGCCGGAATCGAGGGTGTGATTCCGGGGGTGTGTTGCGCGTGTGACGGGCGCAGATCCCACGTTTTGAAAACTCGAAACGTGGGAAATTCGAGCGCGAAAAATTCGCGCGGGGGTGAAAACGCGTTTTTGAATGGCGCGCGACGCGGTAGTATATTGTCGCCGCGCGGGGAAACGGGAGTCGCGCGCGGAGGAGAGCGGCGCGCAACGAGGAGGGATCATGGGGGGTTGGTTGACACGACGAGGTTGGGGAACCGGTGCCCGTGAGTCGACGACCTTCCTACGAACGCGGGTTCCGGAATCGCACTGCTGGACAAGCCAGCAGTGGCACCCGGCACACGGCGGATGAATCAGGTTCGGGAGAAAGCCTGCTGGAGTTGTTTGTACAAGGCCATGATCGGTGGGTCGAACTCCATGCCCTGCGTCACCGCCGTGTGCAGCAACTCAAACAGCGCGACCGTGTGACGGGCGGCCTCGTCCTGCTCGGCGCGTCCTGAATGGAACCCGGCGAGTTTGTAGTGTGACACGACGAGGTCCCGCACGACCGCAGCCGAACCGGGGTTCGCCCCCAGCAGACGTTCGCGAACTTCCAATCCACGCTGGAAACAGTCGAGCGCGCGGTCGGCGTCTCCGGAGCCCCCTCGGCGGGCGAGAAAGTCCCCGATTCGCTCAAGACTGACCGACACGTCCCGCGCCGCTTCCGCCGAACCGGGGTTCGCCCCCAGCAGACGTTCGGCGATTTCCAGGTCGCGCTGAAAACAGTCGAGCGCGCGGTCGGCGTCTCCGAGCGCCCCTCGGCGTGCGAGAAAGTCCCCCAATTTGTTGAGACTGACCGACACGTCCCGCGCCGCTTCCGCCGAACTGGGGTTCGCCGCCAACAGACGTTCGCGAACTTTCAATCCACGCTGGAAACAGTCGAGCGCGCGGTCGGCGTCTCCGGAGCCCCCTCGGCGGGCGAGAAAGTCCCCGATTCGCTCAAGACTGACCGACACGTCCCGCGCCGCCTGGGCCGAACCGGGGTTCGCCCCCAGCAGACGTTCGGCCACTTCGAGACTGCGCTGGAAACAGTCGAGCGCGCGGTCGGCCTCTCCGGGGCCCCCTCGGCGGGCGAGAAAGTCCCCCAACTGGTTCAGACTGACCGACACGTCCCGCGCCGCTTCCGCCGAACCGGGGTTCGCCCCCAGCAGACGTTCGAGGACCTCGTGGCAACGCTGGAAACTGTCGAGCGCGCGGTCGGCGTCTCCGGGTCCCCCTCGGCGTGCGAGAAAGTCCCCCAATTTGTTCAGACTGACCGACACGTCCCGCGCCGCCTGGGCCGAATCGGGGTTCGCCACCAGCAGACGTTCGGCGATTTCCAGGTCGCGCTGAAAACAGTCGAGCGCGCGGTCGGCGTCTCCGGGTCCCCCTCGGCGGGCGAGAAACTCCCCCAACTTGTTCAGACTGACCGACACG
>JBIKMW010000204.1:0-3507 GCA_044359065.1 Planctomycetales bacterium | reverse complement strand
TGCGCATGTTGACTGCGTTTTCGCGCCCGCCCGGCTTGGCCAGCGGTATGAATTCCGCGAGTCATTCCCATTGATCGCCGGTGAGATCCGATTTGCAAGCTCTCCGCGACAGAGCATCCATGCTCCGCTCCGATGTCGGAATGGGTGAAGTGTTTCGTTGCCTGATTGCGGTGTCTGCCGCGGGAGCCTTCTCGGAACGTCCTTCAGACCGGGAGAAGCACTCTGCCGAGTTGGTGGATGGGCCTTGTTCTCTCGATCTTGTATCCACAGCTTGCGTTCTACCTGCTTGAACCGAACAGCCGATTCCGTCTGCGAAGGTTCCGATGGTGGGGCGGAAGAGATGAGTCGGTCGGCTCCTGTTTTTCACGACGATGTCGTTGCTTCCCTTGCTGACATCCTCGCCCACACGATCTCGATCGCCACGCCTGCGGTACTGTGTGGGTGTTGTCAACAGTCGTGGTGGATGGACGAAGGCGAGCTGTCCCGCTCCCCTCGTTTCGTCGGATCGAAACGGGACCAAGGTGCGTGCTTCCCGCCCCCTCGCGATCCACCTTCCCACGCCCTAGAATCGGTCTCCACTGATGGGTCGTTCCGGCCCGCTCTCGGAGTCCCTGTGCGGGAAGGTGTCTCTCATGCGTGTTGTCTCTGCCCGGTTGGTGCTCGTGCGTTGCGTGGGACTGGTCGTCGCCCTCTTCCTCACCACTCTTTCGACGACCCGCGCCGCCGAACCCCTCCCCGGCACCGAGCCGCTCGTGATGGACCAGCCGCTCGATGTCGTCATGGTCGACGGCATCGACCGCTTCTGCCTCCGCGAAATCGCTGCCTCCGCCGCGAAACGCGCCCAGTTCTGGAAGCCCGATTTCTCCACCCACGAGGCGTATCGCAAGTCGGTCGAACCGAACCGCGAACGGTTGAAGACGATCATCGGCGTGGTCGATTCCCGCGTCCCGACGCGGGGCCTCGAACTTCTGACGACTGTCGATCAGCCATCCTCCGTCGTCGGGGAGAACGACGCGTACACCGTGCACCGGGTGCGCTGGGGAGTGCTCGAAGGGGTGACCGGTGAGGGGCTGTTCCTCAAACCGAAGAAGCCCGCCCTCGCGCGGGTTGTCGCCCTGCCCGATGCCGACCAAACCCCCGAGCAATTCGTCGGGTTGGTGGAAGGTGTCGCTCCCGGTTCGCGGATTCCCGCCTGGTTCGCCAATCGCAACTGTGAAGTCCTTGTGCCGACGCTGCTCAGCCGCGACGACGAGTTCTCGGGCAATCCCGATGTGGCGATGACCAATCAGCCGCATCGCGAATTCGTTTACCGCCAAGCCTTTGAAATGGGTCGGCACGTCATCGGTTACGAAGTCCAACGCGTGCTGGCCGGTGCCGATGCCTTGGAGAAGTCTGGCAAGCTGCCGCTTCCCACATTCGTCGCGGGTTATGGCGAAGGGGGATTGGTCGCGCTCTTTGCATCGGCGGTCTCGGACCGCTTCGCCGCCACGTTCGTCAGCGGCTACTTGGGCCCGCGCGAGAATGTGTGGGACGAGCCGATCTACCGCAACGTGTGGGCACAACTCACCGAGTTCGGCGACGCCGAGATCGCTCGCTTGATCGCCCCGCGAATGTTGGTGGTCGAAGCGTGCGCCCAACCCAAAGTCGAAGGTCCTCCGGCGGTGAAACCGGGGCGTCGCGGAGGAGCCGCTCCCGGAAAAATTGTCACTCCCGCCGCCCCCCAGGTGCAGGCGGAGTTCGACAAGGTGAAGCCGGTGTACGACCAGCTCAAGGTGGGAGATCAACTCGCGCTGACGGTCTCGGGGGACGGCAATGGGCCGTCCTGGAGCGAAGCGATGGCGGTCGCGGCGACCAAAACAGGTCTCGCCAAAGAGGCCCCCGATGCTCCCCCCGTCGTGAAGCAACCGCTTCCGGATGCCCGCGAGCGGCAACAACGACAAGTCCACGAACTCGTTGACTTCACGCAGCGGTTGCTTCGCCGCTCCGCGCGCGAGCGCGACAAGTTCTGGAGCAAGGCCGATCGGACGAACGTCGACACCTGGACCAAATCGGCAAAATTCTATCGCGACCATGTGTATGACGAGATGATCGGCCATCTGCCAGCCTCGGAAACGTCACCCCGTCCCCGCTCGCGGCAGGTCATCGACGACCCCGCCTTCACCGGGTATGAGGTCGTCCTTGATGTCTATCCGGACGTGATCGCGGGTGGCATCCTGCTGCTCCCCAAGGACCTCAAACCAGGCGAGAAACGCCCTGTCGTGGTTTGTCAGCACGGACTCGAAGGAGTGCCGATGGACACGATCTCGAAGACCGTGGACGGCTTTCAGTACTACAAGGCGTTCACCGCCGAGTTGGCGTCGCGCGGGTTCATCACGTTCGCCCCGCAGAATCCGTACCGCGGTCGCGATCGTTTCCGCACCTTGCAGCGCAAATCGAACCCGCTGAAGCGGTCGTTGTTCAGTTACATCATTCCGCAGCACCAGCGCATTCTTGATTTCCTGAAGACGCACCCCAACGTCGATCCCAAGCGAATGGGATTTTACGGGTTGTCGTATGGCGGCAAGACGGCGGTCCGCGTTCCTCCGATGCTGAGCGATTACGCCCTGTCGATCTGCTCGGCGGATTTCAACGAGTGGGTCCTGAAGAACGCCACCGTCGACAGCGGCACCAGCTACATGTTCACCGGCGAGTATGAAATCTTCGAATGGAACATGGGTCACGTCGCCAACTACGCGGAGCTCTCCAGCCTGATGACGCCGCGGCCCTTCATGGTCGAGCGGGGTCACACCGATGGCGTCGCCCCGGACGAATGGGTGGCGTGGGAGTTCGCGAAGGTGTTGCGGCACTACGACTTCGTTGGCCTGCCGGGGATGACGGAACTCGAAGTCTTCAACGGCCCCCACACCATCAACGGCAAGGGAACCTACGAATTCCTGCACAAACACCTGAACTGGCCGAAGCGTTGAGCAAGACCGGGTCGGTTCGCCAAGCCTCCAAGCGGGCACCCGCGCCGTTCATCCACTTCTCCCCCACACTCGACGCCGCACATCGGCGAAGACCGGATCGTGGGGGAGAAGGTGCCTGCCGAATGGATGGCGTGGCACGTGCTTCGGAGTCCCTGACCGTCATTGCAAGAGCGCCTCCGACTGGACCATCCCCCCAAATCGCTTTTTCAGCGAATTCATTCGCACGACCCGTTCCTTCTGCGGCCACGGCTTAAGGTCGAGCGTCTTCGCCAGATAGGCCAGGATGGCGGCCTGTTGCGCTTCCACGTGGGCACAAAACTTCATTCCCCCCGCATCGACGGTCAACGGCTCGTCGATGCCGAAACTAAGTTGAAAGTAGCCGCTGTACAGCCCGTGACAGAGGAAGTCGTACAGCGATTCTCCCACGACCGTATTGCAAGCCTCCGATGGCCACGTGAGCACCACCGGCGATTTGTCGTCGACCACGCCATCGTGAACCAGCAGGCTGTAATGGTCGCCGTCCCCTCCCGTGCTCGCGAAG
>JBIKMW010000005.1:0-150561 GCA_044359065.1 Planctomycetales bacterium | reverse complement strand
AGAGCTGCGGGCCGATCAGCAGCAGGATCAACGCGTCGCGCCCCGCCTTGAGGTTGCCGCACAGCGCGTTGGCGACGGCGTCGCACGAATACTCGTCGAGTCGGGACAGCGGCTTCCACATTTGGCGGACTTGCCCGCGGATCAACCCCGTGTGGCCGAGCGCGTGATGGGCCAATTCATGGCCGACGATGAACACCTCGGGGACCGACGCCAGCCACAAACGCTCCGCCTGCTCCACCGCGATCTTGTGGACTTCCGGGAATTGCGTCTCCGACACGGTGAGCGTCGAACCCCGCGAAAGCGCTTCGTTCTTGCGCTCGTTGGCTTTCCACATAACGAGCGCGACAAGACCGACAATCAACCCGACGCCCCAGGTGGCCACCACGAAGATCAAGCCCACAAGCGGCATGCCGATCGCCTTGCGAAGACGCGAAGCGGCCGGTGAAGGGGTGATGCGGAGAACCCTCCGACGGAGCTACCGTCGATTCCCGCGCCACGACGATTCGTGCGTCCTGGTCTGCAAGACAGGCCACCCGCTCAATGATTGAACACGAACTCCTTCGTGTTCATCAGGATCCACAAAATGTCCTCGACCGCTTCCCGGCGGTTCGGGGTGTCGACCAGCAGCGGACGCAGGCGGGTTCGCTCGGCGTCGACAGGGAGGCGCGACACCGTCGACAGGAACAATTCGTCGACGAGGGCGTCGTCGGACAGGTCCTGTCGCGCGGCCAACAATGCGGCGCGACCGGTGCGCGAGGCGAGTTTCGCGGCGGTGCCGGTGGCGTTCAGCAGGTGCAGCGCCTGAGCGATGCTCGGCTCGACATCCCGCTCGCACGCGCACACGGTCTGACGGGCCGGACGCCCGAACACGGCCAGGAAGTCGGACGGGAGCTTGTTGTCCCACACCTGGATCGCGCGGCGCCCCTTCGGCCAGCCATTGAACGTCTCGGCGACTCCCGTGACTTGCGAGACCGCGTCGAGCAACACTTCCGCAGGGAGCGGTTTCCAGGACGCGTGCGAGTGGTTCTGGTCGTCGGCGGCGTTGGTCCCCTCGACTCGCGACGCCAACTGGTACACCCTCGACTCCAGCAGATATCGCGTGAACGCCTTGAGGTCGAATTTCAGCTCGACCATCCGCTGAGCGAGGTGCTCCAACAGCGGTTCGTTCGACGCCGGGTTGGTGGCACGCAGGTCGTCGAGAGGTTCGACAAGGCCGCGACCCATGTAATGCGCCCACAGGCGGTTCGCGATTGTGCGAGCGAAGAACGGGTTTTCGGGTGCGGTCGCCCAGCGGGCCAGCACCGCGCGGCGGGACACGCCATCGGGAAACTCGGCGGCGGTGGCGCCCAATCCGGCGGCGGGAACTTTCTCGCCCGTGCGCGGATGGGGCAGGTCGACGGCGGGCACGGTGAACACTTTCATCCCGCCATTCGGCGGGGGCGGGGTGCGACCGACGCCGGTGAAGAAGCCGGCGAACGCGAAGTAATCGCGCTGATCCCACTTCTCGAACGGGTGATGGTGACACTGCGCGCACTCGATGCGGACCCCCAGGAACAGTTGGCTCACCGAACGGGCGAGCTTTTCCGGGTCCTTCTGCACCTGGAAGAAACCGGCCGGCGATTCGGAGAGGGTCGAACCTTCGGCGGTCAGCACGGACCGCGCGAACTCGTCGTACGGCGTGTTCCGCTCGATCCGCCCGTGAATCCACCGCGTGAACGCCACCACGCCGCGGGGGGTCAGCACGTCCCGATCGACCTGCAACAGGTCGGCCCAACGCTGCGTCCAATAGTCGACGTAGAGCGGGCTGTCGAGCAGCCGCGCGATCCATTTCGCGCGCTTCGCGGGGTCGGAGTCCGCGAGGAACGCCCGCATTTCGTCGGCGGTCGGCAGGGTGCCGATGACATCGAGCGAGGAGCGTCGGGCGAAAGCGGCGTCGTCCGCGAGCGCGCTGGCCGGCAAGCCGAGATGCTCAAGCTTGTTCCACACGAGCTTGTCGATCTCGTTGTGCTCGGGGGGCCGGACGAACTCGCTGGAGGCTTGCGGACGGGTGACGCGACAGGTGGCCACATGGCCGCGATACCGAACCAGGATGGCCGCCTCGCCGGGAATCTCGGTGGCCGCGACCAACCCGGATGCGTCGACATCGGCGACGCCGCCGTTGTTCGAGCGGAAGTCGCACTCGGCGGTGACGCAGCGCGACGTGCCATCGGCGGAAATCGTGGTCACTCGCAATTGCTGCGTGCCGCCGGGCGCCAGGGTGACGCGCGCCGGTTCGACCGCCACGCCGATCAGCGGGTCCGAGGCCGTGTCGTCGAAACGAGCTCCTTCGTCGATCCAGCGGAGCATCCGCGCATGCCAGCGCGAGCCCGGTTCGATCTTGCGGCCCCCTCCGTGGGGTGTGGCCCCCAGCCCCTTGGCCAGCAGCAGACTTCGTTCGGGGGCGGCGGCAAACACGCGCCGACCATGCCCTTCCATCACGAGCGCTTGATGATCGGCCCGAGGATCGAAACCGAACACGCTCAGCTTGAAGCCGTTCTGTCCTTCCGCCTTGCCGTGACAGCCACCCGCGTTGCAACCCGCCTTCGAGAGGATTGGGAGAACGTCGAACGTGAACGACACCGGCGCGGGGCTGGCGAGTCCGCCAACTTCCACGGGCACAGCGGCGGTCACGGGGCCGTGGTCGACATGAATCGTCGCGATGCCATCGCGCAACGGCGTGACCTGACCTGTCGACGAGACGCGGACGATTCCTTCGGGGGCGGTGCGGTACGTGACGGCGTGGGTCAGGTCGCGTGCCCGCGCGGGGTCGGCGGCTGCCTCGCGAACCAGCAACTGTTCGGCGGACTCCGGCCCCGCCAAACGCAGGCTTGCAGGGACCGCCACCAAGCCTGTCGGTGACGGAGCCGCTGGTGTTTCGCCGCGTGCGTCCCAAGCCACCGCAGTCACCGTCGCGCAACAGATCAGCACGGAGCAAAGTCTGGGAAGCATGGCCGCACCCGGTCGGAGCAATCTGGTCGAACAGACATTCGTCCGGGCGGCAAATCGCGACCCGCACCACCCAAAATAGATCAATTCTCGTGCATGCAAAAGGTGTTCCTCGGGGAATCGCAGGGATTCGGTGGAGTCACTCTCCGCACGCAGCCATGAGACACACTCACGGGAGTGCTGCCACCCGGCTGTCGGTGAAGTGGTCGACGACCTCCTCAAGCGAATCCGATTGGTCGAGCATCCCCACCTCCCGCGAAAACGGATCGAACCTGCTTGAAGGGTGCCGCTCCGGCCGATACTTTATTTACAGACTGAAAAGAAGTACGCCCGACGGTCGCCGTGGCGGGTATCGCGGGACGCCGTGGGCGTACAATCGAAATGCCGATTCCGCACGTGGCTCGATTCCGCCTGTAACCAGGCGCCGCGCGGGCCGGGCGATGTTGATAACCGCGTGTCCCTTGAGGAGCTGCCGTGAGCGCAACGGGTCTCTCCTGTCGATCTCTTTCCGTTCGCGAATGGTCGATCCGCCTCTGTTGCGGATTGATGGCAATGTCGTGCGGCGCGGGTCTTCGCGCCGAGGATGCCGTGAAGCCGACGGGCGTCGCTCCGTCCCCGGAAGCGGTCACGTTCTTCGAAACGAAGATCCGGCCCGTGTTCGTCGAGCACTGTCAGGAGTGCCACGGCCCCGACAAGCAAAAGGGGTCGCTCCGCGTCGACTCGCTGGAAGCGTTGGCGACCGGAGGGGATTCGGGGCCTTCCCTCGAAATCGGCGATCCCTCGGCCAGCCTGTTGATGACTGCCATCGAATACGAGGACGCGGGCTTGCGGATGCCGCCGAAGAAGAAACTCGCTGACGCGCAAATCGCCGACATTCGCCGCTGGATCAAACAGGGAGCCCCTTGGCCGAAAACGCCGAACGCTCCCGGCACGGTCGGGCCGACGATTCGCAAAACGTTCGAGATCACCGACGAAGACCGCAAGTACTGGGCCTATCAACCGGTCAAACGTCCCGAGGCGCCGACCGCCGACGAACCCGCATGGAACCACACGGACATCGACCGATTGGTGTTCGCGAAGCTCAAGGAAAAGGGGCTGGCCCCCAACGGGCCGGCCACGAAGCGGGAGTTGATCCGCCGCGCGTATTTCGACTTAGTCGGCCTCCCGCCCGCTCCGGAAGCCATTGACGCGTTCGTCGCAAACGAATCCCCCGAGGCGTTCGCGAAACTGATCGACGAACTCCTGGCCCGCCCCGAATACGGCGAGCGGTGGGGGCGGTACTGGCTCGACCTGGCCCGCTTCGCGCAGACGAACGGCTACGAGTTCGACGAGGAAAAGCCGTATGCCTGGCGGTACCGCGATTACGTCATCTCCGCTTTCAATCAGGACAAGCCGTACTCGCAATTCATCATCGAACAACTCGCCGGAGACGAACTCCAGCCGCGCACGGACGAGGCGGTGATCGCCACCGGCTTCCATCGCGTCGGCACCTGGGACCGCGAACCGGACGACCCCCGCGCCGCCGAGTTCGACAACATCGACGACCTGCTGGTGACGACCAGCGCGGCGTTCCTGGGGTCGACGATCGGCTGCGCGCGGTGCCACGATCACAAGCTCGATCCCTTCGCCCAAGCGGACTACTACAAGCTCGTCGCCGTGTTCCGCAATATGCGTGCGTATGAAGGGGCCAACGAGTCGGTCGATTCGGGCATCCTGCAACCGCTTGGTGATTCTGCGGCCATCGAAGCGTGGCGCGAGGCCGCCCGCAAGGAACGAGCGGACCTCGAGGAGCAACTCAAGGCCGCCAAGACCGACGAAGAGAAGAAGGGGATTCGCGAAAAACTCGAACGGGTCGGCCAGCAGGGGAAACCGAAAGAGTGGACGCTGGCCGCGCGCGAGAAGCGCGGCGCTGCGCCGACGACGCATGTGCTGGTGCGCGGCAACGCCGGACAGCCAGCGGCGGCGGTGTCTCCCGGCCTGCCGATCATTCTGGGAGGCGCTCCGCTGGAACCTGCCTTGGCGACGCCCGACGCCCCCCAGGCGGGGTTGCGGTTGGCGTTCGCCCGGTGGGTCGCCTCTCCCGAGAATCCGCTGACGCCCAGGGTCGCCGTCAATCGCCTGTGGCAGCACCATTTCGGCGCCGCCATCGTACCGACCACGACCGACTTCGGACGCGGCGGATTGCCCCCCACGCATCCGGAACTGCTTGATTGGCTGGCTGCGGAATTCGTGGCGAGCGGTGGTTCGATGAAGCGGATGCACCGCACCATCATGAACACAGCCACGTACCGGATGTCGTCGCGTGCCGACAACGCGAAGGCCAACGAGATCGATCCCGCCAACCAATGGTTGTGGCGGCAGAACCTGCGTCGCCTCGAAGCCGAGGCGGTCCGCGATTCGCTGCTCTCCGTGGCCGGTCACCTCAACCCCGAACCCGGGGGCCGCGGCTTTTTCCCGCACCTCAGCGGCGAAGTGCTCGCCGGACAATCGCGCCCCGGCAATGGCTGGGAAGTCTCGACTCCCGAACAGGCCCGCCGCCGCAGCGTCTACGCTTTCGTGAAGCGCTCCGTCCTGGTCCCGCTGCTGGAGATGTTCGACTACAGCAACGTGAATCAGCCCACCGGTGAGCGGCAGGTGACCACCGTTGCCCCGCAAGCTCTCATGATGCTCAACGACGCTTTCGTCCACGACCAGGCCGCCGCCTTCGCCGCACGCGTGTCGAAGGAGGCCGGAGAAGCCCCGGTGAAACGGATCGAACGAGCCTATCGCCTGGCGACCGGTCGTGCCCCATCCGACGCCGAAACCAGCGCGTCCAAAGAATACCTCGACCGCCTCACCCGCGAGTACGCGCGGCATGCGGCCGCTCTGACCTTCCGCCCCGATGTCTCCGACTCCCTTCACCGCAGCTATCTAAGCCGACTCAAACCGCACCAGATGCTGGTCGGCCCCGAGCGCGGCTGGTCGTATCACCCCGGCCGTTGGGTGGGCAACTACGAAGGGATCGCCGTGATGGACACCGGTCGCGGCCCGTTCGCCCTCTCGAACGGCGTCCATTCAGCCGATGGTGAACTCACCGGCCACCTCAACATCGCCCACGCCACCGAAATGGCGGGGTTGCTGTTCCGCGCAACCGTCAACGACGGCGAACTCGAAGGCTACGAACTTCTCTTCTCCCCGCGTGACGACGAATTGTCGCTGGTGCGCGTCGGTCGCGAGAAGATCACCGAACTCGGCAAGACCCGACTCACGACTCCCCCCGCGAAAGACCTGTTGGTCCGAATCGTCTTCCGTGGCAACAAAGCCGAAGTCTTCGTCGGCGATGGCGGTCCAAAACTCGTCGCCGATCTCCCCGACGCCACCGGTCCCGGCGACCGCGTCGGCGTCCGCGCCCTCGGCGCCGCCATCCGCCTCGATGGCCTCACGTTCCATCCGGGTACCCCCGGTGACCCTGGCACAAAGATCGACCTCGCTCGCGTCACCGACACTTCGCCACCCCCCGCCGCTCCCCTCCCCGGTTGGACTTCCTACGGCGGCGATTGGTCGTTCCTTGACGACGGCGGCTATCAAGTCCGCGCCGCCCCCGGTGCGAAGCTCGTCTGGGACGGCCCCACTTTCTCGCGCGGCACGCTCACCGCCGAATTCCGCATCGGCCAGCAAGGGGGAGACGTTGGCTTTTGCGTCGGCGTCGAAGACCCCGCCGACGGCACCGACGCACTCCGCGCCTACAACATCAACATCCGTCGTGACTCGTTGCGAGTCGGTCGCCACGACAACAACTGGCGACAATTGGCCGCGGTGCCGCTCACGATCGACGCCGATCGCTGGCACCACCTCCGCGTCGAAGTCACCGACACCACCCTCCGCATTTTCCTCGACCGCGCCGCCGAACCACAGTTGACCTACGACCTCCCCGCCCCGCTCCCCCTCGAAGGGAAGCTGGCCCTCCGCACATTCCAGGCGGATTTCGGCGTGAAAAGCCTCTCGCTCCAATCCGGCGACAAAACCGTCACCGAGTCCTTCCGCAAACCAGCCCCCGCCCCCGTGACAAAGCCCACCGGCCCCACCCCCGACGAACAGCAACTCGCCGCCAAACGGGCGTTTGAAACCCTCTGCCTCACGATCCTGAATCTGAATGAAGTGGTGTATATCGATTGAAGAATGACCCCGCAAAACTTCGCTGTGTGCCGTTGCTGGTTCGTCCACCATTGCGATCGCTGGACACGCCTCAAGTCACACCATTCCCGCTGAATCCGCATCGCGGAGCACTGCCATGTCTCAAAAGAACATTGAACTCACCGAGCGTGCCGCCCAACTGGCCGACAAACTTGCCTGTGAATGGAGCTACTACGACCCTCCCGCATTGATCGAAGCGGCATTGGAGTGCCTGGCACATCGCCTCACCGAACCCGAAGCCGCCCGCCAGAGACTGCGAGAACTCGTTCAGGAAGGGGTCGACGACATCGAGGCGGGCCGCTACCGCACGCTGGAGAGCCTTGCGGACGTGGAGTCGATGATGGCCGAGATCCGACACCGCGTGGACGTCCGCCTGGGCAAGGTCCCCGGAGCGTGACTCATGTTTCGCAGAGTGAACCTCACCGTTCGCGCAGAGGCGGACATCGAAGAGATACTCCTCGCCTCGGAGCGCGAATTCGGAGAACTGGCAAGTCAGCGTTATGCCGGGTTGTTTACGCGTGCGATCAGGGGATTGGTTCAAGCCGATCCATCAGACCACGAGGTTTTGGGGTTGCCCGAAGGGCTGTTCGCTCGACATTTGGCACGATATCGACGGGACGACGATGGGCGAATCGCCGTGAAGAATCCCCGGCACTATCTGGTGTTCCGGATGAGGGACGCGGATGTCGAAGTATTGCGAGTTCTTCACGACGCGGCGGACCTCTCCCGTCTTTCCCTTGATCCCTCCGACGACACACGTTGATCGACGGTCCATCCGTCGCCAATGTTTGAAACGAACGGCCCCGGCATGGAACCACGTCTGACCAAATTCACCGAGCGCAGCCCCCATGCCATCGAGTGCTTGTCGATTAACTTCGGACTCACGAACGCGGAGACAACCATCGAGGCCCCATTGGAACACTTTCGCACCCTCCTGCGCGACCCCGAGTTCCGCCGCGAGCGTCTGCGCGAACAGGTTCTCGCAGGACTCCGCGAATTCGACGCCGGCAGAAATGTCGAAACACGAAACGAAGAAGAGTTGAATCGCACATTGGACGAAGCCCGAGATCGTGCCCGAAATCGTTCGCCTCACGGTTGTCGTCGTTAGGCCTCGCTCCACTCCGAAATCATCACAAATCGCCGAGTCCTTCCACTGCTGGCTGACCCAGCCCTCCCCACGCCGCCAGTATTCCCAAAGGCCACTCCCATGTCCCACCCCCACCCCACCTGCACCGGCTCCCGTCGCCAGTTCCTCTGGGAAACCGGCGCCGGTTTCGGCGCCGTCGCTCTCTCGGCGATGCTCCAGCAGGACGGCTTCTTCCAAAGCAAAGCTTTCGCCAAAGAAGACGCCCCCCACGCACCCAAATTCCACCGCGACCTCTCCGCCAACCTGTTAAAGCCCGTCGACGGGCACTTCCCCGCCAAGGCCAAGTCCTGCATCTTCCTGTTCATGTACGGCGGTCCGTCGCAGATGGACACGTTCGACTACAAGCCCGAACTGCAAGCGAATGATGGCAAGTCGGTCGACATGGAAATCCGCCGCCGCTCCGTCCAGCAGAGCGTGCTCCTGGCGAGCAAGCGCAAGTTCGCCCAGCACGGCGAATCGGGCCAGTGGTGCTCCGACGCCCTGCCGAATATCGCCAAGCACATGGACAAGCTGGCGGTCATCAAGTCCCTCTACTCCGACAGCTTCGTCCACGGCTCGGCCATGCTGCAGATGAACAGCGGGCGACTGATCCAGGGCTACCCCTCGATCGGCTCGTGGTTGGGTTATGGCCTCGGCACCGAGAACCAGCAGCTCCCCGGTTATGTGGTGATGCTCGACCCCCGCGGCGGCCCCATCAGCGGGGCCGTCAACTGGTCCAGCGGCTTCATGCCCGCCGCCTATCAGGGAACCGTCTTCCGCGTGAACGGCAACCCCATCCTCAACCTCTCCCCCGGCGGCGACCTCACCACCGCCATGCAGCGCGACCAGGTCGACACCCTCAATCGCCTCAACGCCGAGCACCTCAAGTCCCGCCCCGGCTACTCCGAACTGCAAGCCCGCATCGCCAGTTACGAACTCGCCTTCCAGTTGCAGTCCACCGCCCCCGAAGCCCTCGACCTCTCGACCGAAACCGAGTCGACCAAAACCAGCTACGGCCTCTACGAAAAACCGGGCGACCACCCCCTCACCACCGGCCCCTCCCCCTTCGGCCGCCAATGCCTCATCGCCCGGCGTCTCGTCGAGCGCGGCGTCCGTTTCGTGCAGATCTACCACGGCGGCGGCCACCAGCAGCAAAACTGGGACGCCCACCACGGCGTCGAAGAGAACCTCAAAATCCACGGCCCCGAGATCGACCAACCCATCGCCGCTCTGCTCGACGACCTCGATCGACGCGGCCTGCTCGATGAAACGCTCGTTGTCTGGGGTGGCGAGTTCGGTCGCCAACCGGTGGTGCAAGGGAAGGGAGACGGCCGCGACCACAACCCGAAGGGGTTCACGTATTGGATGGCGGGCGGCGGCGTGAAAGGTGGCACCTCCTACGGCGAAACCGACCCCCTCGGGCATGAAGCGGTCGTCAACCGCCACCACATCCGCGACCTGCACGCCACCATCCTGCACCTCTTAGGCCTCGACCACCACAAACTCTCCTACTTCTACGGCGGCCTCGATCAACGCCTCACTGGCGTCGTGGAACCCGAAGTCATCAAAGGCATCCTGGCGTAGCGCGCGATCAACCAAGGTCGCAGCTCGATGCGATTCATCGGCAACCCGCAGCGTGAGCAAGGGCGCACATCGATTGAACTCGCGAAAAACCGTCCGATTCGGCGTATCAACCGTAAGGCACGCTCCTGCCTGCCTTCCTGAATTTCGAAGGGTTCGCACTCCGTTGCGTGGTCATCCTTTGAGGGCCATACTTCTACACACATAAGCGCGATCTGACCATCCAGAAAGGCAGGCAGGAGCCTGCCCTACGGGACGGAGCCCTTCTCAGACCTTCACGCCACTGGTGAGCCCAAAATGACAACTCCGGTTCGGCATAGCGATAACATTCTGCGAGCTGACGCCGTCACATGCGAGAAAAACTCGACGATGCTCCTTGCCTGGCTTCTGGCTCTAGTTACGGGACTATGCCCGGTCGAAGCAACAGATGAGATCCCGCGACTGCCAGTTCCGCATTACGAGGGGCGCCCAATTCCTTATCCTGACCGAATACACATTTCGGGGGATACCGCTCGAGAATTTCGGATCATTCACATTGGAGGTGATATTTCGTCTTCCGAGCGACTGAGACCACCTCGGATGGTTTACCTTTTTGGTGCCGGTCAAGCACAAGACGTCAGCATTCGTGGCAAGAAATGGCTCAAAGAGGCGTTCTACGGTGTATCCAACAACTGGTCGATGCACGCAATAATACTCGATCCCGGCCAGCATGTCCCCTTATTGCAGGCGACCTATAAGGTTGAAAGGGCGAGCGGCCAGGGCGGCGGCGTTCTGGAACGGGGAGTCGGCATCGACCTCGTTCGAGTTGACAGCCTGCCGGATGGCTGGAAGGCGTGCTTCACTGACAAGGTGTTTCCGATTCCACTTCTCGACTCCCGAATGTTCAATCATGGCGATGAGGCACGACGCGGCAGCAACAGGCTCGACAAGAGGTCTCTGACACTGTTCGAACCAAAGGACGGAGATCGTCTGAAGGCGGCCGACCTGCGAATCAGTCTTGACGAATACCTTAGCGACGGAACCACGAAGAAAATCAGTCGCTGGGTGACGGTCTCGAAAGACTCGGTGTTCGAGTTGCGGAACGACAAGGAGCTGAAGGTCTGGCTGAAGGTGGTCGATTTCGTCCCCCGCGATGACGAACTCGGCATCACCGGTTGGATTCGCGTAATGCGTGTCGAAGAACCCGTAACGGTCACAAAACCCAATCCAGCCAAACCCGGTCCATCCAGGCCAGCGCCGGTGGAATCGAGTCAGCCGCCGACCCCCAAGGCGATGATGCCTTGAAATCAGTCCTGTAGGTCAGGCCGTGCCTGACGAAACCTCGCTACGTCCTCCCCCCCGTCCGTCACACGCCACATTCCGCCGGGGTGCATGATGGCCTTTGATGTCTACGTCGGCACCCTGATCCGCTTCTATCGCCGTGATTGGGAGAACCCCGGCCAGCGATCCGCGCGAGAACAGGGTGCGCACTATCAGATGATCCACGCCGGTGGCGACCCCGAGCCACCCGCTCCCGCCGACGAACTCCGCGAAGCGATTGCGAATTGGTGCGAAGGCTTGAGCAAGAGTCTGCAACCGCACGGCTGCGGATCGGTCGCGTGGGACGAAGCGGACGACAAACCGTACTTGACCGAGCGACCCGGCTGGCATGGCTACTCCGGCATGTTGGTCTGGGCGGCGCACGCCGAGCACCCAGACCTCCCGTTACTCGCCGAGTTGCCGCAATCGTGGGCGGACGACCCCGCGTTCCAGCGATCGACCAACCGGGAGTTCAAGTCACAGTTCCGCACGATTCTGGAGCCCGACCTGTGGCTTCCGGCGGACTTCCCCTTTGTCTTCGAGGCGGAGACGCTCCATTCGGACAAGTCCTGCATCGGATCGGTGTTCACGCTTCACCGACAGATCGAGGACTTGCTCGAACGAACCGGCACCCCGCTTCGCGAACAGGCGCAAATACAACGTACTCGCGCAGCCGCACCGAAGCGCACCTGGCTGGAACGCCTGCTCCGCCGCCGCACCGAGGCATCCACCCCCGCACCGCCCGGATTGGCGGAGACCGCGGAGCATGGCTTGGAGATCTTCCGCGATCTCGCCGCGAAGGCCTGCGAGCATCGCCTGCCATTGATCCTCAGCTATTGACCCACCGGTAAGAACACCGGCCGTGGCCTCGGTAAGCCCGGCGGGTGTGGCCGGGGTCAGGTTGCCGAAGAAGCCCTGAACGACGGAGAGAACGTAACTGGCAACCTGCCCCCCGGATCGTCACGATTCCGACGGCCGATTGCCGATCCAGTCCACCCCGATCTCTTCACTCTTCCTCGGCCATCCGCCTCCGACGACACTCCCTCCGACACTGGACTCCGCCTCGCACGCCACTCTGCCGAGGGCTCCCATCCGTCGGTTGGGACAATCCTGCCGAAGAGGAATGGGGACCTGTTTCCACTGTGGGTCGATTGCGACCGGGGAGAATTGCTGTCTATCGGGGCAGGGCGTCAGACTATGCATGACATTTGTCGCCCTTTCGCGTTATAATCATCTCCGAGAGGTGAGGCGATTTTTGGACGAAATGCACAAGTAGACACCGCTGCTGTCCGTCGAACTGCATCCCTCTTGCGAGATCGGGCTGACGAGTGTGCAAGCGACGTTTCGATCAGTCCGTCGCGTCAGGTGGAGCGATTTCTCGATGCCAACCCTGCGTATGACACCTTTCGTCGTGGCCTGTGTCGCGAGTGCGGCGTGGATGGTGCCTTTGGAGCGTGGCGGTGTCCGGGATGTACTGCGCGCGCAGGCGAACGAAGAGCAGGCGGCACGGCTGCAGACGGAGTTCACCAAGGCGATCAAGCTGATCGACAACGGCAAGGCCTTGTCCGGGCAAGCGGGACAAACGGCGGACGCGATTCGGGATTTGTCGAACGCGAGTGACATTCTCGAGCGACTAGCGGGGGTGCTGCCCAACAACGACAACATCAAGAAGCAATGGTTGGTTGCGCAGACGTATTTGGGTGACGTGCTGTTCGCCTCCAAAGGGGCTGAGGCGGCGAGAGAACCGTACGAGCGTGCGCTCTCGACGGTGGAGGATTTGGTCGCGCGAGACCCTGACAATCTTGTGCTCAAGGATGTCCTTGCGGGGACCCGGCACAATCTGGGGGAAGTGGCGCTACAGCAGGGGAATCTGAAGGAATCTCGCGAGTATTTTCGGGGTTCGCTGCGCGCGCGAGAGGAAGTCATCCAGGCGAAGCCCGACAATCCCGAGCCATTGAGGGTTCAGGCACGGACGCGCGTGCGGCTGGGACGCACGTTCGCGCAAGAAGGATTGTTTAACGAAAGCGTTGCGCACTATCGCCTGGCCATCGACGAGTGCAAAAAGGCCGCGCGGATGTCGCCGGATCCCAACGAGCGCGAAGGATTGGTGGTCGCTCTGGTCTCGTTGGTTGACGCGTTCAACAGGGCGAAACGCTTCGATGAATCCGTACCGGTCGCCCTTGAGGCGTTGCGGAGTCGAGAGCGAATACGCAACGCGAATGCGGACGACGCCACGGACGTTTACCACTCCGCCACGACACGATGGATGTTGTCCGAGGCGTATGCTGGCAACCAAAAGCCCCTCGCTGCGCTCGTGCATGGACGACAGGCCATCAATGAAGTCGACGGGTTGTTGAAGGAGCATCCCGACAACGTCGGTATGTGGCGGGTCCTCGGAATGATGCAGGACAAGTTGTGCGATGTCCTGATCTTCTTGCAGCGGTACGAAGAAGCCCTCGATCTCTCCGAGACTGCATTGAGGACGCGAGTCGAAATGAGTCGGCTCGACTCAGTCAGCCCTCAGCATGTCCTCGAACTCCACAGGAGCCAACTCAATCTGGCCCAGACTCTTGTTCTCGTCGGACGATATGATGAGGGAGTCCGGCGACTTGAGGACCTGAAACTCCCTCTTCAAAAGCGGCTGAGCGAATCCCCCGATGACCATCAGGCCATGCGGCTCCTGGCGATGACCGATTTCCGTCTCGGGGAAATCCTGTGCCAGATCGGGCGATACCCGGCCGCGATCAAGTCCTTCAGTGCCGCCAAACAGCGCAATACTGATTATCGGGCTTCGACTCCTCCCGAGCCTCTCGACAGCGACTTCGAGGCCAAGTGCGACCGGGAGTCGGAAACCTGCCGGACGATCCAGACTTATACCGGAAATGTGTCACGACTTGAGCAATTGTCCGTTGGGGACCGTACCGTCGCCTGGTTCACTCGCGCTCGCGCGTTCACACGGCAGGGACGGCTGTCGGACGGGGTGGTGGCCGCCAATCACCTCGCGGATTTGATGCCCAGATCCGCCACATCGCAGGTGCTCGCGGCTCGGGCGCTCTGTTTCTGTGCGAAGACAATTCAGACTCCGCCAAAAATGACTGCGGAGGGGACGCCGCTTCGCGGCAAAGCACCGCCTCTGCCCGATCCGAAAACGCTGCTGGATCGGGGAATGGAGTGTTTGCGTGAGTCCGCTCGACTCGACCCGGGGATGGTCGCGAAACTGCTCTCGGAGCCGGACCTGATTCCGCTGCGCGAGCGTGAGGATTTTCGGGAGTTGTTGAAGCTGCTCGGGGTGGAACTGGAATCGGAGGAGACGCTGGTCGATTGAGAGGGATTTGAAGACAGCAGCGCTGTTCATGCGTGACGCGGATTTTGACCCACGGCGAGCCTGCGAGCTTCGCGGGTGTCCGCCGGTGACGGGGACGATTTCGCGCGGTGGCAAATGGCCGAGGGGCGGACGGCGGAGCAGGCGGGGACGAAGGGGACTGGGCTCGCCACCGCGACCTGCGGGAAGCGATTGCAACTTGCCGTGACCATCTTCGGCGACGCTCATTAGCGGCGGTTGATTTCCGACAATCCGTTTGCGGCCGTGCGAAAGCCGGGTTCGACGAACTCCGAACGATTGGCCTACTCCCCAGCAGAGACCATTGAACGACTGATCGAACTCGACCAGAACCCCGAATGGCGGTTGCTGTTCTGCCTTGCCAGATAACAGGGGCTGCGAACCCCGTCGGAACCGTTCTCCCTGACGCGGGATAGTGTCGATTGGGAGCGGCGGCGGTTGAAGGTGATTTCACCCAGGACTGCGGGGACCGGCAAGGCGTCCCAGTGGGTGCCGATCCTTCCCCAAACGATGAAGCATCTGGAACCGGTGTTCGCCAATGCTCCCGAGGGGGCGGTGTACATTCTCGGCGGACTCCGGAGGCGGGATTCGATGGCGGCTGCCGACCGTGGGGATTGGGGTGCGGGGAACCTGCGGCGCCGGCTGTGGCATGCGTTGCGAGCGAGCGCCGAGACCAACCTCGCGGCCCGGTTCCCGCTGCACACGGTGACGGCGTGGATCGGTCACACGCCGCAGATGGCGGAGCGCCACTCCTTCATGGTCCGGGATGAAGAATTCGACCGGGCGGCATCCGAAATGCGCTGCTGGAAACTGTAGGATCGACCGGAAGCCGTCGCCCGGAAATGCGACAAACCCCGACAACACAGCGTTTTTCGTTTCATCAGCTGGCCGCTCGGGGACTCGAACCCCGACGCCGTGAGGCACAAGATCCTAAGTCTTGCGTGTCTGCCAATTTCACCAAGCGGCCATCGTCACGATTGTCGATTCGGGAATTCTACCCGAGATTTCGCGACCCTGCGAGAGCCGCTCGTTGTGGCGGCTCGACCGACCCTCCTCCGACGCAGAGAGCGCGCCTCGGCGCGATCCCGTAGGCTGGGGAACCCGACACAACCAGACGGTCGGATGTTCGCTTTGCGGAGGCAACGCTCGGGAGGGATTCCGAATTGTGCGGCGTCGGGGCGGGCCTAACCGGCGTAATGGGCCTAACCGGGGGAACGCGTCCGAAGTGGGACGAGCAGGACGGGGAGGCGGGCACGAGACGCCAAATCTTGTCTTTTTGCGTTGACGCCTTTGTGTTTCAATCCCGGCCGCGTGTTTCAGACCGTCGCCGCCACGCGTTCTCGCCGCGGACGAACACTCCGGGAGTCCCCCGTGTTGGAACAGACCCTCGCCTCAACGCCGCTGTTTCGACAGCTCAGTCCGCCGGAACGGTCCGAGATCCTCGGATTGGTCGAGCGCCGCGCTTTCCCCGCCGGAGAGGTCGTGTTGCGAGAAGGTGAGCACTCACCCTTCCTGGGGGTTGTGGTGTCGGGGACGTGCGAGGTCGTGAAAACCGACGGACACGGGCACGCCCCGCAATTGGCACTGCTGGAGCCGGGGTCGGTGTTCGGCGAAATGTCGTTCTTCCAGTCGGGGCCTCATTCGGCCACCGTGCGAGCCCGCACGCCGGTCGAAGCGGTGCTTCTTTCGCGGGAACGATACGACCTGCTGGTGCGGACCGATTCGGTTGCCGCGTACAAGTTGGCATTCAACGTCGTCGGGATTCTGGCGGATCGCTTGCGGCGGATGGACCAATGGACGGCCGAACTTGTCGGCAAGACGGGCCATGCCAGTCACCGCGAGGAATGGAAGGACTTTCAGTCGCGGTTGTACACGGGTTGGAACTTCTGACATCTTTTTGATGCCGCCTCGAGCCGCACAGGCCGCAACAAGCCGCGTTCTTCCGCGTTAAATCCTCGGAACCCGCCCCCGCCTCTTTGGTACATGCGTTGTTCGCTCCCCGCCATCGCCGTTGTCTGCTGGGGTTGGCCGCGATGCTGGTGTGGGGCGGGTGCGCGACGAGTTCGGCGTTGATCGTTCCCAGCCCCGTATCCAGCGACGAACAGCAGGCGAAGATTCTCGAAATCGTCCCGGTCGGAACGCCGCGCGACGAGGCCCTCGACACGTTGCGTCGCGAGGGGATTGAAGTTCAGCGCGGGGCGTCTTCGACGATCTATTACTGCGACCTCTGGCAACGCCCCGACGGCAGCCGATGGCACCTCGACGTGGCGCTCTTGTTCGACAAGCAAGGACGCTTGTACCGCACGCGCTCCGCCAGCGCGCTGGTCGACGCGGACGACACGCCGGCCTCCGCCACTTCCGAGGAATCCCCGCCGCGCGTCTCGCCCGAACTAACGGGCAACCCGCTCACGGGAGCGTCGTCGCCGATCGGCACCGCGGCGTTTCCCGGCGATGGTGCGAAGCCCGTCCGCTCCGGACGCGGCAGCGCCACCCGCACGCCGTTCGGGCGGTGAGACGCGAGTCACCGCGACACCGCGGACGGCATCCACTCGCCACGAATTTGTGATTCTTTCGAATTGCCGCGGCAATCGCTTGTGCACCCCGACGCCAAGGCGTCGGCGCTGGTTCCGGGGAAATCGTGGCCTGCGAGGCGCAGCGTAATCCCTCGCTCACGCGTCGGGCTACAAAGAATAGCACCCGTTACGCGTCCGGCTGGCCGATGCCCGTGAGCAGGGCCTCGAGGACCAGCCGTGCGATCTCCCGCGGCTTGCGGCGGGCCGCTACAGCCGTGTTGTCCAGCACTCCGTCCAACACCAGCATCGCCGCCCCGTGCAGCGCCGACCAGCCGACGAGGGCGTGCTTCTGGACGGAATTCTTTCGTATGACACCCGCCCGCTCGCTGGCCCGTAGTTCCCCTTCGAAATACTCGAACGTGGCATTCTGCGCGGCGGTCAGTTCCGGCGTGCGCTCGCTCGCCACATCGCTGGAGAACATCACGCGAAAATGCGCGGCGCGGGTCATCGCGAATTCCATGTACGCGATGCCCATCCGCACGATCCGTTCCCGATGGTCGTCCGTACGCGATCCCGACGCCCGCAGCGCCTCCAGCAGGTGGCCCTGCCCCTCCACCGCCAGCGCCACCAACAAATGGGTTCTGCTCGGGAAATGTCGGTACGGAGCGTTGTGGGAGACGTTTGCCAGACGGGCGGCTTCGCGCAGCGTGAACCCACGTACCCCCCGTGTCGCGACAAGTTCCAACGCCGCGTCCAGCAGGCCGCGGCGCAAGTCGCCGTGGTGATACGCGGCTTTGGATGGTGGTGCGGAGTTCGGGGCGGGATCGTTCATGGTTGCTTCTTAACGGCCGCATGTTGACGCCGTCAACATCGTCCGGTATGTTGCTGATGTCAACATGATGGGCCGGGAGGCGGCGTCCGTTCGGGGTGCGTGACCGGGATTCGCCGCGCCGCCCGTATTGATTCCACACATTCCACGGGGCCGTCGCTCCGATCCCGTTTCGTCCGTCGAGCCCTTGAAGATCGGAAACGACCATGCGGATCGTCTGGGAACTCCTGTTCGGACCGGCGCGAGTGTTCCTCGAACACCCGGAACGCGCGTACCTCGTCGCGATCGGATTCCTGGCCCTGTTGGCGGCCTCCGTCCTGCGCGCGGGAGGACTGCGGCGCGGGGTTCAGGCGTTGCTCGCGTTGACCGCGGTCTTCTGGGTTGGTTTCGGGATCCACGAACAGAGTTTGGCGGGAACGGGCGCGAATATTCGAGTGGACCTTCTATTCGCCTGGCCGCCGCTGGCGGTCGTTTCGCTGGTCGCCATCGCTTGCGGAATTCGGGATATCACGGCCCCGTCGCCCCTGCCCGAGCACGTAAACAACGAACCGCCAGGGCACACTGGCGCAACGCCCGACGCCCGAAAGCACCTCTGACGGGAGTTGTCGGGTGGCTCTCCGGTTTGTCGTTGCCCGCCCGAGTATTCGGTGTTGTCCTCGCTCTCCGGCGGATACGCGCCGCAACACAAAGTCACGGCATTCTTGTCGACCCGACAGGGGACGATGTCGTCGGAGAGACTTCCGGGGGCTCCCGTTGGTGGGACTCGGAGGCACCACGGTTGCGTCTGCACTCCCGAACGCGTTTTCCATTCACGAGCATCGTCAACTTGTTCCAGCCGTCCCGTACGTCCCCGCAAAATCGCAGGGTATCTCCCGAAGATCACACACCGGCGGGTTCCGCGGAACGCACCAGCCTGAAACCCAGCCGACGCGCGACGCGCTCGAACGCGGCGGCGGGGAGTTCGATCCGTCCGCAGCGGAAGTCGTCGAATCCTGCTTGGTCGAGGCCCGCCAGCGCGGCCAACTCGTCGAAGTCCACATCCAGACGCATAATCTCACGCAGTACCGCGCCGACGAACGTGGGTTGAGCGGCCGCCAACCGATGCAGTCGCAGGCTCTCAACAATCTCGTCCCGTTCCCCTTCGGCCAAAGCCGCCAACCGGTCGAGCCGAGCCGCCTCCTCAGGCGTCGTCGCGTGAATGATCGTGTCAGACATCTTCGTCGTCCCTTTTGACCACGAACGCCGTGACCACCGCGATCTGTGTGGCGTCTATCGGCTCGTACACCACAATAACACGCCGCCCGTCGCGAGACCGCCCCAAGTACAGAGGCAGCCCGCTTTGGCGAGAGAAACCCCTGTCCCGCCCCTTGAGCACGGCGAACTCCACATCCTCCACGGTGAGATTGTTGTCGCCGATCTTCCGGATCGCCCGCTCAGTCCAAAAGAATTCGTGGTACGGCATGGTCGGCAACCTCGCCAAAGAAGGGCGCGGAATCGCGTGCCGATGAATACGGCCATGCAACGACTACACACGGCCCCTCCTCACTCCCAATACACCCCTCCTCATTCCCAATACACCAGCGTCGTCACGGAAAACGGCGCCCCCCCTTCCAGATACTGCGCCTCGCCGAACACGGCGACATGCCCTTCCTTGGGACGGGGGGCCGAACCCTCGAACATCCCCGCTTCCGACATCAGCGTCTGGCTCTTCCACTCGGCGTTGCGAAAATCCTTCGTTGGCGACACGGCCGTCCACAACCGCACGCGGACCGGCTTTTCGTCCGCCTCGATCCGCAGCCCCAGCGAGTCCGGTTGCGACCGTTTCTCGAACTTGAGGACCGGCAGTTTGCGGCCTGATACCGTGCGGCGGAAGAACGTGGCGATGGTGGTCGAGACCAGTTCGCGCCCCCCCTTGAGGTTGTGCCCCGCGTTGGGAATGTGCAGCGACGACTTCGGCCCGGACAGGTCGTCCCAGTACAGGTTCATCGCGTCCACCACCCAGTACCGGTCGTTGGCGCCGACAACCAGCAGCTTCGGCAACGTCAATTGGTGGCGGTAGGTCCACGGGTCCATCATCCGCCACAGGCGTTCCTCGCGGCTTCCCTTGGGATGGCCGTCCTCGCGGATCAGCCCTTTGCTTGTGTAGTCGACGATCTGCTCGCTGTATTTGCCCCACGTCGCCTTCTGGTGCGGCATCTGCTTCGCGAAGTTGAGCATGTCGATCACCATCGGCGCCGCGCCGATCACGCGGCGGTCCGAGGCCGCCGTCAACCAACTCGTCCAGCCGCGCTTCGAGGCCCCGGTGATCACGAATCCACGGGTTTCCACTCCCCGTTCCTTGCGGGTGAACTCCTGCAAGGCGTCCATCGCCTTGGTCGCGCTCTTCACCATGGGAAACAGCAGCGGCCAGGTTTCGTCGCCGGTTTCGAGGTACTTCAGCCAGGTCTCCGTGATCAGGTCGTCCTCGACCCGCCCGTCGAACAGCGGTTGGTTCGGCACCTGATAGAGCATCGCCACCCGCGCGCGGCAAAAGCCGGCCAGCGCGCCCCCCATCGTGTACTCGTCCGGCCCCGGCAGGCGGCCGTTGGCCCCACCGGTGACGAACAACAGCATGTGTTCGGGATGTTCGATCTCCGCAGGTTCGAACACGAGCAGCGCGTGCTTCCAGACCAGTCCCTGCCAGGTTTGCGAAGTCAGTTCGAGTCGCGAAACCTTGGCACCGTCGGCCTCTTTGGTTTCGGCCACCGACCACGCGAACACCCGCTCCTCGCGGGCGAGGTACTTGAACAGACTGTTGGGGACGGCGTCATCGACGGGGGCGGCCGACGAGGCTGCGCTGGCGGTCGAACCGGCGTCATCGGCGCGGGTGGGATTGGTCCCGCCGAAGGCGACCACGAGACCGGTGGCGAGCCAGGACGCGAGCCATACACGGGCCGTACAGGCCGGCCATGCCAATCGGGGCGAACGCTTCACGAACCGCTCCTGCGACGAGTACTGGAAGTTCCGGAAGGGCGAACCACTCTCGCAAGCTCGACCCGGTTCGTCCATCCCGCCCGCGGCATGCGGGGGTGCGTCTTTTCCTCTCGCTGCTGATTGCCTTCGCGGACTCCCTCGCGGAGAATCGCTCTGACGGAGAACGCCGACGGCCCGCCAATCCGTCCGGTCCGCCAATCCGTCGAAGATCCCTATCCCCAATACCGATCCCCCCCCGGTCCGACCCGGAAAGGTGCGGCATGTCGCTACGAGCGCGGAGCGGAATCGTCTGGGGTCTTTGCCTGCTGAGCTGCGCGATCGCGCATGGCCAGGCCCGCAAGCCTCCGGAATCTGGATACGTCTATCCCCCCGTCGTCGCGGCTGGGCAGGTCACCGAGGTGACGCTTGGCGGCTACGATTGGACCGACGACCTCGAATGGTTCGTGCATCAACCGGGCGTCGCCCTTGAGGTGACGAGCGTACCCGGGGATTACTTCCTCACTCCCCGCCCGTACTGGATCGGCCCCCGCGCGAGCTACCCCCCCGCACCCATCCCGCGCGAGGTGGCCGCCAGGATCAAGGTCGACGCGAACGTGGCTGAGGGGCCGGTCCGTTGGCAGGTGGCGAACGCCAACGGGGCCTCCGCCCCCGCGCTCGTCTGGATCACGCATCGTCCCGAAATCGAACGCGTGGAATTGCGCTCCCGCGAATTGCCGCAGCGCTTGCCTCCACCTCCCGTGGCCGTGTCGGGGCGATTGTCGCGCCTCACCGAGGTGGACCGCTACGAATTCGTCGCCGAGCGGGACGGCCTCGTCATCGCCGAACTCTGGGCCCGGCGGTTGGGTTCGGACTTCCAGGGACAGTTGGAGGTTCGCGACGAGGCGGGGCGACTGTTGGCGGATTTCGCCGACACGGAAGGGACGGACGGTCTCGTCGCCTTCGCGGCCAGTGCCGGTCGGACCTACACGATCGGCGTGCAGGACGTGGACTTTCGCGGCGATCGGGCTTACGTCTACCGCTTGGCGCTCACGCCGGGTCCCAAGGTCCTGGCGACGCTTCCCGCCACCGGTGTTCGCGGTGCGACGGTCGACACGGAGTTCATTGGCTGGGGGGTGTCCACGGGAGCGGCTCGGTTGGAATCACGCCGCGAACCGGTGACGTTTCCTTCCGACGGCAACCTCGCGACGCACACCCATTCCCTGGCCGGGTCAACGGCGGTTTCGATACCCGTGGGCGACCGCGCCGAAACGCCCCTCTCCAGCCTGACCCCCGCGGCGGACGGTGTTTTGGCCCTCCCCGGAGATATCGTGCTTGCGGGGCATTGGCCGCAGGATCGACCGGAACTTCGCTTCGCCTGGACCGTGGGCGACAAGGAAACCTGGTCGGTGGCGCTCGAATCCGCCGCGATCGGGGGCACCCTC
The DNA here is from genome assembly GCA_044359065.1 of Planctomycetales bacterium. Lineage (GTDB taxonomy): Bacteria > Planctomycetota > Planctomycetia > Planctomycetales > Planctomycetaceae > JAIXZD01. The sequence goes on along the minus strand of JBIKMW010000005.1, from coordinate 128,321 downwards.
GACCTGCGTTTGTCGATTCTCGACGCCGAAGGCAAACCGGTCGCGGAAGTCGACGATCTCCCCGTTGGTTCCGACGCGGCCCACGAGTTCACCTCTGCCAAAGGAGGCCGCTTCACCATCGTCGCCCGGTCGCTGACCGCTCCCAGCGGCGTCCCGACGGAAATCGTCCGACTCGCTTTGCGAAAACGGGCGCCGGATTTCGCACTGTCGCACCCGCAGCGCGTGGCCGTTCCGCTGGGGGGAAAAGCCGGGCTTAAGATCGACGCCATCCGTTCGGGGGGCTTCACGGGCCCGATCGCGTTGACCGCCACCGGCCTGCCGCGCGGAGTCACGCCAACCGGAACTTGGGAGATTCCCGAAGGACAGACCTCGGCGACCGTGCAACTGGAGGCGGCTTCCGACGCCGATGTGTCGGCGAGCATTGTGCGCGTCGTCGGATCCGCCACCGTCGATGGCCAACCCACGAATCGCCCCGTGCGGGCGCTGGCTGTTGGCAATCCTGCTCGGCGCGGCGCCGATCCACATCTCGAAGAGTTGCTCGTCGCCGTCACGATGGAGCCGCCGTTCGAGGTGAAAGTGGTCGACCGCGAGCGGCAACGCGAAGTGCATCGCGGGACGACGTATCCGGCGGAACTGGAGATCGTCCGCAAGGACGGCTTCGCGGGGCCGTTGCTCATCGCCATGACGGCCCGACAGGACCGCGACCGGCAAGGAATTCGCGGACCGCTATTCCCCGTCCCCGACGGAGCCGGAACGGTCTTTTATCCGGTGACCATGCCCGAATGGTTGAGCACCGACCTGACGCGGCGGATCGTCGTCCACGGAGTGGCGAAAGTCCCAGATCCCCGCGGACGTTTACGCGAAGTGACTGCGGCCGCCGACGCCCGCATCACCATGATCCTCGAAGGGGCGCTCCTGAAACTGGCGTGCGACGCCGTCGAACCGACAGTCGCGCCGGGGGGAACTTTGGACCTCCCCGTCCGCGTCTCGCGCTCGCCGAAGCTCCCGCTGGAAACCACCGTAGAACTTGTGGTTCCGGAAGAACTCGCGGGCCTCGTCGAAGCCGAACCGCTCCGCCTCCCACCCGGCCGCGACACCGGAACGCTTGTCATCCGCACCAAAAGTGACCCGCGCATGGCGGGCGAATGGACCTGGGAAATCCGCGCCACCGCCCTCGAAAACGACCGACTCCCGGTGATTTCCGTCACGGACGTGAACGTATTGGTTCGGGACTGACGACAAAACCCCCCGCACCATCGGGTTCCACGGTGGTTCCCCGATGGGAGATACCCGGCCGGGACCGACACGTCCCATCGCGGACTGTCGCGGGAGGGCCGCTTCCGCTAGATTCCTCCCCTTGCATTCCCTCATCGGCTGTGTGCGGACAAGTCCGCTCCAGCGGGTGACCAATCCGATGGCGGCGTCCTGATCCGCGGGTCCCCACCCGCCGCTTTCCCGCATCGCCAACCCACATCCCCAAGAGGTTTCGTCGTGTCCGGCAAGAATCGCCTGAAGGAAGTCGAAGACGCCCAGAAGGTCCTCGATTTCACCACCACCTCGTATCAGGTCGAACTGGATACGACGATGGGGAAGATCACCCTCGATCTCTTCTCCGACGTGGCACCCGGCCACTGCAATAACCTGCTCGCGCTGTCGCAAATCGGCTACTACAACGGCCTGGTGTTCCACCGCGTCATCAAGGGCTTCATGATCCAGGGGGGTTGCCCCAACGGCACCGGAACCGGCGGCCCTGGCTACACCATCCGCGCCGAGTTCAACGACACGCCGCACGAGCCGGGCGTGCTTTCGATGGCCCGCACCAGCGACCCCAACTCCGCGGGTTCGCAGTTCTTCATCTGCCTGGAACGGGTGCCGCACCTCGACCGGCAATACTCCGCCTTCGGCAAAACCGCCGATGCCGCCAGCCTTGAGGTCGTCAAGAAGATCGGCCAGGTCGCCACCGACAGTGGCGACCGCCCGAAATCGCCGGTCAAGATCAACCACGTCAAGGTGATCTCCAAGCCGAAGGCTTGACGACGGATTTCGCTTGCGGAGACGCGGACGCGTCCCGGAGGATCGGCTCAAGTTGCCGACCGGGACGCGCCGGTCGGCAATCGGTAGCGCAGGGGTGAAGGGACCGGACACATCGCTTGCGGATGTTGTCCACAACTCACTCCCGTCGTTCCGGCCGTCCACTCACTTCCATTGCGACAGCATGGCCGGTTCCACCGTCGTGGCGAAGCCCGCGGGCTTCACGGCCAGGACGCCGCAGTTGACCGTGGCCAGAACCCGCTCGGCGGTGCTCCCCAGCAGCATGCCCGACACGCCTCCTCGGCCGACTGTCCCCATTACGACGACGTCCGCCTCGGTCCGCTTCGCCGACGTGGCGATCATTCGCCAAGGGTCGCCGTGGGTCACGTGGTGTTCGGGCTCGACCCCTTCCGGAACCAGTCCGGCCACCATTTCGTCCAGCCGCTTCACGCCGACCGCTTGCATGTCCTTGCGGCTGAGCTTGGGCAACAGCCCCCCCGCCTGTTCGGTGACGGCTCGCAGATCGGCGTCGTCGACAACATGCACCAAATGCAACTTGGCCTTGAGGATCAGGGCCAGTTCGCCAGCGTGCTTCACCGCGGCACGGCTGGCGTCGGAGAAGTCGACCGCGGCAAGGATCGTCGAGACTTTCGGCTTGGAGTCCTTCCGCACCACCCAAACCGGGCAGGGGCAATGCTGAATCAAGCGCTGCGCCGTGCTGCCGACCAGAAACCGCTTGAGTCCCGACGTGCCCCGCGTGCCCACGACGACGAGGTCGAAACCGACCTCTTGAACGCCGTGAACCACCTGGGCGAACGCCTTGCCCACAACCGTCCTCGCGGCGATCGCGACCCCCGTCTTTTCGTAACGGGCGGCGAGCTTGGCGAGGCGGGCGTCGGACGAGCGTTTCAGCTCCTCGACCGCGCGATTGAAGTCCCCTGAATTCGCGCTCCAGCCCTCCGATTCGGGGAGCGCTTCCGTCGCATGCCGCAGGTCGTTCAGGGCGTGCACGAGCGTCACATCCCCGGCCCCCTTCCGGGCCAGCCAGACGGCCTGGTCGACCGCGGCGCGGGAATCGTCGGAGAAATCGGTCGGAACAAGGATGTGGTTCACAGCGGGCAATCCGAAGCAAAAATAGACGCGGCGCGGAGATCGAACGGGTTTCGGTGCGAAGCGGGCGGAAACGCTCAGTCCGCGGTTCCACCGGGTGGCGCGAACGTCGGTTCGACGAGCGGACGCACCCAAATGTTGCGGAATCGGACCGGGTTGCCGTGGTCCTGCAAATGAATGGGACCGGTCGGGCCGTGCTTTTCGTACACCGGCTTGCGGTCGTAGAACGTCCCCCCGATCAGCTCGAAGTGGTTGTGGACCGCCACACCGTTGTGCAGCACGGTCACCGCCGCCGGCTTGAGGAGCGAACCGTCGGGGTTGAATCGCGGCGCCGTGAAGAGGATATCGTAAGCCTGCCATTCGCCCGGCTTGCGGCAGGCGTTCACGAGGGGAGGCTTCTGCTTGTAGATCGACGCGCATTGACCGTCGAAATACGTAATGTTGTCGAACGAATCGAGGATCTGGACCTCGTAGCGTCCGAAGAAATACACCCCGCTGTTCCCCCGCCCCTGTCCATTGCCGGAGACTTCCGCCGGAGTCGCGAACTCGATGTGCAGTTGCACGTCGCCGAACTCGGCCTTGGTCGTCGCTCCTCCCTTGGGGGAGCACCAACCTTCGGGAGAGATCGTCCATTTGTCGCCGCCGTGCCAGCCCTCCAGCGATTTGCCATCGAACAGGACGGTCGCATCGGAAGGGGGGCCGCCGACCGGCCCGGGATCGACGACAGCCGGTTCCGGCCAGACGATGCCGCTCTTGTATTCGTCGACGAGCAGCACCCCCCAGGCAACGGCGGGGAGGGACCACAAGAGCAGGGGAAGCAACACGCCGCGGACGCGGGTGATCTTGAGAACGGAGAGTCGAGACATGTGCGGAACCCGGCGAGAGCGAAACGCGGTGAAGTTCGTCGAGAGCCTCGGCGGGGAATGGGCTGGGCCAACCGCGCAGAGAACCGTCACTTCAGCATACGGCGTGGGGGGACGAATGTCAGCGGTTGGGCGAATGGCGCAGGGCTTTTGCTTTGTTCCGTCTGGAGAAGAGAAAGCGTTGTGTGGCGGGAGTCGCGACTCGAAGGGGAAGCCCCCGATACGAGAGGCTTCCCATCGGGGGGCTTCCAAAGCAGCGCCCCCGCCACACAACGCTCCTTAAAAGAAGCGAAAGCCCTGCGAATGGCGGGGTGAGGCCGGGTCATGGCCAAGGAAGACACGAATCCGCGGAATTGTGTACTGGATATGTCGCGACATTCCGATATAATGATCGTGGAGCCATCATGACCAATGTCACGAAAACCGCCGGAAAGAAGCCTCTGCTACCGCTTGACCGGCTCACGCAAGCGGCGGAGTGCCTGAAGACGTTGGCGCATCCCCACCGTTTGCGGATGGTGCAGATGCTGTTGGCGGGACGGTACACCGTGGGGGAATTGGCCGAAGCGTGCGAAATCCCCAGTCACATGGCGAGCGAGCACCTGCGGCTGATGCAACGCTGCGGTTTTCTGGCGAGCGAAAAGGATGGGCGCTGTGCGTACTACCGGGTCGCTGAACCGCATCTCGCGCAGATTCTCGCGTGCGTCGAGGCACGTTTCGGTTGAGGGATCGAGCCGATAACACACGGTTCGCGACGTTGTTGAGAGTGAGAGATCACGCACACATCCTCGCGCGAATGATAGATCGTATTGTCGCGATATAATTGAGTATCCTCGCGGCGTTGTCGCGAGGATTGCCACAAGGTTTCGGGAGCACATCATGTCCGTCAACGTCATCACACCGGCCCGCCTTGGCGAGATCCTCCGGGAGGGAAACACGATCGACCTGATCGATGTCCGCACTCCGGTCGAGTTTCGCGAGGTCCATCTGACCGTCGCCACCAATCATCCGCTCGACCGGCTCGATCCCCGCGCCCTCCTCGCGAACCGGAAGGGACCGGTCGACGCGCCGCTGTACCTGATTTGCAAAGGTGGCACGCGCGGCAAGCAGGCGTGCGAGAAGCTCGTCGCGGCGGGAGTCGCCAACGTCGTGAACGTCGAAGGGGGGACGCAAGCGTGTGTCGAGGCGGGGCTGCCTGTGGTTCGCGGCCAAAAGGGAATGTCGCTGGAACGCCAGGTGCGCATCGTGGCCGGCACACTGGTCTTCACAGGGGCGGCGCTCGGGTACTTCGTCGATCCCCGCTGGGTCGGTTTGTCGGCGTTTGTGGGGGCGGGGCTGGTGTTCGCGGGGGTCACCGACACCTGCGGCATGGCGATGATGCTGGGACGCATGCCGTGGAACCAGGTCGGCGGCTCCGGGGCGACTTGCGCCACGAAGTGAGTGACTCTCCGAAAATGCTGGTCGGGAAACCGTCCGATGTGTTTCTTGCACACGTCCGCCACCACGGGTTGGGGGCGATCCCGCTTTTCGGAGAGCGTCTGAGTGGTTCTCGGAGTGCGCGTCGTCGTTGAGACTTCTTCACGGAGTGCGGTCATGAAACTGGTCATCGTGGGTGGCGTGGCGGGAGGAGCGTCGGCGGCGACGCGGGCACGGCGACTCTCCGAAGAGGCCGAGATCGTGGTCTTCGAGCGCGGGCCGGACGTGTCGTTCGCGAATTGCGGGCTTCCGTACCATGTCGGGGGAATCATTCCCGAACGGGGCAAGCTGCTGGTCACCACCCCCGCCAAGCTCCTTGAGCGATTTCGCCTTGATGTGCGAGTGCGAACCTCGGTGGAGGCGATCGACCGGGGCCGCAAGGTGGTGCGGGTGAAGGACCTCGCCACCGGCCGCGAGTACGACGAATCGTACGACATGCTGATCCTGTCGCCCGGCGCGGCACCGATCCGCCCGGCCATTCCGGGAGCGGACCTTCCCGGAGTGATGACGCTCCGCAACCTTCAGGATGTCGACCGGATCAAGGCCGTGGTGGATGGCGGGGCGCGGCGGGCGGTGGTGGTCGGCGCGGGATTCATCGGTTTGGAGTTGGTCGAGAACCTGGTGCACCGCGGCGTCGAGACCACGCTGGTGGAATCCCAAGCGCAGGTGCTGCCGCTGCTCGACCGGGAAATGGTCGCTCCGCTGGCGGACGCGCTGCAAGCCGCCGGGGTCCGCGAGATCCCCTCCGCCACGGTGGTGGCGATCGAAGCGCGGGGGGACGGGTACGCCGTGCGGCTGGGATCGGGCGAAGAGGTGGAGTGCGATTTGGTCGTGCTGGGGGTGGGTGTCCGCCCCGAAAACCGACTGGCCGTGGACGCGGGTTTGGCGATCGCGCCACGGGGCGGGATTCTGGTCGACAAGTACCTGACGACCAACGATCCGGACATCTTCGCGGTGGGAGATGCCGTTGCGGCCCCCGACTTCTTCTCGGGCGAGCCTGTGCAAGTGCCGCTGGCCGGCCCCGCCAATCGGCAAGGGCGAATCGCCGCCGACAATGCGTTCGGGCGTCGGGTTCCCTATCGGGGGACGCAGGGGACAGCCATCCTCGGAATGTTCGGCAAGACGGTGGCTGTCACCGGGGCCACGGAGAAAATGCTTCGCCGGGCGGGCACACCGTTCCGCAAGGTGTACGTCCATCCCGCGCACCACGCGGGGTACTATCCGGGGGCGGAGGGGATGACGCTGAAACTCGTATTCGCCCCGGACGACGGACGCCTGTTGGGGGCGCAGGGAGTCGGCGGCGCGGGTGTCGACAAGCGGATCGACGTGTTGGCGGTCGCGCTGCAAGCGCGAATGACGGTCTACGACCTCGAAGAGCTCGAACTGTGTTACGCGCCGCAATTCGGCTCGGCCAAGGACCCGGTCAACATGGCGGGATTCGTGGCGGCCGGACTGCTACGCGGCGACCATCCGCAACTGGCCGTGGAAGACGTGCTCGCTCTGCCCGAGGCCGAACGACCTTGGCTGGTCGACGTGCGCACAGCCAAGGAATACTCCGACGGCCACATCCCGGGTGCGGTGAACATCCCGGTCGACGAATTGCGCGACCGCCTGGCGGAACTGCCGCAAGGACGACCATTGGCCGTCTACTGCCAGGTCGGGCAGCGGGGCTACATTGCCACCCGCCTGCTCCGCCAACACGGGCACAAAGCCGCCAACCTGTCAGGCGGCTACAAAACGTACCGGATGTTCTTCCCGACGGGTCGATGACTCCGCCGGTCAACTCATCCCGCCGTCGCGGTCTCTTCTTGTAACCCGACGCGCAAGCGAGGGACTCCGCGCTCCCCGCCGGTCACGCTTCCCCAGACACAACGCCGCAACCCGTTTCAGGTCAACACTTTGTGGCAGGTCTTGCAGCGCTTGCGGGTCATCACGATGACGCCGCACTTGGGACAACGCTTGGTCTTGCGGGCAATCTTGAGCTTGGTCCGGGGACGAAAAACCATTGTACACCTGTCTATTAACGGGGCCTTCGGAACCCTCTCTTCTACGCTCCGGCGCCCGAATTTGCAAGGGTTTTCCAAAGTGCGAGGAAGTTCCAAAGGGGTGTGACCACGATTGTCGGCGGATGGAATCTCTCGCCCCCTGACAGGGTTTCGAGAGTTTTCGGGTGCCATGCTTGGCCCGGCTCTGCGGGACAAGCATGGCACACAACTCCACACCCCTCCCCCGTCGGCTCACGGTCCCAGGTTCTGCACTGTCACAATGATCGCCACGCCAACAAGGCACCCCACTCCGAACAGCACTTCCCGGTCGTTCCATCGGAGGGTGTGCCAGCCGCGCCATTCGTAGCGGCAGGCGAAAACTCCCGCGCCGCAGGCGATCTTCAGCCCCCACAGCCACAGCGGCAGGCGTCCTCCCGTTCCCAATTCCAGCCAATCGGTGACGCCAAACACGAGGAAGATCGCCGCGGCGGCGCGCAGCGCCCGCCTGCGGCGGGGTTCGTCCGTCGGCACCCGCCACAACAAATACGCCGCCACGCCCCACCACAGGAGCCCCTCGGCCGCGTTGAACAGGTCGTAGAGGGACATGCCCCGTTGCACTCCGCTGGGAAGATCATCCCGCCAGTTTGTTCCACAGGTTGACGCCGCTGGTCGCGGACATCGCCACCAGCACGACCGCCGAAGCCACCGCCATCCAGAACACCCAACGCCGCGTCCGATACGGGGCGGGCAAACGGAAATCGAGGTACAGCGCCGCCAGCATCATCAGCGCCACCCCCGCCCCGTTCGTAATGAACCCGACCGCCTCCGTCATCAGTTCAAAGCGCGCTCCGGTCCAGATCAACGTCAAGCAGGCGGTCGTCATCCATGCGGCGATCCAGCGTTGGTACAGCCCGATCGGAGCACGTTGCCCCGGCCGCATGGCCTGGTGGAAGCTCTCCGCCACGCGAATGTAGATTTCGGGAAACGATTGCAGCGTTCCCCACAACGCCACGAAAATCACGACGTAGTACACCCACACGAGAGCCGGATGGATCTCGTTCCATACGGTCGCTTGATCCGTAAGCAACGACCACCCCGCGAAGGAAGACGCCGGCAGCCCGGCGGCCACCGCCGCCGCCTGTCGCGGATACAGCACCGCCGCGCCGGACGCGAGGAACGAGGCCGAAACGAAAAACACAACGAGCGCTCCCGTCACGGCGTCCCACCGGAGAAGCCGCGCGGTTTGGCGGAGCGCCCGCGCTTCGGCGGGGTCGGTGGGGAGGTGGTCGAGTGTCGGGCGGTCCGCGGCGCGGCGGACGATGTCGTCGATGCGCGGATGGGCCGTCAATCCCCAACGATGCATGCCGACCCAGTTCGCATACACAACGTATCCCAACGTCGTGTTGCCGACGTACGCGAACAGTGTGGCGATCGCGAGTGACGGACGGTCGAGAAAGGACTTGTCGGCCCACGGAGCGGGGGAGAGCGCCGCGGGGATCAGTCCCAGCACCGCGTCGACAAATCCGGGACGTTGCAGAAACACAAGCACCGTCCCCGCCATCGTCCCGGCGACCAGAACCCCGCAGAGGATCACTTGTTCGCGCTCAAGATTCTGGAACGACATCCCGAAGCCGATTTTGATCGCCGCCAGCACCAGCGCCGTCGCCAGCAGGTTCTGGCACCACCACTGCACTTCCGGAGAGGCCCACGCCGACGGCAGCAGCAAATGCGCCACCAGCGCGCCGCACGGCTTGGCGATGGGGGTCCAATACAACGGGGCGGTGACCAATTCCAGCAGCAGCACCGTCCACAGGAACCAGCCGCGCGGTCCCGGCAGGCGGCTGAGTCGTTGCGCGATCGGCTCGCCGCTGATGACGGTGTAACGACCCAGCAGGTACGTGAGGAACACCCCTTTGCACAGGCAACTGAGGGCGATGACCCACATTAACTGATACGCGGACCAGGCCCCGGCCCGCACCACCAGAATGGTTTCGCCCGCCCCAATGCTGACCGAAGCCGCGATGGCCGCCGGGCCGAAGCACTGGAGCAATCGCACGAACGACGACGGCCCGAGCGGTGCGGTGACGAGCGGGTCGATGGGGGGGAGCGAGACCGGAATCACCAGTTCGTCCGCGACATTGTCCGGGTGGGTAGCAGACGGAGCAGCGTCGTGGGTCACGTGGTTTCGCTCGTTGATGCAGGGGCGCGGTTAGTCGCACAAGGACGCGCGGGATGAGCGGCTTCCGGGCTTGCTCAAGCAAAGCCTCGGCCGGCTCATTCGTCAACGACCATCGACTTTAGTCGAGACAGCAAGGTGCGAACCTTCGGTGAGGAAAGGCGTTCTGCGAGTTCCGATTCAAACGAAGTCTCGTCGATGCATTCACCTTGCTTGTCGTTTCGTTCAATAGCGGACAAGACAAATACCGGATACAGATCGGCCAAATGTGACGCAAGGAGGATTGTGACGGAGTAATCATTCAATGCAGGAACGACCACAATGAGTTGATGCTGGAGCCCCCCCGAGGTATTGAGAGTCACGACACGACCCTCGAGCACCCCCCCAGTCGCGCGAGTCAATTCATCGGCTTGTTCCTGAAGGATGGACCGTGGGTTTCTCACGATCTCCAGTGTTGACAGGTCACCCCACAAGCTCTTGGCCATGTTCGGTCAACTCCAGATCGCTCAGTCGCAACACAATCGGAAAATGGTCGGAACCGACAGTTCTGTCGGGGCGCCCCTTGTCGCAGGCCAACGGCACCCCTCCAATCTCCGTCACGATCCGCACTCCGTCGTCCGCGAAGTGCGGCAACAACTCCGGACGGAACAGCACTTGATCGAAAACGTTCCAAAAGTGCGTCACCGGTGAACTTCCCGAATGGAAGAACGTACCAGGTGGGTGGGGGCCATTGTCGCCAAGGAACCGCCACATAGGATTGTACAGGAAGGTCCTTCGCTCCGCACGAACTGTTCGCGATCCCCTGGCGGCGACGCGGCGGTCACTCACGGCATGCATCGCTTCCGAGCCGACCAGACCGTCTTCGAAGGGGTTCATGTTGAAGTCGCCGACCACAACCGTGCGGGCGTGCCCTACCCGCTCCTCGGCCTCGTTGACGAGTTCGCGAAGTCGCCCCGCCAGTTGGGACTGCTCCGCTCCTTCGAGGTTCGTTTTGCTCGACAAATGCACTGCGACCAGCAACATCGAACCAAACAGTGGAAGTTTGTACTGCCGCACAGAGCAATAGCGAGTGTCCTTCACAAATGACTCGGTCTTCTTCAGAGGCTTCACCGTGGTGAACAGTGTGATCCGCTCTATCGCCAGCGGATCGGGAAAAAACAGGCGGCGACATCCGGTGTTCAGCGCGAGTTGAAGCTTCTGTGTCGGAATCCCGCATTCGGCCAAGACGAGGATGTCCGTGGAGTGTTCGTGTGCCAAGCTGGCGACCAGCCCAGGTTCGTTCACACCACTCATGTTCCAGAACAGGATCGTGGGCATGAGGGCAAGCCGGGGACAGGGGGCGCGGTGACTACATGGAGCCCAACACGGCAGGGCATCACGCAGCGTCAGGGCACAAACCGGTAACTGCCGCCGCTGGCTTCGGCGATCCCTTGCATCGACGGTTCACCCGCCCGGTTTCCGAAGGTGAGAGTATGGATCGGAATGCGTTCGGGATTCAATCGGACCAGCCGGTCGTGCAGGCGCTCGGGATTGGCGAACTCGCCGTCGGTGAGGAAGTAGATGGCCGAAGGGCGCATGCCGAGCGCCATTTCCAGGGCCATTTCGGGGTTGGTCAAGCCGTCGGGCTTTCGCGTACGGATCCAGCGGACCGCCTTCTGTTTGTTGGCGTTCGAGGCCGCGATCAACCCGACCGACGCGCGCGGCGCGAAGAGCGGCACCGCGTGGTCGTTGAAGAAGACGACCGAAAACTTTTGCTCGGTCCCCATGGCCAGGATCGTCGACGACAGTTCCCGGACCATCCGACCGAAACGGTCCTGCTCGACCATGCTGCCGGACAGGTCGACGACGAACACGAACGACGTCCCAGCGCTCCCGCTGCCGAAGAACGCCACCTCCCCCGCGTCGCCGCCGATCCCGGAACCGCTGCCAGTTCCCCCGGTCGCCGCCCGTTCCACCGCGGCGCGAAATTCCTCGCCATCGGTCAGCGACGCCCCTTCGAGCGCCAGTTCTTCCGTCGCCATCGCGTCCGACGATGGCGAGAAGGCAGGCATCTCGGGAGCGGTCGCTTCGCTCGCCTCGACCGATTCGACTTCGAAGCTGCCAATCCGTTCGAGGTCGATCTCGCCAGGCGCGGCCGAGTTCCCGAGACTGCCGGAAATGTGCACACCGGTATTGGGGGTGTACGAAATCAGGCGTACGGCCATCACGAACGCGATGGCCAGGTGAAACGCCAGCGATGCCGCGAAGCCGTCCATCGCGCGCAGCCGCCGCGCCCGCGCGCGGGTGACCGACGCGGGGTCGGTCGCGACCGTGGCGGAAGGCGAATTCGCCGACCGTAAGGGAATCGCAGACATGTCCTGGGTTTTGCCCGTTGGGCGGTTTTACCGGTTCGGTGCTGTCCGGAACTTCGGTCGCCGCCCCGCGCCGGCGGATTGGAGGGAAGAATCCCGCAAGCGGGCACAAGTCCCGCAACCGTCATTATTGGACTTCGGCCGGTTCGATAGCTCGACTCGACCAAGTTCCCAAAAACCATTGTCGCCGAATGGTTGCCCGCGGGAAACAGCGGCATGGGCACGTCCCCGGCCCCTGCGAATCGGGGATCCGGGGAAGTCGGGCAATCTGTGCGGCAAACGAGCACAAATCTCGTGCGGTCGCTCCGGTTTCTCTCAAGTGTTCGCCACGGGTGCGCAGGGCATTCGCTGGGTTCAATCGGGGTTGTTCAACGCGTGGACGGGGCTCGACCGAAGGGAAGCCCCGGTTCGTTGATCACTCGCGGATTTCCGGAGTTTCGCCCAAAGCGGCTCCAACCCCGGCCACCCCTGCTACCCGTTCAGAAATAGTCCGTCCTCGCGAGCGAGTGTCAGCCTCCCCCGACAAGGGTCACGATTTCGAGGCGGTCTCCCTCCATCAATCGACACGTTGCGTGGTCGCGTCGCGGGACGAGATCGAGGTTCCGCTCGACGGCGACGAACCGGGGCTGAAGCCCCAGTTCGACCAACAACGTCGCGACGGTGGACTCGGCCGCGACCACACGCGGTTCGCCGTTGATGTGGATGGAGAGGGTCAAGGGTGTATTCGGTCGCGACAAGGTATGGCGGGGTAGCTTTGAGGTAGAGCCCCTCGTCCGCTTTTCGAGCACATTCTCCCTCAGCGGAGTTCCTGCGAGAAACTGGAGCCGATAGCGGGCGCGAAGGGGACGAGGGTAAGGGTCACTCGGGAGTCAATTGATCCGAGATGTGCGGCTCGCGCGTGACGTGGGGAATCACGTGCGGCTGGTAGAACTCCTGAAACGCTCGGCCGCTGCGATGGGCTTCCCAATGGGCCCGGGATTCCCAATGCTCGACGAGCAAAAACTTCGAGCGGTCGGCTTGGGAATGATAGATTTCGTACCGCACGCAACCCGCTTCGGCGCGGGACAGAGAAATGCATTGCCGGAGCGCCGCCAAAACGCTGTCGATGTCCTCGGGGCGATTCACCGTCAGCCAAACGTTGAGGTACAGCATAGGGGCGGTTTCCGAGGGGATTCGGCGGACGGTTTTTGCAGAGGTCGCTACGGTCGGTTGTAACGCACAAGCTTAGTCCGATTCGGCGGAGATTTCAGGGGACTTTCCCGCGCACCCTCCGCGAACGCGTCCGCGCGTGGTACAACATTTGGTCCGACGCGTGCCGCTCCCTCCGGCCCTCGGAGGTTCGGACCGCGCACGGCCGCTGTTTTTTGTGTGTCGCGGACGTTGATGGTCGGGGGATGGCGTCACGGGCGATAGAACCCGTTTCAAGACTCGGTTGTTGGCCCAGGAACCTCGACGGAGGTCCATGCGGTTTTTCCGGCAGAGGGTTTTGAAACCACTTCTACGCTCCGCCGCGCGGAAAGCTCCCCCATGTCGGTTCCCAAAGTCGTCATCGTCGGTCGCCCCAACGTCGGCAAAAGTTCGCTGATGAATTGGCTGGCGAACAAGCGCATTTCGGTCGTCGAACCGACCGCCGGTGTCACGCGCGACCGCGTGACGCACATGCTGCACGCGGCGGACCGCTACTTCGAACTCGTCGACACGGGGGGGATCGGCATCGTCGACAAGGACGATCTCTCGGCGGACATCGACCGACAGATTCAGATCGGCATCGACGAGGCGGAACTGATCGTGTTTGTCGTGGACGGGGCCGCCGGCGTCGTGCCGCTGGACATCGAGGTGGCGAACCGTCTGCGCAAGACCGGCAAGCCGATTTTGATGGTCGTCAACAAGTGCGACTCTCCCCGGTTGGACGCGGAAGCGCCGGCGTTCCTGCGACTGGCTGCGGGGCCGTTCCTGTGCACCAGCGTGAAGGGGGAGCGGAACCGCGAAGCGCTGCTGGAGGCGATCCTCAAGAACCTCCCCGAGGCGTATCCCGATGAACCCGCGGAGGGGGACAAACGGGCCGCCGAGCCCGAACTCAAGCTGGCCATCGTTGGCCGGCGCAACGCGGGCAAGAGCACATTCATCAACGCACTTGCCGAACAGGACCGGGTGATCGTCAGCGAGATCGCCGGAACCACGCGGGACGCCGTCGACGTGCGGTTCGAGCGGGACGGCAAATCGTTCCTGGCCATCGACACGCCGGGCGTTCGCAAGCGCAAAAGCCTCGAGAACGACATCGAGGTCTACGGCATGTTCCGCGCGAAGCGGAGCATTCGCCGCGCGACGGTCGTGTTGATGTTCTTCGACGCGGCGCAAGAGATTTCGTCCGTCGACAAGCAACTCGTGCAATACATTTGCGACGAGTACAAGCCGTGCATCTTCGTGGTGAACAAATGGGACCTGGGCAAAAAGCAGGGGATGACGAGCGAGCGGTGGGGGGAGTACCTGTCGCAGGAGTTTCCGACGCTGACGTATTTCCCTGTGGCGTTCGTCACCGCCAAGGACGCGGTCAATATCCGGCAGGTGGTGAATCTCGCGCAGAACATCGCCAAGCAGAACCGCATCCGCGTGTCGACGTCCAAAATCAACGCGGTCCTCCGGGCCGCGGTGCTCGCCAATCGCCCGCCGATGCGCGCGCAACGCCAGCCGAAGGTCTTTTACGGCACGCAGGTGGCGGTGGAACCGGCGACGATCGTACTCAAGTGCAATCACCCGGAGTTGGTCGACCGGAGTTGGCAGCGTTTTCTGCTGAACGTGATGCGGGACAAACTGCCGTTTCGCGAGGTGCCGATCAAGCTGTACCTGCGGGGCCGCACCAAGGACGAGAGCCACGCGGCGAGCGTCGAGGAATGGGACGAGAACGACCCTCGTTTGCTGGACACCGACGATGCCGAGGGGGGACTCCCGACCGGCTTCGAAGGATCGCTGTTGGACGAGTTCGAGCGCGAGGAGTACGAAGAAGGGGTCGCGGACGAAGCGGGCATCGACATTCCGGACGAGGATGTCGACGCCGATCCGGCCGCGGGTGCGTAAGTTTGCACGCCGTCACGCTATTCCTTCGTGTCCAGTGGCGGCGTTTTCGTGTGCCAATCGGTTTTCGATTGGTACGCCCCGGCGACGGCCGCGACGCGCACATCGGCAAACGCCCGCCCGGTCAGTTGCATGCTCGTGGGAAGGCCGTCGTCGTCGAAGCCAGTGGGGACCATCACGCACGGTAGCCCCGCGATGTTGCCCGCCGCCCCAAGGCCGCTGGCGCGAAAGCCGACTTGTGCGGATCCGAATTCACCGTCGATGGGGATCGCGGTCGTGGCGGTGGCCGGGGCGACGATTGCATCGTACTTCGCGAACAGTGCATCGAGCGCTTTCTGCGCCTTGTGGCGGATCCGCAGCGCGTGGATGTAGTCCTTGGCGGGGATGAGCCGCGAGGCGTGAGCGCCGGGCCGATCCTCGGGGGCTGTGAGTTTCCAGACGTCCCCGTTCACCACCAGGGGGTCGTACACCGCCGACATCTCCGACGCGATGATCAGGCTGGCGACGGCGCTGTAGGGGAAATCCGGGAGCGACACCGGTTCGACGGTGCCGAAACCCTTGAGCACCTCGACCGCCGTGTCGAAGTTCGTCTTGATGTCGGGACGAACGCGCTCGAGGGGGTCGCGCAGCAGACCGATGCGGAACGGGCCACGTTCGGTTTCCAGCGGAGGGAGGAAGCCGTGCGCGGTCGAACTGTCGTCGGCGGGATCGTGTCCGGCGATGACCGCCAGCACCGCCTGCGCGTCGGCGACGGTCCGCGTCATGGGTCCGATTTTGTCCATTGTCCAGCTCAGGGCCATCGCTCCAGCGCGCGACACCAGGCCATACGTGGGACGGAACCCGGTCAACCCGCAGTAACTGGCGGGAGTGAGGATCGAACCCCACGTCTCCGACCCGATCGCCGCCGGTACGCACCCCGCCGCCACCGCCGCGCCCGACCCGCTCGAGGAACCCCCCGCCCACGTCGTCCGTTTCCACGGATTGCGGGCCGGGCCGGTCCAACTGGCGTTCGCTTGTCGATAACCCAGTCCACCCGCCAATTCGATCATGGCCAGCTTGGCGACGAGCACGGCCCCCGCTTCGCGCAACCGCCGTACGACGGTGGCTTCCCCCTCCAGCACGCGTTCGCGATACGGTTCGCACCCCCAGGTGGTGGGATAGCCGGGAACCGCCAGCAAATCCTTCACACCGACGGGCATGCCGTGCAGCGGCCCTCGGTCGCGCCCCGCGCGTCGTTCGTCGTCCGCGCGACGCGCCTGTTCGAGAGCCAAGTCGCGACAGAGCGTCGCCACCGCGCCGAGTTCGCGACCGATGGTGTCGAGCCGCTTCAGGAAGAACTCGGCGAGTTCAACGGCGGTGAATTCGGCGGCGCGCCAGCGGCGACCGAGGTCGCCGAGCGTCGCGAAGGCGAGGGATTCGGGGAGGGGCATGGGGAGTATACCGGGGATTCTACCATCCGCACGATGGGTGGCGTCGACGAAGACGCGATGGCCATGAAGCGTCGAGGGTGGGCCGAATGCCAGTATGCGGACAACTCGGTTCAAACTGGACAATGCTCGAACCAAAATGATATACCGGTGTATACGTTACATCATCTTCGCGACTTCAATCTACGCAGGAACCTGGCGTGGCGAAATCTCGAACAGTGCAGCCATTGGTGGTGGCAGCGGATGACCCATTGGCCGAGGAGCATGCGGCGGTGGCGGCTTGGGTGGAAGAAGCTGCGCAGGCGCTCGGCGAGCACCGCTATTGGGAAGCTCTCGAACTCAAAACCAGGCCGAGCGGAGCACGTCTGCTCGCCGGCACGCCCGAGCAGTTCCGGAAGTATGCTCTGGCGGCGGTCGCTCAGACGCGGCATTGGGATCGCCAGGCGGATGCTATTCGCGACAGTGCGAAGTCCGAGATGGAGCGGATGAATGCCCACCATCTGCCGGGATATCCACTTGTCTGGGTACGTCGTCGACACGCCGAACTGGTAGTCCGAACGCTCTTGAAGCGGAATCTGCCGTTCGAGAAAGACGATCTGCTGTTGCTGCTGGAATGGTGTGGAGAATGTGATCGGCTGTCCCCTAACGACTGTTCCGTGGGGGGAATCACCCGAGCTGTGCAGCGGTATGCCACAGGCCGCGAACTCGAGGCCGACCTGCGCGAATCCCTGCAACGTGTCGCCGATCGAATTCGGACCTCCCAGTACAAGGAACTGCATCGCTACGGGACGGAGTTGGAACTCCTCTGCGCACGGGGTGAACCGGAAGCCGTCCCCGCGTCGGATCGTCACGTACAACCCCCGCCCGTTCCCGCCCCGGCCGGATCGGCTCATGCGTTTCTCGCACTCAAGCGCGAGTTCGGGATGTTGCCGGCGGAACCTCTGCCCGCAGTCACCCTCATCGGACCCGACCGATTTCCGCTTCCGGACATCTCACCCCTGAATATCGAACACGGACTCCTGACGGCGTTGTTCGAAGAGGTCGTCGGCAAACGGGATTACTACCAACCAAAACTTGCCGAACTCCGCACCGGCCGGAAGCTCATTGAGGGAACGACCGAAGAGACGGGGCAAGTGCTCATCGCCGCGGCGGAACGGCACTTCAATACCTTGCTCCCTTCCAACGCGGCGGGTGAAGAGGAGACGCTTTGGCAGTCCCATTACGCCGCGGCCGGTGTAGCGAGCGACCTGTTGCGGCGGGAATTCGCGGTGGATCGTCGCGGGGTGTTCGATCTGCTGCTGTACGTTTCCGTGCTCCCCCCGCATCTGCGCGACGGGATTGATGAGACCACCACGCGGTTGACAACCGCCGCCGAGCGCTCTGCCGAGGAATCCCCGCTGACAGAGGGGGAGCGATTCGTGCTGTCACTGTTCCGCGCGTCGCTGATCACCGGCCCGCTGTTGGGAAACCTGACCGGGTTGACGGGGCGGTTGACCGCCATGATCGGAGACCGCGCGTCGTACCAACTCGTGCCCGGGGAAGTCTGGTCCGATGCCGTCAACGCCGAGGTGTCGACGTTCGACGAACCCGACCGGTCCCGCTGGTCGGCGCTGTTCCGCCACGCGCTGACAGCAACCTCGTCCCGTCCCTCGGGGAAGTGGCTCAAAACCGCCGGTCAACTCGTCGAGGCGGTTGGTGGCGAGCGCGTTCGCACGACGCTCTCCCGCTGGTTTCCTCTGGTGTCGCCGGGGCGGTCGATCCGCAAATTCGGTGCTTACGCGGGGGATACGCGCGGCGGCAGCGACACGATGATCGAAGCGAACGCCGATTGTCTGCGCGGCTTGCTGTGGTGTGTGCCGCTCCTGCCTGATCGGGATGAATTGGCCCGGACGGTGACCGCTGTGGCGATCTCGGCTTACAAGAAGGTCCCGGGAGTCGGTCCGCGAGCGGTGAAGGTCGGCAACGCGGCGGTGTATTGCCTGTCCGAGTTGGGGTCGCGGGACGCCGTAGGTCAACTGGCGATGCTGAAGTTGCGAATCAAATTCGGCACCGCGCAGAAGGAGATCGAGAAGGCGTTCGATGCGGCGGCCACCGCGCTCGGACTGCCGCGCGACCAGATCGAGGAATTGGGGGTCCCGTCGTACGGTCTGGAAGAAGTGGGACGACTGTCGGAGACGCTGGGCACGTACCGCGCCGACCTGCTCGTGAACGGTTCGCACGCGACGCTGTCGTGGTTCGACTCGAACGGCAAACCGCTCAAATCGGTCCCCGCCAAGGTCAAACAGGAGCACCCGGAGGAACTCAAGGACCTGCAAACGTCTCTCAAGGACATGCAGGCGATGTTGCCAGCGCAACGCGACCGGATCGACGGGATGTTCCTGCTGGAGAAGACCTGGCCGGTTTCCGAATGGCGCGAGCGATATCTGGACCATCCCCTCGTGGGGACGATCGCGCGGCGAATGCTGTGGTGTGTGGACGGGACCGCCGCGCTGTTCGTCGAGGGAGTACCGCAGGACCTGCGGGGGCGACCCATCTCCCACGGCAAAACCGCCGAGATCACGCTCTGGCATCCGGTGGGGCGGAGCATCGACGAGATCACCGCGTGGCGACGACGGCTGGAAGAGGCGGGGATCACCCAGCCGTTCAAGCAGGCGCATCGTGAGGTCTACCTGCTCACCGACGCCGAGCGCAACACGCGCACGTACTCGAACCGCTTCGCGGCCCACGTGATTCGCCAGCATCAGTTCAACGCCCTGTGCGCGGCCCGTGGCTGGAAGAACCAGTTGCGACTCCTCGTCGACGCCGAGTATGCCCCGCCCACCAAAACGTTGCCGCAGTGGGGATTGCGAGCGGAGTTCTGGGTTGAGGGGATCGGCGAAAACTATGGTGCCGACACGAACGAGGCGGGAGTGTTCCTGCGATTGGCCACCGATCAGGTGCGGTTCTATCGGACCGGTGCGGCCACGAATCATGTCCATGCCGGAGGCGGACAATACACCAGCGCCGCCGCCGGTCCCGGCGAAGCGAACATCAACGAACCCATCCCACTTGAGGAAGTGCCCGCGCTGGTCCTTTCGGAAGTCCTGCGTGACGTGGACCTGTTCGTTGGCGTCGCGTCCGTGGGGAACGATCCCACCTGGCAGGATGGCGGACCGGACGGCCGGTATCGCGCATACTGGCACAGCTATTCGTTCGGCGAACTCACCGGGACCGCCACCACGCGCAAACAGGTTCTGGAACGGTTGATCCCGCGCCTGAAGATCGCCGCTCGCTGCTCGTTCGCGGATCGCTTCCTCGTGGTTCGAGGGGACAAGCGGACGTACAAGATCCATCTGGGTTCCGGCAACATCCTCATGGAGCCGAACGACCAGTATCTGTGCATCGTCCCGGACGCCCGGGCCCGCGCGGCCGGTGACGACCTCTACCTGCCGTTCGAAGGGGACTCGACGTTGTCGGTCATCCTCAGCAAGGCCTTGCTGCTCGCGGACGACACGAAGATCAAGGACCCGACCATCACGCGCCAGATCGACTCGAAGTGACGGCTCATTCATCTTTCGAGACCGCACTCGCGACCTTTTCGTGAAAGGACTCCCATGCCCGTGACACTCACCATTCGCGACGAGAGCGCAACCGGCGACGTGACCAACGAGATTCCGCTGGAGTTCCCGACCGAGCGGATCACCGTTCGCGAATTGATCCGCGAGCGCGTGTATCAGGAGGTGCAGGACTTCAACCTCCGCACCAACGAGCGGATCTTCCGGGGGTTGGTCCAGCCGACGGACGCCGAACGTGTCCTCAACGGATCTCGACCCGAGTATCGGCTCAAGACCGAGCGACAAATCGATTGGCGTACGCAGTTCGAGAATGCCGTATCCGCGTTCGAGCGCAACGGCTTTTTCGTCCTGATTGACGATCGGCAGGCGGAAAGTCTCGATCAGGAATTCGTCATCCGGGGTGGAACACAGGTGAGTTTCGTGAAGCTGACACCGCTGGTCGGCGGGTGACCGGTGGCGGTCGCCGTGGTCATCAACCTTTGGAAAGCTGACGTTCTTAACTCGGGTCCCGCTTTGCCGCCGTGTGTTGCCAACAGCTCCTGGCACACCCGTTTTGAAACGTCCCGCATTCGTTCGGAACACGGAAGCGTGCGCGCAACATCCGGCGATTGGTGGCCGCGCGCGGGGCGGGCATGTTACAAGAGAGTGTCGGGATTTCGCCCGGCCATCGAAGGAGTGTTGACGCGGCTCCGTTTCCCGTTGGGGATGCCTCCGAAGGTGCGGAGGGGGCGTCGGAAGTTTTTTGTGGCGGTGTTATGACGGCGAAGTTTGCGATCGGGATCGACCTGGGCACGACCAACAGCGTGTTGGCTTACGCGCCGCTTGAGGGGGAAGCCGCGCGGGTCGAGCTGCTGGGCGTGCCTCAACTGGTCGCGCCGGGTACGGTCGAGACGCGCACGATGTTGCCGTCGTTCCTGTACATCGCCCGCCCGGACGAGGTCGCCGCCGGGAAGTACGACCTTCCGGACGCGACCGGTCGGACGTTCGCCGTGGGCGAATCGGCTCGCGCCCAGGCGGCGGAGAATCCCGACCGGACCGTGGCGGCGGCGAAGTCGTGGCTGTGCCATTCGCGGGTGGATCGGCACCAGCCGATTTTGCCGTGGGGAGCGCCGCCGGAGGTCGAAAAAGTCGGTCCGGTGACTGCCTCGCGGCGATATTTGGAGGCGATCGCGGGTGCGTGGGCCTCGGCGTTTCCCGACGCGCCGCTCGCCCGGCAACATGTCGTGCTCACCGTCCCCGCGTCGTTCGACGCGAGTGCGCGGGAGTTGACGCGGGAGGCGGCCTTGGCCGCCGGGTTGCCGGAGTCGATGATCCTGCTCGAGGAACCGCAGGCGGCGGTGTACTCGTGGCTGGTCGAACGGGGCGAGCGGTGGCGCAAGCAGGTGAAGGTCGGCGACACGTTGCTGGTGTGCGACGTCGGCGGGGGAACGAGCGACTTCACGTTGGTCGGGGTACACGAGGAGCGGGGCGAACTGCACCTGCGGCGGATGGCGGTGGGAAACCACCTGCTCGTCGGCGGCGACAACATGGACTTGGCGCTCGCACATCGGGTGGCGCAGTTGTTTGCGGAGAAGGGGGTGAACCTCGATCCGTGGCAATCGGTGTCGCTGTGGCATTCGTGCCGCGCCGCCAAGGAAGCGCTGTTGGGGGAGGGCGGTCCCAAGAAGCACCCGATCTCGGTGTTGGGGCGGGGGCGCAGCGTCGTGGCGAAGACCGTCACGGTCGATGTCGAGCGGGCCGAGGTGTCGAACCTGTTGCTCGAGGGTTTCTTCCCGCCCTGCTCGATCCACGACCGCCCCGTGCGCCAGCGGGCTTCGGGATTCCGGGAAATCGGCCTTCCGTACGAGAGCGACACGGGCGTGACGCGGCATCTCGCGGAGTTCCTGCGGCAGCACGGGGGCGACAAGGGGCCGGTTCGGCCGACGCACGTGCTGTTTAACGGAGGGGTGTTCAAGGCGGACCCGTTCCGCGCGAGATTGCTTGAGACGCTGGGGGCGTGGTCGAGCGAGGGGGGCGGGGACGGCGCGCCGGCCAAACCACTTGAGGGGGCGGTCGATCTCGATCACTCGGTGGCGCGCGGGGCGGCGTACTACGCGTGGGCCAAGCAGCGCGGCGGAGTTCGAATCCGCGGGGGGACGCCGCGCTCGTACTACGTGGGGATCGAAACGTCGGGCTTGGCGATTCCCGGCGCGCCCCGTCCTCTGCGGGCACTGTGCGTGGTTCCGCTCGGGATGGAAGAGGGGACGCGGGTCGACGTGCCATCCGCCGAGATCGGGTTGGTCGTCGGCGAGCCGGCGCAGTTCCGCTTCTTCAGCTCGCCCGTCCGTAAACAGGACAAACCGGGTGACGCGGTTCCGTCCTGGACGGAGGACGAAATCGTCGAGACCGATTCGCTCGAAGCGACGTTGCCCGTCGGCGAGACCGTCGACGGCGGCGCGGGCTCGGTTGCGGGGGCGACTGGAACAACGGGAGCGGGGGCCGGCGCGGCGGGGACGTTCGTGCCGGTACGGTTCCAATCGCACGTGACGGAACTGGGCCGGTTGGAATTGTGGTGCGTCGAAGCCCGCGGGGACGGACGCTGGAAACTCGAGTTCAGCGTGCGCGACGACGCCGAATCATGAACAGCGACGCCCCCCGCTCCGATTCCGCCGCGGAGTCTCGCATCGGCGCGATCCCGACGGACGACCCGGCACAGCCCCGCTTCGTCGTCGGCATCGACCTGGGGACGACGAATTCGGCGTTGGCGTATGTCGACGCGCTCGAGTCCCCGTGGACAGTGCGGACGCTGCCGATTCCGCAGTTCGTCGAGGCGGGAACCGTCCAGCCCGAGGACGTGCTGCCGTCGTTCCACTACGAACCGGCGGGGGGGGAATTCCCGCCGGAAACGCTACGGCTTCCCTGGACCAAATCGGGCACGTCCGAATCGTCGTTCGTCGGACGCTTCGCGCGGGACCACGGCGGCCAGGTGCCGGGACGGTTGGTCGCGTCGGCCAAATCGTGGTTGTGTCATGCGGGGGTCGACCGGGAATCGGACCTGTTGCCGTGGCACGGACTGCCGGACGCGACGCGCATCTCGCCGATTGAAGCCAGCGCGCGATGCTTGCGACATATGAAGCAGGCGTGGGACCACGCGCATCCGGACGAACCGCTCGAACGACAGGACGTCGTGCTGACGCTGCCGGCGTCGTTCGACGAAATCGCGCGGGAGTTGACGGTTCGCGCCGCGCGCAAGGCGGGACTGCCGCGTGTGTGGTTGGTCGAGGAACCGCAGGCGGCGTTTTACGCGTGGCTGCACAAACACTCGACCGACTGGGAACGGCGGGTGCGCGCGGGTCAGACGATCCTGGTGTGCGATATCGGCGGAGGGACGTCCGACTTCACGTTGATCCGGGTGCGACCGGCGGACATGCCCGATGCGGGTGCCGCCGAACCGACGCCCGCCAAACCGCCCCGTCGTTCCGGCAAGCGGGGCTTGGTCAAGTTCCACCGTGTGGCGGTTGGCGAACACCTGATCCTGGGGGGGGACAATCTCGACCTTGCACTGGCCAAACGCGTCGAAGAACGGATGCTCGGTCCCGACAAACACCTCGACCCGCTGCCGTGGGGACAGCTGTTGCGTGCCTGTCGCCGTGTCAAAGAGCAGATGCTGGGAGCCGATCCGCCCCAGGACATCACGCTCCATGTCGGAGGATCGGGGCGCAAGCTGATCGGCGGCGCGTTGCGGTGCACGGTGACGCGGGACGAAGTCCGCGAGTGGTTGGTCGAGGGGTTCCTGCCCCGCGTGGAACGGGACGTGACGACCGAACGTCGGCGGACCGCGTTTCAGGAGTTCGGCCTGCCGTTCGCCCCCGATCCGCGGATCACGGCCTATCTGGCGTCGTTCCTCTCCGCGCACGCGCGCGCCGCGGCGGACGACCCCACCCAACCGGTTCCGCCCGGAGCGATGGCCCGACCCGACCTTGTCCTGTTCAACGGCGGATTCTTCGAGTCCCCAGTGCTGCGCGACCGCTTGTTGGACGTGCTCGCGAGTTGGTTTTCGGACGGGAAGGGGAAGCCATGGAAACCGGACGTGCTCGACCACGACCGGTTGGATCTGGCCGTCGCGCGGGGGGCCGCGTACTACGGGATGGTGCGGCGCGGGAAGGGGGTGGCGATCTCCGCCGCTTTACCGCGCAGCTATTACGTGGGGGTGGAAACGGGTGTGGACGCGGGGGGGGCGGAGCGGGAGGGGACGGGAGACTCCGGTGTCGCGGAACGGAGCGCGATGTGTGTCGTTCCCGCCGGGACCGAACCCGGGGCCGATATCGATTTGTCCGAGCGCGGGTTCGAGTTGTTGTACGGTCGACCGGTCGAATTCCCGCTGTATGTGTCGAGCACGCGATTGATCGATCCGGCCGGCGGGATCGTGCCGGTCGAAGCGGAGCACTTGCGGCCTCTCGCACCGTTGCGCACGGTGCTCGAAGGCTCGAAGCGGGGGGAGACGGGGACCGTCCCCGTGCGTGTGAGAGCGCGATTGACGGAGATCGGGACGCTCGACCTGTGGTGCGAAGAGCTCGAATCGCGCCGCAAGTGGAAGCTCCAATTCGACGTGCGGTCGGCGGTCGAGACCGATATCGACAGCGCGGTCACGTCGGGGGAGGCGGGGGGGATTCTCGACGAAGAGCGGATCGAGGCGGCGCGGGAGTTGGCTCGACGCACATTCGCCCCCGGCGATGGCCCGTCCCCCGAGGGACTCATGAAGGGGATCGGCGAGGCTCTCGGTTTGCCGCGCGACGAATGGCCGGCGGTGCCGCTGCGACGGTTGTGGGAGGCGCTCATCGACGAGGCGGAGGGGCGCCGGCGCGGACCGATTCACGAGGCCCGCTGGTTGAATCTGGCGGGGTTCGCGCTCCGACCGGGCTACGGCGTGGCGGCGGACGATTGGCGTGTGGCCGAGACGCGGCGAATCGTCGGGGACAAACTTGTCCACGGCGTACCGCAATGCCGCCACGAGTGGTGGGTGTTCTGGCGGCGGATCGCGGGAGGTTTGACCTCGGGTCAACAGATCGCACTCGCCACGGGACCGCTCAACCAATTGCGGGGGTGGGGCAAAGCGGCCGCGAAATCCGGAGGGGGGACGGCGCGCCCCGCGCCGGGGTCCGACGCCCTCGGAAGTCCGGCGGGAATCGAGACGCTGCGGTTTTTGGCGGGCTGCGAGCAGTTGCCGGTGCACACAAAACTCGAGATCGGTCGGCTGATGCGAGACCTGCTCGTGAAACGGGCCGCTCCGGCGTGGGATCGCGCGCTGCTGTGGAGCCTGGGACGGATCGGTTCCCGCGAGCCGCTATACGGCCCTCTCAATGCCGTGCTGCCGGCGGACGTGGTGTCCGGTTGGACCGAGGACCTGCTGTCGGGTGGCTACGACGCCGTCGCGACGAAACTCGCACTGGTCCAGTTGGCACGACGCACGCGGGACCGGCACCGCGATCTGCCCGAGGGCCTGCGCCTGCGCGCGGCGGCATGGCTGGAAGACACGCCGGGAACCCACGACCGAGAGCGTGCCGAGCACGCGAAGCTGCTGCGTGAAGGTGGTCGCCTCACGAGTGAAACACGTGCGGCGGTGTTCGGGGAAGGATTGCCGACGGGGTTGGCCGTGCGAGGATGACCGGCTGAAGAGGTGAACTTGTGGTGCGCATTCGCGAGGATGCTCCGATGCCACTTGCGTTTTTGCCACCACCTAACCGACGTGCCGAGGTTCCCATGCGTCGTCGTGATCTGTTGCGGTTCGGCGTCGGTGTATTTGCGGCAGGGTCGTTCACACCGGCCTTCGACGGTCAGGCACGGAGCGAATCCAAAACCTCTCCCGCCCATCCCGGCGTGCCGGTCGTCGACACGCACACGCACTTCTACGACCCCACCCGTCCCGAGGGGGTGCCGTGGCCCGGCAAGGATGACGCGGTGCTGTACCGGCCGGTGTTGCCGCCGGAGTTCCTCAAGCTGACCGCACCGTTCGGCGTGGTGGGTACTGTCGTCGTCGAAGCGAGTCCCCGGTTCGAGGACAACGCGTGGTTGTTGGAATTGGCTGCCAAACATCGCGAACTGTTCGGGATCGTCGGCAACCTCGCTCCCGGCGAAGAATCGTTCGCCGCGCGGGTCCAAGGGTTGGCCAAGAACCCGCGCTACCGGGGGTTCCGCGTGAACCACGACCGCGTCCGCAAAGGGCTGGACGACGCGGCGTTCCTGAAGGATTTGGCGCTGGTGGCGGAGTTGGGCCTGGTGCTGGATGTCAACGGCGGCCCCGACATGCCGGCCGACGTGGCGCGATTGGCGGAGAAACTTCCGAAGCTCAAGATCGCCGTCAACCATTTGGCCAACCTGCGGCATGACGGCAAGACCGTCCCCGAGAACTGGCGCAAGGGAATGGAGGCATGCGCGGCGCGTGAACGGGTGACGGTCAAGGTCTCGGCGATGGTCGAGGCTGTCGTCGGGCAGCCCAAGGGAACCGTCCCCGACAGCGCGGAGTATTACCGTCCGGCACTCGACACGGTCTGGAAGTTGTTCGGCGAAGACCGCTTGGTGTACGGCAGCAACTGGCCGGTGTCCGCCCGCTACGCCCCTTATGAAACGGTCCAAAAGATCGCCACCGAGTATTTCACCGCCCGGGGACGAGGGGCGGCAGAAAAATTCTTCGCGAAGAACGCCGAGCGAATTTACGGCTATCCGGCGGGATGAAGAGAGAGGCGAGGCGACTGTTCCGTCCGGGCGTATCGTCGACCAAGTGTCGTCCCCTCGCCGAGTGGCTCGATTCGCCGAATTTTTCCGCAAAACCTCGGTTGTGAAGACTTTCCAACGGGTGGCCAGGCCGATTTCGTTGGGCGCGCCCCGAATTTCGGGGAATAATAGGGATCATTGGAATTGCGCCCGGCGCGGGCGTTCAAGGTTCGCGGAGCGGCGGGGCGATGATCGGACTGAATGGCGGATCGATCCTGGGGCTGTTGATACCGCGTGGCGGTGGAGAGGACATTCCGCTCCTCAAGGCCCGACTTGTGGTCGGCCGCCGCGAGTCCTGCGACATCTGTCTCGGCTATCCGAACGTTTCGTCGAAGCACAGCGAACTGGAACACATCAACGGATATTGGCAGATTCGCGACTTGGGCAGCTCGAACGGGACCAAGGTCAATGGCGAGCGAGTCGAGGCCAAGTGGCTGATGCCGGGCGATGAAGTCGGGTTCGGCAAGCACTATTACACCATCCAGTACACGCCGGTCGGCACCGTACCGACCCCCGTTGGCGAAATCAGCACGCAGGTGAGCTTGCTGGAGAAGGCGGGCTTGGCCAACCAGGAATTCCCGCGCCGCCCGGACCGCCCGTCCGCCAAAACCTCCACCAAGCCGACCGCTCCCACCCCCGCCCCTGCCCCACCTGCCCGCAGCAGCGAAGACGACGCGTTCGACTGGATCAACGGTTGAGCCACGGTGCCGTTTCGCTTCAAGGCCGTGCGGAATTCGTTGACAATCGCGAATTCATCCGGGACGATTGATGGATTGTGGGTTTCGCTACCGAAGTGTGGATGAACGAGGTCGGCGGTCAGCGCTCAGGGGCGAGGAGAGCCGGTGCAGTTACGGCGGGAATCTGACGATTTCCGCGACGGTGTCCGGGTTTTTGAACCGCCTTCCAAACACGGCGCGGCGCGGTTCGAGGGGGTTTTGGGCGAATTCCGCCCGGTCGAGCGTTTTTTGGCATAACGGCGCGACCACACGAGCCAAATTTGAGTGGGCGGCTGTAAGCGGCCTCACAGGTCGGCGATGCGGTTGTCCTTGTGATTTCGAAGGATTTTCCGCAACTCGTTACAGGTTCGCCGGTTGCGACCAAAAATAAAGATCAGCGTGTAAGCTGTGCGGGTTGCGAGGTTTGTGTGGGTCGTATGGTTCGGGAGACGCGAGCGTGGTGAAGTCGTCTCAGTTCCGCTGTCGTTCCTCGCAGCCCGAGGTTGAAGGGGTGCCGACCGGGATTTGTCCGGGGCGAGCTCGCGCGGGCCTGTTGGCGGGGTGGCTGCTTGCGTGCGGAGCGGTGGCGGGATTCGGGGGCTTTGGTAGTGTCGCCCTAGCCGCCGATGGCGATGTCGTGCCGTATCCGGCAGCCATCGAGTTTCGGGACGCTGCTCAACGGGCGCGGATGTTGGCCACGGTCCGGCAGGATTCGTCGCCGCAGTTCCCCGAGCGGGACGCCACGGGATCGGCTACGTGGCGGATCGCCGATCCGACGATTGCACGCGTTATCGGGAACGGGATCGTCGAACCGCTGGCGGTCGGCCAAACGACGCTGGTGGTCGAGCACGGTGGCAAATCCGCGACGGTGCCGGTCGTGGTGCATTCGCTGAATGGCGATCGCCCCGTCCATTTCGCGACGGAAATCGAGCCGGTGTTGACCCGCTTCGGCTGCAACGCCGGAGGTTGCCACGGCAAAGCCAGCGGACAAAACGGATTCAAACTGTCGCTGTTCGGATTCGATCACGAGTTCGACCACCAGGTGTTGGTGCTGGACGCGCGCGGTCGGCGGGTGTCGAAGTCGAACCCGTCGGCGAGTTTGCTGCTGACGAAGTCGATCGGCAAGGTGCCGCATGGTGGGGGCAAGCGGTTCGATGTCGACAGCGAAGCCTATCGCCTGATCCTGCGGTGGATCGAACAGGGGGCGGCGGCGGACGCGGAGAACGTGCCGACCATCACCCGGTTGAGCATGTATCCCGCGGCGCGCGTGATGGCGGGGGGTTGGACGCAACAGGTGTCGGTCACCGTCGAACTGAGCGACGGGACAAGGATGGATGTCACGCGGGATTGTCAGTTCGACACAAACAACGGGGCGGTGGCCTCGGTGACGGATGCCGGGTTGGTGACGACGAACGACTTCAGCGGCGAAGCGGCCATCATGGCTCGTTATCGCGGCCAGGTGGCGGTGTTCCGGGCGATCGTGCCGCACGGCAAAACAGCCAACCCCAAAGTCGAAGAACTGTTGGGGCGGTTCCAACCGGTGAACGAGATTGACCGGCTGGTCGCAAAGAAATGGCGGACGTTGGGTTTGGCCCCCTCGCCCGCTGCGGACGACGCGACGTACTTGCGGCGGGTGACGGTCGATTTGGCGGGGCGCTTGCCCACGGACGCCGAGGCGCGGGACTTCCTGGGGAACTCGTCGACGACGCGACGCGAGGAGTTGGTCGACCGGTTGTTGGCCTCGTCCGACCACGCGACGTTTTTCGCGATGCGTTGGGGAACGATTCTGCGGAACTCGAACCTCGCCGGGGCCGATCAAACGGCGTACGCCTTTCACAACTGGCTCAAGGATGCGGTCGCGACAAACAAACCGTACGACCAGATGGTGCGGGGGATCGTGGCGGCGTCGGGCGAATGGCAGGACGCCCCGGCCGTCAACTGGTTCTGGCAAAGCCGCGACGACCTGTTGCATCAGGTGACGGCGGACACGGCGCAGGTGTTCCTCGGAATGCGGTTGCAATGCGCCCGGTGTCACCACCACCCGTACGAGAAGTGGTCGCAGGAGGATTACTACGGATTGTCCGGGTTCTATACGCGGCTGGGGCAAAAATCGTTCGGGCAACCGCCGCCGTTTTACTCGGCCACGCGGGTGATGCGGGGGGATGTGAATCCGCTGACGGGCAAGTCCCCCGAGCCGAAGTATCTGGGGGGCGAGTATGCGAAGTTCCGTCCCGAGGAGGACCCGCGGCACGGACTTGTCGACTGGATGGCGAGGCCCGACAACCCGTTCTTCGCCAAGACATTCGTGAACCGGTATTGGGGCCACTTCTTCGGACGCGGGCTGGTCGACCAGGTCGACGACATGCGGGAAACGAATCCGCCGTCGAATCCGGAGTTGTTGGATTGGCTGGCGAAGGACTTTATCGACAATCGTTTCGACATGCGGCGGGTGGTGCGGCAGATCGTGCTGTCGGCGACGTATGGGCTGTCCTCGGACCCGATTCCGGAGAATGCACACGACCAGCAGAACTACGCGCGGTTTTACGCGCGACGGCTGGTGGCCGAAGTGTTGCTGGACGCGGTCGACCAGGTGACCGGCAGCAAGACGAACTTCGGCAATCTCGCGTCGACAGGGCGGGCGATCGACCTGCCGCACGAGAACTTCGGGAACTACTTTCTGGAATCGTTTGATCGTCCCCGCCGCGTGACGGGATGCGAATGCGAACGGTCCTCGGCGGCGACGCTCGGGCAGGTGCTCCTGCTGTCGAATTCGGACGAGATCGAGAACAAGCTGGGTGACGAGAAGGGGCGGGTGAACACGCTCGTCAAAGCGGAGAAGGCGGACGCGGAGATCGTGGACACGTTGTTCCTGGCCGCATTCGCGCGATTCCCGAAAAAGGAAGAACAGATGCGGGCGCTGGCCCATATCACCACGGCGGGAAAAGAGGGTCGTCGACAGGCGATCGAAGACGTGGTGTGGTCGCTGCTCAACACGCGCGAGTTTTTGTTCAATCGGTAAGGGCTGGCGCGAGTCAGAGGTCAATCTTTGAATGTCAAGAGTGCGGTGTTGGGTCAAGCCTGTGAAGAACTCAATGTCCTCCGTGGTGAAAACCCGAATTTGAACCACAGAGGACACGGAGTTGCGCGGAGTCAGGGCGGGAATGGGTCGAAAGTCCGGCGGTTGAACAGGACGACGTGACGTAATCGGAGAGGGATCATGCTCGAATTGCTCGGTTCGACAACGCGGAACTGTGACGGGATCGCCCGTCGCGACTTCGTCAAGGTGGGGGCGCTGGCCGCCGGCGGCTGGACGTTGGTCGACCAATTGCGTGCGGAAGCGCTGGCGGAGGAGGCGGGTTCGAAGCCGCGACGCAAGGCGGTGATCCAGATCTATCAGGCGGGGGGCCCCAGCCACATCGACATGTACGATCTCAAGCCGACCGCGCCGGCCGAGTATCGGGGCGAGTTCAAGGAGATCGACACGAACGTCGCCGGCATCCGGATTTCCGAGCACTTGCCGCTGCAAGCGCGAGTGATGGACAAGCTGGCGATCGTCCGTTCGGCGACGCACACCAATCCCGGCCACGGGATGGGTTCGCAGTGGATGATGACCGGCTGGCAGCCGACGATCGAAATCAACGACAACCTGTTCCCGTCGTGCGGGTCGATCGTTTCGCGTCTCAAGGGGGCGAACGTCGCGGGGTTGCCGGCGTACGTGAACCTGCCGAGTCGCCACAGCTTCGGCAAGGCGGCGTATCTGGGGGCGTCGTACAACCCGTTCAGCCCGGACAACGACCCGAATCAACCGTACTTCAACGTGCGGAACCTGCAACTGCCGGGGCGCGTGCCGGTGGCGCGTTTGGACAAGCGGCGGGCGCTGTTGGGGGACCTCGACACCGTCCGTCGGGACCTTGACGCGAAGGGGGATATGACGGGGCTGGACAAGTTCTATCGCGACGCGATGGAAATGGTCACCAGCGACGTGGCCCGCGACGCGTTCGACATCCACAAGGAGGACCCACGGCTGCGCGACAATTACGGGCGCAACGACCTGGGTCAATCGTGCCTGTTGGCGCGGCGGTTGGTCGAGGCGGGGGTCACTTATGTGACGATCCAGGCGGGTGGCGGGTGGGACACGCACGGCGACAACTTCGCGCAACTCAAGAACAACCTGCTGCCGAAGTTCGACCGGGCGGTGGCCAGTCTCGTCGAGGACCTGTCGCAGCGCGGGATGCTCGACGATGTGCTGGTGATGTGCTTCGGCGAGTTCGGGCGGACGCCGCGGATCAACCCGACGTCCGGTCGGGACCACTGGCCCGGGGCGATGTCGGTGCTGTTCTCCGGCGGCGGGCTGCGGATGGGCCAGGTCGTCGGGGCGACGGATTCGCGGGCGGAGTACCCGACCTCGAATCCGCAAAGCCCGGGGTGCATCCTGTCGACGATGTATCACACGCTGGGCGTGGACTACAAACACGAGTTCCACGACGCGGCGCGGCGCCCGATGCCGGTGCTGGCGGAAGGGAAACCGATCTCCGAATTGGTGTGACGGGCGGGTTGAAAGAGTTCGGCACCGTGAACAAACGCCCCGCGTTTTCCCTGGGGAACGCGGGGCGAGTTCGTTGGAGGTGCGGAAAGGGAGTCGGGAGCCCGTCCTCAACGACTTGCCCGAACGACGGACTGGAAGTCCGACGTTCGGGTTTCAGGGCGAACTTTTGTCCGGCGCTCGTTTTGGTGGCTCCGGTTCTTTGCATCGGGACTCCATTCCGTGTAGACCGGAATTTTGATCGCGGGATTCTCCCGCACCGACGGGTTGTCAGGCCGTCGGGATCGCCGTGTCGGCTGTTGTCACCCTGTCACCCGGACCGTCGAGCGGGCGTCCGGACCGTTGACCGTTTCTCTCGCGCTCTCGGAGTCGTTCATGCGGATTCTTGTCGGCTGGGACAATCCGGAACAGGCGGATCTGATCTCGATGTATGTCGGGGTGGGCGATCATGAGGTGTCGATTGTCAACAGCGGCGAAGAGTTGATCGAACGGCTTTCCACCCCGGACGCCTGGGACGTGCTGTTCCTGTCGATCGACCTGCCCGACATTGAACGGGGGTTCGAAGCGTTCTCCCAAATCCGCGGCATGCGCCCCGAGATGCCTGTCGTGGGTGCCTGCCGGGCCGCCGATGTCTACCGGGTCGTGCGGTTCATGACGCACGGCATGTCGGCCTACGCCATCCGCGACGAGCAGGGGGACTTCCTGTTCATGCTCCTGGCCGTGCTGGAAAGCGCCGTCGAGGCGGTGCGAGCGCTGCGCGACCAGCAGGTCGCCGAAAAACTGCGTGAGGAGGTGCGGTCGGTTCGCAAGCTGCAGGAATCGATGATTCCCGCGCACATCGAAGCCCCGGCGGGCTGCACCATCGCGGCCCGGTACGAACCGTCGCAGATCCGGGTCGCCGGGGGCAAGGTGGTCACGATGGCGGGAGGGGACTATTACGACGTTTTCACGCTGGACGACAATCACATCGTGCTGCTGGTGGGGGACGCCTCGGGGCACGGGATGAAGGCGGCCATGTCGATCATGGTCATGCACACGCTCGTCCGCATGATCCGCAATCATCGCTACCAGAACACGGCGGCGTTCGTCGCGGAGATCAACAACCAGTTGTGTCAGCATTCGGTCGTGAACGAGGAGGGGGGCTTCATCACCCTCTGCTACGGCCTGTTGCAACTGGACACCAACGAACTGCAATGGACCTCCGCCGGGCATCCGATTCCGTTGGTGCAGGACCTTGCCACCGGCGAGATCCGCGCGCTCGCAGACGATTCGGCGGGGGGGCTGCCGCTGGCGATCTACCCGGACGTGGAGTACGAGACGTTCACCCACACGCTGCCCGACAAATACCGCCTGCTGTTTTACACCGACGGGTTGCAGGAGGCGTTCCCGGAACACAAGCCGGTGAAGATCGGTGAATTCGGCGTCGACGGCATCGTGAACACGCTGCGAGCGCGGACCGGCGAGCCCGTGCGCGTAGCGCTGCAGGCGCTGTTCGACGACTCGGAGGCCTACACGGAAGGTTCCGGCCGACACGACGACACGTCTGCGGTGCTGTTGGAACGGGACCGAACCGCGGTGGTGGGTTGAGGGAGCGGCGGTTCCGAGCACGATGCGTCGCGGGCGTGATTCGTTTGCCCGAAGATCGGCAGCCGCTGCGTGTATCCCGGCTCATCGAAGAGCCTGTCACCCCCCCGCCCCCTGGACGACAGGGGGCCAGCTTGTGGGTGGCGACCATTCCCTCGTGCTGGGCTGCGACTGGCGCCGCCACCATTCCCACGCCAAGCGCCCCATCGTCCACCGCGCGTTCAGGTCTTGCAGGGGCCGGATACGCCCAGGGGCTTCGCTCCTTCCCGCGGACACATCCATCACATCCAGCCCCAACGGCCCCCAGTAACCCAACCGCTGGAGACGCTCGGCGACCTCGCCACCGACCTCGCCACCGACCTCGACCGCCGAGGCGAACCGCGCCTCCACACTCGGGTCCCCGACCCGGCTCGACCGGTACGTTCCGGTCGCGTCCGCCGTCAGTCCGACGACTCCCAAACACACCGGCGGTCCGTTCAGCGGGATGTCGAAGTGCACACTCCCCTCCATCCGCGACGACAGCCACGGCTCGACCACCACCACGCCCGACCGCGCCAAACGCTTCGCGACCCAGCCCGCCAAACGGGGGTCGTCCAGCGCTCCGATACCTCGCACCGCCTCTCGACCGGCCATGCCGTACTCCGCCTTGAGCACCCAGTCGTACCGACGTTCTTCGTCCGGCGGGCGGAGCGCGACGATGCGGGCTACGGCGTGCGACACTTCCTCGAACGACCGGGCGACGCACAGCCCCTCGGGGGCGATGGCCAGTTCCTGTTCGAGTGTCGCGCGGAACGAGCGGCGGTTGACGCGCTCGACCACTTCCAGCGGGGGGGCCGTGACCGAACACCCGTGCGAGCGTCCCGCCTTGGTCGCCGCTCGCGACCACCCCCACGGCACGAACTCGTACTGACGACCGGGACAGCCGCGAAACGGCTCCAACGAAGCGGCTAACGGCTCGCCACCCGCGGGGACTTCCCCCACCACGCACGGCACACCCTCTGGTCCGACGACCATGTCCCCCGGCCGCGCCACGGCCAACCAGGCGCCGCGCCGGTCCGGCTCGCCGTGCGATCCTCCGCGAGGTTGCGGCGCGGTTCCGCCCGCCAGTTCGGTCTCGAAGTGAAAGTTGGCGTGGAACAGTCGCGGCATGATCTCGGCGACACGCCCCTTCCCAAAGACTCAGTACGCGACACCCATCAATCGCTCGAAATCCTTCGCAGATGCGTCGCTGAGTCGATAGACGCCGCCGTGAATACTGATGGTGCGTTTCAACACGCCGTTCTCGACGTGCTTGATGGGTCGTTCGCCGCGGGACGACTGGTACCGGATGGACTCCAGCATCGCCGGCGGAACCGTGACATCCCACCGCATCGGCGTCCCCTCGCCCATCCCCGCCTCATAGAGGCATCCGTACGGCATGCGGTGCCCCAGGTGGGGCATTTCCTTCTCCAGCACTTCGGTCAGGTCGAACAGCGGAAGTTCAAGCATCCTGCGCGGTAGCTTCAACACGTCCCGCAAGTACGTTTCCAAGGGAACGATCTCGGAGATCGTCAGCCGGGCGATGACGTGCATCACCCCTTTGACAACATAAATCGGGTACACGGCATCGCCGGGTTGGACCTTGAAATGCGACAGGGACGGAATCGATTGGTGCGTTCCGCCGAAAATCACCTGGATCGGTTTGCCGGTCTCGCCCGCCTTGTCGAGCCACTTGCACCGGTCCATCGGCCACATCACGGTGTACGACTGCGGCGATCGGGTCATGGCGGAGCGCTCCGTCGGAGAGTGCGAAGTTCGACGGCGTGATTTTCCGTTCGGTGGAGCAAAAGGGTACAGTGGGCCATCCTCCCGATCCACACCCGGAGATTCGCTCTCGTGATCCAGTTCGATCTCACCGGCAGAACCGCCCTCGTCACCGGCGGCGGCCAGGGTCTGGGTCGCGCAACGGCCACGCTCTTGCACGCGGCGGGAGCCAGCGTGGCGATCAACTACTTCCCGGATGCGGAAGGCCACAACGAACAGCTTGCGAACGAGGCGGTGGCGGCGCTGAGTCAGTCCGACCGGGGGGGGCGTGCGTTCGCGGTCCCTGCCGATGTGTGCGACCGGGAGGCGGTCGCGCGGATGATCGGGACCATCCGTGAACGGACGGGGCGCCTCGATATCGTCGTCAACAACGCGGCCATCATTCGCGACCGCACGATCCGCAAGATGACCGACGACGAGTGGGACCAGGTGCTGGCGACAAACCTCACCGGCGTGTTCAACGTCTGCCGCGCCGCGGCCGGCGTGCTCGAACGGGGCGGGCGGATCGTCAACATGGCGTCGATCTCGGGCGTACTCGGGTTCTTCGGACAAGCGAATTACTCGTCGGCCAAGGCGGGTGTGATCGCGCTGACGAAGGTGCTCAGCAAGGAACTGGCCGCGAAGGAGATCACCGTCAACGCCGTCGCGCCGGGGGTGGTCCTGACGGAGATGGGGAAAACGATCCCCGACGAAGTGCGCGAAGAGATGCTGCGGAACATTCCGCTGAAACGGTTCGGCGAACCGGACGACATCGCGCGGGCGATCCTGTTTCTGGCGAGCGACTGGGCCGGCTACATCACGGGGCAAACGTTGCACGTCAACGGAGGCTGGTACGCGTGAGTCGCATCGACCGGCTGTTGTGCAGCGCCGCCGAAGCGGTGGCGCTGATCGAGGACGGGCGGACCGTCGCGTGTGGCGGATTCGTGGGGGCGGCGCACGCCGAAGCCCTGACCGCGGCCCTCGAAGAGCGGTTCCTCGCAACCGGTTTACCCAGAGGTCTGACGCTGGTGTACGCCGCCGGGCAGGGGGACGGTCAATCGCGCGGGCTGAATCATTTGGGTCACGAAGGACTGTTGGCCCGCGTCATCGGCGGACACTGGGGGCTGGCCCCGAAGATCGGTCGGCTGGCAATTGCGGGGAAGATCGAGGCATACAACCTGCCGCAAGGAGTGATCTGTCACCTGCTGCGGGACAGTGCGGCGGGGCGACCGGGGACGCTGACGGCGGTGGGGTTGGGGACGTTTATCGACCCCGAACGAGACGGGGGGCGGCTGAACGACCGCTCCCGCGAACGGTTGGTCGAACGAATCGAGCTCGACGGGCGCACGTGGCTGTTTTACCGGGCGCCGCCGATCCATGTGGGGCTGATACGCGGAACCGCGGCCGACATTCACGGCAACATCGTGATGGACGAAGAGGCGATCGTCGGAGAGGTACTCCCCATCGCGCAGGCCGCGCGAAACCACGGGGGAGTGGTGCTGGCGCAGGTGAAGCGACTGCTGCCGTACGCCGCGCCGCCACACACGGTGCGCGTGCCGGGGATCCTGGTCGACCGGGTCGTGGTGGCGGACTCAGCGCAGCACCCGCAAACGTTCGCGGAAGCCTCGAACCCCAGGTACCACACGTCCCGTAACGACTGGGACGAGAGGGATGCCGGGGTTGGGGTGGGTGTTGGCCTCAAGGACGATCCGGCCCGCGCGATCATCGCGGCCCGCGCATGCGACGAGTTGCGGCCGGGCATGATTGTGAATCTGGGGATCGGCATGCCGGAGGGGGTCGCGGTCGAAGCGGCGCGGCGGGGCTTGCTCGAACAACTGACGCTGACGGTCGAGAGCGGCCCCATCGGCGGTACGCCGGCGGGGGGATTGAGCTTCGGAGCTTCGGCGCATCCCGAGGCGATCATCGACCAACCGTCGCAATTCGACTTCTACGATGGCGGCGGGCTGGACTTCGCGGCGCTGGGAGCGGCGGAGATCGACGCGGCGGGGAACGTCAACGTGTCGCGGTTCGGTGACCGGCTGGCGGGAGTGGGTGGCTTCGTAAACATCTCTCAAAACGCACGGAGTCTGGTGTTCTGCGGCACGTTCACATCGGGGGGACTGGAGATCGCGGTCGACGGGGGACGGATGCGGATCGTCAAGGAGGGACGGGTCTCGAAGTTCGTGCGGCAAGTGGGTCAGGTGTCGTACTCGGGAGCGACGGCGCTCGCGAAGAAGCAACCGGCGCTGTACGTGACGGAGCGGGCGGTGTTCCGGTTGGGGGCAGACGGGTTGGAGTTGATCGAGATCGCACCGGGGATCGATCTGGAGCGGGATGTGTTGGGGCGGATGGAGTTCCGGCCGAAGGTGGGGGAGGTGCGTCTGATGCGGGAAGGGATTTTCGCGGACGGCGCGTGACATCGGAACGCGGGAACCATAGTGGCGTTTCACTCCGTGAAACGTCGGCATGCGGACGCGTTTCGGCGCGTCAAGTTCCGTTCGACGGAGCGAACGGCCACAAAGAGCAACCGAGTCACCGCTTGACCGGCGCCAGTTTCACGTCGTCGACGCTCAGCGTCCCCGTCGCGCCGTTCAGGCCCAGCCGCAAGATCGCCTCCCGCGCTCCGGGGGGGACGGGGATGATGTCCGACACCTTTCGCCACTGGAAACTCCCGGTCCACGGGCCGAGCGCTTCTTCGCCGACCGGTTCGCGGTCGGGGCCGTAGAAGTGGACGATCAGGGCGGGTTTCTCGTAGGACTTCTGGCCGTCCTTGAGACTGGCCGCACGGACCTGGGCGGAGATTCGCAAGGCGCTAACCGCCGCGCCGTCGACCGCCATCCCTTGCAGCATGTGCGAACTGCGGCCGACATCGGTGTTGGCGAAGCGGGCGTACTGCTTTCCGCTGGGGACCCCCTCGGTGACGAGCGTCACCTGCCGCTGGTAGTACCAGTCGGTGAGGGTGCCGTCCCCCGGATGAACGGTCTCGAAATCGCCGTTGCGCAGTTGGGGGTTGGCGGGATCGGGCTTGATCTGCCGATTTTCCTCGGAGATGCCCGTCATGGGAACGAACAGAGCCGGGAGCAGTTTGCTGCGTTTGAACTCCTTGCCCTGTTTCTCCAGCAGATAGAACACCTGCGAGTAGCGTTCCCCCAAGGGGATGATCATTTTCCCGCCGTCCTTGAGTTGGTCGACGAGCGGTTGGGGAATGTCCTCGGGAGAGCAGGTGACGATGATCTTGTCGAAGGGGGCTCTCTCCGGCCAGCCTTTGTAGCCGTCGCCAACGAGACAGTGGACGTTGCGATAGCCCCCTTCGCGCAGGACCTTGGCCGCTTGCCGGCCCAGCGGTTCGACGATCTCGATCGTGTACACCTCTTTGACAATGTTGGCCAGCACAGCCGCCTGATAACCGCTGCCGGTGCCGATCTCGAGAACACGATCCTCGGGTTGGGGATCGAGACTGTGCGTCATGTAAGCGACGATGAACGGCGGCGAAATGGTCTGCTTGTGTCCGATGGGGAGGGCGCAGTCCTGATAGGCCTGCGCCTGCAGCTCCTCGGGGACGAACAAGTGCCGCTGCGTCGCGCGCATCGCCTTGACGACGACGGGACTCGTCACCCCTTCGCGGACGATCTCCTTGTCGACCATCCGGTTACGCTGCTCTTTGTGCTTGGGAGTGTCCTCGGCGAGGAGCGGCGGCGCGAACACACACACCGCGACGATCCCCGCGCACAGTCCGCCCAACAACCGCGAGTGAAGCCAACGGAACATGCGAAGTTCTCCCCCGGAGAGGATTGTGATGCGGCGGTGTCGCGATCCTGGAACCGTGCTCGCCGGAACGGGAGCACCCCCGTAAGACGGCGTCCGCTCCGACCGCGAGGGCAAGGTTGGTACCGCCACCGGACGATACTCGCAACCGGGAGGTCGGGGGAACGGCGGATTGCCGCGTGCCGCGGAAAACGGGTGCGAACCTCGGGTTGTGATCGTCGAATTGGACAACCGCGGCCCCCTCTCCCTCGCTGGCGACGGGGCCGACTGGAACGGCTTCCAATGCGGGGGAGAGGGACGGGGTGAGGGGGACCCGATTCGCTCAATCCCCCTCAACCGCCCTTCGGGCACCTTCTCCCCCACATTCGAGTCTTGCCGTGTTTTTCCACACCGAATGTGGTGGAGAAGGGTCGCAGTCTCATGCTCATCCGATTGGGGGAACGTCGCGGTCAGGGCGACTTGCGGATGGAAACCGCAGACCGGGGTTCGCACGTCGGCGTGCCACGAACACGTCCCCCGACCCGTTCGTCAATCGGCGGTGACATCGTCGTCCACGGAGGCGACCGGGCCCGGATCGCCGGGTGGGACCCCCAACAATTCCAGCGTCCGTTCGAGGATGCGAGCCGCAGCCGGCGCGGCCACCGTCCCCCCGAAGTGCTCGCCGGCCGTCGACGGTTCGTCGACCGACACCACGACAATCACTCGCGGCCTGTCCGCCGGAGCGCCGCACACGAACGAACTGACGTGCAATCGGTTCGAGTACGCCCCAGTCGCCGGGTCCGGTTTTTGCGCCGTCCCCGATTTGCCGAAGACGCGATACGTCGCCAGTCGGGCTTTCTTCCCCGTTCCCCGCGTCACCACTTCCGCGAGCGGAACGCGGCAGATCCATCGCGCCACCTCCGGCTCGACGACGCGCGACACCAATCCGGAACCGTGCGCGGCGCGCCCCCCTTCCGGAACAACCGGCGTTTCGACAGCCGGAACCTCCCGCTCCACCACGGATTCTTCGAGGGGCAACGCTTCCCCCTCCGCGAGATCACGAATCGCCGTCTCCACTGACCGGCTGTCGGGCATCGTGTCCGCGAGATCGTCGCTCGCCGCCTCCCCCGCCGCCATTTCGTCCTCGGCGGGCAGGTCGCGAATGCCCACCGCGTCTCCGGCAGCATCCCCAGCGGTGTCTCCGAGCGAGCCCAAGCCGTGCGCCGCCAG
This sequence comes from Planctomycetales bacterium, assembly GCA_044359065.1. Lineage (GTDB taxonomy): Bacteria > Planctomycetota > Planctomycetia > Planctomycetales > Planctomycetaceae > JAIXZD01. The sequence continues at coordinate 87,930 of JBIKMW010000005.1, read as the reverse complement.
CCGCTCTCCGCCGAGGATCAACCTCGGCGTGCGCCACTCCCCTCCGTTGGCCAGCGCGCAGTACGCGGCCGCCATCTGCAACGGTGTGACGGCGATCTCCTGTCCCATGGGAACCGATCCGGTCGAATACCCGTTCCAATCCGCAAGCGGCCGGAGCTTGCCCCCCAGTTCGCCCGGCAGGCCGATCCCCGTGGGGGCGCCGAAGCCGAAGCTCGAGGCCGCCTCGTACAAGCCCGCGTTTCCCATACGTTCGCCGATCTTGGCCATGCCGATGTTGCTCGACTTCACCAGGATGTCCGTCACATCGAGCGCGCCGTAACGGTGATGGTCGTGCAACACCCGTCGGCCCATGCGGTATTCGCCGTTCTCGCAATCGAACACCTCGTCGCGGCGGAGCAGTCCCTGCCGCATCCCCCACGCGACGACGAACGGTTTGAACGTCGAACCCGGCTCGTACATGTCGGCCAACGTCCGATTCTTCCAGGCGGCATCCGGAATGCCCGCGGGTTCGTTGGGATCAAACGTCGGCCAGGAGGCCATCGCTAGCACGTCGGATGTGGTCGGATCCATCACCACCGCGCAACAACTCTTTGGCTTCCATTCGCGCGCCAGTTCCTCGAGCGCCTGTTCGGCGTACAACTGCGCGACGACATCCAGCGCCAGTTCGACGCGCTCGCCGTCGCGCAACGGGCGATCTTCCAGGTCCGCCGCCTCGAGCACGCGTCCCCGCGCGTCTCGCAGGATGCGTCTCACGCCGTCGTCGCCGCGCAAGCGGTCGTGGCACGCCTCTTCGACCCCTCCGCGCCCCCGATTGTCGAGGTCCCGCAACCCGATCACCTGCGCCGCCACCCCCCCCTGCGGATAGACGCGGCGAAACTCCGCACGCAGTCCCCACGTCTCCGGCGGCAGCCGCGCCTCCCGAACGCGCTGAACCTCGTCCGGAGCCAGTCGCCGCTTGATCCAGAGGAACCCCTTGTCGGACCGCGATTTGACCCGGTCGAATAGCTCATCGGGGTCGGCATCCAGCGCCGTGGCCAACAGGCGACTGAATTCCCAAGCCCGCTCGATCCGATTCGGAACGACGAACAGGCTGTGCTCGGTGACCGAAGTCGCCAGTACCCGTCCCCGACGGTCGACGATATCCCCCGGACGCGCCGGGACGGTTTCCGTGTCGTATTGCTGCCGCGATGCGACGCTGTGGAACTGCCCGCCGCGCCACCCGTGCAGTTCGATCAACCGGACGGCCAGCGCGCACAGGAGTGCGGCCACCCCCCCCGCCACCAGCCGTTCCCGCCAGCGACGCAAGCGAACGGTTTCCGTGGAGTGGGTCATGGTCCGGGATCTTCCTTCGGCGTCACCGGTTGGCCTTGGTCTTGATCGGCTTGCGTTCGACCGTCCGTTCGCGGTCCTCGCGCATCGTTTCGGCCATCTCGAAGCGCCGCGAGGGGGCTCCGCCCGACTGCACCAACATCCGGCACCGTGCCAATTCGCGGGACAGCACATCGCGCCGGTACGTCTGTCGCGTCACTTCGCGGCGCAGAGCGAGAGTCCGCTTCTCAAGGCTGGTTCCTGCCAAGGAAATCGCCACCACCAGACACATCGCTGCGCAGAAGCGATACACCATGACACGAACAACCAGAAGCAGCACCCACCGTGAGAGTGGCAATCAACGCGGAGGCTGTGATCGATTCGGCAGCCCGCTGCGTCACACACTGTTGAAAACATCGTTTCGGAAAGCGGACCGTTTTCGTACGACGGACTTCCAGTCCGTCGATTTTTCGGCCTTTCGGGCGACGGACTGGAAGTCCGTCGTACAAGAGGCAGGCTGAACCGGCACTCTCCGTCTCGAAACTCAACAGCCCGGTCAGCGAGCGAGAGTCACGCGAAGGCCTGGTGCTCTGGTTTGATAAACCGTCAGGCGTGCTGGGCAACCGGCGTTGCCAGCCTCGCGAGACATTCGCACGGCCGGACAAGCCAGCAGTGGCACCCGAGCAAATGACCGTGTTCAGGCACTTGTGTTCCACGGACCTTCACTCATTGCCGCGATACGTTCCCCGGCGCTTCGGACAATCGGCTCGCGTCGCCGGGCAACTGCAACACCAATCCGGGGCGCATCCGATCCGGCGTTTTCATCACAGCCTGATTCAGCTCGAAAATCTCGCTCCATCGGGACGCCCTACCCAAATGGCGCTGCGAAATCCCCGTCAGCGTGTCGTCCGAACCGACGCGGTACATCGGCAGGCCCCGTTCGTCGACGTAGAACCCGCCGCCATCCTCTTCGGTCTCCGCCGTCGCCGCTTCCGGAACCGTCAAGGACGGTCCGACCAGCAAGGGTGCGTCTCCGAACGACGGTCCCGCGCTCATCACCTTGCCTCGGGCCAACACCGGGGACGATGTCGCTCCGGGCACCGCCGCCGGCGACCGATCGATCAGCGACGCGTAGCGAGCTTCAAGTTCCTGTCGCGACGGCAGCGGCAACTGCATGCCCGGCCGCAATTGGGCTGTCGTGATCCCCTGCGATTCAAAGTGCGCCGCGAGCGCCTTGAACAACCGCGCCGTCCCGTACCCGCTCTTCGAGATCGTCCAGAAGCTGTCGTTGGCGACCACCGTGTACACCCCCGCTTGCGCGGCCACCGGCGCCGCTGCCGCGGGTTGCTCGTCGTAGGACGCCCCCGCCGCCACCACCGGTGCGCCGCCGATGACCGGTTGAGCTTGGCTCGTGGCCGGATTCGCCCCCGGCACGAACTGCGGGATCGGCTTCTCGATGAGTTGCGGATACGTCGCTTCCAGATGAGCGCGCGGCGGAATCGCCAACCGCATCCCCGGTCGCAATTGCTGCGGTTCCAGACCAGCCGCGCGGAAGTGCTCGGCGAGCGCCTTGTACGGACTGATCGCGCCGTAAACCTTGCGCGAGATCAACCAGAAATTGTCGTTGGGAGCGACGACGTAGATTCCTGCGGGGGCGACCTGGACAGGCACCGCACCGGGAGCGGTGCCGGGTGCGGCAGCCGGAGTCGGCTCCAGCCCCGCTTCGGCAACGGGGGTGGGGACTTGGCGACGCGGAACGATCGAGGTTTCGGGAGCCACCGATGCGGGGTCCGACTGGGCCAGCGTGGGAGCCTCGCCAGCCGTGGTGTTGATCCGTCCCGGCCGTGGCGCTTCGGGATCGGGCTCGAACTCGCCATAACGATCGGAGCGACTTCCACCGGCACGGGCCGAGGGAAGGCGGGGACTGGCAAGACCGGGGCCTGCGGTCACGGGCGAAGACGGGACGACCACCGAATCTTCCTCGACGGTCGGTTCGTACGAACCCAGACGTGACGAGGCCGACGGTGCCGTGACCGGCGCTTCCTCGGGTACCGAGTCGGCCAGCGGCGCGGGACGGGGCTTCAGTTCGATGGTGACCGGTGGTTCCGCTGGGGGAGCCGGTTCGATCTCGGGTTCCAACGCGGGGGCAGCCGCCGCGGGCAAGGCGGGAACTGGCTCCTCCTCCATCGCCTCGAGTTTGGCCGCCGCCGTGGCGGGACCGGGGTCGAGGGGCTGCGGATCGTCGGGAATTTCCAACGGCAACGGTGTCGCGGCCGGGGCGGGTTCAACGTTCGCCAGCGGGTCCCCTGCCGGCTCGGGTTCGACGGGATCCAGCGGCAACGGCGTGGTCGTTGGTGCGGCCGGTTCGACATTCGCCAGCGGGTCTTCGGCGGGAATCGCGGGGGCCGGTTGCGCCGGAGGTTGCGGCGCGGGTTCCACATTGGCCAGCGGATCCACCGCCGGCGCCGGTTGCGGTTCGGTTTGCGCGCCGGCGGGCACGATCGTCGGGGCCTTGGGTTCCGCCGGAGGCGTAGCGTTCGGATCGGCCGGCGGGGTCGCCGTTTGGGCGATCTCGTTCGCGCCGGCGTCTTTCTTCAGCTTACGCCAGATGACGTACCCGAAGCCCCCCAGCAGCAGCAACAGCGTCACCAGCGCGAGGGCCACTCCCCCGCCGGAACGGGAGCGCGGCTTTTTCGGCTTGGGCCATTCCTGTTCGAGCGGCGCGTCCTCCGACCCGGAGGCGGGCGGGACGCTCAGGTCTTTCTCGCGACCCGCAGTTGGGCCGTTCGGGACCGGGGGTTGAGCCGCTGTTCGGCGGTCGAAGCCGCCACTGGCTTGGGGGTGGGCTGCTGCCATGTCTCACTCTCGCGAAACGCGTGTTTGACGAGTCGATCCTCGAGCGAGTGGAACGTGATGATCGCGCACCAACCGCCCGATGCGAGGCCGTGCCGCACTCCCTCCGAGAGGAACGTCGACACCTGCCCCAGTTCGTTGTTCACCACGATCCGCAACGCCTGAAACACCCGGGTCGCCGGGTGCGTCTTGGAATCGCGACTCGTGCGGGTCATCGCCGAAGCGGCAACCGCGTCCGCCAGTTGCCGCGAAGTCCGCATCGGGGACCGTCGCCGCGCCTGGCAGAGATACTTCGCCAACATTCCGGCCCGCGGTTCTTCGGCGTATTCCGCCAACACGCGGGCCAACTCCTCCTCCGGGACTTCGGCCAGCCAATCCGCCGCCGAAACCCCCTCCTCCGGATGGAACCGCAAATCGAGCGGCCCTTCCGATCGAAAACTGAAGCCCCGGTTGCGGTCGGCCAATTGATCGGACGACAACCCGAGGTCGAGCAGCACCCGGTCGGCGGGAGGCCAACCGAGTTCCGCAAGCAACTTGTCAAAACGGGCGTAACTTTGGCGATGAAATTGAACGTTGATGGAAGCTGCGGCACCGTCGGTCGGAGTTGCACTGTCGGGGGTCGCAACTGCGGGAGTCGCCCCTTCCAATGCGCGCCGGGCGTGGGCGAGCATCATCGGGTCCCGGTCGATGGCCAACAGCCGGCCTCCCGGCGCGATCTGTTTGGCGATCTCCCGGCTGTGTCCGCCAGCCCCGACCGTGCCGTCAACGACGACCAGGCCGGGTTCCAATTTCAGGTTGTGTAGGGTTTCGCGGAGCAAAACCGGCACGTGAACCGGCCGGTCGAAGTCGTCCGCGGGAGAGTGTTCGGGCATCGTCATGAGCTTCCGGAAGAGTGGGCCGGTTACCCGCTTCGAGGCCATCGCGCGGCGACAACACCTCGAATCGCGCTCCCGGCCACTGTTTCGGAGAGCCGGCGCCCCCGGAAAAGCTCGCGGACGCACCGTATCCTCGGCGAAGCACGGGTTTTCGGTGAAACCCACAGCCGCTTCCCCGCGACATGCCGCGGCTTATACGCGAACGTCCGCCAACGGGGAAAGAGCGCTTGGGACGTTGTCAGAAAAAGGAGCTCAAACCCCGGTTCGCGAAGCCGTTTCGGAACGCGGTTCGACTCGCCATACCTTGGGGTTCGAGCAGCCGTCGAACGGAAAACCCGCACGCGAGCTGTGTCCATCGCAAATCGGGCGGAACTTCGCGTGGACTTCCCCACCCGTGGGATGCGGCGCGCAACTACCGAGCCCGCGCTCACTTCGCGAACATCTGCGCCAGCCGCTGCCAAAACACGATTCCCAGCGCGCCGCACGCTCCCACGGTCGCCAGTGTCATCGCCCCGCGGAGCATCCCCGCGATTTCTTGCAGCGGCCCCACCCCCGCCGGGGAAGGTTGATCCGGGTTGACCTCCGGGAACGGCACGCGGTCGCACAACAGGCCGATCGCCTGGCGGAACATCTCGCACGCCAGAAGGAACGCCAGGCAGACGACCACCAACGCCCAATCGTACGGGCGCAGGTCGAACAACAGTCCCGCCACGATCACCACGCTGCCGAGGAACAGGTGGCCGAGAATCGCCGAATCGCGGCGGAACCCCAGGACCAAACCCCGTTCGGTTTCGACCCATTCCTGGCGCCAGATGGAGCGCCGCGGCAGTCGCCCGGCGTCGATTCGTCGTCGCATGTTCGTATCGCGTGGGTCGCCGTCCATGCCGCCCCTCCGGGGAAACCACCCCAAGCCGCGCGTCGCCACCGGATCACCCGCGGCTTGCCACTTCCCGTCCACCTTCGGTCGACGCGGATTGAACACCGAAACGTCGCGCCGGGGCTAGTCGAATCCGCAGGGAGAGGACGGGAAATCTGTCGCGGCTCCCCGACCGAAGCGTCGACCACCGAAGCGTCCACCAACCACGCATTACGAGCGGATCGATCCCGACACCCACGCCGCCAGCGTCCCCGTCACGAGGATCGGTCCCCACGCGGCCAGATCCGTCGGAATCAGCCGCACCGTCCCCAGCAATTGAAACGCCTGCCCCAAACCGAAGACCGCCCCCATCGCCAGCGAACAGACCAGCATGTTCGTGATCAGGTTGGTGCTTTCCCGCCGGGCGACCAACGGAATCCCCACGAGCACCACCAACACGTTCATGACCGGTTGGGCGATGCGGGCGTGCAGGTACAGCGACTGTTTCAGGATCGACACGTCGCTGAACGACGGATTGCGGATGCGACGCACCAGTTCGGCCGTCGAGAGGAAGCCGTAGTTCTTGTCCTTCTTGTACACCCGGTCGAAGCTGACGTCGGTGGCGATGAACAGGTCGTTCGGGTCGTCGGTCCGCAGCACGTAGTTCCGTCCCGAATCGGTGAGCCGCAGCGAGTCGTAAGGCCGGGCCGCTCCTTTCAGCAACCACCCGTTCCGGCCGTCGACGCCCCCCCGCACAAACCGGGCCGACTTCCCCTTGAGGGCGGTCAGTTCCTCGGCCACGCGCGCGGCGGGGAGCACGAACTCCGCCTCCTCGATCGACTGCTCCCGCAGATCGAGCCGCTGTCCGCTCACGAGGATTTGCGACGCGTAGTCGTACACCGGCTCGACATCTTCGGTGATCGCCCGGTGTTTGCCCGGTTCGAGCTGCAGCTCGGTCGCGATCCTCGGAATGAGGAACTCCTGGTTGAGCACCAGCAGCAGGTTGACGAACACGGACCCGATCACGATCGGCCGCACGAGCCGGTAGCTGTGAATCCCCGCCGACAGGATCGGATTCAGTTCGCCGTTGCGCAGCACGAGAGCGAATGACACCATCGCCGCCATCACCGACACCGTGCCGCCAAGCATGTCGAAGAACTGGCTGGTGCGATAGAGGTAGAACACCCCCATGTCTTTGAGGACCGCGAACGTGTTCCGCGATTCGTCCCCGTCGAAAAATTCGTCCGAGTTGGTGAAGGCGTGGAAAATCACGAACAGCCCGAACAGCGCCGTGAAGACGATGCCGAACACCTGCACGTAGCGGGCGATCAGGTAGCGGTCGAACAGCGTGGGCATGGTCGGAACGAGGGCGGAGTGTCGGGAACCACCGGTGGCCGTGCGTGACAACCCGTGGAAAGACCGGTGGGCGAGCGGGGAAACCGCGCGGTTCGCTCGCGATTCGCGTCGTCCGGAGTGCTTCCTGACCACCTGAATAGGAGAAAACGGCGCAACAGGTCAACGCCATCCGGTTCCCGCCGCATTGCAAGGGTGCGGGCGGGGATCGGATCGAGATCGTCGATGGAGAATGACCGCCCGTCCGCTCACCACCGCGAGCGATCCTCGCGATCCCGGCAGATTCGACAGCGGGGGGCATGGTGCGGGCGCAGAGTTTCTTGTCCCTGAGCCACCCGTTTTGACGTTGCGCGGCTTCTCTCGGGAAGTCGCCGAGAATTCGCAAAACGCCAGGTTTCCTGGCCTCACGCAGTGGCACGGAGACGCTATGGATTTGCCTTGTTCGGCGTCGCTGCGCCTCTGCGTGAGCATGAAACCTTTGAAATGCCGGGGTTCCCTGCGTCTCCGCTTGTGGGGGACAAGCACGCAAGCCCCGCGTGTTCCCAACCGGAGGTGAGGGCGTGCGGCGTCAATCGCCGGTTCGTTCGGCCACCGAATAAGCGTCCCCCGGCTTTGAGGTGTTCGACACGACCAGTTCGGCCAGGAATCCCAACGACAGCATCTGACCACCCAGCAACAGGCTGGCGATCGAATAGGCGAGCAACGGGCGATTGCCGATGGGACCGAACTCCATTAGGGCGACGTTGGTCAGCACCCACACCGCGCCGAGGTACGCGAGGCCGAGGCATCCCAAACCCGTGAAGAACAGTCCCCACGAGCCGAGCGCGTGCTGCGGGCGTTGGCCGTAACCGGTCAGGAATCGCACGGTCAGCAGGTCGAGAAATCCACGCAGAAACCGGCGGACACCGTACTTGCTGTGGCCGAATTGCCGGGGCCGATGATGCACATCGAGTTCCGCCACGCGGAAGCCGCGAGCGTGGGCGAGCACCGCGATGAAGCGATGCAGTTCGCCGTACAAACGCAGTTCGAGGGCGACTTCGCGACGGAAGCATTTGAGTCCGCAGTTATGGTCGTGCAGATGCAGACCGGTCAACCAGCCGACCATGCCGTTGAAGACCTTGCTGGGGTAGACCTTGTGCCAGGGATCGAGCCGATGTTTTTTCCACCCGTTGACGACATCGAACCCCTCGTCGAGTTTGGCGAGCAAACGCGGAATCTCGGCGGGGTCGTCCTGCAAATCGGCATCGAGCATCACCAACACGTCGCCGCGCGAGGCGGAGATCGCGGCGGAGAGGGCGGCGGCCTTTCCGAAGTTTCGGCGAAAGCGGATGCCCCGGAAGCGGGCGGACCGTCCACCCAGTTCGCGAATAATCGACCAACTGTCGTCTCGAGAACCGTCGTCGACGAACAACACCTCGAAATCCTTGACCACCGGTGCGACGCAGGCGGCCTCGATCTGGCGGGCGAGTTCGCGCAGGCTTTCGGCTTCGTTGTAGACGGGAATGATGAGCGACAGCATGGAGGGTCCAACGTGCGGAGGAATGATCCGACCCTCCCAGCAGACTCCGCCGGGCAAGTGGAGTCAAACCGCTCGGGGCGGGGAGGGTGGATTTCGGGCAGCGCGTTGGAAGGCCGGTGGCGAACCCCACCTTTCAGTCGTCGATTGGCTGAGACGCGAGACCCCCTCTCCCACGCAAGCCATCATATCTTTTCGAGGGGTATTCATGGCGCGGGAGGGGCGGGACAAACGGGAAACCGGCTGTCACTCGCTCCGACTCCCCTTGCGCTCGTTCATCGTCGCCAGTGCGGCCAAGGCTCGGTCGCGGGCCTGTTTGTGATCGACGATCGGTTCGGGATAGGTCTCGCCCAGTCGCACCTGGGCGGCACGCAGTTCGGAAGGCGACGCGGTCCACGGTTGGTGGATGAGGGAGTTCGGCAGGCGGGCCAACTCGGGCACCCACCGCCGCACGTACGCACCGTCGGGGTCGAACTTCTCCCCCTGCATCACCGGGTTGAAGATGCGGAAATAGGGGGCGGCGTCCGCGCCGCAGCCGCCGATCCACTGCCAACCCAGCGTGTTGTTGGCGAGGTCCGCGTCGACAAGCGTGTCCCAAAACCATTCCGCTCCGCGCCGCCAGGAAATGAGCAGGTCCTTCACCAGAAACGATCCGGCGATCATCCGCACGCGGTTGTGCATCCAGCCGGTGTGCCACAACTGTCGCATTCCCGCATCGACGATTGGATAACCCGTGAGGCCCCGCTGCCAGGCGCGCAGACCCGCAGGATCGTCTTCCCACGGGAAGTGGTCGAACTCGGGACGCAGCGGAGCGGTGGGAGTGTCGGGGAAGTGATACAGAAGATGGTGGGCAAATTCCCGCCAAACCAGCTGGCGGAGATACGGTCCCGAAGCCGCGCCCCGCGCGGCGGCCCGTGCCCAGAGCTGTCGCGGACCGATTTCGCCGAAATGCAGGTGCGGGCTGAGACGGGAGGTGCCGGGACGGTCGGGGCGATCGCGCTCGGCGTTGTAGGCCGGCATCCGTTCGGGGAGGAACTCGTCGAGGACATGCTCGGCCCCCGCTTCGCCGGGAGTCCATTCCTCGCGGAAACCGGTGTCCCAAGGGATCGTGGGGAGGAGGCTCAGGGCTTCCAGGCCCTGCGAAGCCGGCCAGTGTGCGGGGGCCGCAATGCTTGCGGGAGCAGGCTGCGGAGGGGCGGGAGTGCCCAAGCTCAGACAATGCCGCCAGAACGGGGTGAAGACCTTGAACGGCGTCCCCGCCTTGTTGCGGATGTCGCACGGTTCGAAGAGCAGGTTGGCAGCGAAGCTTTCGGCAGCGAGGCCGTCGTTCTTGAGGGCGGACTTGATGCGTGTGTCGCGCTGGATGCTCGTGGGTTCGTAGCGGCGGTTCCAGACGACGCGGGTCGCGCCCGTTTCGCGAGCCAGTTCGCGCAAGGTTTCGAGAGCGGGGCCGCGGCGCACGATGAGTCGTGAACCCTTGTCCGCAAGATTGGAGGAGAGGGACGCGAGCGAATGATGCAACCACCAGCGGGTGGCGGAGCCGTCCGGCCAGTCCCCCTCTTCCTCGGGGGACCGGAGGAACACCGGGATGACGGGGCCACCTGTCGCGCAGGCGTGTGTAAGGGCCGGATTGTCGGCGAGGCGAAGATCGTTGCGGAACCAAACAAGGGTGGGGGTCATCGATGCAGACTCTTTGGCGTCAGATCGTCATCGCCGTGAAGCCGCCATCCACGTAGATGTTGGCTCCCGTCAGGAAGCTCCCCGCACCCTGTGCGGCCATGAGGAGCACCGCTCCGGCCAGCTCTTCCGGAGAACCAAACCGCGCCATCGGCGTGTGCGCCATGACCTTGGCGATGCGGTCGGGAGTAAGCACCTTGCGATTTTGCTCCGCAGGAAAGAAGCCTGGGGAGAGGGCGTTCACGCGAACACCTTGAGATCCCCATTCCCGCGCGAGGTTACGCGTGAGGCTGACCACCGCCGCTTTGCTCGCGGAGTAAGTGTAGACCCGCGACAACGGAATCTCGCCGCTGACCGACGCGATGTTGATGATCGACGCTGGAGTCCCCCGCGCGAGCATCGCCGCGCCGAACACCTGGCAACCCAGCCGCACGCTGCGCACGTTCACATTCAGGATGCGGTCCCACTCGTCGTCGGTGATTTCGAGGAACGGCGTGGCGGCGTTGATCCCCGCGCCGTTGACGAGCACATCGACACCGCGACCGGCGGCAGCGATCTTGTCCCGGAGTCCTTCGAAGTCTTCCCGCTGGGCCACGTCCAGAGCCGCATACTCACCCGCGCCGCCGTGTGCTTCGATCTCCTGGACGCGATCCGCACCATGCGCGGCGTCGCGACCGGCGACGTACACATACGCCCCCGCGCGGGCCAGTGCGATCGAGATCGCCCCCCCCAGCGTGCCGGTTCCCCCTACCACGACGGCGGTCTTGCCGCGCAGCCCGAAAAGCGATGCGAGGTATTGCTGGACGGCGGCGGAATCGTCGGGGGCAGGCACGGGAAACTCCCAAGTCGAGGCAGGCGGTCGGGTGTATGGTCGGGTCGGAGGGAGCCTGACCGCGGTTCCCTCGACCAGAATTGGAAGGCGTCGTCGAACGCACTCCAGACTAGCGGAATCCCGCGGGGCGCGCCGAAGTCGCGCCCCCGAAAAAATTTCGACTTCGTCACGGCAAGGACAGCGACGGCCACGATGCAACCACCCCGTATCGCCGACGACGCCCTTACGCTCTTTGGACGGCCGCGAATTGGATCACCGCAAACCTGATTTTCCGATCTCGCTGTAGGCACGGACTCCATCTGCCGAGTAATATCAATGCTGGCTCATGCGTGTGCGCCGTCGATGCGCCGCGTGGCTGTGACTGGTTCGGACTGCTGCGGAGTTTTCGGCATGTGGATCGCCCCGATCGGTGCCTCGCGTTCGCATTGCGATGGTCTGCCCCGCCGCAACATGTTGCGCGCCGGTACGACCGCGTTGTTGGGTGGCTTGGCCCTTCCCGATCTTCTGGCACTGCAGGCCCGCGCGGCGGGTGGCGGCCCGAAGGCCAAATCGTGCATCTTCCTGATGCTGGAAGGGGGACCGAGTCACATCGACATGTGGGACCTGAAGCCCGGTGCTCCACGCGAAATTCGGGGGGAGTTCCAACCCGTCTCCACCAACGTCCCCGGAACGCAGATCGGCGAAATCCTGCCCATGTGCGCCCAGGTGGCCGACAAATTCACGATCCTCCGTTCGCACAGCCACGGCGACAACGGGCACCAAACGGGTCGGCACCAGGTTCTTACCGGGTATCCGCCCAATTTCGCCGACGGCCAGGCGCAGGGGGAACCGTTCAACATCCTGTATCCGTCGCTGGGCTCGATCGTCTCGCGCGAGTTGGGTGCGGCGGGTGACGTTCCGCCGTACGTCGAGATGCCCAATCCGCTGGGTCCGGGCGGCCCGGGGTTCTACGGTGCCCGGTACGCCCCGTTCACAATCAACAACGATCCCTCGCAACCCGATTTCCGCGTTCGCGATCTCGACACCCCACCGAACATTGCCCCGTCGCGGTTCGCACGCCGTCGCGAAGCGCTCAGGGATCTGGAACGGGTCGGGGAATCGCGGCACGCCACCGGTCGGGCCGGCGCGATGGCGATGTTCTACGAGAAGGCGGTCGCCCTCACGACCTCCCCCGCTGCCCGCGCCGCTTTCGACATCTCCGCCGAAACGCCCGCCACGCGGGAACGGTATGGCTACTCGTCCATCGGCCAATGTTCGCTGTTGGCGCGGCGGCTCGTCGAGGCGGGTTGCCGGTTCATCGGTATCGACCACGGAAGCTGGGACACCCACTTCGACAACTTCACCAGCCACAAGAAAGCGCTCGTCCCCCCCACGGACCGCGCTTTCAGCGCTTTGCTGACCGACCTCGACGAGCGCGGCCTGTTGGACGAAACGCTCGTCGTGATGATGGGGGAGATGGGCCGCACCCCGCGGATCAACAAAGACGCCGGGCGCGACCACTGGTCGATGTGCCAGTCGGTGATCCTCGCCGGCGGCGGGATCAAGCGCGGGGTGGTCGTCGGGGCCAGCGACGACACCGCGAGCTATCCAACGACCAAGCCGTACGGGATTCCCGATCTGTTGCGGACGGTCCTGCACCTGATGGGGGTCGACTGCGACAAGGTCCACACGACGCCGTTGGGGCGTCCCGTTCCGATCGTCAACGGCGGACATCGGATCGACGAGCTCTTGGCGTGATGCGTTGTAGGTCGGGCGGCGCCGCTTCACGCACCGCTGGACGCCAGGCACCGACGAACATCCTCGCGCCATGCGCGGAGGAACTCGAACTGCCCTTGGCCGGTGTATCGCCCGATACCGGCTGCGATTTCAGAAGCGGGGAGCCACGGGAACGACAGAGCTCGCTCGCGGCGGGTGTAACGGCCGGACTCGTCCAGCCCCAGCACTTCGAACTCTGTACGCGATTTCCGCCAGATTTCGGGGACTCCCAGCGCCGCGTACACGTTCATGCGGTCGAGAATCGGAGTGGTGATTTCGATCTCGATCACAAGGTCCGGAGGTGGATCGATTTCCAGGTCGAGATCGAGTTTGCCGGAGATCGCGGGCAAGCTTGCGATCCAGAAGCAGTCGTCCGGCTCGAGGCCGCGCTTGAGCATCTTCCGGCGCATGGTTGGTCCTCCCCCGCGCCTGAGATCCCCTCCCGACTCCTCGACACACACCTCCACCATTTCGGCCAGCAGGCGTGACTGCACATCGTGCTCGAACGAAGGGCTCATGACCTCCAGTCTCCCAGCGATGTACGTGGTGCGCAGCCCCTGGCGATCGCAGATGCGCAACATGCGCGTGTAGTCGGCCCAACTGATCCGGTCAAACACGAACCGCGTTGGACGGCGGGGGCGGGTGGCTGGCATGGCTCGACAACAGCACCGGGTGTGGGACGGGGACGCGTCTGGGTGCGGAGGCCCCCGAGACGTTGTCCGGAAACGCCGTTCGTTGAAGCGGAGCCACGATGCGTGTCCCGGCTCAAGCACAGACGCATTCACCAGTGTATTTCAACCCCGCCGCGTCTCAATACTCTTTGCGGCGGCCACCTGGTCGTTTGGCGGCGATCTTGCGGCCTTTCCGGGCGGGCTTGCCCCCAAGGGACGGTCGCCGCCCCTTGGGCTTGAACGCGGGACGCTTCCCTTCGGTCCGTTTGGCCCCGAAAGGACCTGTCCCCGCGCGATTGGCCCCCACGCGATTGGTCGCGGCCGGTGTTTCCTCGGGTTCGGGCGAAACTTCGCGGCCGGGCCGCGCGCCACGGGTGGCGCGGGCGATGGCCGGATGAGTCCCCGGCGCGGTTTGCGTATCCCCCTCGTCGGTCTCCACGATGGTTCGCGGCTTGCGGATTGCGTGTTTGTTGGCCGCGAACTTGTTGGACGGATGCCCCTCCTCGGGACGATCACTCACGCGCGGAGCCGCCACGGGGGAGCCGTCGACCGGACGGGGCGCTCGACCGGGCGGACCCTGCCGCCGGGTTTGGGGCCGCGTTCCGCGCGGCGGACGTTCGCCGCTTTCGGCCCGCAGTTCGCGAGCCTTCTGCTCGCGACGTTGCACGACGGAGGCTTCGGGAGTGCGATCACCACGCGCTTTGCCCCCCTCGGCGGAGCGTGGACGCTCCCGCACGCGAGCCCGCGCCGGAACCTTGAGCAACGCCAGCAGTTGATCGACCTCTTCGCGAAGCAACGGCCGGTACGCGCCAATCGGCAAGGCCCCCAGTTTGATCGGTCCAAGCGCGACCCGTTCCAACCGCATCACCTTGTGGCCCAATCGTGCGAGCAACCGGCGAATCTCGCGGTTCTGACCTTCGGTCAGCGTGATCTCCAGCAGCGAGCTTTGCCCCTTCGACTTGAGCAGCCGCGCCGCGTGTACCTTGAAAATCCCTTCGTCGAACCGCATGCCGCGCACCAGCTTGTCGGCGAAACGGGGTTCGGGAACCCCCGCCACCAGCACGTGATACACCTTGGGGACGGCGTACCTCGGATGAGCCAGTCGCTCGGCCAGGTCGCCATCGTTGGTGACGACCAACAGCCCCTGGCTGTTCTCGTCCAGACGACCGACGCTGAACAACCTTCCGTGATGGTCGGGAAACAACTCGACCACGCGCTTGCGGCCTTGCGGGTCGGCGTTGGTGCACAGATAGCCGCGCGGCTTGTTCAGCAGGAAGTAGGCACGTCGCCCCGTTTGGAGCTTTTCACCGTCGAGCCGGACATCGTGCTTGTCCGGCTCGACCTTGAACGCGGGATCGGTGATCGTTTCGCGGTCGACCGAGACGCGACCGGCGGCGATGTACGCTTCGCAGTTGCGTCGCGCGTCCACCCCCGCCATGGCGAGGTAACGGGCCAAACGCATGGGCTCCCGTGCGACAACGGTCGAGTCGTCGGCGGGAACGGGACGGGATTTGCGGGACGGTGATCGGGGAGAGCGTTTCATGGAGCTTAGTCTACCCGCGAAACGCCCGGTTGTCCGCCGACGCGGGAAATCGCCCGGAATGTGCCTCGCCGCCTTGAAAAAAACCGTTCGGACTCGCTCGGGAACGCGGAGTGTGTACTGTTGGCGCGTTGGCTCCCAACTGCGACTCCGCTGCGGGGACTTTGAAGCATGGAATTGATGCGTCCGGAAAACCTGCCGATCGTCGTGTCGCTCGTTCCGAGCCTTGCCATTTGGGCGTGGTTGTGGGGATCGAGGAGGCGGGATCGCGCCGCGGCGGACGCCGAGCACGGTTTGGAACGGCCATGGCCGCGACGCACGTTTGAAGACGGGTTGCTTTCCCTCTGCCTGGTGTTCCTCGCGCCGCTGGGCGTGGTCTTGTTGCTCCCAGGGGGGGGCGGTGCGGAGGGACCGCCGGGTGCGGGACGGCTGGCACTGATCAGCGTCGCGCAGGCGGTGGTGGTGGGGTGTGTGGCGTGGGCGTTTCGCCCGAAACCCGTACGGCGGTCGGACGGCACCGGTTCCTCTGACGAGACAGGATTGGAAACCACGACCTCGCCGATACGGCGGCGGGATGTGATGGGGTTGGCCGTCGCGCTGGGGTGGGCGGGGCTGGCCCCCTGTTTTCTTGTCAATGGCCTCGTGATCGTCGGCGGGCTGAAAGCGAGCGACGAAAGCCACCCCCTCTTGCGGATGCTGGCGGAATCGCCCGGTTCCGAGTTCGTGGTGTTGTTGGGGGTCTGCCTGGCGGCCGGCGTGTGCGCGCCTGTTGTGGAGGAGATTCAGTTTCGGCACGCGCTGCAGGGATGGTTGTCGTCCGTGTGGGGATCGCGCGCGGGATTGTGGATCGTCGCGCTGTTGTTCGCGGGCGTGCACTACTCACCCGGCAGGCCCGATGCGATCCCCCTGTTTCCCTTCGCGCTGATTTTGGGATGGTTGTACGCGAGGCATCGCTCGCTGGCCGCGAACATCGTCTGTCACGCGACGTTCAATCTGCTCAATATCGCGATCGCGGTGGCGCAGAACTGGATCGGAACCGGCCCCAACTGACACTCGGCGCGAGTGTGAGATCTTCGTCGGCGAGGAATGCAGGTTGACAGATGGGCGTCCCCGCGCGACGTTCTTGATCGCTGCGTTCTCAAGCACGACGTTCGACGGACGAGCTGGATTGGCTCACAATGGGCGTTCGACGCGAACAACCGGCCACACTCCCGAGGATTCGACCATGACAGCCCGGCCTTCCCATGTTCTGGTTCGACTCACACATGCGGGGTGGGTTTGCGCAACGGTCGTGGCGACACTTCTCGCCGCTTCTCCGACGGCGGCCGCCGAGATCGCGGAGCCGTTTCCAGGCCAGCGGTCGCTGTGGCACGGCTTCGACCGGTACGACTTCACCGTGGATGTGCCCGGCGAGAAGCAGCCGCGCGGGGCGATCGTCGTCGCGCCGCGCGTAGCGGCGCCGGGGCGTCCGTGGATTTGGTGGGCGGAGTTCTTCGGACATCGTCCCGAACCGGAGATCGCGCTCTTGGGGCGTGGGTATCACGTGGTCCATCTGAAAACGCAGGACCTGTTCGGCGCCCCCAAGGCGATGGCCGCGTGGGACGTATTCTACAAGCGGCTCGTCGAGCGGCACGGCTTCGCGGCGGAGGCGGGGTACGTCGGCATCAGTCGTGGCGGGTTGTACTGCTACAACTGGGCATCGCTCCATCCGGACCGTGTGGCGTGCATCTACGCCGACGGGCCGGTGTGCGACATCAAGACCTGGCCGCTCGCCAAGGGGCGCGGGCCGGGCAATCCCGGCGAGATTCCGCGACTCTTCGCCGCGTACGATGTCGACAGCGAAGAAGCGCTGCTCAAAGTCGTGCTGAATCCGATCGACCGTCTGGAACCGTTGGCGAAGGCCGGTATTCCGCTGCTGCATGTCTATGGCGACGCCGACACGCCGGTGCCGTGGGATCAGAACACGGGGGTCGTCGCCGAACGCTACAAGGCGTTGGGGGGACGCATCACGCTGATCGCCAAGCCGGGCGTGGGGCATGTGCACGGCCTCGACGATTCGACGCCGCTCGTCCAATTCCTGGACAGCCACTGCCAAGCGCAGTTCTACATCACCCGGTCGGAAGGAATGAATCCGGTCCGGTTGGATTCGCGCCGCGAGTTGTTCGTCGACCGCCACCTGATCGATCGCATCGACGGGGCGCGGTTGCACATGCACGAACCGCGCGACGAGGGGATCGCAATTCGACTCGACAAGCCGTGGGAAGGGTTGTACTCGGGCTACTCGACGGTGATCGTGGACGCCGCGGCCCCGCCCGCATCGCGCTATCGGATGTACTACCGCGGCAGCCCTGTGGGGGGGCTCGACGGGAATGCCGACGAGCGGTCGTGCGTGGCGGTCTCTCCCGACGGGATCGCGTGGAGCAAGCCGGAACTGGGTTTGTTCGAGTTCGAGGGGAGCAAAGCGAACAACATCGTGTTGGCGCAAGCCGCGCCGGTGTCGCACAATTTTTGCCCGATGCTCGATACGCGACCGGGCGTCCCGGCGGAAGAACGTTACAAGGCGATCGGCGGAAACGTCGACCGGTTGTTCGCCTATGTCTCGGCGGACGGGTTCGCGTGGAAGAAGTTTCGCGACGAGCCGATCCTCACCAAAGGTCACGCGGCCTTTCCGCACACGCACCTGTTCGATTCGCAGAACCTGGCGTTCTGGTCGGAAGCGGAAGGGATGTATGTCTGCTACTTCCGCGTGTGGGACGGGTTGCGGCGGATCGCGCGGACGACGAGCGCCGATTTCCGCGAGTGGACGCCAGCGGTGCTGATGAGCCAGGTGCACGACGGTGGCGACGGCCCGCGCGACGCCCCGAAGGAACACCTTTACACGAACCAAACGTCCCCCTATTTCCGGGCGCCGCACATCTACCTGTCGATCGCAGCGCGGTTTTTCGAGGGACGACAGGTGCTGACCGATGCGCAGGCGAAGGAGATCGGCGTCAACCCGAGCTACTTCCACGACACGTCGGACGCGGTGCTGATGACATCGCGCGGCGGACATGTTTACGACCGCACGTTCCTTGAGGGCTACCTCAAGCCGGGCATCGGCCCGCGCAATTGGGTGTCGCGCACGAACTATCCGGCGCTCAACGTCGTCCCGACCGGCGACACTCATTTGGCTCTGTATGTGAATCAGGACTACGCGCAACCGACATCGCACATCCGTCGGTACAGCCTGCGGGTCGATGGATTCGCATCGGTGCGCGCGGGTGCCGAACCGGGGATTCTGGTGACGCGGCCGGTGACGTTCGATGGCTCGCGCTTGCGGATCAACTTCGCCACGTCGGCGGGTGGCGGGGTGCGGGTGGGATTGCTGGATGGCAACGGCAACGACCTGCCGGGCTTCGGCGCGGGAGAATGTCGGGAACAGATCGGCAACGAAATCGAGCGGGTCGTCGAATGGAAGGGAGGGGCGGACGTGTCGTCCCTGGCGGGCAAGGCCGTGCGACTGCGATTCGAGCTGCGCGACGCGGATTTGTTCGCGTTTCGCTTCGGCGGGGAGAAGCCTTGAGTCGATCGTCGAGGTGGAGATCGTGCGGCGACCGATCCCTGACGGCAGGCGAAGCGTGTGATATCGGAGCGGCGGATGTTGCAAGACCACCGGCTTCCCCTTTCGCGGGGCCTTCGGCTCCTTGAGGGAAGTGCGGGATATGGGGACGTGCAATCCCCGGAAACTGGTCTCGATCCCTTCGCCCGAACGTGGTAATTGGCTCCCTCGCGGCTGCGTGTTCCAGGACGGAACGTGTGCCGGCGAGCGAGCCGCGCGGGGCAAACGTGTCCGGCAGCACGCGCGAACGAATACCGAGGCAAGGGAGTGCGCGGATGAAGTCATGGCGAACGAGCGCCCCCGGGCGCGTGTGGTTTGGCTCGGTCGTGGTCTGCGTGTGCGCGGCGGGACTGTCCGCCGGAACCGTGCGGGCCGACGACCCGGTTCCATCCGCCACCCCCGCTAGCCAGGCCGACAAAGTGACGCTGCGTTACCGGTTCACCCCCGGTCAGATCGTGCATTACGAAGTGACGCACGCGGGGGAGATCACCACGCAGGTGGCGGAAGTGGCCGAGACCACCCGCAACAAAACGCAGTCGCGCAAACACTTCCGCGTGGCGGGAATCGCCGCCGACGGCGCGGGGGAACTGGAACTCGTCATCGACTGGGTCCGCCTGGAAGCGTCGTTCGGCGACAACCCTCCGACGGTGTTTCAGAGCGACGACCCCGAAAAGCAGCCCCGGGCGTACGACGCGGTTCTGCAGGCGATCGGCAAGCCGCAAGCTGTGCTGCGCCTCAGTCCGGTCGGCAAGGTCCTCGACCTGACCCGCAAGGATGTCAAGCCGGGTAGCGCCGGCGCGTCCGCGGGCTCGACCGCTGGCGTGAAGTCGACCGCCGGCGCGTCGTCGGCCCCCGAAAGCTATCTCGTCCCGCTCCCCGAGAACGCCGTCGCGGTGGGGGAAACGTGGAAGGAGCGTTTCGAGCTGGATGTCGTCACGCAGGACAAGTTGCCCCTCAAGGTGGCGATGCAGCGCACGTACAAGCTGGCGTCGCTGGACAAGCAACAGGCGACGATCGACTTTCGCACGACGATCCTGACGCCGATCGAAGATCCGGCGTTGGCGGCCCAACTGATCCAGCGGGAAACGTCCGGCAAGATCGTGTTCGACATCGACAAGGGGTTGATCGTTTCGCGCACTTCGGCGGTGGACCGGACGGTCGTGAATCCGTTCGGGAGCAAATCGTCGATGCGGGCCTCGAGCACATACCGCGAACAATGGATTCCCGAGGGACGATTGGCCGCGGGCGAATCGGGCACGGTGCGGAAATAGCGCCGCGAGACGGCGGCACTCTGGTGAATCTGTCCTGGGATGAAACGAGACGGTGACGAAACAGCACGGCTGGACGGGGTTGAGCGTTGCACGGCATCAAACGGACCGAAATCTCCGATGAACTCGCGACGCTGTTGACCATGACGGGTCAACTGGCGCGGGAGACGTCCGCGCAGGGGGTCGTGCTGTTGTGCGACCGTCCCTATCCGTTCGACGAGGTGCGCCGACTGTTGGGGGAAGTCCGGCTGGTAATCGCCTCGGACGAGGAATCGGTCGACAAGGCGGCCCAGGACGACAAGGTGTTGTTGGTGCGGCTGGTCAACGAGCCGGAGACGCCCCGCAAGCAGTTGAGCCAGGCGCTTCTCGAAGCGATCGCCGACGAACTGTTTCAAACCGGCGACCGCGTGGTGGCCCTGTATTCCGGGTTCGAACAGCGCGACATCGACACCGTCAGCATCATCAGCCTCGACGACCACCTGACGCGTTTGACCTCGCGCGATTTGCAGCGACTGGAAACGCAGGTTCCCCTGGAAACGCTGCGACTGGTGGTCGATTTGGCCGTCGAGATCGGTCGCGAGGGGCGCGAAGGCAAACCGGTCGGAACGCTGTTCGTCGTGGGTCAGCATCGCAAAGTGTTGCAGATGTCTCACGAACAGGTCCACGACCCGTTTCGCGGTTACAGCCCGAAGGAACGCCACATCCGCGACCCGCGCGTGCGCGAGAGCGTCAAAGAACTCGCACAGATCGACGGCGCGTTCATCATTTCGGCGGACGGCGTGGTGCAGTCGGCGGGGCGGAACCTCGATGCGCCGGCGACCGGCGTGAATATCTCGAAGGGGCTGGGGTCGCGGCATTGGGCGGCGGCGGCGATCTCGAAGGCGACCAGCGCGATTTCGATCGCGGTTTCCGAATCGACCGGAACGGTCCGGATTTTTCAGGACGGCAAGGTCGTGTTGCGGATCGAGCCGATGGACCGGGCGCTCAAGTGGCGGAACCTCGACGGCGACTCGGAGGGAGACGGCGATTGAGCGCGGGTGCCGGAACCGCGAAGCCCGAACGCAGTCGCCCCAAAGAAGCGAGCGAGCACCGACGCGCGGGATTTGCGATGACAGATCCGAAACGCCGTGGTGGGTCGCGGGGTCGAAGAGAGCGCTGGACCACGTTCGTCCCTCGCTCACGCGTCGGGCGACAATTCCGCAATCGGTCTTCTGCCGTACGGCGCGCCCCGCGACACGACAAGTCCTTTCCATCCCTCGCTGATGCGTGAGGTTGACGATGCGGTACCGTTCGGCCTGGCTGGTTTTGGTGTGTGCCGCGCTTGTCGTTGTTGCGACGGTGTGTGGCGACGAGACGCGAGGTGACGACTCGTCCCCCGCGAATGCCCGACCGATTCCCGCCGGTTGGCGGGACGACGCCACGCTGCACGCCGTGACGAAGGCGGGGCCGCGCCGCTATTGGGCGGTGGGCGAGCATGGTGTGATCCTCGCTTCGGAGGATGGCGGGGAGACGTGGCAGCCGCGCGAATCGGGGACAACCGCGACGCTCCGCGCCGTGCAAGCGCTCACCGATCGCGTGCTGTTCGCGGCGGGGGGCTGGACCGAACCGCACACGGGACGCTCGCGCGGGGTGCTGCTGACGACTCGCGACGGGGGGTTGACGTGGACGGACGTGCTGGCGACTCCAGAGGCCTCGGAACCTCTTCCGGCCATCGACTCCGCGAAGACGCCCCGCCCCCCCACAAAGTCGCAGGCGACCCCGGCGGGGCTTCCCGCAATGGGCCTTCCCGCGTTGGGGGGCTTGAAGTTCTTCTCGGCGGAAGAAGGGTTTGCCTGGGGGGAAGTCGATTCGCTCCTCGGAGGGGGGCTGTACCGCACCGAGGACGGGGGGCGGACGTGGACGGGGATCGGTGGGGCCGTGCCGGGCGAGGTGTGGTCGGCGGGGGACTTCGTCGGGCCGACGGACGGTGCGCTGGTGTCGGGGACGGGGGCGTTGGCGCGCGTGGCGGGGAACACACCTGGCGGAGCGAGACCGGTTCGCATCGAAGGCCAGCGCGTTCACCGCATCCGGTTGAGTTCGGACGGACGGGGTTGGCTGGCGGGGGATGGCGGACTGCTGATGCGAACCTCCAACGGAGGGGTGGCGTGGGAGTCAGTCCCCGCGTTGCCGTCGTCCGCACGGGGGTTGGTGGACCTGGCGGCGATCGAAACGCGCGGCACGACGGTGTGGGTGGCTGGCCGACCGGGCACGCGCGTGTGGAGGTCGACCGACCACGGGAAATCGTGGACGGTGGGCCACACGACGGAACGGGGTGAGATCCGGGGACTCGCGTTCGGCGACGAACGATCGGGGGTGGCTGTCGGCGCATGGGGGACGATTCAGCGGACGGTCGACGGTGGCGAGACCTGGTCGGCCGTCCGTGGCGAAGGTCGACGCTGCGCGGCGCTGGTGTGCGTCGCGCGCGACGAGGAAATCGCACACGCCTTGTTGGCGGATGTGGCGGGGGAGCGGGGCTTTCGCACGCGGGTCCTGTCGCTGACCGAATCCCGTCCCGTCGGCGCGGGCGTGTTCGATCGCTCCGCCCTGCCGGCCGTCCGCGCGTCGGAACGAACGGTCCATGCGGGGGGAGCGGGGGTCGACCGTCCGCTCCGGTTTCCGCTGTCGATTCCCGATGCGGAGGGGGACTTGGCGGCGCTGCTGGCCGACTGGGACCGCCGCTTGGAAAGTACCTGGCGGACCGAACTGGTCGCGACGCTCGTGCGGGAGATTCGAGTCTGGCGGCCCGCCGTGTTGATCCGCGGCCCGGTCGCGCCGAACGACGCGGTCGCGCGCATTCTGGCCGAAGCGGTGGATCGGAGCGTGGTCGAAGCGGCAGACGGGACGCGTCACCCGAGATTGGCGGACGAACTGGGCCTCAAGGCCTGGCGCGTTGCGCGCGTCTACGAGCAAGGAGCAGGCCACACCGCCAGCGGCTCGGGGGAAGTGACGGTCGACCCGTTCCGGTACTTGCCGCACCTGGGTGCCGACGCCCGCGCGTACTTGGAAGCCGGACCCGGAACACCAGCCGTCGTGGGGGCGGCCCCTGCGCGTCACTCGGTCGATGCGGCACGCCCACTGGAATACCGTCGGCTGGAATTGCCCGAGCTGGCGTCCGCTGCGGGTAGCGACGTGGCGGGGGATTTGATTTCGGCGAACGGCGCCGGCCGGGTGGCCAGCGACTTCTTCACCGGTTTGAACCTGCCGACGGGGGGGGATGCCCGGCGCGCTTTGGACCCGATCCGGGAGGACGACCTCGAGGCGGGCCAACGTCGCGCGGCGAAATCGAAACATGTCGCGGCCATTGTCGACCGAACGCTCGACACGCCCGAACGAGGGGGTGGTGGGGCCATTCTCGCGCAATTGAACGATCTGGTCGGGGAGTTTGGCGACGAACAAGCCGCCGCCGAACTTGCGCGCGTGGCCGCGAGGATGCGCGCACGAGGCGAAATCGACGAGGCGGAGTTGGTCGAGATCGAACTGGCGACGCGGTTCCCGCAAACGTCGGTCGGCAAGCGAACGCGCGCGGAGTTGGTCGTGCGATTCGCGAGCCTTGAATTGACGTGGCGACGATTGCGAGAAACGAAGGTCGAGGTGACCAACCTGCGTCCCGCACGAGCTGGAGTGTCAGCGTTGCTGGACGAGGCCGGCGTGGTGCCGGCGGGATCCGAAGCGTCGGAGCCAGCGTTGGACGACGCGGAGAGGGGCGGGGAGGGGGGCGGAACTCGACCGGCGGAATACACGCGCGCCGCGAGGACCGAACGGCGCGAAATGGGTGGCCGACTCGAGGCGGGGACGGGGCGGGCGTTGGCGCTGGCCAAGGATCTCGAGCAGGACGCGCCCGAACTGCACCGGCGATCGGACGTGCAGTTCGCCCTCGCCTCGGTGCTGCGGCGACAAGGGCGCACCGCGGCGGCCGCCGAGATCTTCCTGAAGCTCGCCGCACGCACGGCCGAACCCGATACCGCCCGCGCGGCGCGCATGGAGCTGTGGCTGGCTCAACCGGTCAACGAACCGGCGTTGCCACTGGCGGTCGCGGACCACACCTCCGCGAGGCCCCACCTGGACGGCCTGTTGTCGGACGCCTGTTGGACCGCGGCGGCGGAGGTTGTGTTGCAGGGATCGGTGGCCGCCGACGATCCGTCGCGGATGTCCCTGGCGATGTTCAGCCACGACGACCGCTATCTCTACGTGGCGATCTCGTGTGCGCGCCCGCACGATGAGTCGACCGGGTCGCGAAACGACTCGAAGGCGGTTCGTCCCGACACGTCGTTGCGCGACGCCGACCTGGCGGGTTGCGACCGTGTGAAATTCCGGTTGGACGTGGATCGGGACGGAGGGACGTGGTACGAGTGGATCATCGACGAGCATGGCCGCGCGAACGACCTGTGCGGCGGAAACCCACACTGGAACCCGAAGTACTATTTCTCGGCGCAGCGGGAATCGACGCGCTGGCGGGTCGAAATGGCGCTGCCGCTGGAAGAGCTGGTCGACGCATCCCTCGCGCGCGGAGACGGTTGGCGAATGGACATCGAACGCATTCGCCCGGGGGTGGACGTGGAGCGGTGGCCGTCGCCGGGAACGGCGAGCCACCCTCCGCTGGGGGTGCTGACGTTCGACCGATAAGTGACTCTCCGAAAATGCTGGTCGGGACACCATCCGCTGTGCTTCTTGCACACGACCGCCACCAAGAGTTGGGGGCGATCCAGCTTTTCGGAGAACATCCCAAACCGCGTCGCAGGGGTTTTCGCAATTCCCGACCACACTTCGGTTTGCGCCATCGCGACGAGACTTCGGGGTATCCCCTCCGCAGTTTGCTCGCGCCGCAGGCCCAAGAGGCAGACTCGGGGCCTGTTTGCGGCGAGTGGGCCTCTCCGGCCAGGGAAGCGGGTTCCCGTTCCGCGGAAATCCTGCGAATTCCGACACGGGCGCGGAGTCGCAAGAGGCGCTTTTCAAAGGTTCGGGGGGTTGGTCCAATAACGTGTCGGAGAATTGCGACGCGAGAGCGAAGATCTCCCTTGCCGCCGAGCGTCGTCCTTCCGCGATCACGGACCGATCCACCCCAGCCAGTCGTCCCGCCTCATGCCCAGTCCGAGTCAGTCCGGTTCCCCCGAGTCCGGCGCCCTTAAACCCGGCGCTGTGGAGACCGGCGCGGGTGGTCGCTATGTCGTTCCCGCCCCCCTTCCCGCGGCGCAGGTCTTCCCGGAGGTCCTGGGTTACCTGAATTTCTCGAACGGCAAACCCGACCCCCGTTTTCAGGCGCACCTGGCCCGACTGGCGCCACTGTTGTTGGCGACCGACGGCACCGCGCCGCCGAACGGGGCGGCGTTCGTTGCCGAAGCGGTCTCGGCGCTCGACCGATTGGCGGGCGAATCCGCGGCGTTTCGCGAATCGCGACAAGCCCGCGCGGTGTTGGACCTCGTATTCGGCAGCGTCATTCCGGCGTATCGAGCCCACCACGCAGACCTGCTGTTCCACCTCTCGGCCGACTGGTTCTTCCAGCCGTTCTTCGTCGCGCGTGTTGTGGAAGCGACGCTGGCCCAGGGGGGGCCGTGGAACGAGGCGGATCGGATTTCCGCCGGAGCACTGCGGCAACTCAACGACTTCCTAGGCCACCGCCCGCTGCCGGTGCTGGAGAACGGTCGTCGACACCAGCCGTACGATCACGAGCGCTTCCGACCCGTGCCGGTCTATCTGCGTGGGGCGGGGATTGCGGAAGGGCGGCACGCGGCGCTTTTGGTGCGGGCGCTGCGGATTCTCGACGAGACCCCCCGCGACCTGTTGGCTGGCGCGCATTTCGATCCCGACCACCTCGACGAGATCGCGATCGACGTGCGGGCTTACGATCACAGCCACCCGGTCTACAAGCGAACGAACTACACGTTCGGCGAATGGGATCCGCATCTGATCGATACGCGCGGGTTCTATCGGCGGTTCGTGCTCCGCACGATCATTCTGGACGCCTTGGGCGAATGGATGGCGGGGGCGACGGACCTGTCCCCCGAGGAACAACTGCTTGAAGCATCGGCTGTGCTGGCCGGCACGATCCTCATGGCGTCGGCGATCAGCGGCGCGGGGCCCGACACACACGACTCGTCCGTGAGCCTCACGACGTTGCTCCCGAAGATCGCGCGGCAACGGGACGCCTACTATCAACGGTTGCTCGGTTCGTTGACCGGCCCGCACGCCGAGCGCCTGCGCCGCGAGGCCCGCGAAAACCAACAGCCGTTGGGACGCATCCGCCAACACCTCAACCTGCACCTGGCGCACTACGGTTGTCGCCAGATGCAGCGGGCGCATCTCGCCGAAATGTTCGCCCGCATGGGGCGCCCTGAGGCGGCTCGCGAACAAGCGGTGGTGATCCCGTCGACGTCCGCGCGGTTCGAGACGGAAGTCCAATGGCGGACGTCGCTGGCATGGCGGCACATCGAGCATGGTCGACTCGAAGAGGCCAACACGCTCACGGCCGAGATGGTCGCGCTCCTGCACCGTGGGATTCACTGCGGAGCGTTTGTCGATCCCTGGAACATCCTCGCGTTCCAGGGGCAGTTCCCGTTGTTCCAGACGCGGGAAGACAGCGTTGCCGATCAGAGGATCGAGCGGTTGTTGGCCCTGATGGAGGGGTTTTTCGGGGTCATGTCGCGGTTGGTGTGCGAAGCGGCCGCCGCGGGCAAGCGCGAGTTGTGCGAGGCCGCGTCCGCACGGTTCCTCGAGGTTGCCGAGTTCTGGGACCGGTTCGCGACGACAGTCGTCGCCGAACTGCCGCAGGTGAAGGGGGGCGAAGCCCACCAGTCGGCGGCGGGGGTGGTGGAGGTCCTGCTGGACTGGAACCGCGCGGGAGAGGCGGCTGGCGACATCGCCTTCTGGCGCAACCACCTCGACCGGTTGGGGACCGCGAAATCGTACGCGATCGTCGTCGACGTGCTATTGCGCCGGGGGGACACGTTGGCCGCGATGAACCTGTTGCTGCAATGGCTCAGCGAACAGGACTCGGTCGAACTGGAGCAAGGTCCGCATTCGTTCCAGGGTCTCGCCCGCCAGTGGTTCAACCTCGTGCTGCCGCGCGAGTTCGTCGACGCGAAGAGCCGCCCGACCGCGCCGCGCCGCGCCGTTGCGGAAGGGGCGAGTGCCGCCGCGAACGATCCGGGCCGCACGCTGACGTTGTTGCGGCGATTCTTCGACGGCGTGGAGGCGGGGGCCGGCACCTGGTGGCACGCGCCGGCGTTCGAAGGGGGCGAACTTCGATTTTCGTCGGGCGAGGGAATGGGAGCCATTTTCGACGCCCCTCCCCCCAACGCCGACGACGACCTGCCGGATGCTGCGGTCGACCCGACCGACGAGACGGACCCCGACGACCTGTTCGAGGCCGCCTACGAGAACGTCGTGTACCGCGACAGCGCGCAGGACGGTCATCAGGGCGAGACCATGGACGAGGGACCGGTCTCGGAGACCAGCCCCCTGGAAGCGGTCGCCGAGCGGCTCGAATCGCGGCTACGGTTCCTCGGCTCCATCGGCGAGTCGTGGCGCGACGCGGCGGTGGGTCTGGCCACCCGCGTGTCGGAGACCGACGTTCCCACGTTCGTTGAGCTGGGGACTCGCTGGCGGAATCATCTCGAGACGTTGCTCAAGGAGTTGGGGGCGCTGTCGGAGTCGATCGCGGCCTACGAACCGGCGTCGCCGTCGGGCGATCCGGACGCGATGCTCGACTACGACCGCGACCTGCACGCGAAGTTCGGGCTGTTGAACCTCGTAACCCTTGCGACTGTCGGGCTTGTGGAATCGCGAAACGTGGTGCATGCGGCGCTGTCGGTCGCCGCCAAGACCCCGGCGCCGAAGGGAGCGCCCAAATCGTTCGAAGCGACGCTGGCGGGGCTCTATCAGGCGGCGCTGGCGAACGAGCCGGACCGCATCCGATATCTGCTTCCCCGGTTGTTCAAGGAACTCGTCAAGCGGCCGCTGTTGTACATCCCCTTCGACAAGGGGGGGCGTCCGAAGGATGTGGTCGCCGCCCGCAACCTGCAACAGTTGTTGCGGTTTTGGCTGGCGCGGTTGCCGCGGTGGGGGCTGTTGCGCGAAACGGCCCAGTTGTTGCGCACGGCGTTCGTGATGGAGCGCTCGTCCCCTCCGGCGGGCATGTCGATCACCGAGTTCGACCGTCTGATGGAGGTCGCGCTGCGCGGCACGCTCGAATCACTGGTCGAATGCTGCGGGGAATGGACCGAACCCGAAACGGGGCCGCAGGAATTGGTCGAATGCGCGGGGAGCATCACCGAGCAGTTTCTCAAGATCTGGCTCAAACACAGCGCGACGATGCGGTTGAGCACGCTGGAAGCGATCAAGCCGCAAGCCCACTGGAAGGAGATTCGCGACTTCATCCGCAAGTACGGCGGCGAGCTGTTCCACACGCGCGTGCTCACGCTCGGCAACCTGCGGGCGATCGTGCATCAGGGGGCCGGTTGGTACCTCGATTACCTCCGGGAGAACGAAGACCCGCTCCACCCGCTCCGCGTGTTGGAGGACCTGGACGGAATGACGGAGGACGAGCGCGAGGATTTGGCCGACAATCTGGAACTCGTGTTCCGCTGTCTGGTCGAGAAGTTCGACCGCTTCCTCGAATACAACTCGACGACCACGCAGTCCGACTACGGCGAGAAGCTGCACTGCCTGCTCGACTTCCTGCGGCTGGAGGTCGACTACGAACGGCATGCGTGGGACCTGCATCCCCTGGTCGTCGCGCACGACGTGTTGTCCCGTGGCGGGCGGGCCAAGGCCGCGTCCCAATGGGAGCGTCTGCTCCGTCGCAAAACCGCACCCATCGCCCGCGAGCATCTGCTCCGATTGCGAAGACTCGAAAAGACGTACGGCATCCGGCTCCCGAGCGTGTCGGACCGCCTCAACGAGAAGTTTGTGAAACCCCTCGCGCTCGACCGCATCCTGGCCCGTATCCGTCCCGCGATGCGCGACGCGTCGACCGACCGCCCCTCGAAGGCGTTCGCCGCATTCCACAAAGAGGTCGAGAAGTACCTCGAAACCAGCAGTGGATCGGCCCTGGAGCTGCAACCGTGGTTGCAGGACATCGCGGACGAAGTGCGCACCGTCGAGATGGAACTGCGCGGCGGACATGTGCCGGAGGGAGAGTGGCTCAGACCGCCGCAAGTCCCGATCGACCGCGACAAACTTGCGGACGACCTGCGGCGCTGGGAAAGCGCATGACGGAGCGCGACCCGCCGCGCACCACGCCACCCATCAAGCGTGATCGTCCCGGGTCTCCTGGCGGGCCAGCCACTCCGCCGCAGCCGCCAGATCGTCGACGACCGCGTCCGCCAAACTGGCCGCCCGGGGTTCGCTCGCGCGGCCATACCCGGTCCGCACGAGGATCGACCGCGCGGCGACACCACGCCCCAATTCGAGATCGCTCGGTTTGTCGCCGATCACCACCGCGAGCCGCGGATCGAATCCGAACCGCGCGGCCGCCTGTTCGACCAAACCGGGGAGTGGCTTGCGACAACGGCACCCGTCGTCCGGCCCGTGCGGACAGACGAAGTACCCGTCGACGCCGACCCCCTCGGCCGCCAGCAGTTCGTCCAACCGCCCGTGGATCGCGTCGACTTCTCGCGCGGTGAAGAATCCCCGCGCCACCCCCGACTGGTTCGTCAACACCAGCACCGGGCACCCCCATTCGCGAAACCGTCGCAAACCGGCCACCGCGCCGGGCAGCGGTTCGACCCCCGCGGGATCGGCGAGGTACTCGCGCTCGCGGATCAGCGTGCCATCGCGATCCAGAAGAATGGCGGAAATGGTGCCCACGGTCCGGATTCAACCCTTCAAGCGAATCGGCAGCCGGTCGATCTTCGCGGCGAGGATGAAGTCGTTCTCGGAGAGGCCGCCGATAGCGTGGGTGTAGATCTCGATCGCCACCTGGCGATACCCGGTGACGTGGATGTCCGGGTGGTGTTGCTCCTCCTCGGCGACGCGTCCGACCTCGTTGACGAACTCGAGGGCCGCGCGGAAGTGCTTGGCGGTCCATTCGCGCCGGATGCGTTCGCCCCCCGCGACGATCTGCCATGCGGGCGTTTGGGCGAGGAGTCGCTCGGCCTCGGCGGGGGAAAGTTTGGGCACGCCCCCCTCGCAGGGGACGCACTTTTTGGTGGCGAGGGGGTCGGAGGACATGGGGGGGTTCCGAAAAGGGCTGAACGCGACGAGTTCTCATCGCGGGTGCATTGCGAGAGGCCTGATGACTTGCCAATTCTAGGGGTTGCGGGAGCGAGAATTCACTCAAATGGCTTTCCTTATCGAAGATGAATTGGATCCACCGGGTCGCCTCGCGAACAATGGGAGTGGTTCCCGCACAGTGAGGGAGACCGCGCTCCAACGCCAATCCGGTTTCTGGTAGAAACGATTGGGAATGAATGGGCTTGGTTCGGAAGGAGGCTGTCGCGTGACGAAAAAAACACGAACCAAGACGGATGCCAAGCCTCAACCGCCAGGCAATGCCGTGACCAAAGTGGTTGCGACGAAACCCGGATCGGTCCGTCGGAAAACCGTGCCAGAGGCGCCTGCCGTGACCACATTCTCCCGCGATTCGACCCGCGCGGAATCGCCGAGCGAGCTGGAGTTGCTCGAGCGCGAGGCTCGCGAGCACGGAGGAGGGGTTGTCGCCCGACTGCCCGACGGCGAGAACATCTACGCGAAAAACTTCGACGCACTCTTCGAGCTCATGGATGCCCGAGGACGCGGCCTCGACAACGTCCGTCTGGAAGATATTCCGAGCTCCGACGCCTTCGAGCTGTTGTGAGTGGACTCGTCCGGAATCAAACGGAGGTTCAAACTTCGCTGCCAACGCCCCAACTGATGGATTCGCCGGGTGCCGGATCACGGGGATCGAGTTCGGTCCACCCACCCCGACTGGAGCCGTCCGCATTCGCGACCATGTGGAACGCCGTCCGGTTGAAGTACGTCAGAAAGCCCGCGATTCCCAACAAGTTTCGGGCGTCGGGCGCTTCCAGGAAGCCCAGCTCTCCGCGCCATTGCATCCAGCCTCCGGCGTCCGCCTCGAGTCGCATCTCGACTTCCAGCGCGTAACCAACGCATGTGGCGCCGTTTGCGAGGGTGGCGCGCCACGGAACTCCGGTTCCGCGGACGGTTGTTTTGTCCAATCCAACCAGCCGGGCGAACGAGATTGGTACCACGGACCGGTCGGCACCGGTGTCGATACGGCAGAGGATCGAAGCTCCTCCGGGCTTTTCACCCACCGCTCCCAGATGGATCCGCGCAACCGGCACATGGAGTATCCCTCGTGGGGTGGCCTTGGGCGCGAATCGAATTCGCAGCATGACTCATCTTCCGGATCGGTATGATTCCACCATCGGGGTTCATGACGGTTGCCTCACCGCCACGACGACTCACGAGGGATGACGGCGACCTTCAACTGTCACCGTGAGGAAAATCGAGTTCTTCCCGGAGCCGCCGCTCCCTCACGACGGCGACAGGTCTTCCTCCCGTCCGCGCGGCCGAAAGCTCGCTTTGCGGCTGGCGTGGGCGAACAGCGATTCCAGGTAGCACCGCACGTCGTTGACGTGGGCCAGGAAGCTGAGCAGGTGCTCCTCCCCCGTCAGTTTCCCCTCCGCGTGTTTGTCCAACGCCTCGCCCTTCAGCGCGGTCAACCGCCGCCGTAACTCCTGCAACTTCAGCACGTCGACCGCATCGGTTCGCTCCAGTTCGAGTGCCTCGTTCTCGATCTCCGAAGCGCGGTCGAGGTACGCCTCGAACCCCACCAGCCGCGACCGCACCCGCCAACGCCACAGCAGCACCCCGGCGATCGCCAACGACACCAGGAAACTCCGCAGATTCTCGACGGACTCGATGATCCCGCCATCCAGCAGCGGGTCGTTCCGGTGCAGATAGCGGGTCGTTCCCGCGTGCAGCGGATACTGCCGATAGCGGGGGACGTCTTCGAGGCGCAGCTCGCCCAATCCGCTGGCACGTCCCAAGTCCGTCTCGTGAATCACCTCCATCAGGCGCGTCACCGCTTCTTCGGGGACCCGTTCGTGCGCAACCAGATACAAGCGAGTGCCGATCGCCGGGAGCGGCGCGGGGGGGACCGGCGGGTTCACGCCGTAGACGTAGTCCGGGATTGTGGTGGACTGAAGGCCGGGATCGCGGAGCGACATGGCTTCGCCGAACGGAATCTCCGCGAGGACGTATTTCCATTCCTCGACGACGCGCCGCCCGAAATCCCAGGGCAACGAGGCCACGCCGAACACCACGTCAGGGCGCTCGTCCACAGGCAGGGCCAACAATTCCTCGTAAGTGTGTTCGGTCCGCGTAGCGGGGGGTTGGCCGTCGCACTCCATGAAGTCGAGCACTTCGTCGGCCAGCACATGGGTGCCGCTACCTTGCGGCCCGATGTTCACGCGCAATCCCGCCGGGCAGGCAAACACCCCCCGTCCGGACGTGGCGTCGCGCGGCACCGTCGGCGCGACAAACACATGCAACACTTCGTTGCCGAGGATCGCCACCTGACGGACCGAGGTGCCGTCGCGCGGCAGTCCCCCCTGTACCAAACCCGCATCCAGGCGGCCGCCGGCGATCTCGTCCAACACCGCGTCCGACCCGGAGAGCGAGGTCGCCGCCAACGTCACCCGCTTTTCGGCGGCGAACTTCCCGAGTCGCGATGCCAGTTCGGCTCGGCGCGAAAGGCTCGACCCGGCGGAAAACCGCAACGTGTACGACCGCTCTCGACGCGACCAGCCATACCAGCCGATCGCGACGACAAACGCCGCCAGCACGACGAATCCGAAGATTCGCGAGTGGCGACGGCGGCGCTCGAATTGGAGGTCGACGTGCGTCATGACTTCACGCGCCGGGACGGAGCCAAACACAACCCGTCGAAAGACGATTCGCCGTCGTGCCACGGCAACCGCGGCACGACGGCGGGGACTCGAACGACCCCCGGCGAAGCCCCGCTCACCGCATCGCCATGTCGCAACTGGTTCCACCGGCGGCCGGAACGTACGCGCTTGTCACGTAGTCCATCACCATCCGGTCGGCGTTGAACCGCCAGCCCAACGTCTTCACGCCGCGCTTCATCCGCTTGATCCAACGCTGCGGCAGGTCGTCGGCGTCGCGCTCGTAGTACATCGGCAGCGCCTCTTCCCGCAACACGCGGATCAGGTCGCGGCCGTCCCGTTCGTCCTGCACCCCCACATCGCTGTGCGTACGGCCGTTGCCGATGGCGAAGCCGTTGGTGCCGTCGTACGCCTCCGCCCACCAGCCGTCGAGGATCGAGCAGTTCAGCGCGCCGTTGAGCACGACCTTCTCGCCCGACGTCCCCGAAGCCTCCAGCGGACGACGCGGGTTGTTCAGCCACACGTCGACACCCTGGATCATGTGCCGCGTCAGGTTGATGTCGTAATCCTCGAGGAAGATCACCCGCCCCTTGAACGGCTCCTGCTGCGTCACCTTCCAGATTCGCTGCAACAACTGCTTGCCGGGATCGTCCGCCGGGTGCGACTTTCCGGCGATCACCATCTGCACCGGATACCCCCCGGCGACCAACTCGGCGAACCCGTCCAAATCCTTCATGATCAGGTCGGCCCGCTTGTAGGGGGCGAACCGCCGCGCGAATCCGATCAGCAGCTTGCGGGGGTCCAGGGCCAAGGAGGCGATCTGGGCCGACCGTTCGGGCGACTCGTGACGCTTCGCCTGTCGATGCAACCGTTCGCGAACGTAGGCGATCAGCCGGGACTTCAGCGACTGGTGCGTTTCCCAAAGTTCGCCGGGAGTCACGTCGTCGACCCCCTCCCAGGTTTTAGGCAGCGCCGTGCGCTCGTGCCAATTGAGCGGCAGCACGCGGTCGTACAGCATCCGCATCTGGGGGGCCAACCACGTCCCCACGTGGATGCCGTTAGTGATGTGCCCGATCGGAATCTCTTCTTCGCTCTTCCACGGCCACAAGTTCGCCCACATGCGACGGCTGACGACCCCGTGCAGGTTCGAAACCCCGTTCGCGTGCCGGCTCAGTTTGAACGCCAGCACCGTCATGCAGAACGATTCGCCGTGGTTCTGGGTGTCGACCCGGCCCAAACCCATCAGCGCGTCGTGCGACAGCCCCAGTTCGTCCCGGATCGGGCCGAGGTGGTCTTCGACTAGGTCCGCCGAGAAGCGGTCATGTCCGGCAGCCACGGGGGTGTGGGTGGTGAAACAGCTCGACCGCGACGTTTCACGGAGCGCTTCGTCGAAGCTCGCGCCGTCGTCCTTGATGCGCTGCCGGATCATTTCCAGTCCCGCGAACGCCGAGTGACCTTCGTTCATGTGGACCACGCCCGGCACGATCCCCAGCGCCGCCAGCGCCCGCGCCCCGCCGATCCCCAGGATCAGTTCCTGCCGAATCCGCGTCCGCGTGTCGCCGCCGTACAGACGGGCGGTCAAGTGGCGGTCCTCTTCCGTGTTCTCCGGAATGTTCGTGTCGAGCAGGAACAGCGGCACGCGGCCGACATCCACCCGCAGCACCCGCGCGAAAATTTTCCCGCCACGCGTGTCGACGCTGATCCGCACCGGCTTGCCGTCCGGGCCGCGGGCCACGTCCATCGGCAGCCGCCCGGTGTCCTGATTGGGATAGATCGCCTGTTGCCAGCCGGTTTCGTCCAGCCACTGCGAGAAGTACCCCTGCGAATAAAACAACCCGATCCCGACGAGCGGCACCCCCAGATCGGACGCCGATTTCAGGTGGTCGCCCGCCAGCACTCCCAGCCCCCCGGAGTACACCGGCAACGATTCGTGCAGCCCGAACTCCGCCGAAAAGTACGCCACGGGCCGCTGACCCAACACCCCGGCGTGCGTTCCCGCCCACGTCGCTTCCGACTGCATGTACTCTTGCCAGCGGCGGTAGGCCCACGTGATGCGGGTGTGCAGCACCGCCTCGTTCGCCCGCTTCTCCAGCTTCTCGGGCGTGTACTCGTCCAGCAGGAGGATCGGATTGTGGTCGATCTCCGACCAGCGTTGGGGATCGATGTCCCGAAAGATGCTGACGACCTCGGGCTGCCACGACCACCACAGGTTGCGGGCCAGTTCGGTGATTTTTTCGTGCAGCGACTTCTGATCGGCCATGGGGAATTCATCCTTGAAAACCAGAGCGGTAAGGCTCGGAGGCGACTGTCGACGCCCGGTTGGCGCGGCGCGCGCGGAGAGACCGCGCGACATCGTGACGATCTCGAAGCGGACCCGGCGCGGGAGGCGCTCCTTGCCCGTCCGCCACCGACCGGCGAACTATAACGGAGCCGCGAATTCCCCGCCAACCCGACCCGCCCGTAACGCCTCACCCGGAAGTGACCACGATTACTGGCGGACGGGAATCACTCATCCGCCGCGAGCGGAATCTTCCAGACCCCTGCCACACCGGGATGTCTCAGCGTACCCGCAACACCAACAGCGTGCGGTCGTCCCCCGGTTCTCCCCCGGCCATGTGCGACTCCACGCGCCGCCATACCGACGCCAACACCGCTTCGGCCGTGCCCGGAATGCAGTGCAACACGGCGTCGGCGATTCCCTCGGATCGAAACATCTGTTGCGAGCGGCTTCGCGCCTCGCTGATCCCGTCAGTGAAGCACACCAAAAGGTCGTCCGGTTGCAGTTGCAGCAACGATGTGTCGTACACCACGTCGCGCATCACCCCCAGCAGCAACCCGTGCGAGGCCAGCGAGTGAATCTTGCCACCCCGGACCAACAGCGGCATGGGGTGCCCGGCGTTCGAGTACAGGAACGTCCGCTTCGCCGCGTCGTAGACGCCGTAACAGAGGCTCATGAACTGGTGCGAGCGCGTGATCTCCGTGAGCGCCGTGTTGAGCCGCCCCATGAGATACGCGACTCCGTCCGCTCCCGCCGCGTGGGTCCGAACCGCCCCCCGCACTGCCGACATGATCATCGCCGCCGGGATGCTGTTGCCGGACGCGTCTCCGATGGCGATCGCGATCTGATCCCCGTCGATGGGCATCAACTCGCACAAGTCTCCCCCCAGCTCGTAGCAACTCGCGCAGTTCGCAGCAATTTCGTACCGGTCGTCGGGTGGCAAATCGACATGCGGGCGACTGCCGGGGGACGCTTCGGAGGCCGTGCGCAGCTCCCGCGAGATCCGCTCGTGGTCGTCGCTGTGTCGCAACAGCGCGACCCGCTCCAGCACCGCCGCGATCTGCATGGAGATCGACTGCAACACATGTCGATCCCGGTCGTTGTAGTCCCGGCCCCGGCGGTCGTAGACCCACAACGTACCGATCGGCAACGTTTCGGACTGCACCGCGACGCACAACCCCGAGCGATATCCGTCGGGGAGCCAATCCGCGGGATTCTCGATGGGGGTGACGTTCGCCGGCGCGGGACGGCGTGGCGCGTCGGGGGGTGGTTCGGTTGGCTCCGGCGCGGGGACGCTCAGGAACGCCGGCGCGCGCGACAATGCCAGGCGGTCCGCTTCCGATTCCTCGAGAGATCGTTCGGAGTGGGGGACCTGTTGCGGCCCGAGCTGATACACGGCCCGCAATTTCAACCGCGTGGTGTCGGGATTCAGCAGGAAGAACGCAGCCCCACGGGAGGTCGTCAACTGCACCGCCGCCTTGAGCACCTGCGTGAGTGCCCACGCCAGGTTCTCCTGCGCTGGAATCGCCATCCCCAGATGGACCAGCGTCGACATGTCGTGGTTGCGGAGTTCAAGCCTGCGATCGGCGGTAACCAGCCGCACGACAAGATCGGCGACGGTGTCCGCCAGATCGGTCGCCTGGACGAAACTGCACGGCGGATGAATGTGTTCCGAAGGGGCGAGGTGCAACAGGCCCAGCGGCTCGCGCCCGTCGTTGACTTCCGCGAACCAGCAGCAGTCCGCCGCGTTGGCGTAGCGCATTTCGAGCGACGCGAAGTCCCCCTCGATCGGCGCGAACGCCATCGTCCAGCCCGTCGCCTGCGAGAATTGGCGACAGACGGAGGTGATCAGCGTCTGGGCGTCCTGAAGAAGGGCCGTCATAAGGCGCCGAGGTTCGAGGTGTGCCGAGGGGGAATGCGATCGAGATTCCGACATGCGTCGGGTCCCGAAGTCGGGACGGTTCACACAAACGGACGTGTCACTCGTGGTTGCCGCGCTCGTGCAGCGCTTCGACGCGCGACCCGAACGGAACGGCCGGCCAGATCTTGCCGCGCGGCACGACCAACACCGACACCACGGCCCGTCCTTCCGCGTCGACCCGGCTGGTTTGGGGGGGGATAGCCTCGATCTTGCCCGAGGCCTCCCGGTCGCCGGGAAACACCAAACGGAGTGTTTTCCCCGGTTGGAACTCGGCGATCCGATCCGACGGAACGTCGACCACCACGTGCGGACGGTCTTCGTCGAAGATTTGCACAATCGCCCCGTGGGCCGGAACGTGGTCGCCGGCCTGCACCTGATACACCCCCACGGTTCCGGTCGCCGGCGCGGGGACCGACAACTCGGCCTTGCGGGTCGCCAACCGCTCCAGCCGCGTCTTGGCTTCGGCCTGGCGTTGGGCCAGCACTTCCAGCCCCATCGACTTCCGCAATTGTTCGGGGAGGTCCCGTTCGATCGCCGTCAATTCGGCCAGACGTTGGTCGCAAATTTCTGCTTGCGCGGTGGACACTTCCAACGCGTTGTTGGCGGCTTCCTGCTTAAGGAGCGCGGCGATTCTTTCGGCCTCGCGGTCGTTGGACGAGAAACCGGTCGCTCGGACCAACGACGCGGACTTGGCCGCCCCTTCGTCCATGTCTTCCACCACCTGCTTCCACGCGAGTTGCTCGACTTCGCTGGTGAACTTCTGACGCAGGAACGCGGCGGATTTGAGCTTGGTCTCGAACACTTCCTGATGCAGTACGCGCCGGCGTTCCTGAATCTCGACCGCCAGCTTCGCTTCCACCTGCGAAACTTCCTTGTCCAACGCGGCGACCAAGCCCTGTTGTTGCTCGATCTCGGTGTCGAGCTTCTCGTCAACCAGCTCGAACACGGGCGTGCCGCATGCCACGGTCCGCCCCGCGTCGACGACGATCGTCGCCAGCCGGGCGTCGCGCGGCGCGGTCAACGTCATCCCCGCCGCTTGCAGGTGCCCCGGAAACCGCTCATAGCGGACCGATTGCAACAGAGCCACCGTTCCCATGCCCGCCAAGCTGGCGAGCACGGTCACCGGCAGCAACAACCACAATCCGC
Source organism: Planctomycetales bacterium (assembly GCA_044359065.1). GTDB lineage: Bacteria > Planctomycetota > Planctomycetia > Planctomycetales > Planctomycetaceae > JAIXZD01. The sequence goes on along the minus strand of JBIKMW010000005.1, from coordinate 49,599 downwards.
GCGGTCCTCGGGAAGAAGACGGCGAGCGGGACACACGGGGATGTTCCAAGGCGGTCGACATTCCGGATTCGCTCCGAGTCTCGCGAGCCTGCGCGGGGATCCAACAAGGGCGGTCCGGACACTTCGTCGCAGGCCGTCCACCGCCGGACGGCTCGCTTCCCGCGAACTGGTCCGGGGAACCGGCCAGCCATTCGCCGGACCACGCGCACGGGTCCAACAGGCTGCACATCACGCCGGTTATCGGGGAGATCGGCCGACAATTCCGTCGCGGTGAGTGGAATCGTTACAACTGGCCCCGGTGCGAACATCACGCCACGCACAGGCGACATAAGCGTCAGAGTCGCAGGTGGCTGGACTCGTTACCGGCAGCAAACAAAACCCACAATTCGCAAATTCAACCCAAGTTACCCAGGCTGCGCAAGCCGCCCGTGACTCCGGTTTTGTGATTCGCCGCCGGCGCGCCGAGTGACATCCAGCGTTCCCCAGCCTGGGCCGGTTGAATGTCGAGACGAAGAGTGCGGGTTCGGCCTCCATCCCGTACGACGGACTTCCAGTCCGTCGCCCGAAACGCCGCAAAAACCGACGGACTGGAAGTCCGTCGTACGTTCACGGTCCGCACCCCAAACGACATGTTCAACGGTTCGGCAACCCCCCGGGAACTCACGGCAGGAACAACTCCCGTTCCCCCGGAACCGGGAGGCGACACGCGTCGTGCCGCCCGAACCACGCGTACCGACGCTTGGCCACCACGCGGTAGAGAAAGTCCCGTATTGGCCGCGGGACGATACGGAGCAACAGTCCGCACACCCCCCAAAAACCGCCCAGTGCCCGGAGTATCCGCCAAACCGCATCCGACTGTTCGTATCGGGCGCCCCGCTCCAGGTAGACGATGGAGGAAAAGTCCTGACCCGCCGTGGTCGCCAGCCGTTCGCGAGCGGTCTCACCCTGCAGCGGAGCGTAGCGCAGCCGGCGATGGCGATCGCGAGCGATCAACATGCGGACGGTTCGATCGCACAGCCCGCACACGCCGTCGAAAAACACAATCCGCTCGGGGAGAGCGGGATCTGGCGCTGCGGAAGTGGTCATGGCCTCGCCCTCGACAGCGGCGCCCTTTTCAGAGGCTCGCCGAACAGCGGGATGCACCCCGCATTCCGGGGCGGGAGCGAACGAGGGGTTTCCAGACCCGCATTCCCGGAGAGTCGCTCCGTCCATCCACGGCCCGTCATCCGACACCCTCCGGCATGGCGGGGGCGACACGCGACGGAGAAATCAGATCGCCTGCAGTTCCACTCGCACTCGCGGCGACGACTGTCCGTCGCGGGCCTCGTCGCGAAACACCAGAGCGTACTGACCGCCGGTGTCACCTCCAGGTGGGACCGCCTCTCCATCCTCGAACACTTCGACGATCACCCGATCCGTTTCGACCCGAACCACGCGCATCCGGCGCACACCGATTCGAACCACATCGCCCGCTCGCAGGATCAGCTCGTGAACCATTCTGCAACGACTCCGGGATCGAAACAAAAACGCGTTGTCGGCACGAACGACGCTCGTGTCGACAACCCGATTCGACAGTTGGGTAATGGCCCCGTGGCACGACGCGAAAGCGGCTTCGATTCAGCCAGCGCGGTCGGAACTATACAACTCGCCGAGACCGATTCCAAGCGGGATTCGCTCTCCATCCGTTTTGTTTCGTCGTTCGTAGTCGCGAACTCTCCGGCCTGTCACTTGCCGTCGTGCGTGGCGTCGCGACTCGCGCGACATCGAAGCACATCTCCAGCGCGATCACCGCGCAGCCCACCGCCGCGGCCGTTTGCCCGGGCTCGCCGTGCCGGGTACCGTGCGCAGCAATGTTGTTTTCCGTGGCCCGCGCCGGTCGACGCGCGGTGCCTGTCGACAATCGAGGCGTTGCCAATCTTCGCAGTGGTTCGGGTTCATGGTCTCGACGTACGACTTCGATGTGGTGGTGGTGGGTGCGGGTCACGCTGGCATCGAGGCGGCGCTGGCCGCGGCGCGCCTCGGCGCGAAGACCGCGCTGCTCACCATGAGTTGCGATACGGTCGGTGCGATGAGTTGCAATCCCGCCATCGGCGGCATCGCCAAAGGGCAGATCGTCCGGGAGATCGACGCCCTTGGAGGCGAAATGGGGCGCGCGATCGACGCCACCGCCATTCAGTTCCGGATGCTCAACCGCGCCAAGGGGCCGGCGATGTACTCGCCCCGCGCCCAGGCGGACAAGAAGGCGTACCAGTTCCACCTGAAGCACGTCGTCGAAGCCCAACCCGGCTTGTCGCTCCGGCAGGAGATTGTCGAAGGGATCGAGGTCGAGGGAGCCGTCCGCGAGGATGCGGGTCGCGTTGCGGGAGTGCGCGTGCGCGGCGCGCTGTATCGGTCGCGGGCCGTGGTCGTCACCACGGGAACATTCCTGCAAGCGATCATGCACACGGGGGAATCGAAAACAGCCGGAGGCCGCGCCGGTGAGGGGACGACCGGCACGCTGTCGGACTCCCTCCGCGCACTGGGCTTCGAATTGGCCCGCTTCAAGACGGGGACCCCCTGCCGCCTCAACGGCCGCACGATCGACTTCGCCGCCTGCGAAGTTCAACCGGGTGATGACACTCCCGAACCGTTTTCCTACCTCACCGACCGCATCGTCCAATCGCAAATCGACTGTCACCTGACCGGCACGAACGCGAATGTTCACGAACTGATCCGCCGCAACCTGCATCGCGCGCCGATGTACAGCGGCCAAATCCAATCGACCGGCCCCCGGTATTGCCCCTCCATCGAGGACAAGGTCGTCCGCTTCGCCGAGCAAACCTCCCATCAGGTGTTTCTCGAACCCGAAGGGCGCAACACGCTGGAGTACTACTGCAACGGCATTTCGACCAGCCTGCCGCGCGATGTGCAGGACGAACTGATCCGCTCGATTCGGGGCCTCGAACGGGCCGAGATCATGCGTTACGGGTACGCCGTCGAGTACGACTTCGCCCCGCCGACGCAGTTGCACGCCACGCTCGAAACCAAACGCCTCCCGGGGTTGTACTTCGCCGGACAGATCAACGGCACGACCGGCTACGAGGAGGCGGCCGGACAGGGGCTGTGGGCGGGGATCAATGCCGCCCTCAAGCTGCGTGGAGACCCGCCGTTCCTGCTCGACCGCAGTCAGGCGTACCTCGGCGTGTTGATGGACGACCTCGTCACCAAGGGGGTCGACGAGCCTTACCGCATGTTCACCTCGCGCGCCGAGTACCGGCTGCTGCTGCGGCAGGACAACGCCGATCGGCGCTTGACCCCCGCCGCGGCGCGGATCGGCCTGGCGTCCCCGGAACGGATCGCGCGGCTGGAACGTCACGAAGAAGGGATCGCCGCCGCGCAACGGATCCTGGAATCGACGTGGCACGAAGGCTCGACACTCGAAACCGTCCTCCGCCGTCCCGAATCGACCTGGGAGCAAGTGGTGGCGCTGTCCGAACCCTTGCGGGCGCTGGGGCTGTCACCGCGCACCGCCGAGCAGGTGACGATCGAAGCGAAGTATTCGGGCTACATCCGCCGTCAGAACGAGTTGATCGAGAAGACCGACAAGGTTCACGGCACGTCGATCCCCGAGCGGTTCGACTTCCTGGGCCTGCCGCAACTCCGGGCCGAGGCGCGACAAAAGCTCGCCAAGGTCCAGCCGCGCACCTTAGGACAAGCCAGCCGCATCAGCGGCATCACCCCCGCCGACATCGCGGTCCTGATGATGTACCTCAAGGCACCGAAAAAGGTCGCTCCTGATGCGTGATTGCCGGGGCGTTCGCCTTTTTCAATCTGTCGCAGAAGAAGAGGTGGCCGAGTTTGGAGCCGCTTTGGGCGAAACCCCGGAAATCTGCGCGCAATCGGACGACCGGGGCTTCCCTTCGGTCCGGCCCCGGCCACCCCAGGTTCAACAAAGCGAAAGCCCTGCGTGATTGCGGAAGAAGCTTCCGACCGAAAACATTCACCCCGTCCCCGCCGTCAGTAGCGGCGCGCGGTGGCTGCAAGCGATCTCGCGGTACACGCGCAGCGTGTCGTCCACCATCCGTTTCACCGAAAACTGCGTCCGCACCAATTGTCGGGCCGCACTTCCCAGCGCCCGCGCACGGTCCGGGTGGTCGAGCAGATCGAGGATGCGAACGGCCAACGCCCGATGATCGGACGGTGGGACGATCAAACCGGTTTCCCCGTCCTTCACGACGCTGTACACCCCTCCCACGCCCGTGGCGATCACCGCCCGTCCCAGCGACATCGCCTCCAGCATGATCGTTCCCAATCCCTGCTGGAGCGAAGGGAGCACAAACAGGTCCATCGCCGAGAGCGCGTCGACGAAGTCCCCTCCGTACGGCACGAACGTCACCCGGTCGGCCAAGCCCAACTCCCGCGCCATTCGCCGCAGGTTCGCCTCTTCCGGCCCTGAACCGGCCACGACGAACTCGACATCCCGACCCGCATCGACCACCCGCCGCGCGGCCCCCAGGAAAAACGGGAACCCCTTGATCGCTTCCAACGGTCCGGCCGTCCCCACGACCGGCAAACGCTGCGGGGCGAGCGGCGGAGGAGCGTGCTCGTCCGGCCAATACTCCACACCGGAAGGGATCACGTCGACGAGCGATTCCGGACACCGCGACCGGCGCAGGATGTCGGACTTCACCGATTCCGAAACCGCCAGCACCTTGTGGCACACGCCCCGATCAACCCGAAACCGGTCGTGGGCACGCAAGTGGTGATGCACGGTCACGACCAGCGGCCGGTCAAGTACACGGGCCAGCCATTGCGCTCGGCCCAGATTCGAGCGGGACTGCGCGTGGATCACGTCGGGAGGGGCGGCGGCCAGCTTCGGCAAGGCCAACGACAGCGCGACCCGCCCCAACACCGGGTTGTCCAATCGGGCTTGCTCGATGACGCGCACCTCGGTCGATTTTTCTTCCGCCAAGGCCCCCGCCCGCGCGGTGAGGACCGTCGAATCGACCCCCTCGCCCGCCAAACCGCGCAGCAGCCGCCGTGTGTACAGCGAACTGCCCCGCGCTTGGTACCGGGAGCAAACCATCAGCAGCGAAAGATCGGCGTCCGCCACGCTCAACCTCTCTTGACGGGGAAACCGCCCACGGGGAAGTGCATCGCTCCTCCCGCCGACGCGGCGGCCCCGCTGGCCTAGGAACTCGACTTCGGCTGGATCAATTCCCGCGCGAGTTGCCGGGCCGCGCGATGCGCGTAGCGCAACGTGAAGCCGCGGGCTTCGATCTGTTCCTCGGTGAAGTACTTCCCCTTCTCGCTCTCCGGCAGCCCGGCCAAGGCCAGCGTGAGGGGCAACAGGTCGAGGAATTCCCGATAATTGCGTTGCAGTTCCTGCGGATCCGGCGGCATAAACGCGCCTCCCACCGAGCGCCAAGTGAACAGGATGTGACAGGGAACGATTCGCGATTCGGCCCTGAGCGGGGCCGTCGCGATCCGTCCCGGAACGTCCCCGATTGTCATCGAAGTCCGCCCGCCGGGCAAGGAGTCGCCGAAACGGCGCTCCCGCCTATAGTTCCCAAACGCCCCCGAGGATACGCTGCATCCACGGGAACACGTGTCGTTCGGACATGTCCGTCCCGAACCGCTCTCGCCGGTGTCCCGTGACCAAGCAGTCTTCCGAAGAAACGCCCCACACCACCGTCACGTGCCACACCTGCAACGAACGGATGCACGTGCCGCTACGCAAAGTGGCCCGCAAGATCGCCTGCGTCGATTGCGGGCGACCGGTACACGTACCGGGGTTGGCCGAGTATCAGGAGCGGCGCACCCCGGAAATCAAGGAGATGGTCCGCAACGTCGGTGAGTACGAGTTGTCGGCTCCACCCGTCACCGACATCGGCCACCTGACGAGCACTCCGTACCTCGACGCGCGGGCGAAGCACCACCGGGAGCCGGAAGCCCCCAAGCCGACCTGGACATTCTTCTCTGGCGTGTTTCAGTTCCCCTTCACCGGCGAGGCCGTGGGGCGTTGGGTGTCGCTGTCGATCCTGCTGTTCCTCGCGTTGGCGGTCGGGGCGGTCGCTTTGGCGGTGGGGGGCAACATCGGTCAGGTGCAAGCCGCGCCGCAGGGGGCGGTACTGGCGTTTTTCGTGTTGCCCGAAATCTGGCTGTCGATCTGGGCGTTCTCGTACGCGGCGGCCTGCTGCCTGGCGATTATCGAGGGGACGGCCGCCGGGATGGTCCGCATCGAGAGTTGGCCCGAACCGAACTGGCGGGACTGGGCGGGAGAGTTCTTCTTCCTGCTGTGGCTGGCCGCGCTGACCGGAACGATCGCCTGGGGTCTGACGCTCCCCTTGGCGCTACTTCGCCCCGAGGCACCGCGGGGCCTGTGGATCGCCGCGATCTCGTGGTTGCTGTTCCCGTTCGTGCTCTTGTCGTCCCTCGAATCCATCGTGGCGTGGAGGCCGTGGTCGCCGCGCACCTGGGCCACGTTGGTCGAGCATCCGCTGGACTGGATCGCTTACCACGCGTTGTCGCTGGCGGTGGCAGGCGCATGGGGAGCGTTCGTGTGGAGCGGCGGGCGAGTGTTGGGGGCATGGATCTTCCCGCTCGGCGCGCCGCTCTTGGCGGCGGTTCTGTTCGTGAACGCGCGACTGTTGGGGAGGCTCGCGTACAAGATTTCGCGGGGACGGTGACCGGGCGCGACAAGTGCTGAAGCCGAGAATGGTCGCATGGTGTGCCGAGGCGTCATTGCGATTCGCCTGGCGTCGTCGAGTGAGGTTTCGATGACCTTTGAAGAATCGATTTGTCTCGAGATGCAAGTCGCGCTCCTCGGCGAGGTGCCGCCGAATTTGCGCATGGTGTTGGTTTCAATATCGCCCAAACGCATCCAAATGGACTGCTACTTCGACGGCCAACCGTCCGAGGACGACATGGAAAGCATGTCGTGCGTCGAGACGGAACTCCTGGCGTCGTTGCCGCACGATGTCGAAGTGCTCACCAATGTCGAGCGACTCGATTTTCCCCACCCGTTGCCGCAGCGACTTCACTGCGTCTACAGACGCCGCGAATACCCTTCGCCGTGACGAAGTCGAGGCTTCACGGCTTCGCCCCGAATCCGTGCAACCGCCCGCCGCGCGATTCTTCGGAGGCTGCCGTGGGGTGTTGGGACTCGGGTTTGCCTCTCGACGCCGGCGTTGCCGTGGGGTCTCCCACGTCAGCGTGAAGTGGGGACTCGTCCCCGCTCGGAAGATCGAAGATACAGACCCGACCGAATTCCAGTCTGCGGCCGCGACCCTTCTCCCCCACAATCGGTGTGGAGTAACAGGACAAAACTTCACCGTGGGGGAGAAGGTGCCCGAAGGGCGGATGAGGGGGTCTGAGCGAAACGCGACCCCCTCACCCCAACCCTCTCCCCCGCATTGAATACTGTTCGTCTTGGCCTCGTCGCCAGCGGGGGAGAGGGAGCGTCGCGCTGATCGCCATTGACGACTCACTGCCGAAACGCATCACGCTTGACCCGCTCAACACCGCCAAACGCCGAGAAGCGGCATGGTTTTGACAGGCCAGGTCCGGCCTCCCCACGTTTCCCGGCGACCACCTCCCGCAGCGGCAATCGTGAAACTTCCGCCGCACCCCAGCCCGCGTCCCCCGACTTCGTCGGCAAGTCCCTTCGGACACCGGATGCCGCCGCCCCGTTTTCGTTCGCGACCTTCCTCCCTATACTTCCCGTCCCAATGCTCCATCCCCGTTTCGAGTGTTTCGACGCCTGCGGAACCGGTGGGTTCCCGGCACAGGAGAGTCGGTCGTGGCAGAGAACGTCATCATCATCGGTTCCGGCCCCGCGGGTTGGGCCGCCGCCATTTACACCTCGCGCGCCAGCCTGAATCCGCTGGTCATCGAAGGGGCTGTCACCGAGGACAACCGCCAGAAAGGGACGCTCCCGCTCGGCCAACTCGCCCTCACCTCCGAGGTCGAGAACTATCCCGGCTTCCCCGTGGCCAACCTGGGGGCTTACCTCGAAGCCGCCCTGCCGATCGACCGTCGGCAGTTCATGCCCCCGCACCGCGGCCACGGCGTGAGCGGTCCCGAACTGATGGAGCTGATGCGTCAACAGGCCGCCAATTTCGGCACCCGCATCCTCACCGACGACGTGGTCGACGTGGACATGTCCAAACGTCCCTTCGTCGTCAAAACCCTCGAAGGGGAAACGCACGAGGCCCACGCCATCATCGTGGCCACCGGTGCGCGGGCCAACTACCTCGGCCTGCCGTCGGAAGACCGCTTCAAGAACATGGGCGTCTCCGCGTGTGCCGTGTGCGACGGCGCGCTCCCCCGTTTCAAGAACAAACCGCTCGTGGTCGTCGGGGGGGGGGACTCCGCGATGGAGGAGGCGGGATACCTCACGAAGTTCGCCAGCAAGGTGTACCTCGTCCACCGCCGCGATTCGTTCCGCGCCAGCAAGATCATGGCCGAACGTGCCCTCGCCAACCCGAAGATCGAAGTCAAGTGGAACAGCGGCATCGAGGAGGTCCTGGGCGACGACAAGTTGGGCGTCACCGGCGTGCGGCTGCGCGGCACCGTCGACACGGATCGGGTCGAAACGCTGGAAGCGTCCGGGTACTTCTGCGCCATCGGCCACACGCCGAACACCGACTTCCTCAACGGCCAGTTGAAGCTCACGGACAAGAAATACATCCAGTGGACGACCGCCCAACGGACTTACACCAGCGTCGAAGGTGTGTTCGCGGCGGGTGACGTGGCGGACGACTATTACCGCCAGGCCATCACCGCCGCCGGTAGCGGTTGCCAGGCCGCCCTCGACGCCGAACGTTGGCTCGCAGCGCAAGGCGTGCACTGAGCCGCTGTGATGGGTCTCGGCAACCCGAAGCGCAAGCGGGTGCCAGCGCAGAAATAACTCGCGAAAACCCGTTCGCTTCGGCCCGTCATTCTTAGGAAGATGGGGAGTTCGCACGTTGGCATGGCAACGCGGCGCGGGCCCGACCGGCCCGCGCTTCGCTCCCGGAGTTTGTGGCATGCGTCCCTGGTTGCTCGCGGAAACGAACTACGGCGAAATCAAGGCCTCGCTCCCCGACACGGCGGTCCTTCCTCTGGGAGCGACCGAACCGCACAACCTGCACCTCCCCTACGGCACCGACACGTTCCAGGTCGAAGCGCTCGGCGAGCGGGCATGCCGCTTGGCACACGAGCGCGGTGCCAAGGTCGTGCTGCTCCCCGCCATCCCCTACGGCACCGAGACCAACCTCCGCGAGTTCCCGCTGGCGATCAACCTCGACCCGTCGACGCTATTGCGCGTTCTCGAAAACATCGTCGCTTCTTTGGAGCAAAGCGGCGTGCGCAAGCTCGTGCTGCTCAACGGACACGGCGGGAACGACTTCAAACCGATGCTCCGCGAACTTTATGGGCGGACGCGCGTGCATCTTTTCCTGTGTGACTGGTTCCGCGGCCTCGGTGCGGACGTGCAACGGGAACTGTTCCGCGAACCGGGAGACCACGCCGGCGCAGCCGAAACCGCGTTCGTGATGGCCGCACGTCCCGACCTGGTCGCGCGCGACCCGGCCACCGGAGCCGTTCGGGCCGACGATGGGACCGCACGGCCGACCAAACTCGACGCGGTCAATCGGGGTTGGCTGTCGATCACTCGGCCGTGGCATTTGTTGACGACAAACACCGGCTGCGGCAATCCCTTCGAGGCGACGCCCGAGAAGGGGGAACAACTCCTCGCAACGCTCTCGGAACGCCTGGCAACGGCGCTGGTGGAGCTCTCCGCCGCCCCGCTCGACGAACGATTTCCCTACTGAAACGCTCGTCGGTCGCTCGCAATAGAATGCGAACAGTCCTCCACGAAGCGCTTCGCCGGGTGGCCCAGCCACCTCGCGGCTGGGTCGCGCAGCAACAAGACGCCCCACCTTCCGCCCCCAACCACCAAAACATCAGCATCCGTCGCCCCGACGCGCGGGCGCTGTCCTGCGGATGTACGATAGGGACTCAATCCCTCCCGCGCCCCATCGGACTTCGCATGCGCCTCACCCTCGAATACGGCAAAACCGGTCTTGAAATCGACCTCCCCGACGAGCGCGTGGTGGGCACGCTCGCCTTGCGTCCCGCGACTCCCCTTGCCAACGCATCGTCCGCCGTCTGGGACAAGCTGCGGAAACCGACCGGCACCCCGCCACTGGCCGACCTCGCCCGCCGCAAACGCACCGCCTGCATCCTGATTTGCGACATCACCCGTCCGGTCCCGAACTCGGTGATTTTGCCGCCGATCCTCGCCACCCTCGAACGGGCCGGAATGCCCAGGGACGGCATCACCATCCTCGTCGCCACCGGCCTGCACCGCCCCAACGAAGGGGACGAACTGGTCGAACTGGTCGGCCCCGACATCGCCAAAAACTATCGCTGCGTCAATCACTTCGGCCAGGACCTGGCCAGCCACACCTTTCTCGGCACGACCGACGCCCAGGTCCCCGTCTGGATCGACAGCCGCTACGTCGACGCCGAACTCAAGATCGCCACGGGCCTCATCGAGCCGCATTTCATGGCCGGTTATTCCGGTGGACGCAAACTGATCTGCCCCGGCATCGCCGCGCTGGAAACCGTTCGTGTGTGGCACAGCCCCCGGTTCCTCGAACATCCGCTCGCCGACAGTGGGCACCTGTCCGGGAACCCCGTCCACGAGGAAAACACGCGCATCGCTCGCATGGCCGGGTGCGACTTCATCGTCAACGTCACCCTCGACAGCGACCGCAAAATCACGTCCGTCTCGGCGGGAGACATGGAGGCCGCCTTTCACGAGGGGGTGCGGTTCATCGATCGCATCGTCCGCGCACCGGTCGACGCACCGGTCGACATCGTCGTCACGTCGTCCGCCGGTTACCCGCTCGACACGACGTTCTATCAGTCGGTGAAGGGGATGGCCGGCGCCCTGCCGATCCTGAAGCCAGGTGGGACGATCGTCATCGCCGCGCGGCTGTCGCAGGGGATCGGCAGTCCGGAGTTCGAGGGGCTGTTCGCCGAGCACCCGACGCTTGAAGGTTTCATGGACAGCATCCTCGGCCACGACTGCCGCACGATGGACCAGTGGCAACTCGAAGAACTGGCCAAGGTCCGCCGCAAGGCCCGCGTGAAGTTCGTCACCGAAGGACTCCCCGCCGCGCGGCTGGCCGAACTGTTCGTCGAACCCGCCGCCTCGGTCGAAGCGGCAGTGACGGAGTCTCTGGCCGAATACGGCCCGGAAGCGAAAGTGGCCGTCATCCCGAAAGGCCCGTACGTGATGCCGGTGCTGAACGGGAGCCGGGGGTAACCGGCGGAACGGTGCATTCACACCGCAACGCACGGCCAGCACTTCGCGACGACACCGAACCGTCTCCACCGTAGAACAACATCGGGATCGGTAATCGCGCCCGTTCAAACCATTCCAGGGACGGACGACTCTTGGGACGATGGTTTGTTCAGTCCTTAGCACCGAGGACGGCCAGATTCCGCCCGAACAGAATTCCAACCAGTCCGCTCAAAAACGCCGCGCCACCCAAAGTGGCGGGTATGGCGGCGCTCCACAGCAGAATGATCCGCAGGCGCCGGAGCACAAACGGGGCTTCGAGCGGGATGCATATGGCGATGAATAAAGATCGCGCCCGCCGCCAGCAGCAGGACCACTCCCAGCGCGAATCGCCCCAAACCCAAGGATCGAGCCGTTGACTTTTGCCGAGTCAATTGCCCGCGAACAATTTCGTCCGCGTCTTGCTCCGCGAAGCCCTCTTCGAGCAGCCAAACGAGAATCTCGGCAGGTGCGTCCCCCGACTCGATCCTTACGGCGGCCTCGCGCCCCACAACCACGCGACGAGCCTCGACGGGAGTTTCATAGACACGGCACTTCGGGCAATACCGCGCGCCGGCATGGTACCCGAACCCACATCGGCCACATTCGACGATCATGCCGCACCACGACCACGTCTGTTGGAAACTATCCCCGACAATGCCCCGGCGACGGAGCACGATTTCACGATATTGCTACTCGATCTTGCGCAATTGAAGGAAGTCTCGGTCGCGTTGGGCCGGTGAACCAACGGTCCCTCCCGAACTCGCCGAGTATGTTTCTGGCGTAGTGCTCCCGGAACCGCCCCAAACGCATGGATATTCCCGAGCCGGCGTACGCCGAAAGCGATAAACGAAAAAACGCCGACCCGCGCAAGTCGCGCGGGTCGGCGTCGCCAGGGTCACCACGTCCCGAGGTGTGCTTCCAAGGATGTCGTTTCTTCCGGGGTGGGTTTCCGTCGCTATCTGTAGGTCAGGCTGTGCCTGACACTCTCGGTGATACCTCTTCCCGTTTCGTCACTCACCTTCAGACTTACATTGCGAACAAACTATCGTTGCGACAGGTCGAACCGTTGCGGATTCGACGGTTGCGTTCCCCTTCGCAGGGCTTCGACCGCCGTCCGCACGTCTTGGTCATTCGCACCGAGGTCCGTTTCGCTTTGGGCGACATAGACATCCGGCTCGACCCCTTCCCCCGCCATCGGCTTCCCGCTGGGGGAGTAGAACCGGGCCGTCGTCAACCGCACTCCCGCCGACAAGGTGTTCAGCGGGAACAGCGTTTGGACCGTTCCCTTGCCGTAGCTGTGCCGACCGACGATCAGACCCCGTCCATTCTCCTGGATGGCCGCCGCGAAGATCTCGCTGGCCGACGCGCTGTGTTCGTCGATCAGCACCACCATCGGCACCTTCCAGGTCTTGTCTTCTTTCGCAACTTCGGTGCTATTGTCCTGGGTATTCCGGCCGCGGGTCGACACGATCGTCCCCGAAGGCAGGAACATGTCGGCCGTTTCGATGGAGGTCGTCAACAGTCCGCCGGGGTCGCCCCGCAGGTCGAGGACCAACCCCTGCATCCCTTGTTGGTGGAGTTGCCAGAGGGCCGCTTCCATTTCCTTGGCCGAGTTGGCCGCGAACGTGTCGAGCTTCAGGTACCCGATCTTCGACGAGGCGTCGACGAACTGGACGTCGGTGACCGATTGCACCTGCACCTTCCGTCGTTGAATCGTGAAATTGGCCTGCATGCCGTTGCGTTGCACGGTCAACACCGCCGAAGTCCCCTCCGCTCCAGTGATGAGTTGCGTGGCCGCATCGAGTGAGCGACCCGCCAAGGGCTGGTTGTTCACCGCGACGATCACGTCCCCCTTTTGCAGACCCGACTGCAAGGCCGGGCCGGCGGGGAGGACCTTCACCACCTTCATCCCCGCATTCGGGGCCACTTCAATCTGCACGCCAATCCCCACGACCGCTTCACCCAATTGTTGGTTGGTCATCCGGGCGGTTTCGGGAGGGACGAACGCGCTGAACCGGTCGAGCGATTCCACCGCCCCGTAGAGAAACTCCACCGCCACCACCGAGGGGGCCAATCCCACGGTTTGTTGCGCGGCTTGCATCGTCCACTGCGCGGCGGCCACCGCTTGTTGGTTCGTCGTGATTTGCGATTGCGCCAGCATCGCCGACAGGCTTTGTTGGAACACGGCCACTTGCTGGGGATTGACGGCGATCCGGGTCGACTGCGCGAACTGCGGAGATTGCAGCGCCGCCACCAGGTTCGTCATCCCCCGTTGCACGAGGACCGACGGTTGCGACGGTTCCAGGTGCCGGGTTTGGATCAAGTCGAGCACTTCGGCGTACATCTGCAGGCCTTGTTGCGCGTTCAATTGCGAGATGAACGTCACCACCGCCGGATCGTTGTAGCGCCGGGTGATCAACTCACCCGCGGTTGGTGCGGGATCTTGCTTCGGCTTGCGGGGGGCAAGTCGGGGGAGTTGGTCTTGAAGGTTCGGCCCCCACGAATTGTCGAACGGCGTGTTGTCGAACCGATTGTCGATCCGGGAAGGGCTGTATCGCGACCCTCCCAAACCCGGCAGGGCCGGCACCGAGTACGACGGGGCCGGAAGGTCCTCGTAGAGGGGGCTCCGCGCCGGCATCCGGTCGCGGGGAACGATGCCGTCGTTCCGATCAAGCCGTTCGTTCCGGTCGAATTCGTCAAAGCGGGGTCGGCTGTAACCACCCCGGTCGTCTCCGTATTCGGCGGGGACGGGAACAACCACGTCGAAGCGATCTCGCGTCGACTCGAACCGGTCCCGGGGAGCGAGTCCGTCGGCCCGTCGGTAGTTCGAGCGGGAAGCGCCACCCCGGTGCGGCGGGAGCGTGTCGTAGTCGTCGCCACGGGTGCGAAGGTTGCGGTGGCCGGGGACAGTTCGGTCGTCGAGGCCGTTGTCGAGCGATCGTTGATCGCGGCTGGGATAATCGCGAACCGGGTAATCGCGAACCGAGCCGGTGTCGGGGCGGTAGTTGCCGTTGTCGGCGAACACCGTTCCGGAGAACGCGGGAGCGGCCAGGCCGAGCAACAGCGCCGCGAAGCGGGTGGAGCGAACGAAGCGGGCGAAGAGGCCGTGAGTGAGGGACGACAGCGTCATGATGGATTCCTTGTCCTGAGTCTCCGACATCCAGCGCCGGAGAACGTTGTTTTCGAAGGGGTGGGGTACGGGCGGGGGTCTGGGGTCAAGCAGCATCGGGTCTCGTCATGAGAGGAACCGAGGGGGTCAAGAGGCACGGGCGAGCGGGAAGTGATTGACGCTGACGGTGGCCATGCCGACCGACTCGGTCTTCGTGGCGGCGAGTGGCTTTTCCGCAAGGAACTGGGCCAGCGGACCAACGTTCAGGTCGGTGCAGAGTTCGCCGCGAAGGACCCGCACTTCCTTAGGGGCTTCGATCCCGATCTTCACGGTCTTGGCGCCGGTGCTGATGATTTTGATGACAATCCCTTCACCGATTTGGATGAGTTCCGATTTCTTCCGGGTGAGGACCAACATGATCTCGTTCCTTGAAGTCAGAGTGACTTTCCGCGTCGGCGGGAGTCACCGGGGTCTGGCGAACCTGGCGAGTGTCACCCCGCGTTGGGGTGAATCACAATGATTCTCTTGCTAAGCGAAGCCTGTGCCAAATCGCGACAGCGAGGGTCCAGCGCCGAAGGCCTCCCAATACTGCATTTATGAGGTGCGATTTGCTGCCAGCGCGGCCTGGATTGGCAATTTGATCCACCTGGGGCGAGTCTGCCGTCGCCCCCGCTCCGGACGTTCTTACAAACCACTGCAAGACCGGGAAGTGTCGATCCGACACCTGGTTGGCGTGAGTGTAATCCTTTCAACTCCGCAGACAGGTTTTGCAAGTCACGATCACAACAACGCCCCTCCGGCGCTCCGCCATAAGGCTCGGATGCCAAGATTCCCCGAGAAAACAGGCTGTTTCCGCGAGTGATGCGGTTTTGACTCCGATTTGGCACGGACTGTGCATTTCTCGATTCACGTTCACCGCACGTCGCGGTGACGCGGACGCCAGGGCGCCGCACAACTTTGCCCGTGAAGCGCAGTCAATCAGTCAGGAGAACATCATGAACGTCACAGGGATCCGGTCGTCGGTGACGGCTGCGGGAGTCGCTCTGACTCTCGGTGGGGCCGCGTTTGCGGCCGAAGGACAACGTGCGACGGTCGTCGCCCCCGAGGCTCGCGAAGTGGTCGCATCGAAGGTGAGCGACAAGGCGGTCGCCAGCCAGTCCGCCTCGACCAAGGAAGCGAAGACCGCGTTCTTCGGGTGCTTCCCGTCGTGCCCGCCGTGCTATACGGCGCCGGTGTGTCGCCCCGCCTTTCCGACCTACCCGGGCTATCCCGGTTGGGGTGGCTACGGTGGGGGGTACGGGGTCGGCTACGGGACGGGGTATGGCACTCCCGGATACGGTGCTCCCGGTTACGGCGTGCCGGCGTACGGTGCGCCGGGGTACGGCGTCCCCGGCTACGGTGCTCCGGGATATGGCGTGCCAGGGTACGGGGTTCCGTACGGTCTGGGTGTCTCGAACACGCTGACCGCGCCGGCGATCGGTGTCCCCTACGGGGCGCCTGGCTACGGCACTCCCCTGTTGGGGGCGCCTGCTGTGGCTCCGGTGGTCAATCCGTACGGCTTGCCGGGTGTCAATCCGTACGCGGTGCCGGCGATCAATCCCGGGTTCCCCGGCGTGGCTCCGATCTCTCCGTTCTACGGGAAGACGGACGCCACCAAGGTGAACGCCAAGGTGCCGACCGCCGACCGTCGCACGACCAGCCCGTATTTCAAGTAACCCTCCACCTCGCGGCACTGCTCCGCGAACAATGACAACGGCAACGAAACGCAGTTCTGAAAGATCGAGTCCACAAAGATCTCACGAACAGGGAACGCTCGTGACCACACTTCACCGCGCGGCCGTCGGCTCCGGACAGGTTCTCCGTCCGACGGACCGCCCGCGGGAGGCACCGCGAGAACCTGACGGAAGATCGCAAACCATTACCCATCAACACCCACGCTCGGATGAGCGAATTCGATAGTCGTGAATGACACACGGAGAGAGGTACCAACAAGTCACCAGCACCTCGGAGTCGAACGAGGGGGCGGGAACTCGGGCCATCGGGAATACAACGGGCTTCCGCCGGGAACGGAAGCCCGTTTCTCGTTCTTTGGGGCGCGTGGGGGAGAAATCCAGGATGAAGCTGCACCCTTCGTACTACGGGGGTTTGTTGCGCGCCGTGTTGCAAGTGGTTTGCGGGAGAGGGCGGAAATGGTTTTCGCCCCGATTCGGGGGGTGGAAAACGGGGTTCCGAAAACAATCGCGGCGGGGAAAAACGTAAAAAACGCAGAGAATGCGCGCGTTTCGCGTGCGAGACCCGAGGTCGGGTTGCGGGGTGTTTTTGAGGGGTGCGCGTGCGCAGAACCCACGTTTTGAAAAATCGAAATGTGGGAAATTCGAGCGCGAAGAATTCGCGCGGGGGTGGGAAAGGGGGGTTCGGGGGGCGCGCGGCGCGAGCGGGAGGCTCGGTTGTTCGACAGGGATCGAAATACCGGGGCGAGTGTTCGCGATCGCGCCGGGTAAACCGGCAGTGGCGAACGGGGCGCAACGAGGAGGGATATTGGGGGGACGCGTGGAGGCATGCTTGTCCCGCAGAGCCGGGCCAAGCGTGGCACGGGGGACGGTCCGGTTTTTGTGGTGGTTGAGCGCGGAAGGTGGGGCGTCTTGTCGCTGCGCGACCCAGCCACGAGATGGCTGGGCCACCCGCCGGGCTGGCCGACGGGCTGGCCGACGGTGGCGTGCGGCATGACCTTCTACGATTTCCGAGGCTGGCGATTGTCTTTAGACTTGCCTCCGGATCGACTTCCAGAGACTCCACTCCCGGGCGGCTGATGGGCCATGAGCGTCCAGATTTTCCTCTCTTGCGTTTCCGATGAGTTCGGCTCCTACCGCGAGGAGTTGCGGCATCATCTGGACAGGCCCGGTGTCTCTGTCAAGATTCAGGAAGACTTCATCCCTTATGGCGCGGAAACGCTGCTCAAGCTGGATGAGTACCTTCGGCAGTGCGAAGCGGTGATTCACCTGATCGGGAACCGCACGGGGAATCCGCAGAACGACGGGATCCCCGAACGACCTCAGGTGGAAGCGCTTCTCGCCCTTTACCAGGATTTCCCGGACCGCAGCGGACTTTTGCGCGACGACCTGTTCGGGCTGAGCTACACGCAATGGGAGGCGTGGCTGGCGTACTATCACGGGAAGAACCTGTTGATTGCCGGGCCGAAATCACCGGTTCCCGGAGACCAGCCGCTGTCCGATCCCGCCATCGCCCGGCGACAGCGCGAATCGCAGCAAAAACATCGCACCGCGCTGCAAGAGCGGGGCCGCTATCTCGAACCGCGGTTCACCGACAAGACCGACTTGACTATCGAGTTGCTCAAGGTGCTGGGGCCGCTGTTGCCCGCCGCGAATCCGCCGGTTTCCCCCACGCTTCCGCGCAGTCTGGGCCGGTTGTTCAAAGGCCGCCGGGAATGGCTGGCAAAAATCCGTCGGGAGTTGACGAGTCAAACGGCCGGAGTCACCACCGCGACCGTCGCGTTGAGCGGAGCGGGGGGAATCGGCAAGACGCGTCTGGCCGCCGAGTATCTGCACCTGTTCGCCCACGAACACTCGGCCCTGCTGTTCGTTTCGGCGGAGACGCCGGACGAACTCGACGCCAGCCTCGCCGAACTGTGTGGCGTGTTGCACCTGCCGGAAATGAACTCGACCGATCAGGAGCAGCGGCTGAAGGGGGCGTTGCGATGGCTGGGGGAACCGGCCCACAAAGGTTGGTGCCTGCTCGTCGACAATGTCGATTCGCCCGAAGCCTTCGACTCCGTCGCCGAGAAGCTTCGCCATATCCATTATGGCCGCGTGATCCTCACGGGACGGATCACGCAATGGCCGCTGGGCGTGGTCGACCTGCACCTGGATGTGCTCAATCCCGAAGATTCCGTGGAATTCCTGCTGGAAGCGACGCAGGGGAAGCGAGTGTCCAGTTCGGACGCCGAGGATCGGCGGGAGGCCGGCGCGCTGGCAAAGGAGCTTGATGGCTTGGCGCTCGCGCTGACGCAGGGGGCCGCCGCGATCAACAAACGGCGACTGTCGTTCGCGGATTATCTGGCCGATTGGCATGCGCGGCGGGACGAGTTGCTGGACGATGCGGACTTCGATCCCCGGCAGACCGGGTATCCCCGGACCGTGGCTGTCACGTGGCGCACATCGTACGCGCAGCTTCCGCGCGCGAGCCAGGTGGTGTTTGACGCGCTCGCGTGGCTGGCGGCGAGTCCGATCCCCGAACGGCTGGTCACGCAACCGTGGAGCGAGGAACTGCTGGCACGCGTTCCCCCAGAGGTTCGCGAGACCGTGCGGAAAGAGCCGCAGCGCCTGCTGCTGCCACTGTATGATTTTTCGCTGGCGGAGCCGCCTGTGGGGGCGCAGCGGTTGTTCAGCGTGCATCGGCTGATTCAGGAGGTTGGGCGACTGTGGCAAGAGAGGGAGCGGCAAAAGAAGGGGCGGCCAAAAAAGGACCGAAAGACCAAGCAGCCGGAGCCGGCGAACCTCGGTCGGGAACTGGCGGCGGAACTCGTCGCGCGGGATTTTGATCGCCCGGACACCAACGACAATCTTCCGCTGAATATCCTGCCGGAACTCCGCACCGTGGCGCCGCATGCGGAGCGGCTCTTGGGCGGAGCTGGCGAGCCAATTTCCGCCAGCCTGGTCGCGCGAATGGCCTATGGATTGGCTGACATGGAGAAGGCGCAAGGGCGGCTGAAGGTGGCCGTGGCCTTGGCACAGACGGCCGTCGAACGTGCGCGAACCATCGCTGCGGCGAATCGCGAGATGCCCCTCAGGGAGTCGCTGCACCGGCTGTGCTCTTGTCTGGAAGATGTGGGAGACTTAGTGGGCGCGAGTGCAGCGGGAGTCGAACAACGGGGCGTTTGCGAGAGGCTGGTGGCGCGGGAACCGGACAACCTGGCGTATCAGCGGGAGCTGTCGATCGCGCTCAACAACGTGGGGCGAATCCGCGAGAAACGGGGGCGTCTGGAGGACGCTTTGGAGCTGTTCAACCGTTCCCGTGAGATCAAGGAGACGTTGGTGGCGCGGGAACCGGAGAACCTGGCGCATCAGCGGGATTTTTCGATCGCGCTCAATAACGTGGGGCGAATCCGAGAGAGTCAGGGTCGGTTGGACGATGCCTTGGCACAGTTCGACCGTTCTCGCGTAATCAGCGAGACTTTGGTGACGCGGGAACCGGAGAACCTGGCGCATCAGCGGGGGCTGTCGATCGCGCTGGAGAACGTGGGGCGAATCCGTGAGAAACAGGGTCGGCTGGAAGACGCCTTGGACCTGTTCGACCGATCCCGCGTGATCCGCGAGAGTCTGGTGGCGCGGGAACCGGAGAACTTGGGGCATCAGCGGGATTTGTCGGTCGCGCTCAATAACGTGGGGCGAATCCGCGAGAAACAGGGTCGCCTAGACGACGCTTTGGAGTTGTTCGACCGTTCCCGCGCGATCTGCGAAAGTTTGGTGGCGCGGGAACCGGAGAACCTGGCGCATCAGCGGGATCTGTCGATCGCGCTGGATAACGTGGGGCGAATCCGCGAGAGTCAGGGTCGGCTGGAAGACGCCTTGGACCTGTTCGACCGTTCCCGCAAGGTCCGCGAGACCTTGGTGGCACGGGAACCGGAGAACCTGGCGCATCAGCGGGAGCTGTCGATCGCGCTCAACAACGTGGGGCGAATCCGTGAGGAACAGGGTCGGCTGGACGACGCTTTGGAGCTGCTCGACCGGTCCCGCGTTATTCGCGAGAGTCTGGTAGAGCGAGAACCGGACAACATGGCGCATCAGCGGGAGTTGTCGATCGCGCTCAATAACGTGGGGCGAATCCGTGAGAAACAGGGTCGGCTGAGAGACGCCTTGGAGCTGTTCGACCGTTCCCGCGCGATCTGCGAAAGGTTGGTGGCGCGGGAACCGGAGAACCTGGCGCATCAGCGGGAGCTTGCAGTTGCCTGCTACTACGGGGGGAATGTGGCGCGGCGGCCGGGCGATTTCCGTGTTGCGCAGATGCGATTGCATCAGGCGCGCGAGCTGTTGATCGCCGTCCGCGAGGCCGGGGCGGGGTATGGCTCGCTTGACGGGGAGATTGAGACCGTCGAAACAGCGATCGCGAAACTGCCGCCGGAGTTCCGGGACCGACCGACGCGGGAGAACGCCGGGTGAAGGCAAGTCACGGGTGGGTCGGATGTGCGGGTCTTGGGGATGCGCAACGGACTGGAAGTCCGTTGTACGAGCGCGTGGACTGATAGACCGGGGGCTTTCGCTTTGTTGAACCTGAGGTGGCCGGGGTGGACCGAAGGGAAGCTCAGGTCTTGCGATTTCACGCGGTTTTCCGGGGTTTCGCCCAAAGCGGCTCCAACCCCGGCCACCCCTTCTTCTGCGACTGATTGAATATGGCGAACGCTCTGTCACCACGATGACCCGGGTTGTGAATTCGTGGGGGGGTCGCGAGGATGGGGGTTGGGCGTCGAGGACGCCGTTTTGATTCGCTTTGGACGTGCCCCCCGCCTCATGCTGCCTCTTTACGACACGATTCCGTACCGCCGCTTTCCGGCCATGAACTGGACGTTGATCGTCCTGTGCGGTTTGGCGTTTTTCGCTCAGTTGCGGGACGAGAAGGATGGCCGGGACGAGCTCGTCGAGAAGTACGGGATGATTCCCGCCCGCGTGGCCCATCCGGAGCGGCCCATTACGATTCGTGAGCGGGGTGTGGCGCGGTTTCCGGAGGGGGTTCGCGAAGTCGTCGTCGAACGGCGGCTGGCTCCGCTTTCGTTCTCGCCGTGGTGGACGCTGCTGACGTGTTGCTTCCTGCATGGCGGGTGGGCGCACGTGGTTGGCAATTTGTGGATGCTGCACATCTTCGGCGACAACGTCGAGGACTGCTTCGGCAAGGTGGGATACGCGATTTTCTACGTCGTGTGCGGGATCGCGGCGAGCCTGTTGCACCTGCTGACGAACTGGGGGTCGACGATCCCGACGATCGGAGCAAGCGGCGCGATCGCGGGAGTGATGGGGGCGTACCTGGTGCTGTACCCGCGCGCGCAGGTGGTGGCGTTGATCCCGATCTTTGTGGTGTTTTCGGCCATCACGGTGCCCGCGTACCTGTTCCTGGGCTTCTGGTTCGCGATGCAGTTTTTCAGCGGTGTGGCGAGCATCGGCTCGGCCATGACGGGGGGAGTCGCCTGGTGGGCGCACATCGGCGGCTTCGCGATGGGGGCGCTGATCGCGCTGGAACTGAAACGCTTGCACCGGGTGCATCCGCAATCGGCGCGGCGCGTGCCGGACCACGAGGCCTGGCGATTCCGTCCACGGATTCCCCGGTGAGGTTGTGCGGGGGGTAGTCCCGCTGGCGTGCCGCGCGGACGAAGACGTCGCGAAATGAACGAATCGGAAGCGTTGCCGGGGGACCGCGAATGACCGAACCGATCACCGGCGCGCTCAGCCCCCTCGAGGAGCGGTTCGAAGCGGCCCGCAAACAACTGGGATTTTGGGTGGCGCCGTTGGTGTTCGCGGCGTTGTGGTTCGCCGATTTCCCGTCGCTGACGGCGCCGGCGCATCGGTTGGCGGCCATCCTGGGTGCGGTGGTCGTGCTGTGGGTGACCGAAGCGCTCCCGATGCCGATGACGGCGTTCCTCGCGGCGGCGGGGGCGGTGTTGTTGGGAGTCGCGCCGGCGAAGCAGGTGTTCGCGCCGTTCGCCGAACCGCTGATGTTTCTGTTCATCGGTTCGTTCATGCTCGCGCGGGCGATCTTCCTGCACGGGTTGGATCGGCGATTGGCGTTCGGGGTGATGTCGCTCCGGTGGGTGGGGACGAGTCCGGGGCGGATCCTGTTCGCCTACGGCGCGGTGACGGCCTTCATTTCGGCGTGGATCTCGAACACCGCGACGACGGCGATGATGTACGCGATCGGGCTGTCGATCATCGGGTTTCTGCGGGAACGGGAGGGGGAAGACGCCACCCGCGCGAACGTGGACCGGATCGCGACCTCGCGCTATGCCACGGTGTTGCTGCTGATGACTTCGTTCGCCGCGTCGATCGGCGGCTTGGCGACTCCCATCGGCACTCCGCCGAACGCCATCGGGTTGGGCTTCCTCCGCAAGGAACTCGGGGTCGACATCCCGTTTTTCGACTGGATGCGGATCGGTGTGCCGGTCGTGGTGGTGCTGTACACGATCCTGTTCGGATTCCTGTGGTGGTTTGGCGCCCGCGGTTTGCCGAGTTTGGTGGGGAGCGACGAATTGCTGCGGTCCGAATCGGCGAAGCTCGGTCCGTGGACGACCGGTCAACGGTCGACGCTGGTCGCGTTCGTGCTGATGGTGACGTTGTGGGTGACGCCGGGAGTCGCCGCGTTGGCGTGGGGAGAATCGAGCGACGCGTACAAATGGCTGCGCGACCATTTGCCGGAGGCGGTCCCGGCGCTATTGGGGGCGGGGTTGCTGTTCTTGTTGCCCGGAAACCGCGAGGGGAAGGCGATCACGTGGGAGGACGCCGCGGGGATCGAGTGGGGGGTGGTGTTCCTGTACGGCGGGGGCTTCGCGCTGGGGGAACTGGCGCGGGAAACGGGCCTGGCGGCGGTGATCGGCAACTCGTTGACGGCCTGGTTGCCGGGGACGAGCACGTTCGGCCTGGTCGTGGCGGCGACGCTCGTGGCGGTGCTGGTCAGCGAGGCGACTTCGAACACGGCGGCGGCGAATATTGTGATTCCGGTGGTGATCCCGCTGGCGCGGAGCGCGGGGGTGGACCCGCTCGAACCAGCGCTGGCGGCGACGATGGCGGCCAGTCTGGGCTTCATGCTGCCGGTATCGACGCCGTGCAACGCGATCGTGTACGGGTCGGGCCTGATCCCCCTGACGCGAATGATCCGCTACGGCGTGCTGCTGGATCTGGCGGGAATCGTGACGATCGTCGCGCTGGTGAGTTGGCTGGCGGATTGGGTGCGGTGAGGGCCGTATCGCCCGAGGTCCGTATCGGCCGAGGATCGTATCACGCGAGGGCGAATGCGGACATTGCCCCGGAACCCGGAGTGCCGCGCGAAACACGCGCCGCTTCACTCCGTTCGCAGCACGCGAAAGCCGTCGACCTCCGAGCGGTAGGTGGGCTCCACGTTGCCGCGCGCGGCAGAACGCTGTTCGGTCGCCACGTTCATCCACGAACCGCCGCGCGTCGCACGCCGTCCCGACGCCGGGTCGATCCCCACCGGATCGATTCCGCCGGGGTTCGCCGCCGAGTGCCAATCCTGGCACCATTCCCAAACGTTGCCGAGCATGTCGTGCAGGCCGAAGGCGTTCGGAGGGAAGGAGCCCACCGGTGACGTGAACGGGAATCCATCGTTTCCGGGAACATGATTCTTCATGCCGGGAAAGACCTGGAGCACGCTGTCGTCGGCCACATTGCCCGCCGTGATCAAATCGGCGGCATTGTCTCCGCAATAGAACCGCGTCGCCGAACCGGCCCGGCAGGACCACTCCCGCTCCGCCTCCGTCGGCAGGCGGTAGGTGGCCCCCTCTTTGATCCCCAGCCACCCGCAAAATGCGTTCGCGTCGCGCCACGTGACATTGACCACCGGATGCCGATCGGTCTGAGCCCAACCCGTGTTGGCCCATCCATAGCGGGGGTCAGGCCCCTCCAAGCGTTCGGTGTCGCCGTTCCAGCCACGCCCGCCGCGTCCGTCCCGTTCCGCCTCGGTCACATAACCGGTGGCCAACACGAACTGCCGAAACTGCTCGACGGTCACCGGTGTCCGCGCCAGCCGGAAAGGGCGAGACAGCGTCACATCCACCTGCGTTTCGACCGGGTGATGTCCCGGTTCTTCGGGCGGGCTGCCGATCTTGAACGAACCCGGGGGGATCAGCACCATGTCCATCCCGACGCTGTTGCGCTCGACGACCGTGCGCTGCGTGGCCTTCGCCCACGCGGCCTGAGCGGCGGCGGCCAGGGCTTCGTCGCACGGCCAAGCCATCGGAGCGGCGAAGGTCGCCGCCGAAACCGCGTTGGGCGGCTTCGTTGTGGATGCCATGTTTGTGGATGCCAATGTCGCGGTGGAGGGCCTGCCCTTCAGTGTTTCCACCGGCCTCAAGCCGACGTAGCTCATGCGTGCGTCGGGAGGCAATCTCGCTCGATTGGCCGACCTTGAGATCGCAGGCAAGCCGTTCCAGCCACCGCCGCGATACACGCGAAACTTCGACGACCCCGTCCCGACGGGATCGAGACCTCCGCGCAGCCTGTCCTCGTAAACATCTTCGCACCATTCCCAGACGTTTCCGTGGATGTCGAACAGGCCGAACCGGTTGGGGCGCTTCTCGCCAACCGCGTGGGCATACCGTTCGGCTTTGGCATTGCCGTCCCCCCCGTACCCGCCCCACCAGGCGTGTTGGCCCAGGTCCTTGTCGTCGCCGCCGAAGCTGTAGATGGTGGGGCATCCGGCGCGACAGGCCCACTCCCATTCGGCCTCCGTCGGCAATCGA
Organism: Planctomycetales bacterium; assembly: GCA_044359065.1. Taxonomy (GTDB): domain Bacteria; phylum Planctomycetota; class Planctomycetia; order Planctomycetales; family Planctomycetaceae; genus JAIXZD01. Next base: position 24,699 of record JBIKMW010000005.1, on the reverse strand, counting down.
TACGAGCGTGCCGTCAATTGCGACAACTTGCGGCAGAATTCCCGACTTTCGTCCCAGGTCACATGCGACGCGGCATGCCGCGGATTCTCCCGTGCATCGGGTTGCCCCTTCCACGGCACGGTCCCCATGACACGGCTCCACAGGTCCTGGGTCACTTCGTGACGCGAAATCCGGAATGGCGAACCGATTGTCGTCGACACTTGTGTCTCGGTGTCGTCGTGCCCGAATTCCTCCGGAGGACTTCCCATCAGGAATGTCCCCGGTGGGACGATCACCATCTCCATCCCCGCCGCGTTCGTCTCGACCACATCCCCGCCAATGTGGAGGGCCCAAGCGGATTGTGCGGCTTTCGCGGTCGCCTCGTCGAATGGCCAGCCGAGCGGAGACGGGGCGACGGTTGCCGCCGCCGGGGGTGGCGGGTTCGGGGTGGATGTCGGCGGTCCCTTTGGATTCGGCGTCGAGTCTTTCTTGACCGCATCGCTCGATGCGACCGTGTCTCGCTGGCCTGCGCTCACCACATCAACGGGCGTGGCGGCTCCCGCTGCCGATCCACGAGTGGAAGCATTCTTGCCGGTCTTTACCGGTGGCGACGACGACAACTCCGATCCCGTCGTCGCCGCGACTGTTCCGTCTCCGCTCCCGCCGGAGTTGGCTTCACCCGCGGTACGAGACGACCGCGGACCAAGCCACAGTGCCAATATCACAGCCAATACCGCCGCCGCGCCCCCCGCGACCCACAGCGGTTGGTCGCGTGCGAACCGCCTCGCGCGATCGTTCCACGAGGACTTCGACCTCCGCGGTGTTGGCCGGACCGTGTCTTGAATCGTCGCCAAAGCCGCCGTCGATCCCGCCGCCCTCTGGTCGCGCAATTCGCGTTCGAGCTTCTCGAGTTCCGATGGCTCGACACTCAGGCTTGGCCCGGTCTCGGTCCCCGCCATGACGTCCTCCAGCGCCGCGATCACCTCGTCCATCGTTTGAAAACGATCTTCCGGCTTCTTGGCGATCATCCTGCGAAAAGCCATGTCCAGCGCCGTCGGAACCTCCCCCCGCGCGCCTCCCAAGGACGGCAGCGGCGCGTCACGGTGCGCCAACAGTTTGGCCATCATCGAGTCCCCGTCGTACGCCGCGCGACCGACGAGCAGATACCACAGCGTGATCCCCAGGCTGTAGATGTCCGACCGCGCATCGGCCGAACGGGTGTCGAGCGCTTGCTCGGGGGGCATGTAGTCGACCGTTCCCAGCATCGCCCCCGAGTGTGTCAATTCGGCCGCCGCTTTGCGGTCGCTGAAGCTCGCCAACCCCATGTCGAGAATCTTCAGCACGCCTTCGCGGTTCATGAGGAGGTTGGCCGGTTTGATGTCGCGATGCACGATCCCTCGTCCGTGCGCGTAGGCCAGTCCCCGCGCCGCTTGCAGCACGCAGTGGACCCCCTTGTCCACCGCCAGTGGCCCTTTCCGCTTCACCAGCGTCGACAGGTCCGGCCCGTCCACGAACTGCATCACGAGGAAGTGCGTCTTCCCGACGCAGTCGGCGTCAAAAGCCGTCACGATGTTGGGATGCTCCAAACGCGCGGCCGCCTCGACTTCGCGCTGAAACCGCTGGATCGACTCGTCCGTCCTGGTCAGGTCGGGCGACAACACCTTCAGTGCCACAAGTCGCTTCATCCGCCGGTGCAGTGCCTTGTACACCGCTCCCATCCCGCCTTGTCCCAATTTGTCCAGCAGGACGTAGTTTCCCAACACCAGCGTCTTCGCCCGTCCGGCGAACGCCTGTTGCGCCTGAAACGCCGTCAGCATTTCCCGCTTCACCAGCCAGCGGGCCAACGCCTGCGCGTCTCCCTCGGGATTGGCCGTCCGGGCTTCGTCGACCTCCGCCGAGCCCAACAGGCCCGCATCGACGCAATCGCGGCAATACTGGTCGAACGATACCGGCATCTCGATCGCGACTCCCACCCGCACTCGCACAATCCGACGACCCATCCGGCAGTATAGCCATCGACGCCGGGCAAAATTCAGCGCACGCTCCCGCACGCCATTTCGCCGGTTGCATTCCCGCCGCGCGCCGGTCTCCGCCATAATCACGCGATGCACACCGGAACCACTCCCATGCCGCGTCATGTCATCACGGTCGACGACCTCTCCGAACGCGAGATCCTCGCGATCTTCTCGCTCGCGGACGAATACCTCGCCACCATGACCCGGCCCGACCGACCGTGGCGTATTCGCGGCGCGCGGGCCGAGGCGCAACAACATCAACTGGCCACGCTGTTTTACGAGGCCAGCACGCGCACCCGCTTCAGTTTCGAATCGGCAATGGGACGCCTGGGGGGACAGGTGCTGTCGTCCGCCGACCCCAAAACCACTTCCGCCGCCAAGGGGGAAACCCTCGCCGATACCATCCGCGTCGTGCAGAACTACGCCGACATCGTCGTCATCCGCCATCCCAACGAAGGGGCCGTGCGCGTTGCCGCCGACTATTCGGAAGTCCCGGTGGTTAACGCGGGGGACGGAGGGCACGAGCATCCCACGCAGACGTTGTGCGACCTGTACACCTTGCAGCGCGAACACGGCACGCTCTCGGGACTCAACGTCGCCCTGTGGGGGGACCTCAAGCATGGCCGCACCGTCCATTCCCTCGTGTACGGCCTCGCTCGGTTCGGCGCGCGGGTGATTCCGATGGCAGCGGAAGGGTTCGAGTTGCCCGAGCATGTCGTTCGCCGCCTGCAGCAGGACTACCACTGCTCCCCCCTCACGCCGGACGAACTGGAGTCGTCCAACCCCGACGAACTTCCCGTGCACGCGGCGTGGGTCGCCCCGGAAAAGCCGCATCAGCGGACGTTGTTCACCGATCTCAAACACGAATCCGCCGGATCCCTGTTCGAACAGTTCGCCAAAAAGCGCCCGCGCATCGACGCCCTGTACGTCACCCGTCTGCAACGCGAGCGTTCCGACGCCGCCGCCGGCACCAGCGCGGGGGACTATTCCGTCGTCAACGCGGAGTTCGTTCGCAGTCACCTGGGGAGCCACAGCCGCGTGATGCATCCCCTGCCGCGCGTGGCTGAGCTGGGGTACGACATCGACAACGACGAACGGGCCGTGTACTTCAAACAGGCTGCGTACGGCGTTCCCGTCCGCATGGCGCTGATGGCCGCGCTGTTGGGGCTGCGTCCGTCGATCCTGGACCCGCACCCCCCGGCGCGGAAGTACCCGGTCTATCAGGCGAGCAACCTTGGCTGCGCGAATCCGCGCTGCATCACCACGCACGAGGCGGAGGTCCGGTACCTCAAGCCGAAGTTCTGGCTGGTCCGGAAAGGGGCGACGCTGCGGTTGCGCTGCGCGTACTGCGAACACGAAATGGTTCCCGCCTGCTGGGGTCGTGCGTCGCTCAGGCGGTGTTTCCCGAATGAAGAACTGGCGAAAGGCCTGCCGGACGATCTGATCGTCTTCCCCGACGAAGCGGCGGCGCACGCGGCGGGCTTTGCGACGGTTTGAGCGACGGGGCGTGTTCGTGATACAGGTCGAGGCACGCGGTCGCGGGCTGCGAAGATCGGAAAATCTCCGCTACGAGTCGGTTGTTTCTGCGGACAACCGGTGAATTCGCAATGGAAACCCGAAACGGGAGTGAGGGACTCCGCGCTCTTCGTCGGTCACGATTTCCCTGAAATCCACGCGGGGTCCCTCGCTCACGCTTCGGGTTTCCGAAAACTCATAGCCGCAGCGTTGCGGATGCGCGCGAACCGGCGAAACCTTGGCGTCGGCGGGGTGTTTGCTGAACAACGCTCGCCCGTTGACAGGGTTTCCGCCGGAACCAGGGACGCCATCATGCCGAATCCTTCGCGCGGTTTTCGCGCCCACGCTGTTCTCGCTGTCGCCGTCCTGCAACTCGGCCTCCTGGCAAGCGCCGGTGCCGCCCGCGCCGCGGACGAGGCCCCCCCCGCGCGACCGCGGCTCAGGGACTTGCTCAAGCAACGTGCCGCCGGCTCCGACGAAGCGCAAACCCCCGATGCCGGGCGGTCGCTGCTATCGTCCGCTGTGCCGGATGTGAAGGGGGTCGCCTACGCCCACCGGGCCAAGGATCCCGTTCGCAACCAGTTGGATGTCTACCTTCCCGCCGAATCCCGGAAACGGGGTGCGGATTGGCATGGCCACCCGGTTGTGATCTGGGTGCATGGCGGGGCGTGGAAGTTCGGCGACAAAACGCATGTGGGACTCAAGCCCGACGCGTTCGCCGAACGGGGCTTCGCGTTGGTGGCGACCAACTACCGGTTTGTTCCCGAGACGACGTTTCGCGGGCAAGCGGAGGACGTGGCGTCGGCGGTGGCCTGGACGCGCAGCCACATCGCCGAACATGGCGGCGACCCGGATCGCGTGTACCTGATGGGCCATTCCGCCGGTGCTCACCTGGCGGCCTTGGTGGCGACCGACCCCCGGTACCTGGCCGCCGAAAAGGAGACGTTGGCAGCCGTCAAAGGGGTGATTTTGTTGGACGGGGCGGGGTACGAAGTCGCGTCGCAACTCCAGTTCGGCGGCGAACGCATCCGCAAGCTGTACGAAGAGGCGTTTGGGACATCGGAGGCGGACTGGGCCGAGGCTTCGCCGGTTCTGCGCGTGAAGCAAGCCCCCGCGGGGACTCCGTTTCCCCCGTTCCTGATTCATCACGTGGCGGGGCGGTTGGATTCACGCCGTCAATCGCATCTGTTGGCCGACGCGCTGGTCGCAGCGGGCGGACGGGCCGAGGTCTACGCGGCCGAAGGCAAAAGCCACATGACGATCAACCGCGAGTTCGGACTCGACGACGATGCGGTGACGGAGAAGACGTGGACATTCCTTGCGGGTGGGGAAAAGAAGTAGCTCGGGTTGAAGCGATTGTGCGGGGCGGGACGGGGTGGGGCCGGGTGGGGCGGCGGGGCTTGGAATCGGAGTGCTCGGAATTGCCCGAGGGACCCCGCGCCTCGATTCCGAGGAGTGGTCGCCACGCGAATGTACGACGGACTTCCCGTCCGTCGCGTGCGCCGACGGGGCACGGATCGTTGCGTCCACGGGCCGGCCTACGAGCGGGCATGACTGTGCGGGATTCGCACCCGGCACGGTCAAACGCGCCTTTCCCGGCTTGAAGGATTTTCAAGCGGACGCCTCCGATTTTCGAGGCGAGGCCGGTCCTGTCGGTGGCGCACGCGGCACAACCGCTTCCGCTGGAAATCGGACCGCGGGCATTCAGGTTTCCGTAAAGCCCCAAGCCGGCCTGTCCCCGTTCATCGCGCACAATTCAGTCGGGTTCGGCAAACTCTGTCGATCCTGTGGAACTTGAGGGAAGGATGCCGATTCGCCACGTCGTCGGAACGATTCCGGTCCAACGCAACGACGTGCGAACCGCCCCACCCTCCTTGGAACCGCCTCGCGAGCGACTCGAATGGTGCGCGATTGGGCACCGTTCGCAAGACGCCCGCCGGGTCGTTCCAAGGTCGGTCGAGACGGTCGACACGGACGCAAAGGGTCGGTGAAACAGATCAGTCGCAGGGATCGCGCGGCGGAGCACGAACGGACGACACGGGGATGGTCGCACGGTCGGGCTCCGGGGCAGGGATGTCTTGGCAGGGATGCGGTGTCGTGGACATGGAGCCGTGGAGACGGATTCACGGAAGGGAACGCGTGGAAGGTGCCGCGCGGGACGGAGCCTGGAACGGAAGCTCTCGGACAACAACCCCCCTCGGTTTGGCCAGATTCCAAAGGTGCGGGCGGAACATCGTCGCGGATTCGAAGACCCCGGACGGGAACCGGGTTCATCGAGGACGGGAACACCGCCCTGGCAAGAAAGCGTGGCGAGTCATGAGTGAATTCGAACGTGCCGGCGGCGGCGAAACGACGGCGGTCGTGAATCGTCGGTCCCCCAAGGACCGTCGCTTCGCGATGGACCGACGCAAGGCGAAGGACGAAGGCTACAAGGCGCCGGAACGGCGTCAGGGGGAACGGCGGGAGAAGGTCGAACGACGCCGCATGATCGACCCCACCACTTGCGAGCGCGATTACACGAACGACGAGATCGAGTTCATGAAGGCGATGGACGAGTACAAGCGAAAGAGCGGACGGATGTTCCCGACGTGGAGCGAAGTCCTCGAAGTCGTCCGGGCCTTGGGGTACGAACGTCCGGCGACGGCGAACTGAATCGGCCACAACCGGCGAAGGATCGCCGTGCGGGAATGGTCGACGCGGCGGATCGGGAAACCGACGCGGAATGGAAATCACAACACGTCAACGGGTCGTGCGCAGGCTTCGCGCGCGGCCCGTTGGCGTTTTTGCGAACGACCATCGTGGCGTTGCACTTCGAAGCGGTCAGGTTTTCGTGGGATAGGCTTCCAGCCTGTGGTTCCCTTCTTTGGAGAGATCCGACACACGACAGGCTGGAAGCCTATCCCACTGAACTTCTCACAGCCTGACCGTGAAACGGGCGCGCTCGCACACTGGCTTTCGACCAGGAACGTCGACACCGAGCGGAAGCGAAACGATCAGCGTTTCTTCGCGCTCGCGACGTAATACTCGCCGATCTTGCGGATCTCGACGGAGCCGAACATTGTCCCCATCGTCTCCTCGAACCAATCCGGGGTCTTCGTGACCATGTACACCCGGCCCCCGCGCTTCAGCGCTGTCCGGGCGGTTTCGAGGAACAACGTGGCGATGCGGTAGTCCGAAAAGTACGGTGGATTGCCCGCGACCAGGTCGTACGTGCCCGGTTCGTCGACATCCCCCGCCGATGTCAGCCGCGTGCGGACATTCGACAGTTCGTTGAGTTCCGCGCCCCGTTGCGTACACCACACGGCCCGCGCGTGGGAATCGATCGCGAGCACATCGAGCGACGGGTCGCGCGCCGCCAACGCGAGCGCGACCGCCCCCGAGCCGCAGCCCATGTCGATCACCCGCCGACCGGGGACGACCTCGATCGCCCGCAGCAAGGCCCGCGCGCCGTCGTCGATTTCGCGGTGGCTGAAAACGCCGGGGCGGGAGATCAATCGCACGACCCGCTCGCCGTCCTTGAACGTGAATTCGGCGGCGAAGTTCTTGATCTTCTTCGGGGGGCCGGCCTTGGTGGCGGCGTAGAGGACGCCGCGCGGCAGCACGTTGCGCGTCACCTTCGGGAAGTATTTCTTGAGCTCGTCGTGCAGAAAGGTGTCGTCCGCCTTGCCCACGGCCGCGAGCATGCGCCCGCCGTCCCGCAGCGACAGCACTCCGCTTTGCACGATGTCCCGCGTGAGTTCCGTGGCGACGCGGTGATCGACGGCGAGGGCGACGCTGTCGAACTCGCCGGGGGGCATGTCGGGGCCGCAGAACACCTCGGGAAAGGGAGCGGCGAACGTGGCGTTGCGAACCCGGCAGGCCATGAAGTCGTCGAGCACGGGGCAGATCACCGCCCCGGTCCAACCTTCTTCGCCCGCATGATGGGCGACGGCAGCGGGGAACTGTCCCTGCCCGGTGGTGGTGGCCAGGACACGCGGCCCGACGAGTTGGTCGATGGCGTCGATGAGCAATTGGTCGGCGACGGGCGTGCGCGGGCCTTCGAAGCGGAAACCGTGTCGGCGGCGTGTGGCGGAGCGTTTAGGCATGCCGTCACGGTAACGCGGGAAAGGGAACGGGAAAACGGAAAAAAACGGTAATCCGCCGCGCGGGGATGCGAACTCTCGATTTCAAGCAAAATGGCGCCAGACTTCCCCGTCTCCCCTGCAATCGATTCCACCGACACGATCGAATTCCACTGCGGGGAGAGGGGGCGTGGCAGCACGGGTTCAACTCCCCGCGACCAGTCGCCACTTCATGAACAGCACGCTCGACCAATAGTACGCGCTGAAGGACAGGGCCAGCAGCGACACACGCACGAGGACAATTCGCCAGCGATGTGTCGACACTCGCTCGGCCGCGATGGCCAGCACGGAACAGGGAATCGCCGCCAGGAACCCCGCGAGGAATGACCATTCGGGAGCCAGTCCCAAGCGGCGACACAAGTGGAAGTACAGCGCACACAGCCCCAGGTACGCGGTACCTGCCAGATAGCTCCACCAGCGGCGCGAATCTCGAAAGCCCGCTCCGCGAGCGTGGCGGCTGGCGATGATGGCCGCATGCAATCCGCACCACAGAGCCAGTGGCCACAGGAACACATACGTCCCCTCGCGACGATTGAGCAGCGGCGTCCCGAACAGACTCCATGCCCCCGAGAGCGCGAGCGTCCACCACACAGCCGCGCGCTGGTCCGACTGTGCCCGACGAATCGAGGCTCCGGTCACGACACAACTCGTCGCCAGTCCCGCCAACGACCACCCCCACCAGGCGCGCAGTTCGTCCCACTCGGGTGTGGTGGCCGGGTACTCCCGCTCGCCCCCAACGAGCATCACCGGATCGAACCGCAGGCGGCGCGACGGCACAAGTGGTCCGTTCGCGACCGGTCCGCGGCTTGGCGGGGCGGTCGTCGCGGCGGGGGGCCGCAGATCGAGACACACCAGGCGCGACGGGGTTCTCAAGTAAACCCGACCGTCCGCCAGAGCCGGAGCCGACCAGCAGGTCTCCCCGTCGCAAACTTGCGCGCGAGCCAGGACGTCCCCTCCAGCGGCAGACGCGCGGATCAGCAGTAACTCGCCCGTGTCGGTGAAGGCGAGGAGCTTGCCATCCGCCGCGATCAGCCCCGAGTGACCAACGTCGCGACGGGACCAGCGTTCTTTCCCGGTGTTCCAGTCGAGCGCGCGAAACTCACCTCGCGACGCCCGGTTGAGTCGCGACTGCGCGTCGCGCAGGTCGAACCCATAGACCGTGTCGCCCACCAACACGCTGGAGGCGACATCGTTCGAGAACTTCAGGTTGATCCAGTCCTCGCGGGCGTCGCCCCGGCCAGTTTGCTCGTCGAGCATCAACTCCCACCGCCGTGCACCACCCCGAAACGGCACCGCCAGCAACAAGTACGGTTCGCGATACAGCGGCGCGCACGAATGCTCGTCGTAACCGTTCGAGAGTTCGATACGGCACCAGACCTGACCGGTCTCCGCGTCGAAGAGGAGCAGCGAGTTCTCGCCGGGAACGACAACCAGAGACCGGTCTCGAAACCGGATGAGATGAGGGGTCGCGTAACTGGCGGGGTCGTCGCCACCTTTCCAGACGAGTGACCCGGTTCCCGCATCGAGCGCCACCAGCGTCGCCCCGGCTCCACCCGCAGGAATCAAAACGATGTCCTTGCCTGCGACGGACAACATCACCGGCGAGGCCGAACACCCGAAATCCACACCGCGTAACCCGTATTTGTTCGCGAGATCGACCGTCCAGAGTGCGCTCCCATCCTCCAGCCGTACGCAACCGATTTGCCCCTCCGGGGAATGCCAGTAGACGTGGTTCCGATCAATCGTCGGTGTGGCCCGCGGCCCCGGATACAGGCCACCACCGTCGTAGGGAAAACCGGTCCGTCGAGACCACAGCGGCTGGCCGGTCTCCGCGTCGAAACAGACCAGCGACTGCTCGTAAAGCGTTTGCACGTGGGTGACCACGCGGTTGCCCGACACGGCGCAGGCGGAGTAGCCCGTGCCGATCTCGCGAGTCCACACAATCGGCGGACCGGTGACCGGCCACGATTCGGCCAGGCGCTCGTCTGCCGCCGCGATGCGATCCGTCGTTGGACCATGGAGCGCGGGCCAATCGCCAGCCGAAACCGGTTGCGCGACGATCCATGCGGCGAGACAGTAGGCCCAGAACGCGACGTGCCGAACGCGCGAGCTCGGCGCGGGATGTTCGGACATGATCGCCTTTCGGGGGCCGGGAGAGTGCGTGGGTCCGAAGAACTCGGTGGCCGACGGTGAAAACTCATTCTATCCGCGGTCGAGTTCGACTTCGCTCGTCGATACGATCAACTTTCTTAAATGCGTGGTCGCGTCGGCGTCTCGCGCAGAGAGCATTTCCCCGCAGGTGGCAGGACCGCACCCGATGAGACCGATTCGTTGCGCGACTTTGTTTTTGGGACTGGTGGGGTTTCTGGGACTGGCGGGCCTCGCCGCGCTGGGCGTGGCGGCGGACGTTCCGACCCGGACCAACGCGGCCCGCATCGACCACCCGTTCGCCGCGACCGACGCGCCGTGGTGGCGCGGGTTGGCGGGTGACGGCTCCGTGTCGGCGGATCAAGCGGCCCCGGTCGAATGGAGCGACGCCAAAAACGTCCTCTGGAAGGTGACCGTGCCCGGTCGAGGTCACGGGTCGCCGACGGTCGTTGGATCGCACGTGTACCTGCCACTCGCCGAACCGGAGACCGAAACGCAATCGGTGCTGGCTGTGGACCGTGCAACCGGCAAGGAGTTGTGGCGGACGGCCGTTCATCAGGGAAAGTTCGACGGCAAGGGGAACGCCAAAAGCTCGCACGCTTCGTCCACGCTCGCCTGCGACGGCGAGCGACTGTTCGCCACATTCCTCAACGACAACGCCATCCACTGCACAGCCCTGTCGCGCGCGGGAAAAGTCCTCTGGACGCGGCGCGTGGCCGAGTTCGTCAATCACCAGGGCTTCGGCTCGTCGCCGGTGATTTACGGGCCACTCGTGCTGGTCTCCGCGGACAGCAAGCAGATCGGCGGGAAGGTCGTTGGCCTGGATCGCCTTACCGGGGAAGTCCGTTGGACACGCGAGCGGCCCAAGCTGCCGAACTACACCTCCCCCATCGTGCTGAACGTCGCCGGACGCGACCAGTGCGTGTTGATCGGCTGCGATGTCGTCGAGTCGCTCGACCCGCTCACCGGCAAGGTCCTGTGGGCGACGGCCGGTTCGACGGAAGAGTGCGTCACGACGACCGTCACCGACGGCCGCCACATTTACACAAGCGGCGGATACCCGAAGAACCATGTGGCGGCGATCGTCGCGGACGGTTCGGGCAAGGTCGCGTGGGCGAATGGCTCGCGCGTGTACGTGCCGTCGATGGTGATCCGTGAGGGGTATCTGTACGCGATCCTCGATGCGGGGGTGGCGGTCTGCTGGAAAGCCGACACCGGCGAAGAGCGGTGGAAGCAACGCATTGGCGGAGCATTCACCGCCTCGCTCGTACTGGTGGGGGACAAGATCCTGGGGACGGACGAAACGGGGAAGACGACCGTCTGGAAAGCCTCGCCCGACAAGTTCGAGCAGGTGGCCGAAAATAAACTCGGCGACGAGGCGTTCGCGACGCCGACCGTTTGCGGCGGGCGGATGTATCACCGGGTGGCCACCGTCAAAGACCTCCAGCGGCAGGAGTGGCTGTACTGCGTGGGGCGGAAGGAATAACGCCCCGCGCGAGACACGCCGGTTTTCAGGATGCCGACAGCGCAGCGTGTGTGGCCGGGGTCAGGTTGCCGAGCAGGCGCGACAGTGCGGAGACGAGAGGACTGGCAACCTGCCCCCGGAGGCATGCGTCATCCGGGGGCGGACTGCCGACCACGTTCCCTCCTGTCGGCTTGTTCCCCCGCGGCAATCCGACCCCGGCCACACATCCGCGCGAAAGTGTCACTCGAGCTCCGATAGTCCCGTGCGGTCGCACACCTCGGCCAATCCGCACTCGCCGCATTGGGGTCGCCGGGCGATGCATGTCGCCCGGCCATGCAGGATGAGCTGGTGCGAGAACCGGATCCACGCCTCTTGCGGCAGCAGGTCGATCAGCACACGCTCGATCTTCTCGGGATCGTCCTCGGTCGTCAGCCCGAGCAGTCGCGAGATGCGGCGGACGTGCGTGTCGACCACGACCCCCGAGGCCAGTCCGAACGACGTCCCCAGCACGACGTTCGCCGTTTTGCGTCCCACCCCTGGCAGCGCGACAAGCGCCTCCAGCTCGGTCGGCACTTCGCCCTGATGTCGCTCGACCAGCGCTTGCGCCATGCCTCGCAGGTTGGCCGCCTTCGCGCGGAAGAACCCGAGTGGCCGCACGATGCGCTCCACCTCCGCCTGGGTGGCCCTCGCCAACGCGCTGGCGTCGGGGAAACGCTCGAACAATTCCGGAGTGGCCATGTTGACGCGGGCGTCGGTGCATTGGGCCGACAGGATCGTCGCCGCCAACAATTGAAACGGCGTGGCGTGGGTCAACGCGCAAACGGGGTCCGGAAACAGTCCGTCCAGGAGTTCCAACAACCGGGCGACCCGTTCCGGCCCCCACCCCCTCTTCTGTTTCGCAGGTGGTTTTCGCGAAGCCGGTGATCGTTTGCGAGGCGGGGTCGTCGGGGGAGTGGCCGGTGCCGCCGACGATCGGGAAGCTTTGCCGTCCGCAGCGGAAGAGCGGGTTGCGCGGGTCGGACGGGAACGGGCCATGGGGATTCCTCGGGACGGGCGCGGGATTGTAGACGCCCCTCCGTGCGGCTCGGTAGATTCAAGGTCGGTTTCCGCCGACGGACGAAGCCTCCGCAACACGGATGCGGGTCGTTTCGACAACCGGTGATTTCACGACGGGAACTCGAAGCGTGAGTTTTGATGTGGCGTTGTTTCTCGCGAAGTCGCAGCAAACACCGAAATTGGTGTGGTGTTCATTCTCACGCAGAGGCGCAGAGACGCGGAGAAAGACGAATTCCGCTGCGTCTTTGCGCCTCTGCGTGAGAGAAACACCCTTGGAATTCCCGATGTTTTCTGCGAGTACGCCAAAAGTGGCGCAGCTTTAAAACTTACGCTTCGGGTCACAAACGACCACCACTCCCGCGCGGTGCGTCCCCTCGACTCCCCGAGCAACCGCGTCCCTCCGCGATACTTCCCCAACCGCGAATGTTTCCTCCCCCCGAACCCGCCGACGATTCCTCCACCACCATTTCGGTGGTGCGCCTGTTTCCGTTGCCGGGAGTGGTGCTCTATCCCCGGCTGGGGATGCCGCTGCACATCTTCGAGGAGCGGTACAAAGCGATGGTCGGGGACGCTCTCGCGGGGGATCGATTGATCGCGATGGCCTTGCTGCAATCGGGTTTCGACGCCGACGAAACCGGCGCGCCGCCGATCCACGAGATGGTGTGCGTGGGACGTATCTCGGCCGAGGAGCGGCTGCCGGACGGACGCTACACGCTGATTCTGCACGGCGTCGCGCGGGCGCGGATCCTCGAGGAAATCGAATTGGGGACCCCCTATCGCACCGCGCGGGTCGAAACCCGCACGGAGACCCACATCCCTCGCCCCGCCCGTTCGCGCGACGGCGTGCGTCACGAGCTGTACAATCAGTTCCGGCTCCACTGCCAATCCGACGATGTCGAAGCGCTTTTGGCCCAACTGGTGTCGGTCGACCTTGGCTTGGGGGTGTTGTGCGATGTGCTGGCGGGGGCCAGCCAACTCTCGCCGGCCGAAAAGTACGACCTGCTGTGCGAATGCAACATCGACCGTCGCGCTCGCAGGCTGTTGGCGTCGCTCCGGGAAAACAATCGGCGACGCGGATTGGCCGACGAGCGGCATTTCCCCCCGGCGTTCAGCCGGAATTGAGCCGCGCTCGTGCCGGGTTGCGATTGTCCTGAGTGACGGGGCGCATCGCGCATGCGTATGTTGGGTTTTCAGCCAGCCCCTTGTACGGTGGCAAAGAGTGATTGTCGCCAAGCTGTGGTCCAACGTGACGGGCCGGAGCAAGGATTCGTGTTCGCAGGTAGGTTGCGAACCCCCGGAACGGGACAAGCCCGACCACGCGACCCTTCTCCCCCACAATCGGTGCGGAAAAACAGGACAAAGCGTGACTGTGGGGGAGAAGGTGCCCGAAGGGCGGATGAGGGGACCGCCCCCGACGCCCGCCTGGCCAATCTGTGTCCCCCTCACCCCAACCCTCTCCCCCGCATTGAAGGCTGTTCGTGTCGGCAAAACTGCCAGCGGGGGAGAGGGAGCGTCGCGCTGATGTCCCTTTCAGATCGAAGCGGGCTTCACCCGCTACCCCAACCCCGCCTGAATACGCCAAAAGCCTCGGAATCCCCGTGGCCGAACCTGCAACCTCCGTCTGATTCGGCGATGATCCCGGAAGAACTACGGCCAGCCGTGCTGTAGAATACGGGACGTGCCGGAAGCATTGTCCGAACGGCGTCGCGTCGAAGGTTGCCGGACTCGGCCAGCCCCGCAATCCCGCCTCGCAAGTCTTCCAAACCCTGTCGTGCCGAGAATCGTTCCCGCGGATTGACTTGCCGATGTTCGATCCGCTGCTCGTTCCCGAACTCCGCGAAATGCTCCTCGAGCAGGACGGAGTGGCGATGCGCGAATTCTGCGAGGTGCTGCACCCCGCGGGAGTCGCGGAGAACCTCGAGGAACTCGACGACGACGATATCTGGGAGGTGCTGACTCACGCGCCGCTGCGGCGGCAGGTCGAAATCTTCGCGTTTTTTCCGCTCGAACGCCAACGCCGATTGGTGGTGGGGGCCGACCACAAACGGCTCGCCGGGCTGATCGAGGAGATGGCACCGGACGACCGGGCGGACCTGCTCTCCGAACTCGAACCCGCGCAGGTCGAATCGCTGTTGCCCTTGGTGGCACAGGCGGAGCGAGCCGAGATCCGGCGGCTGCTGTCATACCCCGAGTCCAGCGCCGGCAGCCTGATGACGACCGACTACGCCTCGCTTCCCGAGGATGTGACGGTTCGCGAAGCCCTGAATCTGCTCCGCCTGCAAGCCCCCGACCGCGAGACGATCTACTACGTGTACATCGTCGGCGAGCAACGGGTGCTGCGCGGCTTCGTGTCGTTGCGAAAGTTGATTCTGGCCCATCCGGAACGCCGCGTGGGCGACCTGATGGATTCGGACATCATCTTCGCACGCGTCACGGACGACCAGGAATTGGTCGCCTGGCGGATGGCCAAGTACGACTTCATCGCCATGCCGGTCGTCGACGAACAGGACCGTCTCGTCGGCATCATCACGCACGACGACGTGTTGGACGTGGTCCAGGAGGAGGCCACCGAGGACGCGCACCGCCAGGCGGCCATCGCCCCGCTCGAACAGTCGTACATCGCCACGCCGATCCCGGTGATCGTGTGGAAACGGATCGTGTGGCTGGTTGTGCTGTTCGGCACTTCGTGCCTGACGGCGTGGATCCTCAAACGGTACGAGGACGTTTCGCGGTTGTACGTGTGGTTGTCGACGTTCATTCCGCTGGTGATTGCCAGCGGCGGAAACGCCGGTTCTCAATCGGCGACGCTCATCATTCGCACGCTCTCGTTGAACGAGGCGAAGGTCACGCAATGGCCGTTGATTGTGGGGCGGGAACTGCTCGTGGGGTTGACGCTGGGGGCGATCCTGGCGGCCATCGGGTTCGTGCCGGCGTATTTCCTGGCCGAATCGAACGTGCATGGCGCGTTGGTGGTGTCGGCGACGGTGGCCACGGTGGTGCTGTTGGGGGCGCTCGTCGGCTCGATGCTGCCGGTGATCTTCAAGCGGATGGGGATGGACCCGGCGCTGATGTCCAACCCGCTCATCGCCGCGCTGTGCGACGTGAGCGGCGTCGTGATCTTTTACACGCTGGTCACGCTGGTGTTGACGTGAGCGACTCTCCGTGTCGCGCCCGAGCGGCGCTCACGCCATTCCGTCGCGGAGCGGAACGGTGCGGATAATTCGCCTCTCCGATGCGTCCGACCCGCGCCTCGACCGCTATCGCGATTTGAAGCGGACCGACCACCGTGGCGAAACCCCCGCCGACGACCTGTTCGTCGCCGAAGGGGAAAAGCTCGTGTTGCGATTGCTGCGGAGTCCGTGCGCGACGGAATCGGTCCTGGCGACCGAAGCCGCGCTGGGGGACCTGGAACCGCACATCGCGGACGCGACACCGGTTTACGTTCTGTCGTCGGCCGCAATGGCCGATCTGGTGGGGTTCAAGTTCCACCGGGGGGTGTTGGCGTGCGGGCGACGTCCTCCGCCGGTCTCGCCCGAAGTGTTGTTGGAGCGGGCGGCGGCCAACGGACGTGCGTTGATTGTGGGTTGCCCCAGGCTGCGCGACCCGGACAACCTCGGCGCGATCGCCCGCACCGCGCGGGCGTTCGGCGCCGCGGGGCTGATGGTCGGCGGCGACGGCACCGAGCCGCTCACGCGTCGCACGCTGCGAACCTCGATGGGGGCGTTGCTGGAACTGCCGGTGGCGAAAGTCAGCGATTGGGGACAGCTTCTCGAAACCGCGCACCGCGCGGGGTTTGTGTCGGTCGCCACGGTGCTGGCCGACGACGCGGTGCCTCTGGCCGACCTCCCCGGCGGACCATCTTCGCCGGAGCGGGTGCTGGTGCTGTTGGGGAACGAGGACGAGGGGCTGCCGGACAACATCGCGCGGGCTGCGGATGTGCGGGTGGTGATGCCCATGGCGCGGGGGGTCGACTCGCTCAACGTGGCGGTCGCGGCGGGGATCGTCCTGCATCACTATCGGCGCACCTGATCGAAACGGGCCACACATCGGCGCGCCGAGCCGATGGCCTTGCCCCGCTACCTCCTCCCCGACCCGTCCTTCTGAAACGCCTCCACCTCGAACGGGTTGTCGAGGTACGGGTGCCCCCCCGTCGCCCTCAGCCACGCGGAGCACGCCAGGTAGGCCGGGATGAATAGCGGTCCCCAACGTTCGTACTGCCGCACGTGGACATGCTCATGCACCCGAACCGAGTCCAGTATCGCCCGGTCGAGTCCCAAGATCGTGTGCCCGAACGTGATCGCCACCGCCCCGACCACATCTCCCAGCACGCGCGGAATCGGTCCGCCATAAAACTCCAGCGCCCCGCCCCCCCCATTGCCACCCCCCCCCCAGCGCCACCGCCAACCCTCCCAAACACAACCCCACCGCCGTCCCCGGAAACGCCCACGCCACGGCCAGGCACCGCACCGCGAACCCTCCCACCCGGCGAATGGTGCTGTCCGACACGGTCGAATTCGCCTCGCAGGATAAGAGGCTATCCGAAAACCCGGTTGCGCTTGTTCAGCGACCCGCCAATGCTCGGGTGCCACGCAGGCGTCAGAGGGTTTTCGGATAAGTTGTAAGGACGGAACGAACACCCCCCGTCAATCCGTCAATCCGCCAACACGTCGAGCGCCCCCTGGCCGCAGTACGGGTTCGTTCGCTTTTCCTCGCCGATGGTCGTCGTCGGACCGTGGCCGGGATACACGACGGTCGTATCGGGCAACGGCCACAGATGTTGGCGGATTCCCGCCAGCAGTTGCGGCAAGCTCCCGCCGGGAAAATCGGTCCGCCCGATGCTGCCGGAGAACAGCACGTCCCCCCCCACCACATGCGCGGGGGACGACTTCTCGTGAATGAACACCACATGGCCGGGGCTGTGACCTGGTATCCACGCCACTCGGAACTCGATCCCCGCGAACTCGACGCGCTCCCCGTCCTCGAGCAATCGATCCGCCTCGGGGGCCGTCACCGCCACTCCCCCCAAGCCCGACAGGTTCAGTTCCGGATCGGTCAACATCGGCGCGTCCCCCCGCCCGATCACCACCGGTGCGGCGGGAAACCGCCGCTGGAGATGCGAAACCCCCGCGATGTGGTCCACATGCCCGTGGGTCAGCAGCAACACTTCCGGAACCAATCCCCGCTCCGTCAACACCGCGTCGATTCGCCGCACGTCGAAGCCGGGATCGACCACGATACAATTCGATTGACCGACGCGGTGGACGATCCAACAGTTTTGGTCGAACATCCGCGACACGACCGGAAAAATCGCAAACTCGGACACGGTGGTTTCCGGCGGGGACGAAGGGACGAGCGGGGGCGACGTGGGGGCGGAGCGTGTCTCCGAGGACGGGGCCACGGGGCGCCCGAGATGTTAGGCCGAGGCGATCGGGTTGGGAATCTTGTCCAGCCGAGGCTCGCGGGGAGCCTGCGGTCGGCGGGTATCAGGCACGGGCAATCGGACACGGGAGTCGAACATGTTTCGAAACGTCGCGCGCAACGTGGGCTGGATGTCGCTGGGCTTGGCGCTCGCATGTGGTTTGGGGGCGAATCTGTCACTGCCGCCGTCGGCCCGCGCGGTCGCCAAGGACGAGGCTCCGGGCGAACCAGGGGCCGCGCTGAAGAAGTTCATGCGCGAAAAACTCTCCGCCGCGCAGAGGTCCCTCGAAGGGCTGTGCGTCGAGGACTACGACATGATCTTCGGCTCGGCCGAGAAACTGGCCACCATGAGCCGTGCCGCCGAGTGGCAGGTGATTCCCGGCCCCGAATACGCCCAGCTCAGCGGCGAGTTCCGCCGCGCCATCGACCAACTCCGCAAAGGGGCGAAGGACAAGGACCTCGACGCCTGTCGGCTCGCCTACCTGAAAGCCACCATGAGTTGCCTGGAATGCCACGACTTCGTTCGCTCGACCCGCCTCGTGGCGATCCCCGGCAAACTGAACGTGGCGGCGGCGGGAACGTCGACGGGAGCGGCGCCGGCGAAGCGACACGTTCCGAGTGTCGCCCTTCAGGGAACGATTTCCGTCCCCACCCCTTCGTTCGAGTAGATCTCGCTGAGCATCGAGTGCGGTTGGCGGCCATCGACGATGTGCACCTTCCGCACTCCCGCTTCCAGCGCGTCGAGCGCCGCCTCGACCTTTGGCACCATCCCCGCGCTCACGATCCCCTCGGCGATCAACTCGCGGCAGCGTCCCGCCGTCACCCGCGACAGCCGCGTCTCCGGACGTTCGCGGTCGAGGCAGATCCCCGTGATGTCGCTGATGAACACCAGTTTTTCCGCGTCAAGCTGTCGCGCGATGGCGGCGGCGGCGGTGTCGGCATTGACGTTGTACCGCTGACCGTCGCGTCCCACCGCAATCGACGGAATCACGGGAATCGCGCCCGAAGCGCAGGTGTCGAGGATCAGTTCCCGGTCGACCTCCGTGACGCCGCCGACGAATCCCAAATCGAGCGGCTTGCCGTCTGCCCCCGGCAGCAGCAGTTTTTCGCCGACCAGGGCGTTGCGGGTGAGGTAGTTCAGCCCCACCGCACGCCCCCCCATCTCGTGGATCTGGTGGACGAAGCCCGTGCAAATCTCCCCCGCCAGCACGCGGCTGACGATGTCGAGCGTCGGTCCGTCGGTGAAGCGGCGGCCTTGAATGAAGACCGGTTCGATCCCCTCGCGCTGCATCGCCGCGTTGATCGACTTCCCCCCCCCGTGCACGATCACGGGACGCATCCGCACCATTTCCATGAAGACTGCGTCGGTGAGGACGTTGCGAATGTCCCCCGGATTCTCCAGGACGCTCCCCCCCAGCTTGATGACGACCAACCGATCGCGAAACCGCCGCATCCACCCCATCGCTTCCAGGAGCACGTCGGTCTTTTGAAGGGGGGCTGTCATGAGGGGCTTTCGGAACTCGACGGAAGGGCGGGATTTCGCACGCGCCACACGACAACACGCCGCGATGGTGGAACGAGGACGACGTTCTCCGGGTCGAGATTCTACGGGGGGTGAATGGGGAGTCAAACGGCGAGGGACGGCGAACCCCGACCACTGGTCCGTCACGGCTGGAAAGCGGGAGCGTGAGTCGACGTAGGTGTGGCCAATTCCGTAGCGGAATCTCGTCAGAGTTTCGCCGAACGCGATCCCGCGCACGCCAACACCATCAGCCCCTCGATCTCCCTGTTCGTTGTTTTGCATCCGCCCGATGTTTTGCAATCGCCAGGTGCCATGCTTGGACCGGCTTTGCGGGACAAGGATGCCCAGGAGTCGCGGGGGACATGCCACGGTTGTATGGCGCAACGCACTGCCCAGCGCGAGTCATTTCTTGGAAACCCGAAGCGTGAGTTTTGAAGTTGCGCTGTTTCACACGGAGAGTCACCAGGAAAACGAGAAACATCGGCTTTTCAGGACTCACGCAAAGTCGCCAAGACGCAAAGGTTTTGTCTTCCTTTGCGTCTTGGCGCCTTTGCGTGAGAACAAACACCTTTGAAATCCCGATGTTTTCTGCGGCTCCGCCGGGAATCGCTCAACTTCAAAAAGCGTGAGCGAGGGACCCCGCTCTTCCCCCACATCCTCGCTCAAGGCATACTTGATGCGAGAACCTTTTCCCTCGGGCACACTTCGCGCGCACCAACTAGCGCCCCACCCCCTCCGCGTCTCACACGGGTTGATCGCATGGCCGACCGCTTGACCGCCCACCTCGACCTCGCCCGCCTGCTGCGTCCGGCCGAAGTCGATCGCCGCGCGGCCATCCGCTGCGGCCTGCTCGGCGCGGGGGGCCTGATGCTGTCCGACGTGCTGCGAGCGGAAGCCCAGGCGTCCCCGAGCGCCCCGAAGAAGCGGCCCACCTCCGCCATCGTGCTCCACATGCGCGGCGGCCCCAGTCAACTCGAAACCTGGGACATGAAGCCCGACGCCCCTGTCGATATCCGGGGCGAGTTCCAGCCGATCCCCACCTCGGTCCCCGGCATCCAGCTCTGCGAACTCCTGCCGCAGACCGCCCGCATCATGGACAAATGGTCCATCGTCCGCAGTCTGCAACATCCCCCCGAGTACGGCGACGTCAGCCACTCGCGCGGCGACCAGGTCGTCTTCACCGGGTACCCCCCCGGAATGAACGAGAACGAGAATCTGCATCCCAGCATGGGTTCGGTCGTCGCTCGCCAATTGCAGCATCTCGATCCGGCGATGCTCGCCTATGTGATGATTCCGCGGATGATCCCCGGCACCGGCTCCGCCTATCTCGGGCCGAAGTGCTCGCCGTTTGAAACGCTGGCCGACCCCGCCTCGAAAGGGGCGAAGTTCGTCGTCCCGAATCTGGCCGTTCCCCAGGGCATCTCCGCCGAGCAGATCGAGAACCGTAAGCGACTCTTGAGCGGCCTCGACCTGTTGCGCCGCGATGTCGACCGGCTCGGCATGATGGATGCCATCGACGGCTATCAAAGGCAGGCGTGGGAAATCCTCACCGGCCCCCGCGTTCGCGAGGCGTTCAACCTCGATTCCGAGCCGCAGTCCGTCCGCGACCGCTACGGCTATCCGCCGCAATACACCCCCCGCATGCGGGCGGGTGGCGACAACCCCGGCTGGAACCAGCGGCTGCTGTTGGCGCGGCGGATGGTCGAAGCGGGCGTGCGACTGGTCACCGTCGACCTGCGGTGGTGGGACACGCACGACGACAACTTCTGGTCCCTGAAGACCGGCTTCCTCCCCCCCTTCGACCAGGCCTACTCGGCCCTCATCGAAGACCTCGACCAACGGGGGCTGTTGGAGACGACGCTCGTCGTCGCCTGGGGGGAACACGGCCGCACCCCGCGCGTGAACGCCACCGCCGGCCGCGACCACTGGATGAGCGCCTTCAGCGCCGCCCTCGCCGGTGGGGGAATCCAAGGCGGCCGAGCCATCGGCTCCACCGACTCCCACGCCGCCGTCGTCAAAGACAACCCCAAACACCCGCAAGACGTCTTGGCCACGATCTACCGTCACCTCGGCGTCGACTCCGCAGCCCAATACCAGGACCACGCGGGACGCCCGCATCCGGTGCTGCCCTTTGGGAAGCCGATTGAGGAGTTGTTTTGACTGCCTTTCAAAGGGTTGTACAATACAAACACTTCGCCCATTGACTAGAGACCAACGGCACCAGGCGATACCACACACTGAGCTTCTAACCAACGAGTCACGACTTCCTCTCGCCGCCGCAGCTTAACGCTTTAGGACGAAGAGGCCATTTCACCAAGGATGAGGCCGCGGAAAATGACTCCGCCCATCCCATATCAGCTGAGACTCGTCCCAACTGCCCGAGCATCCAAAAGAGAAACTGAACAGTGGCCAAAAAACCAAAATCATCCACTCCGGCATATAAAGGGCCCGACCATCTAACCGAAGACATGGAACTCGCGATGAGTGTCCTTGCATCTTCTCTACACGTAACGACCACGGAGTATGAGTCGCACACGCACCTGGACACTGGCGGATTTGGATCGTCAGACACGATCAATGCAACAACGGTCTATTTAGTTGGCTCGATTGCCCAATGCATTCACGCCGATCTTCGAATTCGAGATGCGCTTTTTGACGATGCCACTCGCAATGAAGATATGCTCGCCGATGTCGAGGACGTAATCGGCACACCCTCCGCGAACGATAACTTTAAGACCATGAACCGTGACCCTTGGATCTGGGAAGCGATTAGCCATCTCATCGTTCACTTGGCGCGAACGAAATCAGGATTTCATCCATCCGGTAAGGTACTCGCAAAAACACAGGTAAAGTACGACGTCAACGATCACGGACTCGACCTGATTGCCATATATGACGCCGGGAAGCTTGGGATCACCGCGGGTGAATCAAAAGCGTATCTGACCGATCCGAGCAGGGCGATTACCGATGCGTCAAACCGCCTACGCGAAGTTGACAAGAGTCTTCGCGACTCCGATATTCGCGCGACAGTAAACCAGTTGCGTCCTGTGCTTACGGCAAAACAGAAGGCACAACTTGGTGGAACCTTCTGGCGAAACGAGCGAACATATTACCCGTTTGTATGCTGCGACTACGGGGCGGCTACTGACTGGGGGCGGAATCGTAAGGTTCTTCGTGAACTTGGGATTCCCGCTTCCCGCAAGATGCTTGTTTCGTTCTCAATACCGGACGCTCGGAAAGTGTTCGACAAGATTTCGTCGCTGATGCGCGAGTACGCAGCCGGAACCTTCACATTTTGATTCGAGCGACACATGTTTGACGCGTATGCACGCTCGCTTCTTGTTGACGTACCCGAGCTTGAGGGCCTGACGGGCGATGTCGCAGCGCGGGCACTGTCCCGCGCATATTTGGCATTATTGCATTTCCGGACGAATCGTGAGGAAGCGAGTCAGGATGTTACTAAAACTCAGGCGTTTCTCCGGCGGTTAGCGAATGCTTTGATGTTTCAGGTTATTCTCGTCCCAGAAAAACCACTCAAAGAACGCAGAGCCGCCGCTTTTGCGGCAGCGGAGGCAATTGCTCTTGTCTCCGATTTCCTTGCGCTTGCGAATGTGCAGGCCGAGAACAAGAGCGAACTCTTTCATGCTGAGCGATTCGCCCGAGTTGAAGCAGCACTGCTGTATCTTTTTTCTCAGTACGACGCCTGTGCGGCGGGGGTCTTGACGCTTTCAGCCCCATTAATTCAATCGACTGAGCAAATAGACGAAGCCGCCTCGAACTGGTGTGCCTCGCGAATCGAGGATCTGTGCAGACTCAAGATTGCCGACAAAACGGTGCAGACATTTCCCTATAACTTTAGTGCCGCAGCCTCACTCCGTCCTCGCGACCTTGCACAAGACACGATCGGCCGCATGTACGCTGAGCTTGGATATGCAGTAGTCGATTTCTCGAACTGGTTATCTGGGGGATTTACCGGACTTGATTCGTCAATCGCAAGAATTGACGCTCTGTTGTCAGCATTGTCGCCAACCAGAGATGCGGTTTCTCCTGGCCAGGTTGGGCACGATTACGCACGCATTTACCACCTCGGCACCCTCTTGAAGTTATTGTTTCCTGAATTATCCGAGAGGGCTCTGTGCCACGTCGTTCCATCGCCAACAGACATGGACGAGGTAGCGTATCGCCAGTACCTTTCGATTCGAGCCAAGGGGACGGAGAAAATATCTGGTCGTCCGTTTCTATGGCCGTCAGCCGCTGAATACGTCCGAGAGTGCATCCTTGGGAATGCCCGGCATGCTGTCGTTTCCATGCCGACGGGAAGTGGAAAGTCGTTTGTGGGAGAGCTGGCAGTCTCGCAATCGCTTCACTCCGGATGGGTTCTTTATCTGGCACCGACAAACGCACTTGCCGAGCAGATTCGAGGCGATTTGCGACTTGGGTTAGAGACACTTGGAACCGAGATTCTTGCCTTTATTGGAGACCAGGAGTATTCAACATTCAGCACGGACTCGGTGACCCAAATGCAGGTCAACTCCGTTGCTGTTATGACGCCAGAAAAATGCGCGTTGGCACTACGCCTCAGTCCAGATGCGTTTGCAAGCTGTTCCTTGGTGGTGTTTGATGAATGTCACCTCATTGGTGATTCGGGATCAACAAGGGGACCGACGGCGGAGTTGGTGCTATCGCACCTCATGTTGCGCGCCCCGCAATGCCGGTTTCTGCTGATGTCTGCAATTATCCAGAATCCAGACGATCTTGCCGGGTGGCTAGAAACAGCCACTGGCCAGATAGCTCGTCCGGTATCAATTCTCTGGCGACCAACTCGCACATTGCGATCAATCCTTGGTGTCGAGAGCGCATCCTTCCAGGCTGCTGCTTCATCCGCGCGGGATTATCTCGCGTCACTTTCGAAAACTCGCAAAAAGCATGAGTTCACAGCTAAATGTGCCCTAGCAGCCTGCTTGCAAGGCGCATGGCAAAGCGAAGATGAACCCGACTACGGGACTGTTCCAATCAATTGTGATGCACAGCTCTCCGTAAAGCGTGAGGAGCAAGCAGGGCAATGGCGGTACACATACGACGCAGACAGTTGGGTCAACGCGACTGCCATCAATCTGTCTGTATTGCTTGCCCAGAGGCAGATTCAGACGCTCGTTTTCACTCCTGCCAGCAAGCACTACCCATTTTCGAATGCGGGCAAGATCGAGCTGGATGCATCCGTTCTTACACAATTGCCGAAGCTTCCAGAGCTAAACGAGGTGTACCGACTTCTCGCCGAGTTCGAACTCGGCGAGAAGTCGGACGTGTTCGACCTGATTACGCGAGGGGTAGCAGTTGCTGCATCAGAGGATAGCGATGTCGGCGGCGTTTGAGCACGCGGGGTTCCACGCGACCGGGGCGATGGCCCACCCCGCTCTCGGCGATTCGTTCGAGGAGTTGTTCGCAACGCGCCCGCGACCG
>JBIKMW010000151.1:0-12628 GCA_044359065.1 Planctomycetales bacterium | reverse complement strand
CCGTCGAGGTCGGCAAGCTGTACTACGAACGTCGCGGCTGTATCCAATGCCACTCGAACGACTCGGCCAAGACCAAGAAGACCGGCCCCGCGTGGTTCGGCATCTATGGTGAAGAACACGAGTTCACCGACGGGACCAAGGGGCCGGTCGACGAGAATTACATCCGCGAGTCGATCCTGAAGCCGACGGCAAAGGTCGTGAAGGGTTACGCCGGCAACATGCCGTCGTTCTCCGGGCAATTGAAGGATCGGGACATTGACGCGATCATCGAGTACATCAAGACGCTGAAGTAGTCGTGGAATCGAAGTGTCGGTTTTGAGTCTGGTACGGAACCGTTGGGTCGGTCTCGGGTCACGCGTTCCGGAGGGTTTGGCAGCATGGCGACCGTTGTGGAAACCAGGGCGGGTACGTCTCCTTCGGGGGAGCCGGTCCACTTTCTGAACTGTTCAAGCGGGTTCCTCTCGTGGGCGCTGACGCTCGACCATAAACGCATCGGGCTGATGTATCTGGTGGCCGTCACGTCTTCGATGCTGCTCGGTGGTGTGTTCGCGCTGTTGGTGCGGGCCGAACTGCTGACGCCCGGCAAGACGCTGATGGAGCATGACACGTACAACCACATGTTCACGCTGCACGGCGCGGTCATGGTGTTCCTGTTCATCATCCCCAGCGTTCCCGCCGCCTTGGGCAACTTCGTGCTGCCGATCATGCTGGGGGCGAAAGACGTCGCATTCCCGCGGCTCAACCTCGGGAGCTTCTACCTGTGGGTAGCTGGGGCACTTCTTTTCATGCTGGCCCTCGTGATGGGGAGCCTCGACACGGGTTGGACGTTTTACACCCCCTACAGTTCGTCCGTGATCACCGGCTCGCAAGCGGGGGGGATCATCCCGGCGGTGTTCGGTGCGTTCGTGCTCGGATTCAGTTCGATTTTCACTGGGCTGAATTTTGTGGTAACGATCCACACGCTACGCCCCCCGGGGATGACGTGGTTCCGGATGCCATTGTTCCTGTGGGCGCTGTACGGCACATCGGTGATCCAGTTGTTGGCGACCCCCGTGTTGGGGATCACGCTGCTGCTGCTGATTCTCGAACGGACGATGGGCATCGGGATTTTCGACCCCGCCCGCGGTGGCGACCCCGTGCTGTTCCAGCACTTCTTCTGGTTCTACTCGCATCCCGCCGTGTACATCATGATCCTGCCCGCGATGGGCATCATCAGCGAGTTGATCCCCACGTTCAGCCGCAAGCACATCTTCGGCTACACGTTCATCGCCTGGTCGAGCATCGCGATCGCGCTGTTGGGCTTCCTCGTGTGGGGCCACCACATGTTCACCAGCGGTCAGTCGAAACTGGCTACGGTGGTGTTCAGCGCCCTGACGTTCAGCGTCTCGATCCCGTCGGCCATCAAGGTCTTCAACTGGCTGGCGACGATGTACAAGGGGTCGATCTCGCTGGCGACCCCCATGCTCTACGCCCAGTCGTTCCTGTTCCTGTTCGGTATCGGCGGGTTGACAGGTCTGTTTCTGGGGACGCTGTCGGTCGACATCCCGCTGCACGACACGTATTTCGTCGTGGCCCACTTCCACTACGTGATGATGGGGGGAACGCTGGTTGCGTTCCTGGGTGGCGTGTACTACTGGTGGCCGAAGATGACCGGCAAGATGTACAACGAAAGCTGGGGGGCACTGGGTTGCCTGCTGGTGTTCATCGGTTTCAACCTGACGTTCTTCCCGCAGTTCATGCTCGGCAGCCAGGGGATGCCCCGGCGGTATTACACGTACCTGCCACATTTCCAGGGCTATCACGTGATCTCGTCGATCGGGGCGATGATCCTCGGCATCGGGATCGGCGTGGCCGTTGTGACCTTGTTGGTTTCGTTGTGGGCTGGTCGCCGGGCACCCGCCAATCCGTGGGGTGGTGCGACGCTGGAATGGACCTGCTCGTCGCCGCCGCCGCTGGCGAACTTCGAGGAAACCCCGACGGTGGGTGATCCCTACGATATGGAACGGGTCCGGTGGGACCACGCGACGCAGTCGTGGGTGCCGCGGGCCCGGGCGACCTGAGACACGAATCAGACGCGAGTGAACGGAAGCCGAAACGAGTGACTCGGTTCTCGATGTGGGTTGGATGCGAAAGCAGGTGGCGGGATTATGTCGACGGCAACAGTCAGCGCCGGACACGCGCACGAGGGGCACGGTCATGAAGGGCATGGCGACAGCCACGCGCATCATCCGTTCCACGCGCACCACTTCGACACGCTCGAGCAGCAGTTCGACTCCGGCAAGCTGGGGACGTGGCTGTTTCTGGTGACGGAAGTGCTGTTCTTCAGCGGCCTGTTCGTCGCCTACATCGTGTACCGCGCCATTCACCCGGAGATCTTCGAGTGGGGGCACGTGTACCTCAACAAGTGGCTGGGCGGCCTGAACACGGCTGTGCTGATCTTCAGCAGCCTGACCATGGCATGGGGCGTGCGTGCGGCGCAGAAGGGGCAGAGGAATCTGCTCGTGGCCATGCTGTCGATCACATTCCTGTGCGCGGGGGCGTTCCTGGTCGTCAAGTACTTCGAGTACACGCACAAGTTTCACATGGGGCTGTATCCGCAGGGAATGTTCAACCCGGTCCTCGACGAGCCTCATGGGGATGACGGACATGGTGCGGGCGGGCATTCCGCTGGCGGTCACGATGCCGCACACCCGAAGATGCCTCCTCCCCCTCCCAACGCGGGCGTGTTCTTCAGCATCTACTACTGCATGACCGGCCTGCACGCGATTCACATCATCGCGGGGATGGGACTGATCGCGTGGTTGATCGTCCGGGCGGCCAAGGGACACTTCGGCCCGCAGTATTACGGCCCGGTCGATTACGTGGGGCTGTACTGGCACCTTGTCGACCTGATCTGGATTTACCTCTTCCCGCTGCTGTACCTGATTCACTAGCAGCGAGCGGCAAGCGACGCATTGTCAGGCAGAGCCTGACCTACAAGTTGACGGATCCCATTACGAAGCGGACGGGCGATCATGGGCGACACGGCACACTCCAAGGGCGGCGAACACCACGGCATGGGTCACGTGATGCCCATTCCGATGTTGCTCGGCGTCTTCGCCGCGTTGATTTTCTTCACCGGCTTGACTCTGCTCCTGAACGGGATGGTTCCGGCGGTGCTCGAACTTCCGGTGGCGATGCTGATCGCGACCGTGAAGGCCGCTCTCGTGCTGCTGTTTTTCATGCACGTTCGGTACGACAAGGCGTTCAACGCGTTCGTGTTCCTGTCGTCCGCGGTGTTCTTCGCGTTGTTCGTCGGAGCGGCACTGGTCGACACCAGCGAGAATCAGGACGCGAAGGCCGAGTACGAATTGCTGAATCCTCGCGCCGCGACGGAACCGGCTCCCGCCTCCCCCGCCAAGGGCTGACTCGTCGCGCGGTTGCGTGTTGCTGGGTGCCATGCTCGCTCTGCTTTGGTGGCAAGCCTGCTTCCGCGTGAAACATCCGGGTGCCCCCATGTCGTCCATCGCACTTCGTGAGTCCTCGCGGTGGCGATTGGCGCTGATCCTGCTGCTCGCATCGCTGGGGATGATGTTCGTCACGGCGGCCATTGCGTTCGTGATGGTCCGGGCCAACCCGAACGGGAAAGTCCCCCCTCTTCCTGTCCGGGTTCCCGCCGCGCTCTGGGCGGGGACGGCACTTCTGGCGGCGTTGTCGTTCACCCTGTATGCGGCACTCGTCTCGGTACGCCGCGAAAAGCAACCCGCAATGCGGCGCTGGTTGACCGCGACCTGGGTGATTGCCGGGCTGTTTCTGGTGACGCAAAGCATCGGGCTTTCGGAATTGCTCCGCGAACACAACAGTACGTTTGTGACCGTCCCCGCCGCTTGCGCGTCCGGAGTGGCCGGAGCCACCGAACAGCGTCCCGATCCACGTTCGTACGGGCTGGTGTTCGCGCTGGTGGCGCTGCACGCGGTGCATGTCGTGGGGGGGCTGCCGGCTCTCGCCGTGACGACCATTCGGGCCGCACGTGGTCGCTACGACCACGAGTGGCATGCGGGATTGGTCTTCTGCGGGATGTACTGGCACTTTCTCGGCGCGATGTGGCTGGTGTTCCTGGCGACGTTCGTCGCGGCGGGGTGAGGTCGATCCGTTGTCGAAGGCGGGTTCACGCTCGGCGGAAATCTCACGATTTCCCCTACGTGGCGCGGCCCACCGGTTGACGCGCCGCCGCCGTATGGAGATCGTGAGCCGTCGCGCTCCGAACGCGATTCGAGGCGCGCTGAAACCCTCATTCCCACCATTCCGCACTGAAGGACTTCGAGATGTCGGACGTGACCGCCGAGTTGCTCGCCCTCAACCAGAAGCTGTTGCAAAGCATCGCCGAAGGGGACTGGAAGTCGTACGCCGACCTGTGCGACCCCACCATCACCTGCTTCGAGCCCGAAGCGCTGGGGCACCTCGTGCACGGGATGGCTTTCCACGAGTTCTACTTCCAACTCGGCGGCGGCTCGAAGAAGCCGGTCAACACGATGGCCGATCCGCACGTGCGACTGATGGGGGACGTGGCGGTGTTGTCGTACTACCGTCTCACGCAAGCGGTTGATGGCGACGGACGTCCGGTCTCGCGCGGCACGGAAGAGACGCGGGTCTGGCAGAAACAGGGGGGGGCGTGGAAGCACGTCCACTTCCACCGCACGCCGTCGAAGACGGTGTGACACGCCCCGTGACCGAGTCGGCGACGGCAAACCAGGTTTATGGCCGTGAGCGTCTGATCGATCGAGGAGTCGCGTCATGGCCCGAAGTCTCCCGGTGACGTTGATTTTCCTGATGTACGCCGGGTGTGTCGCGCAAGCGCGCGCGGACGAACCGGCAGCCCCAACTGGACGGATCGGCTTCACAAGCGGGCGCAACGACCTTCCCGGCGGGCAATACGTGAATTGGGTCACCAATCGCGCTTGCGCGACCGAGGCGAACGGCGGCGACCAACGAGAACTGGCCGCATCACTGACGACAAGGCCCCACTCGTGGACGCAGTTTGCGGGATGGTCTCCCGACGGGCGGTTCGCCATTGTGGGCAGTCATTGGGAAAGTCCCGAAAACGCCGAGTGGGAACGCGTCCACAAAACGTTTCGGATGACCGAGGGCTGGCTGTCGGACGTTTGCCTGCTCGAGTGGGACACGGGGCGGCTGACCAATCTCACTGAGGTAGAACGCGTCTCGAACTACAACACGGGCCTGTTCTTCCTTCCGGACGGGAAGGGGTGCGGGTTCACGCCCCTCATCGGCGGGATCTCGAAGCCGTTTGTGATGGACGTGGATGGCCGCAACAAAAAGGACGTGTCGGGGTCCGGGGGCGGATTCTCCTACGGATACTCCGCGTCCCCCGACGGACGCCGGATCAGCTACCACGAGAATTATCAGGTCCGGGTCTCCAACCTCGACGGCACCGACAAGCATCGGATCGACACCGGCCATCCCTTCCACTTCGCGCCATCGTGGTCGCCCGATGGCGAATGGCTCCTCTTCCTGTCGGGCGAACATTACGACTGTCATCCCCACGTCGTTCGCGGGGACGGGTCGGGCTTGCGGAAGTTGGCGGACCGGGGCGGATATCGAGGCGTTGTCGAGAAGCTCAAGCATCCCGATTTTCATAGTGAAAGTAGCGACGTTCCCGTGTGGTCCGCGGACGGACGGTGGGTGTATTTCACGGCGAAAATCGACAATTCCGTCGAATTGATGCGTGTCGACCTCGGGGGAATGGCGGAGCGGTTGACGATGTCCCCGCCGGGTACGCGACATTACCATCCAAGTCCCTCGCCGGACGGCCGGTGGATCCTGTTCGGGTCGGACCGCGGCGGCTCGATGCAGCTCTACGTCGCCCGCGCGGACGGCAAAAATCCGCGTGCGGTTACCGATGTGCCCCCTGGATATGCGGCCATGCACGGTCATTGGCGACCGAGCGCCGGGAAGTAAGATAACGCGCACCGTGCTGCGGGGAGTCGCCAGATCGGCGGGTTCCGCGGTCGCGTACCTAACCTGCCGGGGCGGGGAGCTATCCACCGCTCGCACGCCGCACGTAGGCCGCTATCATCATGCAACTCACGCCCCGCCAATCTCCAGCGCTCGATTCGACAAGGAATCCGCCCGCATGGCCGCTACGGTCGACGACACTTATGCCGAGGCCTTTCGCAGCATCCATGCCGAAGTGCTGATCACCGCGCGTGATCGCACGTGGCTCGATCACGCGGTGGCCGCCTGCACCGGCAACGCCAGTAGCACGATCTTCTGCGACTGCGAAGCGGGCCTGGACCGGTACGTCGGTCCGGGGGGCGATGAATCGTTCCCCACGCCCGACGGGCGACCCGGTGCGATCGTGCAGTTCCACGTTCCCCGCTTCAAGCAAGACCGGTTGGCCCTGCTGGAGCGGAGCCTGCTGGTGCGGCTGAGTCAGAACGTGCTGACCTGTCCGACGACCGCCTGCTTCAACCTGATCGACAGCGATCCGTTCTTCAAGCTCGGAAAGAAGATCGCCTACTTCGGCGATGGTTGGCAATTCCGCGACGAGCGGCATGGCCGCCGGGTGTGGGTGATTCCAATCCTCGGCGGTGAGTTCGTCATCGACCGCCGCTTCGGCTGGCGAGACGGTCTCATGGGGGGCAACCTCTGGTACCTGGGCGACACCGTCGATTCGGCTCTCGAAGCGGCGGTCCGCGGGACCAGGGCCGCGGCGGAAGTGGCCGGCGTCATCATGCCGTTTCCGGGAGGGATCGCGGGAAGCGGTTCGAAGGCGGGCA
The DNA here is from genome assembly GCA_044359065.1 of Planctomycetales bacterium. Lineage (GTDB taxonomy): Bacteria > Planctomycetota > Planctomycetia > Planctomycetales > Planctomycetaceae > JAIXZD01. The sequence goes on along the minus strand of JBIKMW010000151.1, from coordinate 5,852 downwards.
GCCGCTACAAGTTCTCGATCGCCAGCACCTACGAGAAGTTCTGCCCGACGCTGCGCGAGAAACTTGGCGAAGGCTCGGCGGTACCCGAGGGAGTGCGGTCGATCATGGAGATCATCCTCAACGGGCGAGACCTGGCCACGATCGCGCGGGCCACGCACGCGGCCATTGCGGCCAGCGTCGATACCCCCGGTTTGGTCCGCATCTCCGCCGGAAACTACAACGGACGCTTGGGGAAGAGCTTCATCTATCTCCACCCCGACAAACAACCCGCGTGAATCCCGTTCGCCGTCGGGCTTCGCCCGCCGTGCTCTCGCTCGCAACCCGCGCGGTGTGCCCAGCCGCTTCCAAGGAGCCCAGCGTGTCCGTGATTCTGGCGGCGGTCAAGAAGTTGGTGACGCGGCGCGACCTCTCGGTCGCCGAATCCGAAGCGGTCTTCGAGGCCGTCATGGAAGGTGGCGTCGCCGAGGTCGAACTGGCCGCGTTCCTCGCCGCGCTCCGCACCAAGGGAGAAACGGCGGACGAACTCGAAGGTCTCGCGCGACGCATGCGGGCGCGACTCACACCCATCCCCACCACGCGTGCCCCTCTGCTGGACACCTGCGGGACCGGCGGCGACGAACTGCACACCTTCAACATCAGCACCGCCACGGCCCTGGTCGTCGCCGGTTGCGGCGTGGCCGTCGCCAAGCACGGGAACCGCAGTGTCTCCAGCGCGAGCGGTTCGGCGGACGTGCTCGAGCACCTCGGGGTCCATGTGGGACTGACGGCGGACCAGGTGGGCCAATGTCTCGACGACACGGGACTCGGATTCTGTTTCGCGCCACTGTTGCACGGGGCGATGAAACATGCGGCTCCGGTCCGCAAGGCCCTCGGCATCCGCACGATCTTCAACCTGGCTGGTCCACTGACGAACCCCGCGCGGGCCGAGTACCAACTCGTGGGGACGTACCGCATTGAAACCGCCGAGACATTGGCAAAGGTCTTGTCATCCCTGGGGACGAAGCGGGCGGTTGTGGTCTGTGGCGCGGATCAACTCGACGAAGTCAGCCTGTGGGGCGAAACCACCGCGTTCATCGTCGAGGGCTCGTCGATCCGCCGCGTGACCTGGACTCCCGCCGACTTCGGTCTGGAACCGTGTGCGGTCGAAGACCTGGTTGTCCATTCTCCCGCCGAGAGTGCGGCGCTGATTCGCCGGGTGTTGGCGGATGAACCGTGCGCCGCTCGCGATGTGGTCTTGGCGAATTCGGCCGCGGCGCTGCTGGCACTGGGGCGGGCGACATCTCTCAAGCAGGGGGTGGCGCTGTCACAGGAAAGCGTGACGACGGGAGCCGCCGCGAAGGCGCTCGAACGCTTGTCGCGACGATCGCAAGAGCTGGCCGCGGGGTGAGTGGTATTTGGGGTCGACCCTTTCGTGTTCGGAGTGTTCGCATGAAGTGGCGCGGTTCTCCAAGGGCGACAGCCTGCTTTTGGGCCATTGCTTGCATGTTGACGGGCTCTTCCGTGTCGGCCATCGATCCGCCGGACTTGGCCGCCCCTCCGGTCGGATTCGACAAACGGCGCGAGGGAGTCTCCGCGGGAAAACTGGAGTTGATCGAATACGAATCCAAATCGGTGGGTGCGAGACGCAGAGCGAGCGTCTATACCCCTGCGGGCTACAACCGCGAAGAGCGCTATCCCGTGCTGTATCTCTTGCACGGCATCGGCGGCGACGAGCACGAATGGGCTCGCAACGGCGCCCCCGACACGATCCTCGACAATCTCATTGCCGACAAAAAAGCCGTGCCGATGATCGTGGTTCTCCCCAATGGACGCGCGGCAACCGATGTGGGACCAAGGGACCCCATTCCCCGACAGTCCCCGGCATTCGCCGCCTTCGAGCGCGATCTGCTCGAAGACCTCGTCCCGCACATCGATAAGGCCTATTCGACAAACACATCCCGCGAGTCGCGTGCCCTCGCCGGCTTGTCGATGGGGGGCGGCCAGTCGCTCAATTTCGGGCTGTCGCATCCGGAGGCGTTCGCTTGGGTTGGGGCGTTCTCCCCCGCGCCGAATACAAAGTCGGTGGCCGAAATTCTCCCTCAGCCGGATGCGGTGGCTCAAAAACTTCGGTGGCTGTACGTGTCGTGCGGCGACAAAGACAGCCTGTTCCACGTCAGCCAGCGCGTTCACACGGGGTTGGACGAGCGCAAGGTTCCCCACGCGTTCTATGTGATTGCCAACGGCGGGCACGACTTCCAGGTTTGGCGTGCCGACCTGTACCGTTTTGCGATGCGGGTGTTTCACGAACCGGCGACGGAAAAGTCTCCGGTTCGATAGCGAGACGGATTCGCCGTTGGGAGACTGGCGTTGGTCGCTGGTTCGGAAATGGCGGCTGCAAGCGCCGGACTCGCGAGATTTGTTCCTTCAATCCCCGCTCACCTGAAGGTCACTCCGATGGACATGCCGGAACCTTGCTCCGAACACCGCTGGCTGCATCGTCTCGTTGGAGAGTGGGAGGTGGAGTCAGAGTGCTCGATGGGGCCCGACCAACCCCCGATGCAGACGAAAGGGACGGAGAAGGTCCGGTCACTGGGAGGGCTGTGGACCGTCGGCGAAGGGCGCATGGGGGACGCCGCCGGAAACGGGTCCGACGATGGGTGCGACGCGATCATGACGTTGGGCTACGACCCGACATCGAAACGGTTCGTCGGTACGTTCATCGCGGCCATGATGACGCACCTGTGGTCGTACAACGGTTCGTTGGACGCGGCGGGCAATGTCCTGACGCTCGATACCGTCGGTCCCAGTTTCGCCGGCGACGGCACGCTGGCTCCGTATCAGGACATCATCGAATTCGTCGACAACGATCATCGCACGCTGCGGTCGCAGATGCGTGGACCGGACGGCCAGTGGACGCAGTTCATGTCGGCGCATTATCGACGAAAGGCGTGATCTCCCCAAATGGGAAGCCATTCTCCGCACCGCGCCTCGCGGGTGATCGAGTCCCGAAGCGGGAATTCCCGTGGTGGCGGCTCCGCGAAGAATCGGTGCGGGACCGACACGATCTCGAATGACGCTTGACCCCGCCTCGGCGCGGAGCGACCCTTTCCGGAAATGGGCTTCCGGAAAGCCCCCTGCTCGGACGGGTTCCTGCTCGGACGAGCCGCTGCTCGAAAGGGTCGGGCCATCCCGAAACAAAGGTCGCCATTGGGAGCCGTGCCATGCGTTTGGGATTCGTGTCCGCAATCCTTCCCGAGCTGGGGCTGGACGAAGTCGTGTCAACCGCCGCCTCGATCGGCTACGACTGCGTCGAAGTGATGTGCTGGCCGACCGGCAAGGCCGATCGCCGTTACGCGGGAGTCACGCACATCGACGTGTGCGCGCTGACCGACGAGGAAGTCGCCCGCATCCACGGTCTGCTTGCGGAATCGGGGGTGTCGATCTCGGCACTGGGTTATTACCCGAATCCCCTGCATCCCAATAGGGAAGAAGCAGACAAGGTCGTCGCCCACTTGAAGAAAGTCATGGAGGGAGCCAAGCGGCTGGGGATCGACCGGGTCAACACGTTCGTGGGTCGGGATTGGAATCAGTCGCTCGAGGCGAACTGGCCGCGGTTCCTGCAAACGTGGCAACCGCTCGTCGAGCATGCCCAGCGGTTGGACCTGCGAGTGGGGATCGAGAACTGCCCGATGCTGTTCACGCGGGACGAATGGCCGGGGGGGAAGAACCTCGCGGTGTCTCCGGAGATCTGGCGACGGATGTACGAGGCGATCCCCAGCCCGCACTGGGGCCTGAACTTCGACCCGTCCCACTGCGTGTGGCAGCAGATGTGCTATCTCAAGCCGCTCGGAGAGTTCGCGTCCCGATTGGTGCACGTCCACGCGAAGGACGCCCGGTTGGACCGAGATCGGCTGAATGAAGTGGGAATCCTGGCCCACCCCAACCAGTATCACACCCCCAAACTCCCCGGCTTGGGCGATGTCGATTGGGGGAAATTCTTCTCGAAATTGAACGATGTCGGGTATCGGGGAGCCGTATGCGTCGAGGTCGAGGATCGCGCCTACGAAGATTCGCGGGAGCGGCGGATGGCGGCGCTGCGGCAAAGTCACGATTATCTGCGACAGTACGTGCCGAAGATCGGCGGGTAGCGGGGCGTCGCCGGTTTGTCGGACGCGGGAGCGAGAACCACGCATGAAGGGACCGAACATCAGGCACGCGCTGGACGTGCGGCGGACGTGGGTCTGTCCGAAATGTGGTCGGCGTCGTCAAGCCCCCGGTCAGGAGACCCAGCAAACGTGCCGCTGCGCTGGAAACGGGCCGGTGGTGTGGATGCGGCTGGAAGAACCGATGCGAGCCGCTCGTCCCGTGAGGACCTTTGCGGCTCCACAGACGGAAACGGCCGATGAAGCGGAAGCCCGTATGGGACCGGATCCGAATCCGCGCCCGGTCGAGCCGCCCCCGCCAGCCCCCCCGATGAACTCCGCCGGCGCCACCGACGGTGCGTCTGCAGATCTTGCGGTGACCATGACGGACGCGGCAGTCCCGGTGGCGCCACCTGATGTCACGGTTTCCGATCCATCGTCGGAGCCGAGCGGCGGCCGCCGCCAGGGGACCGCGCGACCCGACCGCGGGCGCCATGAACGGGGGCCTCGAACGTCCGAAGCGGGCCGCGTCGGCAAAGGGGATGCTCCGCGCGAACCGCATCGCCAAGCTCTCGATGTCCAAGCCGCTGTCCCCGAGGGTTCGGTGCCGGAGTCGCCGGAAAGCGGGCCGCGACCGTCCGCCCCGGCGATCGTGCCAGAATCCGCTCCTGTCGACGACGGTTTCGGCGAAGGCTTGTGACGCGAGTTGGTTGCGCCTCGCACGCTCCAACTCGGGTCGACCTTGAGGGGCGGGAGGCGTCGCCCGAACTGCGTCGAGTCCACCCGCAAACTCCCTATGTTTGGTGCGAGGCTCGTCACCGTACGGCGCCGCCGTTGGCGTTCCAGATTTGGCCGGTGAGGTAATCGGCCCCGTCGGAAACCAAAAAGCGGGCCAACCGCGCGATGTCGTCCGGTTCGCCCCAGCGACCCAACGGCGTCTCTCGCAGCACGCGGGCTTGCCAATCGGCGGGAGCGCGATCTCCCCATGCCGTACGAATCCAACCGGGGGCGATGCAATGCACCCGCACTTGGGGAGCAAGCGACACCGCGAGGGATCGCGTGAACGCCATCACCCCCCCTTTGATGGCCGCGAACAATTCCCCGCTGTCTCCCTCCATGCCGGTGGCCGCCTGGTCCCAACCGATATTCAAGATGACTCCGCGCCCTCGTTCGCGCATCGACTCGCCCACCGCACGCGACAGCAACACTGTGCCCCGCAGGTCGACCGCGTACAACTGTTCAAGTTTGCGCTCGAAACTCCAGTCGCGTGCTTCCCCCGTCAGGATGTCCGCCCCCGCGTTGTTGATCCAAGCATCGACCGGTCTTTCTCCCCACGCCTCCCGCACGAAGCGGGCGCAGGCCTCGGGATCCCCCAAATCCACCAACCACGGCGTTGGCGACGGTGCGGACCCCGGCGGAGCCAAATCGCGCAACTCCGCGAGGACCCGCTCGGCTCCGGCACGGTTCGACCGGGTGTGAACCAGGACCGAGGCCCCGGCTTCGGCAAATCGCTTCGCCATGGCGCGGCCAATCCCGCTGGCGGCCCCCGTCACCACGATCCTTCGTCCCGAAAGGTCGGCAAAGGGAGCTATCGGACCTGGAGGCGAATCAACGGGTTCCAAGTCTGGGCGGGAAGTCACGTCACGTCTCCGTCAATGTAAAACCCACAATGCCGTCGCCCCTTGTCGAACACCAAGGAAGAGAGTGTACCGCCGACACGCGTGACCCGGT
>JBIKMW010000203.1:0-3594 GCA_044359065.1 Planctomycetales bacterium | reverse complement strand
ATCCGCCGGGTCGTACGCCCGGTTGAAGAACACGGCCACATGCACATACCGCCCCGGAACGGGGAGCGTCATGATCCACGTGTACCGCCGGTCCTGCGTCTGAATCCGGGCCGACACGGGGGTGAACCCGGCGGGAAGGGGGCCGTCGTACACGCCGTTGTCGTTGATGTCCTCGCCGAGGTTGGTGTTCCAGGTTGCCACTGGGGCGACCAAACTCGCTTCGTCCCAACTCACGACGTCCCCCGCCGCGACACTCACGATCGGACGTGTTTGACAGGACCGTCCGGTCAGGTCGAACAGCAACACGCGACTGAGAGGGTTGCCGATGCCGGGGGTCAATCCCGCCGCCGACGCTCCGCCGATCGTCGCGCTGAGCGATCCCGCCGTGTACGTCACCTGGTTGGTTTCGGAGACGTTGATCCACGTGTCGCCCGTCGCCAGTCGGTACGCGGCGATCCGCTCGTCCGCCGTCACCGTCGCGATGTTGGCGTTGAACTCCGTCCCCCCGTTGAGACGCAAAATCGGCCCCAACGTCAGGTCGGCGTCGTTCGCCGACTGGAATCCATCCGCGAAATTGGCTTGACCCACCAGGTGCCACCCCACCGGGTCGAACACCATCCGGGGCGAATTCCCCAGGCCGTTCAGCCGCGGGTCGTACATCGGATTCGGCGACAGCCACGGCTGCGCTTGCGGGTTGACGGCGAACTGCCCCACCTCCCGCGAGTACCCCAACACCGTTTCCGCGTTCTTCTTGAGGATCGCCGCTTGTGTCAACTGCGTTGCGCGGATCGACCGCAGCGTCGCCATCGGGAACAGCCCGATCACGCTGAACACCCCAATCGCCATGATGAGGATCGACACCAGCACTTCGGTCATCGTGGCACCGCCACGTCCCGATGAAATCGTGGCGCCGGTGCGTCCGTTGAGTTTTGATCGCGGCCGGATCGATCTGCGGCCACGCGTCGCGTATGCAGTCTTCATCGCGAAGCCGCCTCCCCCATTCTGGCGAACCGGTACGGGTTGTCGGCCAAGCCGTCCGCACCGGAAGCCCCCGTCGAATTGTTCACCGCGTCCGTCGCGTCCACCGTCGACGACAAGACGAGACCGGTTTGTGTGAACAGCGTCACCACCAGCCAATCCCCGCGCGAGGTCGGACTGGCGGGATTAAGTCCTTCTTCCAGGTCGCGACCGTCGCACAGCAGGAACGGCACCAAACCCGTGGCCCCCAGTCGACCGGAAACCCCGCCCCGCGCGTTGAACAGGATGTCATAAGCCCCGTAATCGGCGGTCCACCCGGATTGGGGCAGATCGCTTCGCGCCAGGAGCGTGTCCGCTCCGATGTCGATCACGATCCCGGCCGGAAGCTGCAGCGGTTGCTCCCCCACGATCGGCTGCGGCGGAAGCTCGATCCGCATCGAGATTTCCTGCCGGTCGAACGCCACCTGCGAGTTCGGAGTCAGCGTGTTCGGCGTGTAATCGTTCACGAGATACAGCTCGTCCGATCGCGTCCCACCCCCGTTGGGTGCGCCGGGCAACGGATTGTTGAACTGGATGGTGTAATAGTCCCCTCCGGTCGCATCCGGATTGTTTCCCGCCACCAGGTACACCTGCATTCCCTCTTTGAGGAATCCTTCGTCCTTGAGCCGCTGGAACTCCGAAAAACTGGGCGCGGGGGGGTTGGCTCCGAGAGGGGTGTTGGTGCCGTCGGAAGGGACTTCGCGAATCACCCGAATCACTTCACCCCCCTCATAGGGGTTGGAGTCCATGTCCACATCGTTGTCGGTGTCGATCCGTCGCAGTTGAATCGCCGCGGCCAACAGGCTCGAAAACCGCGCCGGCTCTGTCTCCTGGATGTACACCATCTGCCGCACGATCGGGCGCGTCCCCGTCGGCCCCGGTTCCGTGACGAGCCGAATCCCCCGGCTGAGCGAATCCCCCTGCGCCGCCGACACCTTCTGTGCAAACAGCGCCCGGTCCCGCGCACCCATCAACCCCGATTGCAGTTGACGCGCCCCCGACCGGATCCGGTCGGAAGAGTTCACCGTGTTGAACACCGCCAACGTCATTCCCGCCAGAATCAGCAGGATGGCGATCACCACCAACAGTTCGGTGAGCGTGAACCCCGACCGCCGAGGAACTCCACCATTCCGAACCAAACCGGTCCGCGAGCCAATCATCGCGTCCTCCCCGCCGTGGCGTTCAGGTTCGTCATATTGTCGAAGATGTCTTCCAGCCCCGCCGCCTGTGCGGCGGTCAGCGAACCGTCCGTCGCATCCACCAGCGTGAACCCCAACCGCCCCGAGGTTGTCGCCGGAGCAGTGGTGTCACCCGGCTCTTTCAACCCCAGCGACCCGTCCAACCCCGCCGAAACCACCAGCGGCAACGAAAACGTGCTGATCGTGTGGAACGTGTTGGCGAACGTGGTCGGCGTCACCCCCGGGAACCCCGCTGCGGGAATCATTCGCCGAGGGTCGTCCAAATCCTTGTTGAGCGCCCCGGCCAGCGTCTTCTTCGAGGCATAGCCCGACACCATCGACAGCGCCGCCGAAGTCGCATCCGCCCGGTACGCCGCATCTCCCGCCGCCATCCGGAACAAAGACGTCGGCCAGCGATAGAACCGCAGTGGACGGCCCCACGAATCGACGATTTCGGGAAACCCGTTCCCGTCCGTGTCCACCACTTCGACCGGCAGGAGCACGTCGGCTGCGTCGTCGCCGAAGCCGGGGATCCCCAGCTTCGTGAACATCAGGTACAGCACTTCGCCCGATTCGGTCGTCGGGTTGACCGTCGCCGGGGGAGTGATCCCCACCTGTCCCGGCCAGCCGTGTTGTCTCACTTCGGCCCAGTTCTGCGGGAAGTACTTCCGGAACAGCCCCTTCCGCGCCAGCACCATCGCCCGCATCGTTTCCTGGGCATTGCCGGTCGACCCCGCGAGCTTCGTGTAATTCCTCGGCGGCGTCCCGAACGTGATGAACGGATCGGCCGTGAAAACCAACTGCTTCGTCTTCGGACCTTGCAGCGCCAGCACAGCCCCCGAACGACGATCCCGGATTTGCTCGTCAACGAACCCGTTGAACGCGGCGATCCGTGATTTCAGCAGTTTATCCACTTTTTCGATCGTCGTGGCGGTCGCCGCCTTCCGTGCGTTGGCCAGCATCCCCCCGATGACCGGGACCGAAATCCCCGCCAGCAACAGGATGATCGTGATCGTGATCAGCAACTCGATAAGTGTGAACCCGTGACGGCCCACCCTTTCGAGGCTTCCGCCCACAATGGCTCGCGTTCGTTTCATGATCGTCTCTCCCCGCGAAGCCTGTTCCCGAAGCACCCTTCGAGACCTCACCGTCCCGCCACGTTCCACCAACTCAACTCGCTCTTGCCTTTATCCGTGCCTTATCCGTGTTTCATCCGTGGCTGAAAATCATCTCCCACCAACCCGATTCAACGGCCACGGTCCGCCACGGCGACACCGTCGACTGGAACACGGAGACACCTCTCACAACCACTCACTTCGAGAACAACCGTCCGCCGTGGATGTTCGTGATGTTGTCATGCTCGGCCGCTCCCGAGAAAATGTCGCTGTCCAGACCCGCA
>JBIKMW010000056.1:0-40094 GCA_044359065.1 Planctomycetales bacterium | reverse complement strand
ATCCCGCCACCTCCAGATTTGCGGGGCGCTGTTCCAGCAATCCGGAACATGGCGACGGCCATACCAATCGCTGTATCGCCAGATATCGAGCCAATGCCGGCCCCACCGCTCGCCATGCCGCGGATCGACGCGAGGTCGTCCACCGGCCGGAGAGGGATCGGGGGTCTCGAACAGGTCGGCGATCAGAAACCACTTCTTGTCCGCGAGTTCAGACTCGGGTTCCGTCCTGGACCCCGTGTGGTTGCGACCGCGCCCTGTCGATTTGCAGAGGGGGCCACCACTTCAGGGTCAATTTCATGGCGTGGGCCTCCTTTCACACGCCTTGCCGTAATTCCCTTTTATTAGGCTCTTGAAACCGCTTCTAGCACTCGATGGGCAGTGTCTGACAGGGGGACTCCAAACCAATGAACCTGTCTCCTCTTCTTCCGACCCAGCCCGCCGACACTCGCCCCCCGCAAAATCGCTTGGGAGATGTTCCCCTTAGGCACCCGCCGCTGAGGTCAATCACGCACGTTCCTACGTGCTTTCTGGCTGCGACACGGGCTGCAACTCGAACACTCGTCCCAAAGCCGAGGCCTCGGCCAACCGCCCCCCCTTGAGTGCCGCACGAACCGTGTCGAGCTTCCAGGCGTCGGCGACGCTGAGATACGGAGCCCAGCCCGTGTCGTCGTCGATCAGTTCGACTTCAACCTCCGCAGCGTATCCCCCCTCGTGGATCAGCTTGATCTTCCTTCTCTCGCTCACGGTCGAATTCTCCGAGTGAACGTGGTGTCCCAACGGGCGGGGTCCGGCCTGTCGGCGGGTAGCCCAGACGCCATAGTCGCCGTTCGCTCCGTCGAACGGAACCTCTACCGACCGACACCGACGGCGAGGAGAATCATCCACCACCGGCTGAATCCCATTTTCTGCTTCCCCGCAGCTTGACAATCCGTTCTTTATAGATGGCCGGGACTGGAGACGCACATCCTGGGGGAGCGCGTCTCCAGTCCGAACCGGCCGCAGTCCGATCGTACTCGCCGAGAGTCTCGTCAGTCAGCCAGGAGTCCCGTCGCCAGGCAGCCCGTTGCTTGACGGCATCGTGGTGCGGTTCGATCAACCGTTCCTTGGTGACGGCCAATTGACCGCAGTCTTCGGGGCAATGGAATCCCGGAAGTGAGCGAAACTAGCCCGGTTCAAATGGTCGAGCCGGCGGATGCCGGGGGACGGGCCTTCGTCGGGCCGGGACCCGTTGGCGCCGAAGCCTCGGGGCGGCTTATTCGTCTGATCGATCCAGCAGACGACATCGCGCTGGGCGACGCGCGACGGACGGGAACCGTACAAACGAGCACGAGCGGACATCATCGACGCCGCATCGACGAAATGCGCTGACGGTCACGATCTTTGAAAGAAAAGTGTTCAACACTCCCGACGGCACCGTACTATCCCTCATCCTTCAAAGGGATGGCTGTCAACGATGTGCAAGAAACGCTTTACAGCACATACCCGCCTTGCGACCCCCAGCGCAAACACATTCCAGGTCTGCGCACAGTGGTGTGATCGTCATCGCGTGTGCCAACTTGACAAGGGCATTGGGCGCCCAGGCAGGTAGCAGAACTGCCACGGATTCCGCCGGTCTCAACGCGTTTCCAGCGGGGCCAGCAACGCATTCGGCTGCGCTCGGACCGGAAGCCCCGTTTTCTCGCATTTTTCGGGGTGGGTTCGAGTCCCCGAGCGGCCAGCTAATGAAACGAAAACCCCTGTTTTTACGGGGGTTTTTGCATTTTTCAATTCCGAGTTTCGCTCCAATACGGTCGGTTTTGGGGTCCCGTGCAGCGCGCCGTGCAGCGCGCTTTCGGACGCGGCCCGGTCGAATTCCTCGTCCCTCACCATCAGGTAGTGGCGTTCGGCAATTTGCGGAGTGTGACCTATCCACGCCGTCACCGTATGCAACGGGAATCGGCCCGCGAGGTCGGTTTCGGCGCTCGCCCGCAACGCATGCCACAACCGGGGCCATTGCCCGATCCCCGCCCGCTTCAATTTCTTCTCCAGCCGCGTCCGCAGGTTCACCGCGCCCCAGTCGCCACGGTCGGCAGCCGCCATCGAATCCCGCTGCCGCAGTCCGTCGAGGATGTAAACCGCCCCCTTGGGCGCGGCGTCGAACACCCGCTCCAAATGCGGCATCACCTCGGGCAGGATCGGCACCATACGGAATGCCTTTCCCGTCCCCGCCGTCTTGGGGGAAATCACCTTCAACCGCCGCCGCTCCCAATCGACACAGTCCCACGTCAGGGAGAAGGGTTCGCTCGGGGTCCGCAGTCCCTGATATCGGGCCAACGCGAGGAGCAACCGCCATTCGGGGTTCGGGTCGAGTTCGATCAGTCGTTCGATGGTCTCGGCGGGGACATAAGCCAAGCGTTCGGAATTCGTCGAACCCGGTTTGCGAACGTCGTCGAACGGGTTGTCGGCAATCAGTCGGCGTTTGCGGGCGTCCCCGAAGATGGTTCCGGCGAGTTGCAACCGCTTGCCACAGGTCGCAGGGGCGAGTGCGGTCCCCTTCGACTCCACTTGCTCCGCAGACCGTCCCTCGGCCATCAACCACCGCGCGAAGTCGTCCGCGTCCCCGGCGGTCACGTCCACGAGTCGGGTTTTCCCGAAGAACGCGGTCAGGTTCCGAACGACGTTTTTCAGGACCAGCCGCGTCGAATACTTCACGTCGGACCGCTTCGCGAGGTAGGTCTCGGCGAACTGCGCCACGGTCGTTTCCGCCGCTTCCCGCTTCTCTCGCGAATGGACCAACCCCGCATCGACGAACCGGGAGTGTTGATCGTCTTTCAACCCGTCCAGCCACGCGAGCACGTCGGCATCGACCGGCGTCCCATAGCTCGCCGCCGCGAGAAGATCGTCCACCACTTCGGCGGAACGATTGATGAACCGCTCGGGGGGATTCGCACCAAGGGCCAGCGTCCGCCGTGTGCCGTTCACGTCCACGAATTGAACAGCCACGGAGCCGGTTTTCCGGCGCAGAATTGATGCCACGTTTCACAGCCTTTCTGGAAGACACCCCCCGGCGACCGACTTCGGCTTCCAGACCGTCACCGGCCACCGGGGGGCAAAGGTTCATCGAAAGTCTATCGCTGTCCACCACAGCGGAGGAGAGCGAAACAGGACGGAATCGCACGAATCGGGACGGAATACGGGGAACCCCGAACCACTCGACTCACGCACGCGCGAGAAAATTCCAGATCGCGCATGGAACGCCTATCGCGAGCCGTTCCCGTCGATGGGGGCCAGGACGATTTCGGTCGCCGTTGGAACCGCGACCACTTCCATGCGGGCGTCGTCACACCGCAGACCATGCCGCCGCAAGAGCGCCTTGAGAGCCGCACGCAACCGCGTGTCGGGCGGGATCGCTTCGTGTCGAGTCGGCCAGTTCGACAATGCGGTCAACGTGAGGTGATACCGTTCGCTCATCGCGCCCCCCAGTCCGTGGGGTTTCGGTGTCCGTCTACGTTGTCAACGTCTACGAAACCCCCGTTTTCCGCCGTTTCCGGAGGTTCCGTAGACGCGAACAGCCGGAACACCCGTGTTGCACGTCCGCCCTTCGGTCCGGTCGGTCGCTCGCACCACTCCCCTGCGCCGGAGTTCGCAAGGTCGTCGAGCGCCGCTTCCGCTGCCCCCGGTTCCCGCAACCACCGGCAGCCTTGTTGCACTTCGCGGGCCGTCGCCTGTCCGGAGTGTTGCGCAAGCCAATCCACCAACCGCCGTTTGCCGGTCGTCACCCCAGATTCGTTGAGGATCGCGTACACCCGTTCGGATTCTCGGATCAACCATTCGCTCAGTTCGATTGCATTTCGCATCGTGTCGAAGTCGCATTCCCATTGGTCAGACACTTCGCCCGATGCCACTTGAACGCAATGCAACACGAGCGCCAGCCGTCCGGGAATCTCCTCCAGCTTCGAGAGCGCCGCCGCGCTGTCTCCCGTCGCGGCTTCCAGTCGCTCGGAATGGCGGTCGAAGAATCGGCGAAACTCGTCTTTCGCGTCGGGGGAGAGTCGCACCCGTCCTGGGTACGGTTCGCCGTCGCGGTCGAGAGCAGGGTCGAGGTAGAACAGCGCATCGAACACGGACCTGACCCGCTCGACCAGTTCTTCATCGACGGTCGCTTCGATCCACCGCTTTCGGCGTGCCGGAGGAGCCGCCATCAGCCACCTCGCGAGGAATCCGCTTTGACGTTGGGGAACACCCATCAGGCGGGAAAGTGTCCCCGGTTGGGTCGTCGCGGCTATCGACAGCGGGGCGTGCGACACGCTCAGGTAACGCGGGGTCCCCGTGCGCCTATCGACGGTGAACCCGTCGCCGTTGTACATGCTCAGATACGCTCCTTCGTCCGATCCACCGTTTTTCGCGTATCGCGTCAGCGAGCCGAACAGCGCCGCCCCTTCGTCCACCATGCGGAACAGTCCGCGCGGGTTCTCGGCGAAGATCGAGGCGAGTGATTCGAGGGTCGCATCGACGACCATCACCCGCTCGAACGTCGGGGCGACCGGGCGACCGGAGTCGTCGGCGTCCTCTTCGTCGTCGGCGTGTTCGGCTTCCCACTTCTCAACGTCGGCCTTGTACTTGGCGAATGCGCATTCGTATCGCTTCTCCGCCGAGCGTTGGCGGTCGCGATGGAATTGCGTCGCGAGCCGGAACGCGGGCGACTTCATGCTGCCCGATTCGCCGACGGTCAAAACCCACAAGATCGCGGGGGCGAACCAAGTCGGGCGAAGCATGAGCACACGCGTCGATCCGATCGCGCTTGCAAGTGCCGCGAGAAGCGGGAGCAAGATGTAGCTTTCACAACACCCAACCGCCTTGGCCGATGCGACGACGAACGAGCGAATCGGTTCCGGCAGACAATGCGTCGGCGGAGGAACGAACGGCGCGATTGGCTTCGGGGCTTCGGTCGGCGGGGGCACAGGTTCGGTGTTCGCTTCGAAGTTCGGTTCCGGCCTTGGCTTCCCGTTCCGTTTCGGCGAACGGTTCGCGAATTGATCGAGGATGTTCAAATCACACCCCCTTCCGCCGCGAGCACCGCCGCGACCGCACGTCGGAACCGGTCGTCGGTCGCCAGCGCGAGCACCAATCGCTCTTGCTCACGCTCGGGCAGCGGTTCAGCAGGAACACACCAGTCGGGCGGAAGCCTCAGGTACCCGACCATTCGGGCGACAGGCCTGTACTCCCAAAGTCGCTCCGGAAATGCGGCAAACAGCGCGGGATAGTCCAACGACGTGCGCGGGGCCAGTTCCACGCCAGAATCCTTGGCAATCGCCCATTCGACCGCGAATTGCTCGGGCGTTAGCTTCGCCAGTTCATGGGGAAGGGGCTTGATGTAGGTTTCGACGGTTCCGTCCGATATCATCGTATTTACTCCTGACTTCAGACCCGTCCGCGCGAATCTCCCCAGACCAGCGCGGCGGGTCGTTTGCATTTACTCCGCCGCGTCCGTCGCGGTCGGTTCGTTCGTGTCGGTCGATTCGGCTTGGTTGTTCGCCTCGTCGGCGGGGCTTCGCTCACGCTGTGCGAGCCATTGCTCCAGCGCGGAAACCCTGAACAAAACGCGGGTCCCGAGTCGCACGCGAGGCAGGTCACTCAGACCACGAAGTGTCGGTTCGCTGATTGCCAACGCGCGAGCCGCGTCGGCGCAATTCAGCGCGAGGCGCGGAACAACGGGCGTCGTCGGTGGCCGCAATGCGGCGGGCGGGGGGCGGTCACGATCCACGCGACACCCCCTCTCGCGGGGCGCGGGCTTTGGTTGCGTCCGTCTTCTGCGCGAGTCGCAACGCGACTTTCAGCGTCTCCTCTGCAACTCTCAGTGAGTGCAGCTTCTCCCGAATCATTTCAGGAGGTGGAGTCGAAGCAAGAAATGCGTCGACTTCATCAACAACAGCAATGCTCATGATTCGTTGTCTCCGCATCGCATTAGTGCGATGTGTGTAGACTACGAATCGAAACATGGCACAACGACGCGAACTTAACGCCTTGTTTTGCCAGCCTTGAGCCGCGCCACCTTGGGCATTTTTTGTCCACCTTTATGCGGTGTTTGCGGCAGCGCCCCCGTGGGTGTCGGCAGGATGCGATATCCCTTCGCCGTCGAGCCGTAGAGGTGTTTCACCAACTCGGGGGGAATCCACTTGAGCATCCGGTATTGCCGCTTTCCTAAAAGTTCTCCCTCTATCGTCGATGCCTCACGCATTGTGATGAACTGCTCAGGCTTGCTCGCCAACACCTTCAGCCACAGATAAGCCGCGTCATCCGCAATGACATGTCCAACGCCGTTCACGGAGAACGTTTTCAGCTTGTCATCAAACGAGAACACATCCTTCGGCTGCGCACTGGCCCGTCTTCCGTCGTCGCCAGTCCCTGCCCCGGACGCGTCCTCATCCCCAATCTCCTCCCGCAATCCGGCTTCCCGCATCTCCCCTTCCGCCGCGTCCACCCACCCATCGAGTTGGACGAAGAACATTCGCCATTCCCCTGTCGGCGGGGCGTCACCGGACAACACCGCGCGCACTTCAGTCAAGTCCAAACGCCAGTAAATTAGTGCGGCATCGTCATCCGTCAGGAGCGTGTCCCGTTCGTGATCGGTCCAGTTCGGCGCAAGCGTTTCGTTAGGGAACAGCCCCCTCGCGTCATGCGCAATCGCGACGAAACGCAGCGTGTCCATCGACCGCAGAGGGATATGGTTGTCGTCTCGCGTCACGCGGGGAACGTGCAGCGGCGACCGGCGCGGGCGGCCTTGCTCGACCATTCGTTCGACTTCGGCCTCATCCGCAAGGGACGGAGCCTTTCCGTCGCGCAGCGAAACACGCACCCGAGCATTCGCTCGCAACTCGGGTTCGTCCCGCCGGAACTCCTCAACCAGCCTTTCGGGAGGATCAACAGCCCGGAGGCTCTCGCGAATCGTTGCGTGGAGCCATGCCAACCGGGCGGGAGTGTTCTTATGACCGAAGAACAGCCGATGCATCCGCAGCACAGCGGATTCGACTTGTCGCAACGTCTTGGAAATGCTCGATGACATGGCCTACCCCACAGGCGAAACCGGGCGAAACCGGCCACAATATAGCCAATTCGCTCCCGTCGCGTTGTGGGTGTGAACGTCAACTCACGCAGGCGAAAGCAACGCCGCTCACACCGGCCCCGACAGGCTCACCCGACAACCCTTCGTCTGGGTCCTCGCCGATCCAAGCCAGTTCGTCGTCAGAAAGCGGGCCGTCGTCACCTTCGTAGAAGGGATCGGGCAGGTCGGGCAAGTTCAGCAGGTCGAGTTGCCCCAGCGCCTCGAAATCGAAACACTTTGTGAAACTGCGAAAGAGTCGCTCGAAGTCGTCGCTCCGGACTTCGGCCTTGTCCATGCCGACATCTTCGCCGAGACACTCCGCGAGGGTCGTAAGCCGCAGGCCGTTCAAGAACATCGCGGCCCGGACTTCCCTCCATAGGTCCGCGTACCTGAAGCGCGACGCCCGCTTCTCGTCCACCCACCGGGGAACCAGCCGGTCAAAGCGTTCGACCAGCCCCCCGAATTCCCGCAGCAGTGCAATGACTTCCCGCGCCTTTGTCCGCTGTCGTCCGGGCATGTCGTCTCTCCCTGCGCCACACAACGGAAGTATGTTTCCGGCATCATACCCGACATCATCCCATAGGAGGAGAGCCAATACGCGACCGGCCCGACACCCATCTTCGGTCGACGTGTCGCCAGTGCCCCAAAGATCGAGGGTCCCGGAAGGGGGCGCCGTCAAACAGCCGAGGCTGGACGCCCGGCCTAACTCAACATCCCGGCGAACGCGAACGGGGGGCCGTCGGGGCAGTTTCTGCCGCTCGGGCGTGTCGGGGGACCCTAAGCGAATTCCCGCCCCTCCGCACGCGCCCCCAACCGCCCGCCGCCTCTCCCGTTCCTGGTCGAAACAGGACCGAAACGCCCCGCAAACGAACCCCCATCAACAACACGTAAACCCGCAAACCGTTACTCGGTCCTCGAAGGCCGAAAACCTATGAAGGAGTCCCGGTTGCCGGGCGAGCTCCCGTTCCGGTTCGACGAACGAGCGAGGTCCTCGTAGATGACCCAGCTACAGCCACGCAAAACCCGCTTTCCATTAACTGAACCGAAGTCCACTACTGGGTTCGCCCCTCCCGGCAGTTTTGCGTCGTATTGGTCGTAGCACCACTCGGACATCCGAGTTTGATAAACCGCAGCAGGTTGAACGCCAGCACGTGCCACATTGCCTGGGCTTTGACCTTCGTCAGGCCGCGGACCCGGAACTGCGTCAGCCCGCGATTGCGACAGTCCGCGTTCGGGAATTCCGCCAACCGTTCCAACCGCCGGGCACTGGTCACCCCGTCGATCGTGGCATACAGCCACAACGCGAACAGAATCTGCGGATCGACCGCGTGCCGACCAGCGGCCCCCTCGACCGCGCGGATGTCGCTATACGAGCGGATGTCGTTATACAAGGGGGGACAGATCGCACGAGAGGGCGTAGGCCCATACCATTCGCACGCGATGGTCCTCGTCGATCATCTGATCGAGCGACAGACAACGCATCTCAATCTGGTTCCGCACGGGCAATTGAACCCGCGCCGAACCCCGCTGATCTCTGGGGGGAGTGCTCATGCGACGGAGTTTACCGCCATCCCATGATATCGCCAGATGGCAGGTGAAAAAATCACAGCCTCTGCGTGGTGAAAGTAACGCGACGGAAACTGCGGACTGCTGCGCGACGTCATTTGCGCTGCCGATGCAGCCCGAAGACGTCGAATTGGTCGATCAGCTTCACACCGGCCAGAAGCACGACCACTCCCGCGAGCACATAGACCCAGACCATTTGCGTCTCCCCCGCGAATCGCGACCAACCCTTCGCACCCGGAACGTATTCGACCTGAACTGGCTGCTGGCCCCGTGCCAGCATGGCCAGCGCGGTCTTGACGACCGACTCGTGGCAGACCGTACCGCTCGCTTCGGCGAACTCGTATTCGATGCGGCTTTTGACGGACTGCGGTTTTCCACGGCGGTCCCTGGGTGCATTAAGCTCCGCCACACGGGTGATCCTGCCCTCGGCGATTTGTCCCGAGACGGCGTATCGCAACTCGGTGATGGTCGCGGTCCCGGCCATGATCAAGAGGAGCCCGACGCCGACATAAGGAAGGACACCTTGCAGGTCGGAGGCTCCCCCGAACTAGTCGATCTCGTCACCCCACAACGGCCCGATCCCGAAACTGATGGCGCACAACTCCGTCTTCTTCGCGCCGTCACGCTCGGTGTATGTGACATCGTAGAAGCGGAACTCCGGACGTAGTTTCCATCCCTTGTCGAAAAGCAGGCCCTGAAATGGTCGCCAGGAAATCCACGTGACGGTGCAGCGCAATACCCCGAGTTGCTCGCGGATGCGTGCGCGATAGATATGATCGAGTATGATATGATCGAGTATGAAGAACCGCGAGAGCGGAACCAGCGCGGACAGTGCCGCAACCAATACGATCCCTGCGGTCTTCGCCCCCGCCCACAGACAGACTATTCCCAGGAGCGCGACGGCCGCGGCTCCGACCGCCAACGCTGGCAGCCAGCGGGAAGGCGAGCGTTCGACTGGTGCGCGTTCCGACGGTCGGGCGCGTTTTCGGCCGCGCACGACCGGGGGAGCAGCTTTCTCGACGGAATAGGCCGTGTCGCGGGTGGCCAGCGTGTATTCGTCGGCGGGGACGGCGGCAGTCACACCCTCCGGCGAAATCGCGATGTACCCACCGCACGCGCGGCACGATAGCCGCTTGCCGACCAGTTGCGGCCCGATCTTGTACGTCTTGCCGCAAACGCAAGTCACTGAAGTGTGAATGAGAGCGCTCCGCCGGAGTTGCCCGATCTGGACGTCATTTCGTCGCCGAAGACTTCGGCGATTTGGTCTCGTCGAGCGACGAGAGACCTCCGCCAGATAGTACCTGCTTGCGCCCAATGACCGCTACCGTCGCGCATTCCAGTTCCCACTCCGCCGCCGGGTCTGGAACTCCCTCGAACACGTACTCGGCACGCGTCGTCCCCGCCGCGAAAAACTCCGCCCGCACCGTCGCAGTCGGCGCGATCTCACGACCCGTCTTCAGCGACACCAATCGTGCCGAATGCGGCACCAAACCGAACTGGTGCGACTCCAGCGCGACCACCGGCACAACCCGCTCCCCACCCGACGTCGCCGACGCCACTTCGGCATTCCGCGTCGTCAGCAACACGAACCGCGCGCGTGTCCCGTCCGGGCGCTTCTCCAGTTCTGCACGTTCGACACTGGTCGTCGTCCGACCGATCCGCTGGATCATCGGGCGTGTCGACTTCACTAGGAGGGCTTCCTCGAACCGGAAGCGATCCTCCCCCGCCGCCGCAACGACCTCGCATTCGCCACTGAACACGTCGTGCGTCGCAGCAGGGTCGCGTTCACCCGGACCAGGACCACCGAACTCAAGCACCAATCGGGGAGATTGTCCCCCGTCGGTCCACGGCAGTTCATAGCGCCCCTCCAGCGATACAGGCCTACGCACGCCTCCATTCGGGTGCCTCAAGTGCAGGACGCGGGCATCCACGAACGCCAACAGCCCCCGCACGCCAGGTTGTGCGACAACTTGCAGTCCCAGCCGTGGATTGCCCGCAGTGGAGTCTCCCACGCGAGTCACCGGCAGCGCGAATGTCTCGCCGGGAATCAGGCTCCTGCGCTCGACTTCAGGCCCCGCCGGAACGAGTCGCCACCGATCAACCGCGCGTCCTTCTCGCTCCAGCGCCTCGAATTTCGCGACAACTGGGCGCTGTTCCTCCAGCGCGGCGATCAGGCCCCAGAACGAAGCCCGATCAGGCCGCGTCCAGACCTGCTCCCTTTCGGCAGCCGACACTTCCACCGCGCTCCAGCTCTCGCCGAATCGCTGCTGAAACTCGTCGAGCAGTGTTCCAACGCGATGTTCGACCGCCCCCTCGGGTTTCGCGAACACCGCCGGAGCCAGCAGTTCGGACTGCCGCCGAGCATCCAGACTTCTCCGCACGCGATTGAGCGGATTGCCTGGCGTCTGCGGCGCGGTCGGTAGCAGCGGCAGGGCCACCCGACCGATTTCCAGCAGCGATTATTCGGCTTGAATCCGCTCGGCTCGAATGGCGGAATCGAGTCGACGCACGAGGTCTTCGACCCGCGCGGTCAGCCCCTCGTCGCCGGATGACGGAAAGACGCAGATCAGCACTACGAAGCAGGCTCCCATCGCCCGGCAGTTCGCTCGCCGCCAGTTGTGATGTGCTTCGCAGGACATGGCTCGCCTCCCGGTCGCTGACACAGTTCGAGTCATGCTACCAGACGAGCGACCGTGTGGCGGTGGTATGGCGGGGGCGCACTGCGGAGAGGGTGTGATCTTTGTAGCCCGACGCGTCAGCGAGGGATTCCGCGCTGCCAGCAGACATCGATTTCCTGGCTATTCACGCCGATTCCCTCGCTCACGCATCGGGCTACAGTCGCGAATGCTTCGGATCATCGAAAAAATCACGTCCTCTGCGCTGTCGACAGGTGCAGTTCGAGCGCCGGGCCGGGCAAAACGTCTTCCAGCCGGACGGGGATCAACCGCTTCCGCTTGCTGACGGCCCGTTCGACTTCGTTGGCGGAGAAACGGTCCGGAGCGAATCGTCGGCACCGTCGGGAGGGGGACTTCCGGCGGTTTGGTACGGGTCGTTCATCACAAAGTCGGCGGGCGTGGTCGAAACACAGCACGGCGGTCGGCATGCGAACCGCGACAGGGTATTTCAGGATACCCGCTGAACTGGGAATGTTCGCCCGTCGGCGACCGCACAGGATCGCGTGAGACGAACGGGAACAGCCTTAGTCGAGGGAATCATCGTCCGGGAAAACTCCCCCGCAGCGGGCCACGTGTCGCACCGTCACCCCGACCGATTCTCCAACCGCTGGGGCCGTCCGTGTCAACGAAACCCCCGAGCGTCTACCAAACCCCTTCTGTGAACCCGCAAGAATGCGGGGATTCGACGGTTCCGTAGACAGTAGACGCGTAGACACCCGCATCACCGTCCCGAAACGCGTTCCCCCGCCAACCGCTCGGCATGCTCGGCGAGGGCCATCCGGTCGCCATCCGCGAGGGAATCCCACGCCCCGAGCAACCGGTCGAGGATCGGATCGCCGGTCGCGACTTGCGCCCCGCTTTGGTCGGTTCCGTCGCGCCGTGCAGCGCAGAATGCAGCGCGCGAACCCGAAATCGTTGTTTTCTCGGGGTTTTCGGGGCTAGTTCGAGTCCCCGAGCGGCCAGTTGACGAAAACAAACACCGTCGTTTGCTGAGGATGTTTCGCAGGTTCCGATTCTGATTCCGGCTTTCGCCCCGAATCGGTCGGTTTCAGGGTCGCGTGCGGCCCGTTATCGGACGCTGTTCCGTCAGGCGAACACTTCCGCGATCACCCGTCCCTCGTTGACCGTGGCCCGTTCCGGGCGCCCTTGGTGGTGATAGATCAGCGTTTCGTGGTCGACGCCCAACAGCTCCAGCACCGTGGCGTGCAGGTCCCGAACGTGGACGCGGCTGTGCGTGGCGTGCATCCCGAAGTCGTCCGTCGCGCCGATCACCTTCCCCCCCGCCGTGCCGCCTCCCGCCAGCCATGTCGTGAAGCCGTACGGGTTGTGATCGCGCCCGTCCCCTTTCTCGGACATGGGAGTGCGTCCGAACTCTCCTCCCCAGATGACGAGGGTCGAATCGAGCAGGCCGCGCCGCTTCAGGTCCTTGAGGAGGCCGGCGATCGGCTTGTCAGTGGATTGGCACAGGCCCGAGTGATTCTTCTCGATCCCGCTGTGGGCGTCCCACTGGCTGCCGGAGCCGGAGTACAACTGGATGAAGCGAACGCCCCGCTCGACCAACCGCCGAGCCAGCAGACAATTGCGGCCGAACGCGGCGGTGGGCTTGTCGTCGAGACCGTACAGTTCGCGTGTTTCCTTCGTTTCCTGGGTCAGATCGACCGCTTCCGGTGCGTTGGCCTGCATGCGGAAGGCGAGCTCGTAGGCGGCGATGCGGGCTTCGAGTTCCGTGTCGCCGGGGCGACCTTCGAGGTGCCGCCGATTGAGCGTGCCGACGAAATCGAGTTCGCTCCGCTGCTCGGCGGCGGCGATGTCGTCGGGCGGAGCGAGGTCGAGGATGGGGGCTTTGCCGTTGCGAAAGCGCGTCCCCTGGTAGGTGGCGGGCATGAAGCCCGTCCCCCACACGCGGCTGCCGCCGGGGGGTTCGCGATCATTGTCCAGCAGGACGACGAAGCCGGGCAGGTTTTCGTTGGCGGAGCCGAGTCCGTAGTTGACCCACGCCCCCAGGCTGGGGCGACCGGCCAGGATGCTGCCGGTGTTCATCTGGCAAACGCTGCCCACGTGGTTCAGGCCGTTGGCCCACATCGAGCGGATCACGCACAAATCGTCCGCGCACTCACCAACGTGGCGGTACCACTCGGAAACGGGAAGGCCGGATTCGCCGTATTGCGTCCACTTGCGGGGGCTGACGAGCAGCGGGTTCTCGGAGACCCCCATCGGCGTATGGGCGCGCTTGATCGACGGCGGCAGCGGTTTGCCAGCGTATTCGTTGACGGCGGGCTTGGGGTCGAACGTGTCGATATGGCTCGGCCCGCCATCCATGAACAGGAAGATGACGCTTTTGGCGGTCGGTTCGTACGGCGCGGTCCGCGGCGCCAGCGGGTTCCGCGACGACACGGCAGCAGTCGCCCCTTGAGGCACGGCGGCATCGGCGCGGCGGGTGTCGCGGGCGAGCAGGTCAGCCAGTGCGAGTGCCCCGAACCCGGCCCCTCCCCGGAGGAGGGCGTCGCGTCGGGAGACCGGTCGTTCGACGTGCAGGGACATGCGCATCACCACGCGAAATTCGGGGAACGAGTCGAGACGGCGGAGACAGCCCCACGGAGCAGGAGACCCGGTGGATATCGGCGACCCGTCGAACTTCAATTTGGCGGCGGCGGGCGGAGGAAGTCAACGCCGAAACATGGATTGCGGTAAGGCCGAACGGCGGTAACCGACGGGTGCGCCCCCCCGACGGCCATCGTCGACGGGTTGCGACACGCGTCTGCTTCGTGGTCGGCGACTTCCTGTCGTGGTCGGTGATTTCTTGCCGGACGCCCCTCTCCAAGCGACTCGTACCTCGACGCTCGGCGTGCAGCTCAATCGATGATCTTGCTGATCCGGTACTCGACGATTCCCCGAGCTCCGGCGGCCTTCAGTTGCGGCACGACCACGCGCACAAAGCTCTCATCGACGATCGTGTTCACGTCCACCCAGTCCGGGTCGGAAAGGGACGACACCGTCGGCTTTTGCAGCGCGGGCAACTCCGACAGCACGCGGAGCAAGTCCGTCCGCCGCACGTTCATCATGAGGCCGACTTTCCCCTCGGCGGCCAGGCACGATTGCAGCATCAGCGACAGGTTTTCGATCTTCCGCCGCTTCCAGGGATCGGCCCACGCCTGTTTGTTGGCGATCAACCGCGTGGTGCTCTGCAGCACCTCGTCCACGATCCGCAGATTGTTCGCCCGCAGCGAACTCCCGGTCTCTGTCACTTCGACGATCGCGTCCGCCAGCACCGGCGGCTTCACCTCGGTGGCCCCCCACGAGAACTCGACGTTCGCCGTCACTCCGTGCCGGGCCAAATACTTCTTCGTCAGCCCCACGGCCTCGGTCGCGATCCGCTTGCCCTGCAAATCGGCGACGGTCTTGACGGGCGAATCCTCGGGGACGCACAGCACCCATCGGACCGGGCGACGGCTGACCTTCGAGAACATCAACTCGCAAACTTCGTGGACATCGGCCTCGTACTCCGAAATCCAGTCGAACCCGGTGATCCCCGCGTCCAACACTCCTTGCTCGACGTAGCGGGCCATTTCCTGCGCGCGAATCAGCAGGCACGAAATCTCGGCATCGTCGATTTCGGGGTAATACGAGCGGCTGGCGAACTTCAGGTTGTAGCCGGCCCGCTTCATCAACTCCGCCGTCGCCTCTTGCAGGCTTCCCGCCGGAATCCCCAGTTTCAGCATGTTCTCAGGCATGGTCCCGTCCGCCGCCCCGTCATCACGTTTGATTTTGAAAATCGAATCGAGAAATCCCCGCCGTCACTTCTTCGCGTACACCAGCGCCGGATCGAACACACGCTCCCCTTCGACCTCGAACGCCGTCCCGTCCGCGGACAATTTGCGGAAGAAGCAGCTTTGATACCCCTCGTGGCAGGCCGCGCCACCGATCTGGTGCACCTTGGCCAACAGCGTGTCGGCGTCGCAGTCGAAGTACAGCGAACGCAATTCCTGCACGTTGCCGCTCTCCTCCCCCTTCCGCCACAGTTTGTTGCGGCTGCGGCTGAAGTACACGACCCGCCCCGTGCGGAGCGTCTCTTCATACGCCTCGCGATTCATGTAGGCCAACATCAGGACCACGCCCGAAGCGTCGTCCTGGGCCACCACGGGAATCAGCGGCGTTTTCTCGAAATTCGGACCGACCAAAATCAAATCCCTTCAAACCAACGGGTTTCGGAGCCAACGTGCTTTGGATCGAATGTGCTTTGGAGACAACATATGTTCGAGACAACATGCCGCAGTTCGGTTCGCGCGGCCCTGCCGCGTCGAACGTCACCCCGCGAAAACTCCAACCCGCGAGGCCAAACCATCAGTTTACCACCGCGAATGAGCGCGAACCAGTGGCCCGTTGCAGAGCAGAGCCCTTCAGGGGCTCTGCTTTGATCCGTCGGGAGATCCGGAGAGACATGTGGCGGGGCGGACCGTAAATCGCAAGACCCCGTTCAGTGAGGACGGACGACGTTGTGACGACTGACAACCGGGGGCTTCCGCGGCAGCGTCTCCCGCCACCGACCGGTCGAGATGGAGCGTGACAAAGGGTTCGACGGCGGACGACTCCACTGGAAACGAACTTCGTGGTGACGGATACTCCGCGAACGCGTTCGCTCGGCGGAGTCCCGTGGGGCGGCGTGTCGCGGTCTTCGCGTTTCGTCCCGTTTCCCTTTCGCGCCAGGAGTCGGCCATGTCCTCAGAGTCCCCCCGCACGGACGAATCGTGTCCGCAGTGCGAGCCGGTCGGCCCGTTGCCCATCGCCGAAGCGACGCGGCGCTCGTTCCTGCAACGTACGGCCGTCGCCGCAGCCGGCTTGGTCGTTCCCTCTGGAGCGCTGATCCGTGTTCGACCGGTCGGCGCGGCGGACGACGCGAAGCCGACTTCCGAAACGCTCGTCAAGCAGCTTTACGACTCGCTCTCGCCGATGCAGCGGGAGGAAGTCTGCTTCGATTGGGACCACACGGATGACCGCGGGCTGTTGCGGACGCACGTCTCGAACAACTGGCACATCACGGATGAGAAGTTCAACGTCGCCGGGGCGTTTTTCACGTCCGACCAGAAGGAGATGATCCGCGAGATCTTCTTCGGGCTGTACAACCCGGAGTTCAAGGAGCGGTTGCTGCAACAACTCAAGGACGACGCGGGGGGCTACGGCCCGCACCAGTCGATCGCGATCTTCGGCACGCCGGGGAGCGGCAAGTTCCAGTTTGTGATGACGGGGCGACACCTGACGATCCGCTGCGACGGCGACAGCGCCGAGCACGTGGCGTTCGGCGGGCCGATCTTCTACGGGCACGCGGCCAAGGGGTTCAACGAGGCGCCCGACCATCCGGGCAACGTGTATTGGCATCAAGCGCAGGCCGCGAACAACCTGTTCAAGATGCTCGACGGCAAACAGCGGGAAGCGGCGCTGGTCGAGGTCGGTCCGCCGGAGGCAAAAGTCGGGTTCCAGGGGAAGGAACTGAAGCAGGGGGTGGCCGTGGCCGACCTGTCTGCCGACCAGAAGGGGCATGTGCAAGGGGTGCTGAAGTCGCTGCTGGAGCCGTATCGCGCCTCGGATCAATCGGAAGCGCGGAAGATGCTCGACGCGCAAGGGGGCCTCGACGCGTGCCGGTTGGCCTTCTATCGGAAAACGGCGAAGGGGGATTCGCTCGACCTGGGGAACGACGGCACGTGGGACGTGTGGCGGTTGGAAGGCCCGTCGTTCGTGTGGCACTACCGGGGCGCTCCGCACGTGCACGTGTGGGTCAATGTCGCCGACGACTCGTCGTTGCCGCTGAACGCGCGTGGCTGAGGTCGTCCACGGGGAGGGGTGGCACGGAGAGCGGCGCCGTCCGCGGAATGGACGGCGCTGCGAATTCTCTGTGGAGGTGAACGGCGGTCGCGGCTAGTATCCCCGACCGTTCGATTCCGCGTTGGTCTTGTTTCGGCGGGCGTCCCGACTGGACGGCCCCTCGACGACCGGCCGCGAAGACTTGAGCGTTCGCACTCGGTGCGTTGCGCGTCGCGATCCAGGGGGCCGGAGGCGGCCTGGATTCCGGCGGCGGCGAATTTCCCGTGCGGACGGGTTGTCGGAGGAGACGATCCTGAGCGATTCACAGTTTCTGAACGAGTTGCGTACGACGGAAGCGCGGACGGCGCCGCGCTATGTCGGGGTTCCCCTCGCGGCCGATCGCCTCTCGATGAGCCAGATGACGACCCGTCACTGGAACTTCGAGGAGGACATCCTCGGGTATCGGCGGTTCGAGCTGTCGCGCGTGGCTGTCTGGCACCAGAAGCTGGCCTTGTTCGGCGAGGAAAAAGCGCTGGACCTGTTGGCCGAGCATCCGGTGGCCGTCACCAGCCTTTATCACGGCGGCGGGTTCCTCGACGCGGACGAGCTGCGCTGGGGCGACCCCGCGGCGGACGCGATCGACGGCGTTCGCCTGGCGGCGCGGTTGGGAGCGCGCGACGTGGTGGTCGTCAGTGGCGACCGCGGAACGTTCACCAAGGGGCACGCCAAGCGCTTGCTCGTCGAGTCGTTGCGGCGGTTGGCGGACGCGGCGGGCGAATCGGGTGTGCATGTGGCGCTGGCGCCGTTGCACCGCAGCCAATCGCGCGGGCGGACATTCCTCACGGAACTTGAGGAAACGATCGAGGTGATCGACCGTACGCGGCATGCGCGCCTCGGTTTGGCGCTGGACCTGCTGGCCTCGTGGGACGATGCCTGCTTCCTGACACGCGTGGGGGAACTGACCCCCTGGGTGCGGGTGGTGACGATCAGCGACACCGCGTCGCGCAAACGCGGCAGCGGGCACCAGTGCGTGCCGGGCGAGGGCATGGTGCCGCTGGTCGACCGTTTGAAGTCGCTGTGCGCGGCGGGCTACGCGGGACCGATCGAATGCCGCGTGCTGTCGTCCGACCGGGATGCGACCGGTTACGACGAATTGCTGGCTCGATGCCTGGCGTCGTTTGACCGGCTCTGCTCGGACGTGAACGGTTAGCGGCTCGGAGATCGTGTCACCGGCCAGGGTTGTCGCACCATTCGCGCCAGACGAGGCCCGGAAACATCCGGGCGTCGCGCCAATAGCGGGCGAACAGGCGGCGCGGCTCGGTCGCCACGCGATGTGCCCATTCGAGGCCCAACCGACCGAGCCACCGGGGTGCTCGCGACTTCTCGCGGGCGAGGAAGTCGATCGTCGCCCCCACGCAGAGAGCGACTCCCGCCTGCAGGCGCGGGGCGTGCTTGTGGATCCAGAATTCCTGCTTCGGGGCGCCGAAGCCGAGTACCAACACATCCGGGCGGACGGCGTTGACCCGCGCGTGGATCGCCTGGCACTCCGCCTCGTCCTTCTCGAATCCGAGCGGCGGTGAATAGGTGCCGACCACTTTCACGGCCGGCCAACGGGCTTCGATCTTGGTCGCGGCCCGCTCGGCGACGCCCGGTGCGGCCCCCAGCAGGAACGCCGTCAAGGGACGGGTCGGGTCGGCTGCGGTGAACAGTTCGGGGACCAGGTCCGCGCCGGTGACGCGCTCGGGGAGCGGTTTCCCCAAAAGCCGCGACGCCCAGACCACCGGCATGCCGTCCGCCAGCACCAGAGACGCCCGCGCGTAGGCGGCACGCAGGTCGGCGGATTCGGACAACAGAACGCAGTGGTCAACATTGGGAGTCACGACGTATCGGCAAGCGAGTTCACGCTCGCTGATCCAGTTCATCAGCCGCGCGACCGCTTGCCGCATGGTGAGCGCGTCGATCCGGGCGCCGAACAATTGCACGGGGGGGCGTTCGGGTTCGACCCGCGTTTCCGGCGGGATGTCGAACATCTGCGACACGATTTCGCCGTGGGAGACGGCGTTCGACGGACGGGACAGGAGTTCGGTCGACATGGCTCGGTCCGTGACGGAAGCGGCGGGGGCCAAACAATCAGGCGGGGGACAACAAATCGGGCGGGTCAGCGGGGACTCGGTAGCGGTTTGGCCCGTTCGCCCCGGATCCACTCGCGTTCGCCTCGGGCCAGGAAGAAGCGGACGTAGATTGGCAATTTGCGGAGCATGTACCAGGGGGCGGCCAACAGCGCGACCAACGGAATGTGTTCGCGACAAAACACCCACCAACCGGCCAGCACCGACGCGCCGACCGCGGCGCCGATCCCCGCCAGAACTTGAGCGAACAGCGGTACGACCCCCAACCACCACCAGGCGGCCGTCGCCAGCACCAGCCCAGCCGCCCACGCGAGGACCAACAGCGAGAGGGGCGGAACACACAGGTCGAGAGCCAACAGCGCCAGGTCGAAACGGCGTTGTCGCACCGCGCCGGCAATCAATCGCGGCAGGCGGGTGCAAAGTGCCCGGAGGTGCCCTTGCTCCCAGCGGGTTCGCTGCTGCAAAGCCGCGCGGGTGGATTCCGGAAGCTCGGACCAAACTCCGACCTCGGGACAGAATCGCGCCGGGTACCCCCGCAGTGCGAGGTCGATCCCCAGCTCCATATCTTCGGCGAGCGACGGCGTGTCCCATTCGATCCGCTCGACCAGCGACCACGGGAACGCCATGCCCGATCCCAGCAGATGGCACGGCCCCCCCGCACGGGCAAGCCCGGATGGACGGACGGCGTTCTTGAAGTGGTAGCCCAAGCGCGAGATCGAACCCAGCGACGCCCCGGTGGCGGGGTCGTCGCACAGGAACAGCGATTGGGCGGGGCGCCCCGAGCGGAGCGCCTCGGCGGCCAGCAACTGCACGGTTTGATCGTTGACCCGGCAGTCGGCGTCGAGGACCACGAGCGCCTCGGGCGGCTTGCTCCGCAGGGCGTTGACCCCGAACGCCAGCGCGAACCCCTTGCCGCGACGTGTCGTGTCGTGCCGCTCGACCACTCGTGCGCCAAGGCCGCGAGCGATTTCGGCGGTGCGGTCTGTGCAGTTGTCGGCCACGACGAGCACTTCGTCGCGCGGACCGAGAGTCGCCAGGATGCCGCGCAGCGCGCGCTCCAGCCCGGACTCCTCGTTGTGTGCGGGAATCAGCACCACGGTCGAGACCGGTTCGGCGGGAGCGCGGCGGACCAAGGGAGCGTCGGTCGCCCCGGAGGCTCGGTCCAGTGCCACATCGCGTCCCGGAGAACGAGCCAGGTTCAACGGACGCCGCCGCGGCCACGCCGCGAGTTGGCATTCAAGCGTGAAGACCAGCAAGGGAACGGCCAACACGACCGTCCACAGGCCGATAGCGATGGTCAGGATGTGCATGCCGTTGTCGGTCATGATGGGCCGCCGATGAGCGGTCGAGGGAAAAGGAACAAAGGGAAGAGCGCCGGATGCGGACCATTCAGCGCAACGACCACGACTCGCGGAAACGGCGGATCGCCTGAATAGGGCGCGACGCGGCGGCCTCGAAACGCGAGTCCCGAATCCACTGTCGCGTGCGTTGCATGGTTTCCCGCGCGAAGGTCAGCGCGGGTTCGGTGTCGACATGCCCGGACAACACGGGAAGCCGGAGATTCGACATGCGGAGCTTGTACTCTTCGGTGCCGGTCCCCATTTCGATCCGGTCGATACCCCGCTCGCGCGCGGCGTCGATCATGTGTCGCAGGATCGCGTAGCCGGGGGCCAACTTGGAAAGGGAAGCGTCGTAGGCCGGGAACCACGAGTGCAACACGTTCCCGGACTGAACGCTCAGATGGACCGCGATCAAGCGCCCGTCCCCCCACAAGGCGCTCAACACGCCCGACATGTCGTCCGTTTGGGTGCGGGCGATCCGCCGAAGCGCGGCGCGAATCCACTCCGCAGCGAGCACGTCCGTGAAGCCGGTCGCCGCGTACTGTTGCCGTTTCCAAGCGACGAGTTGCTCGAACACGGCATCGCTGTCGGCATGCCACTCGAATCGTGCGTCCGCCAGTCGGGTGTCCACTTTCTTGGCAGCGGTTCGCAGGTCGTCGGCCGCGTCGCTCCCCGCGGCGCGGCGTTCCTTGCGATAGGCGTCGAAGCCCTGCGAAATGTCGAGATTATGCGATTCCCGAGCAGGGGCCGCGTGCGGGGCGAACTCGGCGCGGGCCGCCGGCACGTGCTCGAACGCGAATGTCGTCAAACCACAGCGCCGCGTCAGTTCGACCGGATCGAGCGTTTCGCCGACCGGCAACACGGGGCCGTGATAGTCGGACAGCCGACCTCCGACGGGCCGTCCCATGCCCAGCGCGTTGGTTTCGAACGGGAAGAAGCCCACGATTTCGGACGGACGACGCAGGACGGCGACGCGGCAGGCGGAACGCCCGGCGGCCAAGGCCCGCACCATCTCGGGAGCGAAGAACGGACTGACGAGGGAGGGTGTCGCCGCGCGGATGTCGCGCCAAGCGGCCCACTCGCGGTCCGTGAGTTCGTCGACGGTGCGCACGGCGATGTCGTACATGAAGCAACCGGAAAGCAAGCGGGTGAGTGCGGGAAGGAACGGAGGTGTTTCGAGCGGCGGTCGGTTCAGGCGGCGGTCGGTTCGGGGAGATCGCGAGTGGCGGTGGCGTTTGCTTTGGCACCGCGCTGGCGAAACTCAAGTGCGGAGGCTGGCTTCGAGGTCGCGCCGAACACGCTTTCCTTCGCTGCGGCGACGTAGCCCGCGAAGAATCGCGTCAGGCAGGCGTTGTCCAGCTTGCGTTCCAGGTCGCCACGGAACCACGCGAGCCAGCGTTTGGGACCGGTGGCGACCAGCCACTGCGCCGCGCGCAGGCCCGCCAACGGCAGGAATCCCACAGCCCCCCGTTCGCGTCGTTCGCGCCGCGCGACATGTCCACCGATGCGCGTCGCCGACCACAGCAGCGAGTCGGCTTCCAACCTCTCCGCCGGGATGCAATGCCACACCAGCGCCGTCGGCGAGTACCAGCCGACAATTCCTGCCGCGCGAATGCGGCGGAACAGGTCGGTGTCCTCGCCACCCGTCGTCAATGTTTCGTCGAACAGGCCGACGCGGTCGAACACCGCGCGGCGGACCATCAGGTTGCCGCATCCGGGGGCGAACTTCCGCGTGTACGGCGCTTCCGAGTCCCGCCCGACGGTCTCCCCCAACAGCACTCGTACGAACGGGCCGGGGCGTCGCAAACAACCGTAAGGCAATTTCGGACGGACGGACCCGCCGACGCAGTCGGTTCGGCGGCGTTCGGCCAGGGCGATCAACTCGGACAGCCACTGCGTGTCGGCCAACTGGTCGTCGTCGAAGAACGCGATCCATTCGCCCCGGGCTTCGGCGACGCCCCGATTCCGGGCGGCCGAGACGCCGGGACGCGACTCGCGCACCCCGCGGAAAAGGTCGGGACGGCGCGTGGCGAACTCGCGCACGATCCGGGGAGTGTCGTCGGTCGAGGCGTTATCGACCACCAGCACTTCGTACTCGAAGCGTCCGTTGGTGGAGAGCCGTTCGAGGCTCTCCAGCGCGTCGGGCAGAAGCGCGGCGCGGTTGTACGTGCAGACCACGACGGTGGCGAGTGGAAGGGCCATGAACGCACGACGGGAATGTGAGGAAACGAGATCAGATGGCGAGGGCGGATGACGATTTCACGGGAATCGGATCGCTTGGACACAGGCGATCCCGTGTGAGCGACCACAGGCCGACGCCCAACCAGAACGTGGGGAACAGCGGCATGGTCATGCCCGACTCGGTGAACGAATTGAGCAAACCATAGGTCAGCAACGCGCACACGCAGCCGGCGCGGGGGTCGTCCGCGATGCGAAACTGCCACGCTCCCCGTAGAAGTCCACCTGTAACGAGGGCAAGGAGCAGCGCCAGTCCCACGGCCCCCACGCTCAGGATCGTTTCCAGGTACGCCGAGTGCGCCTCGCGCACACCCCACTCCACGGCGGTCGAAACGCGGTCGATGCGGTCAGGGGTCCAGAACGCTTCGTAGCCCCATCCCAGCCAGAATCGCTCGTCGACATACCGCGCGAGCTCGGTCCAGATTGGCAGCCGACCCGTCAACGATTCGGCTTGCTCGGCCCGTCCCATCAGCGCGATCTGCTTGATTTCGGAGACGAGGTCGATTTGCAGCACATGGCCGACGAGCGCCATCCCCGCTACGCCCCACCCGGCGAAGAGCGCCGCGAGCACCGGCAAGGCCGGATAGCGCGACCGCAAGAACGCGAGTGTTCCCAGGCCTAAAAGCACGCCCGCCGTCGAGGTGCGCGATTTGGTCAGCACGACGAACGTGACGCCGATCAGCAATGCCGCCGTCAGCACGACTCGCCGCCGCGATCCCGTCTTGAGCAACGCGAACGACGCCAGGCAAAGCGTCGTCAAATACAAACCCTGCGTGTTCGGGTGCAGTGTCCCCGCGAAACGGTATCCCCCCGACCACGGGCGGAACGTGCCTTGGGCGATTTCCGCGAGGACGCCCAACCCGAGCGATGCCCCGCAAACGCAGACCGCGATCGCGCAATACTCGCGCGGCGACAGACGGCGCGACAGCCCCCATCCGCCAACCACGCAGAACACGAACACGATCAGTCGCCGGAGAGTCAGCGAGAAGTCGTCGGTCCAGGCGATGCTCAGCGCCGGCCAGATCGTCGCGGCCAGCAGCAGCGCCAGCATCACGGGCCGGGTGCGCCACCGTCCTCCGGTGCCCAGACCCGCGACAACGCCCGTCGCGGCGATCAGGAAGAACGCCACGCGGCGAACGGTGTTCCCGCCGCCCGCATCGGATTGCATCTCCTCGGCCGTCAATGCGAAGTCGTTGTGCAACGACACCGATGGATTGTGTTCCGTCGACAGGAAACACAGACCGACGATCAACCCGATGGCCCACGTGCCGAAACTCGTCTGCCGTCTCGCGGAAGCGCGAACCTCGTCCGCCGTCGCGACGACTTCGTGATTCCACAACAGAGGCAGCGCCGCGGACGAGGCGATCATGCGCGCGCGCTCCCGACCGCGGCCTTCGCTTCCCGCAGCGCCCCGATCAAAATCGCCACACGCAGCGAAGCGCCCGCCGTCGTTCCGACCAGGATGGACACCGCGCAACCGGCGGGGCCGTAGGGACCGATCGCACAAGCGGCCGTCCCGACGGTCGCCAACATCGTCAGCACATCCGCGCGGAAGTTCGCGCGGGCCAGTTCCATCGCCCAGAGGCCGTTGCCCGCCAGCACCCCGAAGCTGTTCACGAGCACCACGGTCGCCAACAGGGCGAACACGGGGCCTCCTCCCGCATATCGTTCGCCGTAAGCGAGCGCAACCAGTTCGTCACCCCAGATCCACGCCAGCGCGCAGAACAATCCCAGCCCGACCGTGAACACACCGG
Source organism: Planctomycetales bacterium (assembly GCA_044359065.1). GTDB lineage: Bacteria > Planctomycetota > Planctomycetia > Planctomycetales > Planctomycetaceae > JAIXZD01. The sequence continues at coordinate 15,515 of JBIKMW010000056.1, read as the reverse complement.
CGGACCGGACCAGCATCGCCCACAATCCGCGCGGCCCTTCGTTCGCATAGAGATGCGACAGCCTCGGCGTGAGGTAGTTCGCATAGCCCGCCAAAAGCATCCCCGCCGGTCCGGAGAGCGTGACGCATGCCGCCAACAGACCGGCCGCCCCTTCGTCGTGCGACAGGGCCAACAGCCACGGCATCACGAACGGCGCGAGTTGCCCCACCAGATGACAGGCGAGCGCCCACCGTCCCAGCACCCAGTTGCGGCGGGTGTCGGTCCACAACGCTTCGGCCTGAAAGCCGATCGCTGTGCGACGGGCATACAGCCACCCCCCCGCCGCGACCGCGCAGGCCAACCCCATGCACGCGTAGATCGCGATCAGATTCAGCCAACCGTGCCACGCCAACAGCCCGATCAGCCCCAGTTGCACCGCGGCGGCGATGGCGTCGACGGCCACCGCGGCGCGGGGTTCCAGTTGTCCGTAGGCCGTTTGCCGCACATGTTCGCGGAGCAGCACGAACGGCAGCGCGACGGTCAGCACGGGCATCGCGGGCAACAGGCCCGACGGTCCCCACCCGGCGGCCAGCGCGATCCACAATCCTCCGAAGGCCAGCATCGCTCCCACCGAGAGCGCCGCGTGTTGCAACAGGCAATGCCCCGTGTACGTGGCCAGGGTTCGGCCCCGGTCGCGCCCCGCGTACACCAGGTACGGGGCCGAAACCAACTGTTCCTGGATGGCGCGGGCCAGCGCGATCAGGCTGATCGCCAGGGCGAACAGCCCGAGCGTCTCCCGCGAGCATGTTCGCCCGATGAGTAACGTCGTGACAAAACTCGTGCCGCTGACAAGCGCCTGGTCCATCACCGACAGCAGGCCGGGATTGCCCGCCCACGCGGCGCACCGGGCAACCCACCCGTTTCGCGACGCCACCCGCGCGGGTTCGCACAACGTGGCGTTCATCGGCCCACCTCCGCGAGTTCCGTCGCGCGTCGTGTCGGAACGTTCGCGACCTTCGCCGGGGATCGTCGACCGCGCAACAGATCGCGGCCTTGCCGCAACCGCTCGCAGCCCCACTCGAACCAGCCGTCGAGTTTCGCGGCGAGTGTCCTCGGTGTGTCGGATTCGTAGGCGGTGAAGCGTCCCCAACCGAACGGGGACGTATCCCCCCGAGCGCGAACCGATTCGGTGGTCAGGGCACAAACGCAGCCCGCTTCGCGCGTCGCGGCGATCATGTCCGCCGAGGCGAACCCCGCTTGCGGCGCTCCGTACGGAAACGCGAACGTTGGGCGGTCGACGCCGAAGCGATCCTCCAAGACTTCCAGGCAGAGTTCGAGATCGTCGCGCAGCGCCGTGGGGCGACCGCGAAAGTCCTCGTGCGTGTGGGTGTGCGCTCCGAGTTCCACCAGCCCGCTGTCCAGCAATTCACGACATTGGAGGGTCGTCATCGACCGCCAATTCGACGGATCGACCTCGCCGCTTCCCGCCGCGGACCAGTCGTCGAACGGATACGACTCGCCGGAATCAATGAACGAGGTGGCCAGGAACACCGTGGCGGGAATGCCCGTTTCCCGAAGAATCGGCAGGGCTTGGGTGCGGACCGTTTCGTGGCCGTCGTCGAACGTCACCACGAACACGCGCGGCGGGATCGGCAAGCCCCGCGCACGATGGTCGAGCGCCCGCCGCAACGGCCACGCCTCATACCCTCGGGCCAGAAGTCCGGTGAGTTGTTGCCTCAGCGAACTCGGGGTGACGTTCCAGGTGGGGGCGGGCACGCCTCGCAAGAGCGGCGCGACCCGGTGATACATCAGAATGCCGAAGGCGTTCGGCGTTCGCGGCCCCCACGCACACAGGGGAGACGCCGCGCGGGCGATCCACCCCTGGCGTCGCTCGCGGCGCGCGGCGTCGCGGGTGTTCGACTCGGCGACATCGGCGGGGATGGTGCGGCGGTTCATGGACGGAGGTCTTGGTGGGCCGAACAGAAGGCACGGGGACAGCGCTCGCGCGGACAAGGCGCGAAGTCAGCAGTTCTGTCGTTTGAGCACCAAGCTGAAGATCGTGTGGATCACGAGCTTCACGTCGTGAATGAACGTGCGAGCGCGGCAATAGCGCAGGTCCATTCGCATCCAATCGGCAAAGGGGACCCCCTCCGGTTTTCCCCACACCTGCCAGATACACGTGAGTCCCGGAGTCACCTCCAACCGCCGCCGTTCCCACCCCTTGCAGTGAGCCATTTCACGGCTGTCGAGCGGTCGCGGGCCGACCAGCGACATCTCCCCGCGGAACACGTTCCAGAGTTGCGGCAACTCGTCGATGCACGACTTCCGCAGGAACTTGCCCAGCGGTGTGATGCGAGGATCGTCCTTGAGCTTGAACGCCGGGCCGTCCTGTTCGCTGTGCTTGCGCAGTGCTTCCTTGCGCGCTTCCGCGTCGATGTACATCGTTCGGAATTTGTAGATCTTGAACGGCCGGCCCCCGAGGCCATCCCGCTTCTGACAGAACAGGATCGGTCCGGGCGATGTCCAGCGAATGGCGAGGGCCGTGCCCACCAGCAGCGGCGACAGCGCGATCATCCCGAACGCCGAGCCGGCGATGTCCACCGCCCGCTTCCACCACGGGTTGGGTCGCACAAAGAGTTCCTCGGCGGCGCGGGTGTCAGGACGGTTCCGCGTGTCGCGCGACGTGCCGTCGCTCCCCGGTCGGCCCGATTCGGGTGGTTCGTACGTGGGATACAGGAACACCTCGGGCCGCGAGTCCGTGCCGAAAATGTCGCGCACGTTCTCGACGAACTCCCAGGCCCCCGCTTCACCGGTGTTCCACAGGATCACCCCCACGTGTTGCACGTCCATGAACCCCGCATGGTCGGTGAGGCGCAGCCGCTCCTTCAACCGGTTGAGGCTTTGCAACGCCTGGGCGTCGTCGTCCGACAGTCGGAACACGGCAAGACTGAACATGCTCTTGGCGCGGTCGCACCGCATCCGCTCCCGTTCGAGCAGATCGCGGAAGCGCTCCGCCCGATGCAGGAAATCGACGGCGTGGCCCCAGCGTTCGGCGGGGTCGACCTTGAGGCGTCGCAACAGTTCGCGGATCGGCATGGGACGGGACTCGCACGCGGACACGGAGAGGGGAATCGTCGTAGTTCGTGGAATCGTTGTTCGTTGAGGCGGGATTCACGTCGGCGGTTGTCGAACGGTGGCGAGCGCGTCACGCGGCCGGCGGCGACTCCGGCGACCGGGCCAGCGCCGCCAGCAGCACGGGTTGTGCTCGGCGGAGAAAGTCCCACGCGAATGGCAGGCCGAATCCGTTGCAGACCGCGAGCACCCCGCCCAGCAGGAACACCAGCTTCGCGCTCGGGCTGGCGGGGGTTTGGCTGTACGACGCCGGTTGCACCACGTTCACGTTCGAGATGCGCCCGTCCTCGAGTGCTTGGTCGATCCGCGCCTGTTCCAGTTTTTCGGTGTGCGTCTTGAGGCTGGCTTGCGTGATCTCGACCCGCTTCTCAAGTTGCTGGATTTCCGCCTCGTTGGCGTTGAGCGTCTCGAGTTCGTCCCGCAACGCCACGGACCGTTCCCGCAACGCGGAGACCTTCGCCTGGAAGGCGGCGACCTTCGATTCCTCTTCCGCCAAACGGAGCTGCATCTGCTGGGCGGCGGGGTTGATCCCCTGTGTCCGCTGGCTGCGGCCGTCGGTCCGGCGTTCCTCGAGAATGGCCCGCGCCCGCTCCGCCTGATCGCGGATCGCCGTCACCGAGGGATGTGCCGAGGTGTACTTCACGAGCAGGTCCCGCTCGCGCAGTTCCAGGTCCTGCAATTGCTGCCGTGCCCGGTCGGTGGCGTCGTTGGGGGAACCGGTCACCTCCTGGCTGAGCAACGTGGCGGGAAACTCCTTGGTCGACCGCCGCAGTTCGTTCACGGTGGCCGTGGCTGCCGCGAGGGATGTCTCCGCGTCCAACCGGGCCGTCTCCAACTGCGCCATGCGGTCCTGCACGAGCTTGCGATGTCCTTCGACCGACACCACTCCCAGTCGGTTTTTCACGTCCCTCAACGAGTTCGTCGCCCCTTCCAGTTCCTTGCGGGTCAGATCAACCTGTTCGAGGAAGAAGCGGTGGCTGCCCGGATTGCGGTTGATCCGCAGGTGCTGCACCAGAAAACAGTCGAGCGTGGTGCGGAGAATCCGTTGAGCCAGTTCGGGGGTGGCCGCGCGGGCCTCCAACGTGACGACTCCCGACTTCTTCCCGATGTTGATCCGCACGAGCTTCGCCAACGACTGCACCGCCAACTCCCGCGACCGCGGATCGGAAACATCCACGGACAGAGCTGGAGCTCCGCTCTCTTCGTTCGTCCCGTCCTTCGTCCCGGTCTCGGATTCGGAAGCCGCGTCGGACGGCGCCGTCGCGGTCGCCGCGACGGCCGAGGCCGGTCGCGGGCGTGCCACCGGCTTGCGCGCGGGGGTCCGTTGAGAGACCTTCCCCCCCCGCTTGTCCCCTTTGGTGAATTTTCGGAACTCGGGCGGGAAGAACGACGAGATGAACGCCTGGCCGTTGTCTCGGTCGGGGTTCACCGCGATTGGCGGTTCGTCGGGATCGTCGGGCGGAACGGGAATCTGGCCGAGGACGACCCCCGCCCCCATGCGGTCGACGACCATCTCGCGGACGGCCCGGCTCGACATCACATCGAGCACCGAATTCAGTTCGGTCTCGCGGGCTTCGTAGACGGCGATGGTTTGCCCGGTCGTGGCGGTCGGGTCAAGCGTCACCGTCTCCCGTCCGACCCGCACGAGCAGTTTGGCCTCGGAAAGGTACGTGCGCGGGGCCCAGACCCACGCGGCGCCGACCAGCCCCAACGTCGCGCAGAACAGCGCGACGCAGAGAGCGCGGCGCCGCCACGTCGTGCACGCGGCGTCCCGAACGGCGTTCCACAGAGCGGCCTGCATGAGGAGCTTCCGACTGGCTTGAAGATCGAGCGACAACCCGCGAACCACGGGAGCGGAGTCCGCGCCGGGGCGCGTTTATGCCGCCGTGATGCATTCCCGCATCAAATGTGGCTCGCAATGACCGACTTGGCGGACGTTTCGGCGTCGATCACCGAGTCCGGTCGGGAACACGAGGCAACCCTCTCCGTGCGCAACGGTCGTGCCCGTTCCGCCGACTGTGAGGCCTTGCCGACCCATGCCGGTTGCGATGACTCGGCGGGCACTCCGCGATTGGGTCCACGCTGCGAAGTCGCCAGGAATCCCGGCAACACTACGCGCCGCGGGTCTGACAAACTCAGGCGGCGGCGGATAGGTCTGGAGTTGTGTGCCATGCTTGGCCCGGCTTTGCGGGACAAGCATGCGGCTTGGGAACCGGCATTTGCAGACGGAGTGTCAAGGTTTGCATCGCCCGGCGTCGAACCGCAGATCCGACGCCGGGCGCACTCGCATCGTTGATGCTCTTGGTAGTTGTGGTCCCATCCGTTGATGGAAGTCGAACGCATGCTTGTCCCGCAAAGCCGGGCCAAGCATGGCACCAGAACACTCTCAAGACCCTGCCATGGCATGCCGCCCAGCCGCCGTTGCATCGGAAAGCGGCACGCGCCACAATCGGGCTGCCGGGCTTTCCGGCCCGCTTCGCGCGGTCAGCCTTTGCCTTGTTCGTCCGTCAGGAATTGCCCCGACATGTCCGTCACCACCGGCCCGATCGTCCGTTTTGAAGAGCTCCAGCCGGGCGACCGGCTTCGCGTCACCCAGCGCATCAAGGTCGGGCTGAAGATTTGGAGCACGACGTTCCTGGGTTCGGTCGAACGGATCGAACGCCGCCGCACCGGGCTGCACGTCAAACGGAATTACGACGACAAGGTCTACGCCGACGTGATTCTCATGAAGCGTGATGTCGGCCAAGGGGTCGAGGGGCAGACCACCGTCGTGCTCGACGAATTCACCCAACTCGAACGGGCCTGAGATCGGTCTCGCAAGTTCCGCTGGCGGCGGATGCGCATGGAGTTGCGTGCCATGCTTGGCCCGGCTTTGCGGGACAAGCATGCGGCTATGGGAACCGACGTTCGCAGACCGAATGTTAAGGTGCTCTACTCCCCCCTCGAATCGGAGATTCGACCCGGAGCGCACTCGCGTCGTTGATCCTGCCCGGCGCTCTGGTCCCATCGCCTGGGGACGGTGTGACGGTCGACAGAGTGCCGACGCGCCGTCAGCGCGCCGACCGCACAAGCCCGTCCAACTCGCGCAACGCCTCCGCGAAAGCGCGGGACTTTCCGATTTCCTCGAGCGTCATCCGCGCCTTGCGACGCCAATTCGGGCATTCGCGCCAGGTGCCCGGAACGTTCTGCGGCGCGGTCTCCTGCCACAGGTCCTCCAGGTTGACCAGTAGCACCGGCGCGTCCCCCGAGGCCACCGCTCTGAGCAACGCGGCGAACACTTGCGACACATGTTCGTCCCGCTCGCCGAGGCAACCCGCCGCGCGAAGGCCCTCCAGCAGCGACTCCCGCATCGACGCCCTCCAGACACGCGACTCTTCGGCCTGTTTCGCGTCCAGGATATTCAGTGCGACCCGCTCCTCGATGTCGGTCCCGCTCCAGAACGCCGCGAATGGCGGCATGTCGTGCGAATTCACGTTGGCGTACGCGGTCGCCGGCGGGAGGACCAGCGTCTCTTCACTTTTCGGATCGATGGAGAACTGCGCGACGTACATCTGATGCACCTTGTGGCGGCGCATGGCGGCGGGAATTTCCGGGGGGACCGTCCCCAAATCCTCTCCGACCAACACCGTGCGATGCCGGTGCGATTCGATGCACAGGATCGCCATGAAGTGCTCAAGCCCGTAGCGAACGTAAATCCCCTCCTTGGCCGACACTCCGTGCGGAATCCAGTACAGCCGCGTCAAACCCATGATGTGGTCGAGCCGCACGATTCCCGCGTGGCGGCAGTGGTGCCGGATCACGTCGCGGAAGTAGGCGTAACCGGTTTCGGCCAACCGCCGCGGGTGCAGCGGAGGAAAGCCCCAACACTGTCCGCCCGGGAAGAACGGGTCGGGGGGCGCCCCCGCCGACATGTCGACGGCGAACGACTCTCGCATCCGCCATACGTCGTATCCGTCCGAATTCACCCCCAGCGGTACGTCCAGGTACAGCCCCGGTCCGGTCTTTCCCGCGTGCTCGGCGAACGCCGCCAGTTGTTCATCGGCGATCCATTGGGCGTAGGCGTGGTAATCCCGCGCGGCCGGGTCGTAGTCCCCTTCCGCGACAGTCCCTGAGCGAAGTGGTTCGGGCCACGTCCACCACGAGGCACCCCGGCGTTCGCAGACCGCGCGGAATTCGGCGTAATCGCGCAGTTCGGGCCGCTCGGCCAGCGTCGCCTCGAACGCCGCGCGGCGCGGTCCGTCGGACGCCAACAGTTCGCGACACAGGATCTCCAGCACGCTTCGCTTGAGACGCATCGCGGCCGCGTAATCGACGAAGTCGTCCTTGCCCAGTTGCGCCACGGTTTCGCGAAAGGCGGGGCTTTCCGCCAGGGCGCGGGCGGCTGCCGAACCGGCGTACTCGGGAATGGCCGTCACATCAAGGAACAGTTCGTTCCAGAACAAGCGGCTGGCGGGGGAGTAGGGGCTGTATTCGAAGGGTTGCTCCCCCAGGAACGCCGCGAGGAGCGGCAATGTCGCGACGAGTTCCCCCCCCAGTCCGGCCGTCCAATCGAGGAACCGCCGCAGGTCTCCGAAATCCCCGATCCCCCAATCGGTTTCGGACCGCAGCGCGTACAGCGGCAGGAACAGCCCCCACGATTTCCGCGCCGGATCGACCGGCAGGTACGACGCTTCCGGAGCGCACAGCAGGTGGCAGGTCCACGTTTTGGCCCCCACCGTCACATCCAACCGGTGATAGCCCGTGGCGGGGCGGGACGGGAATGTCAACTCGCGAAACACCTGCCGCGCCCCGGCTTCCGAGGTGATGCCGCGGACGGAAAGGTCTTCCAGCGATCGGGTCCAGTTCGATTGGCTTCCGTCCTCGCACACCAGGCGGGCCGACACCGTGCCGGTCGCGTTCTCGGCCGCGCGCAGAGGGATGCGGGCCGGTTCCGTTTCCCACAGCACGCGGGTCGGTTCGAGCACGCATCCCGCCAATTCGGCGCGACGGGCGGCGATGGCCGCAGGTGCGTCAGCCGCGCTGGCAACATTCGCCCCCAAGGTTCTCAAGATGGGCAACAGCGACGACTCGCGGGCGTCGACGGTTTCGCCCGCGGCGCTGACGTAACGCAATTCGACGCCGTACAACCGCGCCAAGTCGCGAAGGGAATCCGGAAGCATTTCGGGAGTCGGGCGGTCCGTCATGGAAAGAGCATCCTGCAACACGAGTTCAACGCGGGCGCGGGACGGATCATCTTCAATCGTCGCGACTCTGTCACGAGCAACCCGACATCCCGTCGCTTCAAGGGGAGCGAACCCCGGATCGAGTTGTCGAAACGGCCAAACGCGACTACCTCTCCCCCGCTGGCGAAGGTCTCGACACGATTGGTATTCAATGCGGGGGAGAGGGCCGGGGTGAGGGGGCCACGAAGGGCATGGCCCCCTCATCCGCCCTTCGGGCACCTTCTCCCCCACAGTGGAGTTTTTCCTTGTTTTTTCGCACCGATTGTGGTGGAGAAGGGTCGCGATCCCAGGCGAACTGGATGCTGTACACGTTGCGGTCAAGACGACATTCAGGAGCTGACGAGAATCCGGGGTTCGCAGCCCGCTTCAAGCATGAAGGACGCGCGAACCCGCCGCTCCGCGATTCAAGACCCATACGGGCGGGGGGAGAGTCTTGGTCCGGCGCTCGTCAACACCACTCCCGCTTGTCGACGACGTTTTTGAGGGGTTGTCCCGCCTCGAAACGGCGCAGGTTCTCGACCAGCGTCGCGAAGTGCCGCCGCGGGACTTCGACCGCACAGCCCGCGATGTGCGGCGTGAGAATCGTATTCGGCAGGTTCCACAGGGGATGGTCCGTGGGCAACGGCTCGACTTCATAGACATCCAGCGCCGCCCCACCGAGCGTGCCGTCGACCAGGGCCCGCGTCAGGTCGTCCAACCGCACGATCGCCCCCCGACCGATGTTGATCAGCACCGCCGAGCGCTTCATCCGCGACATTCTCGCCGCGTCGAACAGCCCTGCCGTACGCGGTGTGTGGGGTGCGGCGATCACGACAAAATCGCTCTCGGCGAGCAACTCGTCCAGCTCCTCGAACGGGCGGACCTCGCACGTGGATCCTGGGACGGGGGCGGGATGGACATCCACGCCCGAAACACGCAGACCGGTCCGCTCGCACAGGCGGGCCACCTCGCGACCGATTTCGCCGACCCCCACAATTCCCACCCGGCACTCCGCCAGGCGGCGGTGCGCGCGGTCGATGGCCGTCTCGACGCCGGGGCCGAACACGAAGCCGGTCCGGTCCGCTTCGCCGCCGACCGGGTCCCATTTCCGTTCGAGTTGACGCCGCACGTAGGTGTGCAGGTGCCGCGTGAAACAGAGGATGTAGCCGAGGACCTGTTCGGCGATCACGTCCGAGAACAACCCCCGCATGTTGGTCAATTCGCACGGGTGTTCGACGAGGGCCGGAAACAGGTAGTGCTCCAGACTGGCCGTGGGGGACTGCACCCAGCGCAGGCGGCGCGCCGCGGCCAACAGCGGGGGAGTCAACTTGCCGAAGAACCCGTCCGCGTCCGCGATCTCCCGCGCGGCTTCGGCCTCGTCCGCCGGAAAACGGAGTTCGGGCAGTTCGGGCGTCTCCCGCAGCAACTGCTCGCGCCGTGCGTCGAGCGGCGGATACACAACGATTTTTTTCATGGGCTCCGTGGGCATCCGGCCTCCGTTGGGCATGCGGTCTCCGTTATTTGTGGGTCAACGCGACCACGACACCGATCGCCAGCGCCGCCGACAGGACGGCGAACAGGATCTTCACCCAACTCCAGGGGCGCCCCCCCTGGACTTCGCCCGTCGAGGCGTTCACGAACACGTGGTACACCGTGCCGCGGTACTTGTACGACAACAGCCACGCCGGCAGCAGGACGTGCTTGAAGGTGGCCGCCGAATACGCCGTGTCGATATTGCTGATTGACTGTTCGTCGCCGCCGATCAGCCGTCGCACCTGCGCCTCGATCGCCGCGTCCATCCGCTGTCGGGCTTCCTGTCCACAGCGGGGCAGTTCGATGTCGTACGTCCGCGCGGCGAAGCCCGCCAGGTACGCTTCCGAAAACACCCGCACCTGTCCCAGCGCCCACGGCTCAAGGGCGCGAATCAGTTTGCGGTCGAGGTCTTTCGCCGCCAGCACGAGTATGTCGTCGAAAAACCGTTGAAAATCCCCCGACGCGTGCGACCAGCGCGTGTGACGCACGGTCTTCCGGTCCTTCCCGGTGCCCACGGTCACGTAGTAGTGGTCCCCGCGCTGCCCGGAGTAGCTGGTGTATGTCATCGAGTCGAAGGTGAAGAACGGGAGGTACACCCCCTGGAACTTCCCCTCGACCCCTTGCTTCAGGAACGCGTTTGGCGCGAACCACAACGACTTCACCCACGTCTTCAAGTTCAGTTCGGCTTGTCGGCGCTCCACGGTGAACGGCAGCACCCCGTCTGCCGGGATGCGGTCGACCGAGCTGTGCGCGTCCTCGCGCTGCAGCGGCGTGTTGCAATACGCGCAAAACGTGCTCGTCAGCGTCCCCTCGAAGTTGACGACGGCGTGACAGTTCCCGCACTCGACTTCGTACCGTTCGATCTCGCGGTCTTTCCCCTCCGCATCGCCGCGGTTCGGATCGGAGCGCCGTTCTTCGATCCGCGCGAGCATCGACTCGTAGTCGTGCTCGACCAGCGCTTCCCCTTCGGCGGGAACCAACGACTGTTGATGCCCGCAAAACTCGCAGCGCAGGCTTTGTTGACCGATGTGAAACACCAGGTCCGCGCCGCATTGGCCGCACGGGAACACGCGGCGCGAACCCTTCTCGACGCTCGATGTGGCTCCGTCCGTGCGACCCGCTTCGAACGGCGGGTACAGCCGCTCGTCGACCGGCGGCGGCCCGGCGGCATCGGAGGAGGAATTCGGTTCGGCCATATCGCTCGGCTGCCCGTCGTAGCGTCCGGTGTTGGAACGACCGCCGGTTGACACCGGTCGCTCGGTGGAATCCCGCGGGAAGTTCGCGGCGGCACCGATTCTGTCGGAGCGGCACGCGGTGTGGAAGTCCCGCGCCCCAACGTCTGGCAAGCAGGCGTCCAAACACCGCCGCCGGACGTTTCGCGAAGCGTTGGTCGGTCGGCTATGCTCAATCGAACGCGACGGGCGGACACGGGCCGTTCCGCGCGGGTCCCCGTTTTCTCAGGACGTTCGCATGCCGGGTCAGTTGATCGAGTCCGCCTTGGCCGCCCTGCGGGCGGGCCGCGTCATCATTGTGGTGGACGCCGCCGACCGCGAGAACGAGGGGGACTTCGTCTGCGCCGCGGAAACGATCACGCCGCAGACGGTCAATTTCCTGCTGGAGCATGGTCGGGGCATGTTGTGCGTGCCGGTCGCGGGCGAAGTGGCCGAGCGGCTGAACTGGTCCCCCCTGGTCTCCCCCGACCAAAACACCGCGCCGATGCAAACGCCGTTTTTGGTCCCGGTCGACCATCGGGAGGCGGGCTCGGGCATCAGCGCGGAAAACCGCGCCAAAACCATCGCCGCCGTCGCCGACCCGCGTGCCAAACCCTCGGATTTCGTCCGTCCCGGTCATATCCACCCCCTGCTCGCCAAGCCGGGCGGCGTGCTCCGCCGCGCGGGTCACACCGAGGCGACCGTCGACCTGCTCAAACTGGCCGGGATGCGCCCGGCGGGGGTGCTCATCGAAATCCTCAGCCGCACCGGCACCGGCATGGCCGAAATGTCCGAACTGGAGGAACTGGCCAAGCGCTTCGACATCCCGATCGTCACCATCGAAGACCTGATCCGTTATCGCCGGACGCGGGAGCGCCTCGTCTCGCGAGAGGTGGAAACCCGCCTCCCGACGAAATATGGCGAGGCCACGGTGATCGCCTACAAAGTCGAGCACGAAGACCAGATCCCCGTGGCAATCGTGTTCGGCGACCTGGCCTCCGTCCCCGCGCCGCTGGTGCGGATGCACTCATCCTGTTTCACGGGGGACCTGCTGGCGTCGCTGCGGTGCGATTGCGGCGACCAGTTGCAGATGGCGCTCGACATGATCTCCCGCGACGGGACCGGCGCGCTGGTGTACCTGCCGCAGGAGGGACGCGGCATCGGACTGGTGCCGAAGCTCAAGGCGTACAATCTGCAGGACGAAGGGTACGACACCGTCGAGGCGAACCACAAACTGGGGTTCAAGGCCGACATGCGCGACTACATGGTCGGCCTGCAAATCCTCAAGGACCTCGGCCTGCAACGGGTGCGGCTGCTCACCAACAACCCCAAGAAAACGACCGCGCCGGTCTACGCGGGGGTCGACCTCGAAGTGGTCGAGCAGATCCCCATCATCGCCCCCCCGGAAAAACACCGCGAGCAATATCTGGCGACAAAGCGGGACAAGATGGGTCACATCCTGCCAAGCGATCTGGGCCGCGCGGAGTAACGGCGCAGCCACCTCCCCGCTCTCCTCGCGGGTCACCACCTCCCCGAATCCTCGCGGTGTCCCCCGCACACGCTTTTTGAAGTTGCGCTATTCCCGACGAAGCCGCGGAGAACAACAGGATTTCTAAGGTTTTCATTCTCACGCAGGGACGCAGGGAAAGACAATATCCTTTGCGCCTTGGCGCCTTTGCGTGAGTCCTGAAAAACCGATGTTTCTCGTTTTCCTGGTGACTCTCCGTTTGAAACATCGCAATGTCAAAACACACGCTTCGGGTTTCCATCGCAAGTTCACCCTTCGTCCGAAAAACTCACAGCCCTCGCAGCGGAGAACGAGAGGTTGCCGCCAACCGCGAACCCGCGCGCATCCCTTTCCGCCCGCCCGCTCTCCCGCGACAATCCCACCCCTGTCACACACCGGCTTTGCGTTGGTAATCCCTCGCCTGCCGCTTGCGAACAACCACGCACACCACGTGTTGTTGAGCGAACACTCCCTTTCTGCTGCACACGGATCACGTCCGACTCTCGCCTCCGGGAAGCCTCTCCATGAAACTCGCCACCCTGCAAACCTCCTCCGGCCCCCGCGTCGTCTCCGTCCACGGCGACAAGTACGTCGACCTCCGCGCCGGTCACGAGGCCGTCCCCGTCACGCTGAAAGGCTTGCTCTCCCTCGAAGGCTGGCACGCCTTCGCCGCCTCGACCGAGAAGGCCGCCATTGCCAAGGGAGCCTTCGTCACCGGCGACTTGCTCGCCCCCATCGGCGATCCGGAGAAAGTCGTCTGCATCGGCCTCAACTATCGCGACCACGCCGAGGAAAGCGGCCAGCCGATCCCCGGCGAACCGGTCTGCTTCAACAAGTTCCCGACGGCAGTGACCGGCCCCGGCGCTCCCGTCCCGCTCCCCTCCGTTTGCACGCAGATCGACTACGAAGCGGAACTGGTGGTCGTCATCGGCAAGACGGCCAAGCACGTTTCCGAGCAGGACGCCCTGAAGTACGTCGCCGGTTATATGAACGGCAACGACGTCTCCGCCCGCGACTGGCAGCTCAACAAGCCCGGCAAGCAATGGCTGATGGGCAAAACTCCCGATGGTTTCGCCCCCACCGGTCCGTGGCTGGTCACGGCGGACGAAGTGGCCGACCCCGGCCAACTGGCGATCTCGCTGACCCTCAACGGCCAAACGATGCAGAACTCCAGCACGAAAGAGCTGATCTTCAACATCCCGCAACTGATCGCCTACCTGACGCAGATCGTGACGCTGAAGCCCGGCGACCTGATCTTCACCGGCACCCCGCCGGGCGTCGGCATGGCCCGCAAGCCCCCCGTCTTCCTGAAACCGGGCGACACCATGAGCGTCACCATCGCCGGCCTGGGAACCCTCACCAACCCCTGCACGGCCGGGTGAAGCCGGCGAGGAGCGGTCCGGCGTGTGTCATCGCCGGGGGCTGTGTGACGTGCCACGGCTGGCTTGCCCAGCAGCGCACTAGGCTCCACGAGGTGGGTGGCCCGGCCACCTCGTGGCCGGGTCGCGCAGCGACAAGAAGCCCCACCTTCCGCGAACACCCACCAAAACCGCACGACGTCGCGCAACCCTCAATCCGACCGGCGACTCCGGAGAAAAGTGGATTCAAGACCGTCCAGAAAAAACGGATGACCCACACGACGCGTTGGCGGCCTGGGTTGCGGAGCATCAAGAGAACCGATGAACTATTCTTAACCAGAAAGTGAGTCGATCTGGCGTTCTCGCGGGTAGCCAACGCATGGGTCGCGATGAGTGCCTCTTACGACTTCGTCACCCAAACTCGCAACTTAACCCATTTCGGCTCTTGGCTACCTAGGCATCTTTCGGGAAAGTTTTATGGCAAAACCGTTTTTTGATAGATTGAATACCTATTACCAACGCGTTGCTGCTGTTCTTCGTGGAGAAGCACAAGTGGCATCCGTCTTTCCAAACGCAACCGATATCGGAATGGCACGCGAACGAGTGTATGCCGAATTCCTGCGGCAGCATGCGCCGTCAAAATGCAATGTCTTCCTCGGAGGGTTCCTGTCTGGAAACAACGGAGATGAGTCGACACAAATGGATGTGCTTATCACTACGGATACGAACCTACGATTCAACTTTCACAACAGTGATGGGCAAGGAAAATCTTTCTCATCTGTTGACGGGGCACTTGGCGTCGCATCGATTAAGTCCACGTTGGATAAACACTCACTTGAGGACTCCCTGGCGGGCCTCGCAACCATTCCGGCCACCGCAGACTTGACAGGCCGAGTGGCTTTTACATTCTCCATCAACAACTACGATAACTGGCCCTATAAAATTATATACGCCTCTGACGGCATTTCTCCTGAAGCCATGCTCAACCATTTAGAGACATTTTATGCCAAGAACAGTTTAATCCCGCTTGGACGTCGCCCAAATTGCATTCATGTCGCGGGGAAGTACGTTATCTTTAGGGCAACCGAAGGCATGAACAGCGTGTGGGATGCAGGCCAGCAGGCCACGGAGTCGATGAGAATCGGACAATTTCGTGTGTTCCTGCTCGATCCTGATCTTCAAGCACTGATTCGGGTGCTGGAAGAGCTTCAAGCTCGTGCTGTAGCCTCGACGCACATCCTCTTTTCTTACCAACAACTCATCAACCGCGTTGTTGGCATACCAGAACGTGCGTCAGAACCTTGTCAACAGCCGCTTGCGCCAGACCCGACGGTCTTCATGGTTACAACTGATTCTGCCCGTGTCGGATCGTAGATCACGATTCTAGCGGATCGTGTCGTGCTTATTGGCGGGTGGCACTGTCGCGAGCAGTTCCCCGTACACACGCAAACCCAGGCACTGGCATAGCTAGTGCTGTGTCACAACAAGGAACGGGGGTAGACGGACTTCAATTTGATCCTCGCGTCGTCAACCTTCATTTGCCAATCCACGCCGCGTTGGTTCGAGTTCACGTCGGTCGACCAGGCGGTGACTT
>JBIKMW010000055.1:0-40592 GCA_044359065.1 Planctomycetales bacterium | reverse complement strand
CTGCGCGGATTTCCGCCCCGCGACACACTCCGCCCCCACGCGACCGGCCCCCCGCCAACGCATCCCCGAGTCCCGCGACATAAAGATCGCAACCCACGAAAATCCCGGACTCGATTGGGCGGAGCCAGTGGGACACGCGTGCGTCGAGGTCAGGGATCGACCCGCACGAAGCGGTTTTCGTCGAGCACCCGTTCGCCGTCCCAGCGATAGGCGCACAGGTACCCCCCTTTCGCAACGCTGTAGTCGAGGCAGGCGACGTTTTTCGCCCACGGGGAAGGACGGTCATCCCGCACCCAATAATGCCCGACGAAGACGGGGGGGGCGTCGGCGGGGTAGGGCTCGGCCTCGGTGTGTACACGGTCGGGAAGGGGGACATCGGCTCCTTCGGCATCCCCGAAGCAGTACTCGCTCAATCGATACCCCTGCGTTGGCAAGTACCAGCGGACTCGGGCTTGATGTCGCTGGGTGCCGTCCTTGTCGGTGTAGGTGATCCCCTCGGGAAGTGGAGTCTCCTTCCCCTTCAGGACGATCTCCGCCGCCTTCATGATCGGCGAACCCGTCTGGTTTCCGGCGATGAGAAGCTCGTCGGTCGCGCGCGGGATATTTCCGATTGTCACTCCCGCGAACTCGACCAATCGCCGCATCGACGCCGGTGCCCAGCACGCATGCACCGCGCGAATCTCCGGTTCGTCGTGCCACAGGGGGAGTGTGCGGAACCAGGCCAGCCAGTCGGCACGCTGGGAGTCGTTCAACTGCGCAACCGTCTGCCGAATCTGGTGGACGTTTTTCGGGTTGTGGGGCCGCAGGTATTCGCCCGGACGATGGGGGTCGGGGGTCTCGAACGCCAGTGCGTTCCATTCGTGATTGCCAAGGACCGCCCGTGCCGCGCCGGTGTCGACCATCGCGCGGACGATGTCGAGGGTCTCGCGGATTTTCGGCCCGCGGTCGATGAAGTCGCCGAGGAACAGCACGCGGCGTTCGGGGTGGCGATAGACGCCGTGCTCCTGTCGATACCCCAGCTTGTGAAGCATGGCGTGGAGCGTGTCGGCGTGGCCGTGGAGATCGCCGATCAGGTCGTACATGGAGAGGGCCGGTGCGGGTGCGAAAGGGAAGTTGATTGGTTATCGCGGTTGCGATGGGGAACCGCAATCGGGACGCACTCGAGTCCGGGGCGCGTGGGAGGTGATCCCTCGTTGTTGAAGGCTTCTTCACGGGGCCGCTTGTGGCTGTGCGATGTGGTCTCTACCGTCAGCCGGAGAGATCGAGACGGGGAACGTCGGCCCGTGTGGGGGCTCGCTCCGTGGTTAAGGTGCGGTGACGAGCGCGGAGACATCATGATCGAGACGAAGCGTGGGGGGTGGAGTGTCGCCGTTCTGCTGGGCGGGTGGCTCACGGTCTGCGGAGCGAGTGCTTGGGGAGCGACACCCTTCGACGAGCTGCTCAAGCAGGTTCCCGCCGAAGCGAACGTGTTGGTGTTGATCGATGGGGAAAGCCTGCGCCGCAGTCCGTTCGCCAAAGACAACGGCTTGGCGGGGGATGAAAACGCTACGGGGGATGCGAGCGTCGTTCCGCCACGCGAGGTGCGGCAGGCGGTGTTGGCCGCCAAGATCCGGGGCTTTCGCGAGTCGCTGCTCGACTGGCAAACCGCGCTGGTGAGTCTCGAATACGATCCGTCGGCGGCGGGTTTGGCCGCGGAGTTTCGCGGGAGCCTGGACCAGGTCGCCTCCACCGACTGTGTGGTGCTGCCCAACGGGGCAATGGCGCTCTCGACGGTCCCCAAGATGCTGACCGTGTTGCAACCGGCGGACCGGCATCGCGCCGGGCGGGCGGTCGCGCAGGCCAAGTCGTCGCGTTCGCCGGCGCTCGATCCGTTCCTCGCGAAGGCCGTCGCGGCCACTGGACCGAAAACCGATGTGCTGATCGCGCTCGACCTGAAGGACATGTTCTCGAAAAGCAAAATCTTTCTGTACCTCAAGGACTCGAAGACGTTCAAGGATCGACCTGTCGACATCAACGAGGCCGCCAAGCTGGTAGCGGCGATCGACGGAATGACGTTGCGGCTCGACTTCGCCAAATCGATTCGCGGGGAGTTGACGGTCCATTTCGGCGGCCCCGCGGACGGCGTCTCGGAGTGGTCGAAGGCGCTGTTGCTGGAGATTCTGGACGACACCGGCGCGACGATCGAAGATTTGGCAGGCTGGGAGTTTGGCGTGGGCAAACAGGACTTCCGCCTGACGGGGGACCTGTCGTTGACCGGTCTCCGCCGGGTGTTGAGTCTGCTCGATTTTCCGACGCGGATTCCGAAGGAAGTCGGGCCTTCCGCCAACCTTTCCCCCGAGCAACTAAAGCAGCGAACCGCCAAAGCGACGCTCCAGCGATTCCGGGCGACGCAGGCCTTGTATGGCGACCTGAGGAACCCGTCGAAGACGCGGGATCTGTCCACCGCCGAGTACGGGTTGTGGTACGACAAATACGCCAAGAAGATCGAGTCGCTGCCGTCGCTCGACGTGGACAAGGACATGCTCGCGTACTGCGACGACCTGGTACTGCGGCTGCGCGTGCTGGCGACGAAGTCGCGCATGGTCGGGATCCGCGCGGGAGCGAATTCGCGCAGCCCGAATTATGTGACGAATTACTTCTCGACGTGGTACGGAACGTATTACCAGAACCGGCAGGTCGAGAGCGACTACGACTACGTGCAGCGGGTGGAACGGGCGTCGGCCGCGGCGGACAAATTCGCGATCTACGAAGAGATCGACAAGGACGCGCTGGCCGTGCGACGCGCGATGACAGACCGGTACGGCGTGGAGTTTTGAACCGCGTTGGGCGGAGCGAACCCCGTAAAAGGCCCGTCAGTCGCGCGGGGGCGTTTCGCCCCGAGCGGGGATGACGCCGTCCGGTCGCGGGCGTTGGACGGCGGCCTCGCGGACGGGTCGATTGCCAGGTCGGTCGGTGCCGGGGCGGTCGGCGAGGATTTCGTCACGGATGGCCGGGGGGTCGAAGGCGATCACCTCGACATCGTCGAGCAGCACTTCCCCCAATCCCGTCAATTCGCAGGTCAGCGTCAGGTCGGTGGACTCGCGAACCTCGCGCAGAAACTGGAACTGCAGCCAGTTGGGAATCGCACCGGGCAACCGCAGTGCGCGATCCCGCCCGCCGATGCTGTCGTGCAGCAACACCCCGTCCAGCGAACCGACGATCTTGTTGGGGATCTTCACCCAGAAACTGACGTAAACGACTTGCCCCGGTTCGACGCGCGCCCCAGGGGTGGTGATCGACACCGGTGTTTCGGGCATCACCAGCGGCGTTTCCTGATTGCGGCGCGGCATGGCGACCAACCGCAGGCAATGCCCCTTCGACCGCCCCCGGTTGTGGTATTCGGCGTTGACGTCGAAACCTTCCAAGGTCGCGCGGCGATGTTGCAGTCCCCCGGCGGTGAGTTCCTCAAACGATTCAAAGTCACCGGATGGCAAGAGGGACCGCCCGCTCGAACCGGTGCGCCCCAAACGGC
The DNA here is from genome assembly GCA_044359065.1 of Planctomycetales bacterium. Taxonomy (GTDB): domain Bacteria; phylum Planctomycetota; class Planctomycetia; order Planctomycetales; family Planctomycetaceae; genus JAIXZD01. The sequence goes on along the minus strand of JBIKMW010000055.1, from coordinate 37,081 downwards.
GGATCAGCTCCCAATGTTCGGGAAGTGTTTGGAACGACACGAGGAACGGGCTGGCGACGACGGGGCGTTTGAACTCTCTGGCGGCGTCGTTCCAATAGGCCCGTTGCAGCACGCGGCACAACTGCATGCAGTTGTTGGCCAGGAGGCGTGCATCGTGGAATTGGCGGCGGCCCAGCGCCTCGCGGGAGCGTTTCACGCACAATTGCGCCGACGCCAGAGTGCGGGCCGAGTCGACCTGCCCCAAGTCCATCGCGTGCAACCGGGCATCGACCCCCGCCACCCGCGCGAGCTTCAGTTCGGCGAGTTCGAGGGTCGCTTCCGCCGCGATTTGGCGCATCCCCTCCATCTTCGTTCGCAAGCGGTTGACGAGCGCTCGGTCGTCAACCAGGACGACGGCCGCGGTCATGTCCAGTTTGTCGAGCGTGATTTTCAAACCACCCGGTTCCCACCGCTTGCGAGGGGGAGTGATCGCGCGGATTTCGGTCGTGCTGATTTCGTATACCGCTGCAGATTCGGCCGCCCCCGGAACGATGATTTCAGCATCGTTGGCCGCCATCTGGCCGGGAACGAACTGCGCCTTGTCGCCGTACCATACGGGCAACAGGAGTTGACCGTAGTCCGTGCGGAAGGTGGCCGCTTCCAGCTCTTTGCCGACGAGCATGATGCGGATGGTGGCATCTTCGCGTTCGTCAAGGAGTTCGCGGCGCCGCGTCTCGGAAGCGGCCCCGGGGCCGAAGTCGGTGTTGAGTTGTCCGAAGTTACCACTGACGGGCAGCTTGGCCGTGAACGAGGTTTGCCCCCCCAGGCTGCCGGTCGCCAGCCAGGGCTCGAGCAGTTCAATCTCCATATTGAGGAGCGCGATCTGCAGACGCCGCTCGCGGGTGAGCGGATTTTTGTCGTCCAGCGACGTTTCGGTCCAGTAGCACACGCCGCGGTAGCCGGCGGCGATGGCCGCGTAGACTTGCAACCGGATTTGCTCGGGTTCGACGACGACCGGCACCGCGACTGAACCGGGACTGGCCGAGGGGCTTTCCGTTTGAATCGTGGTCCACAGGAACGTGCCCGGTTGGGCGAGGTTTCGCCGCTGTGCGAGCCAGTCGCGATACTCCTTGAACCCGAAGGAATGGACGACCGAGCGCGAAATGCCGAGGGGATTGAGATCGCGCGAGAACGAGCGTTCGCGGCCGCCGACATCGGCGGTGACGGGGCGGGCCAAGCGGCGGTCGGCGTTGTGGATTTGGCGCGACCAGTCCAGCGCCACCTCATAATCTTTCGGCGAGAGTTTCGAGCCGAGCATCCAAAGGGCGATGGCGTCGGACTCGGCGGTGAACGGAGCGAGACTCCCTTCCCCCGAAGGGAGGGCCTGTCCGTTTTCGCCGCGCGGGCGGGGAGGGGTCGCCACAGCGCGTAGCCCCGCCTGTCGGACCGCGTCCAGCACGGCGGTGTCGCCGGGGTCGGGAATCCAAGCCAGGTTCAAGCGCATCGCGGCGAGGGCGGCCGGGTCCTCGCCGTGCGTGGGGACCATGCGGGGAAAGAAGGGGCGGCCCTGGAAGACCAACCGGTCCAGGTGCAATTCCAGCTCACGCCGGCTTTGCGGTTGTTCGGCGGACGCCTGACGCACCGCGCCGGTGCCCCCCAGGGGAACCATCGGGCCGAATGTCAGGTCGTCCAGGAAGTACTCCACCGTGCCGCGCCCGGCGCGACATTTGAGCAACACCGATTCGACATACAGACCACGCGTGTCGAGGTCGCGGGCATCGGGGTTGTCGCCCAGCAACGAGTGCCTCAACTGGGGCAACTTCTTGCGGAGTTGGGCGTCGACCTGAGCGCAGCGCAGTTGTTGCCACGCACCGGCGGTCGTGTAGGAATCCCCTTCGACGACGACTCGCAGGTAACCTTCCTGACCCGGCACCTTCTGGAAGGGGAACACCACCCGCACGGCGATCTGGATGCCATCCCGATTGGACTTCACCCACAGCGCCGCCGCCGTCTCCTCGATGAGCCGACTGGGAGGGAGCGGCAGTTCGAGACGGGCTTCGTTCGCTTCCGAAAAACTCTCCAGCTCGATGTTCTCGGAGGTCGCCCCCTCCTGAAACACCTTGTGGTGACGCCGGTGCGACAACAATCGGGCGGTGGTTTTCTCGAAGCGGACCTGCCAGGTCGGTTCTTCCCCCTCGAAGCCGTCGACATGATCGGCCGCGCGGGTCTCCAGCAGCCCCCCAAACAGGGCGAACGCAACGACGCACGCAGGCAGGGCGGCTCGACCGAGTCGCGGCCGTGTCGTCGGAGAATCGGGTTGGAACGAGATGGCGATCAAAGCCGGCGCTTCCCTGCGAGGTGCTTTGACAACGGGTTGGTTTCAGGCGGATGAAGGCGTCGCGCGACGGGAAATGTGGGACCTTGCCACCGCACACCGACGATTTCGGCGGTTTCTGAGGCCGTTGGCGTCGTAGCCTGCGGACGGCAGGTTCGTTGCCGACGTTGCAACCGGTCGTGTCAACAATGTTGGCATAACCGGCGTGCGCGACGTCGAAGTTCCCTTTTGGAGTTTTGCAACGACGATTCTTGCCGCATTTGTGAAAAGACGATGTGGAGCACGCGCTGCCTTCCGGACGCACGTGGGTTCCCGCCGTAAACGCCGGTGTGTATTGGATTTTCGTTTTGCCGGATAGACGAGTTTCGACCCCGAACGTGTGGCGGAGTGATCGGCGGCGAGGTCGAGAAGCGGTCGCAAACGTCGATCCTGCAAGAAATTGCGCTATGGCGTTGCGAGTTGTGTTCGGGGCGGGCAGGATGTTGTTGACGATTCGCATCGAAGAGACGAGGGACGGGAGACTCGCAATGGTCGTCCCGTCCCGACCGGGCCAACGGACGGGCTCGCTACCTCTGGACCACATGGGGCGACGAACGCCCGATGCCCGTCCGGAGTTCCCTCGTTCCAAATTCCGACATCCGTTGGCGAGCCGCGTTGTGCCCACGTCCCGACTGCCGAACGATGCCGTCGACGAGCTGCCCCGCGAACTCGTGGAGTTGGGGAAGCGGATCGCCGCGCTGCCGCCGCAGTACCAGGAGTCGCTCGACGCGTGCTACACGCAAGTTGTCGACTCCGTACGTCGCCGCCGCCGCATCCTGACCCTGGTGCAGGACGCCCTTTCGCAGTTGCGTCTCGACATCAAGTACCTGATGTTCGACCTTGACGCGACCCGCAAGGAGCGGGATGTGCTGCAGGAGCGTCTGGAAGGCGGGACGGAGGCCTGAGGTCGCGTGCTCAGCGCGATTCGGCGGTGAGTCCCTCGGATTTCGCTCGCGCCAGCGTTTCGGATTGGAACCGGATCAATTCGCCGATGCCCCGTTCGGCCAGGTTCAGCAATTCGTCCAACTGCCGGCGCGAATACGGTTCCCCTTCGGCCGTTCCTTGCACTTCGACCAGCCCTCCCGCTCCGGTCATCACGACGTTCATGTCGACATCTGCGCGGTGGTCTTCCGAGTAGTCGAGGTCGAGTAGCGCCGTACCGTTGGCCAATCCGACGCTGACGGCCGCCACGTGCGACTTGAGGATCGGTCGCGGGGGGGCAGCCGGAGCGTCCGCCGGTTTCTGGGCTGGCAGTTTTTCGATCGCCAGTGCCAAGGCGATCCACGCACCGGTGATCGACAGCGTGCGGGTGCCTCCATCCGCACGCAGCACATCGCAGTCGATGGTGATGGTGCGAGGCCCCAGGGCCTCGAAGTCGACAATGGATCGGAGGCTGCGTCCAATGAGCCGCTGGATCTCCGTCGTGCGACCGTCGATCTTGCTCCGTTCGCGCGGCTTCCGCGGCGCGGTGCTGCCGGGCAACATGCTGTATTCGGCGGTGAGCCAGCCGCGCGTCGCCTGCCGCGTGACGGGATCGAGCAGAAACGGCGGCACGCCCGGCTCGATGCTGGCCGTGCAGAGGACCATGGTGCGGCCCGCCTCGACGAGCACGCTGCCGGCGGCGGTGTCGAGAAACCCGGGACGCGCTCCGAGCGGGCGAAGTTCGTCGGGATGGCGCCCGTCGGCGCGGACAGGGACGGACACGGACATGGGGTGGTGACTCGAACGCGGAAGCGCGCAAGGATCCGCCCATGACACGGGCCGTCGATCCAGCGCGACGCGGAGCATAGCGACCGGCAGGGTTGTTGTCGTTCGGAGATCGGCAGGGAATCGACGGAGTCGTCAGGCTGATGCTGCGACCGACATGGTCGAATGTCCGTCGACCGTCAACCTTTCGGGGGATTCCTCCGGGATCGTGGAAGAGGCGTCGCCGTCGGCATTCGCCGGAAGCGTGAGCAAGAAGACCGCGCCATGCCCTTCCCCCTCGCTGGAGACGGTCAAATCTCCCCCCATTTCGCGGGCGAGGTTGACGCAACTGTGCAGGCCGAACCCGTGGCCGGTTTTCTTGGTGGTGAAGCCGTGCGAAAAAATCAGGGCCAACTTGTCCGGCGCGATGCCGCAACCGTTGTCCTTGACGACGATCTCCTGACGCTTTTCCCCGGCCGAACGGACCGAGATCGACAATGCTCGGGGACGGTCGGACACCGCTTCCAAGGCTTCGATCCCGTTCTTGACGAGATTGACGACGATCTGCAGGACCTTTTGCCGATCGATCAGGATCGGTTCGGGTTCGGGGAGCAGTGTGGCGATGTTCACGCCACGCTTTTCGGCCGTCGACCGCATGAACTTCTCGGCGTCCAGGACGACTTCCGCGAGAACGGTTGGTTCGTTGAGTCCCCCCAGCTTCGAAAGCGCCTGCTGCCTTTGGATGATCTTCTTGATGTGCGCGACGCTGTCGTTCAGTTCGCGGATCTCGGCGACCATCGCGTCCCGTTCGGCGCAAAGCGTTTCGGCGAGTTTCGCGAGGTAGTCGGGGAGACGGCGGCCCCGTTCGTCGCGGGTGAAGAACTCTCCCGCGTCTTCGCGATGTTCGACGAGCATCCGCGCCGCGTCGCCGACCCGCGTCACTTTCGAGGCTCGGGTGCGGTCGAGCATCAACCCGGCGGAGACGTTCACGCTGTTGAGGATGTTGCCGACATTGTGCAACACCCCTGTCGCGATGTCGGCCATGCCCGCCTGTCGGGCGGAGACCAGCATTTGCCGATGGAGTTCGTGCTTTTCCTCCTGCAGGCGTTCGAGCTCCGCGATCGTCGCCGCGAGGTCCCGGTTGCGCCGGGAGGTTTCGTCCGCGAGGGAGTTGTACGACCGGCACACTTGCGTCAGTTCGTCGTTCTCGTCGACGGGAGACCGGGCCGAAAAATCTCCCGCCGCATAGGCGCGCATCGCCGACCGCAGGTGCTTCAACCGGTGGATCAGACGTCGGCTGACGGTCATCGAAAGCCAGCCGACGCCGATGAACGACGCGGCCATGACCAGCGGCAATTGCGCGCGGATGCTCTCCGCGGTGCTGTGGGCTTGGCTACGCAGTTCCGCCTTTCGGACGCGGTTCAAAGCGACAAGGCGCTCGACCGCCGCTCGGTGGAGGGTGTACTGCTTTAGCAATCCGTTGCTCAGAAGTTCCTGGACCCGGTCGTGGTCGAGCGACCGGAGCGCGGGAAGGTATTCGCGGTCGATCAGTCCGAACATCTCCCGCGCGGGATGGAGCGATTGGACCAACAGCGCGTGTCGGATCTCCGGGTCATGCGAGAGCCGGGGCCCCCAGTGTGCGATGGCTTCGGAATATTGCTTTCGTTGATCGGCCAACCGCCGCTCCACCTCCAGCGCCTTGACCGTATCCTTCGCGTGGTGACCTTCCTGCAACGCGATCCAGGTCTCCAGCAAACAAAGCGGCGGCGGTTTGGTGTCCTCGGTGAGTTCGTGCGACAGCGCGAGCGACAAATGCATCGGCCCGTCGATCCGCAACGCTTCCAGGCCCCGCAGTGTCGTCACCGCGACCGCCACAAACGACGCAGCTCCGATCCCGAACAGCAGGCCCAGCCGTTTGCTCAGGCTCCAACCCGGCGGCCGATCAAGGTCGGACCGGCGCGCTCCCTCGGACGCACGTGGAGAACTTGTCCCGTCGCTTGCGGACGGTGGCGAGGGTTGCGTCCTCGTCATAGCGGCCTTTCACGAATGCGCGTGCGACGCCGCCGCATCGAGGGTGGGGGCCAACGAGGCAACCAGCGCCGCGCTCGATTCCCCTTTCGGGACGACGGCCGAAAAGCCCGCGGCGGCCGCTCGCGCGGCGTCTCCCGCCGCGCGCAACCAGGTCCGCGCCACGATCGGTCCCTCGTATCCGTCGGATCGCAGAATCCGCGCGGTTTCGTAGCCGTTGAGGTCCGGCAGTCCCAACTCGAGCACGACACCCGCGACATGCTCACCCAAGGCCCGCCGCCGGAGATGCTCGTTCACCACCTCGTGACCGTCGTCGAAGAAGACAACTTCCGCTCCCGCCTCGGCGAGGGTTTGGCGAGTGGCCTCGCGCTCGGTCGCGTTCGGATCGGCCAGCAGCACCGCGCCGTCGAGGCGCGCCGCGACGGCGTCCGACGCGGTCGCCGCACGGGCGGCTTCGCGCATCCGCTCCAATTCCCATTCCAACGCACCGACTCGGCGACGCAGTTCGGTCAATTCGTCGAACTGCGACTCGGCCTGACGGGTCGAGTTCCAACGCTCGACCATCGACGCCACCAACTGCTGGACTTCGATGGCGTCGAACGGCTTTTTGAGCAACACGAAGCGGTCGGTCACGCCGAGCCGTTCGGCCATCTCGGACCAACTGTAGTCCGAGTACGCGGTACACAGGATCACGAGGAGTTTTTCGTCCGCCTGCCACAACCGGGCGACGGTTTCGAGGCCGTCCCAACCGGGCGGCATGCGCATATCGACAAGCGCCACCGCGAACGGCTTCCGCGAGGTGACCGCCTCGAGCACGATGTCGAGCGCTTCCTGACCCTGGTGGGCGGAAGTCAGATCGTACGAGAGTTTGCCGAACTCGGACGGCGGCTTGTCGCCGAACAGCAGATCCTCGTCGGCGTCGAGGGAGCTGATCCGATTGTCGGTGTCGAAGACCTTGTGATAGTCCCGGTGAATCGACGGATTGTCGTCCACGAGCAGCACGCGACGGTTGCGTGGGGATGTCGTCTCGCTCATCGATATGGTCTCCCGCGATTCTCTGGGTGCCGTGTGTTGGCCGTCGATTTCGGTGGGTGAAGCCGTCCGGGTGAAGCCGTTTGGGGGAAGTCTGTCTTCTCGCGTGTCAACGGCGCGACCGATCGATGTCTTCGCCGCTCAGTTCGGACTCCACCCGGTCCGCACGGGGAATGGCACGCTTGATGCCGACGCTTGCTTCGAGCGGATCGAGAATCTCGCCGGTGGAGTCCGGGTCGATGTCGTCCCCCCAACGGCCCGCGAGCACTTCCAGGATGGGAGCTGTTGTGTGATGGCCATTGCGACGCAACACGCGGGCGATGCGGCCGTCGGCGAGCTGCACCCAACTTCCCGGCGGGAACATCGACAGTACCGCGACGGTGCGACGAACCGCGTCGGCATCCAGCTTGTCCTCGGCGGACAGTGCCAGCAGGCATTCCATCGCCGCCGCGGGCATCAGGGGGTCGCGATAGGGACGCTCTCCGAGCAGTGCGCTGAACGTGTCCGCCACGTGCAGAATCCTTGCGAACGGATGGATCTGCGGAGTTTTGCGACCCCGCGGATAACCTCCGCCGTCCGGCCGTTCGTGCACCTGGTAACAGACGAGTCCGGCGAGCGTCGGCAACCCCGAAACATTCTGGAGCATTTCCAGAGTGCGGATGGGGTGCTTTTTGATCTCCAGAAAATCGACCGCGTGCAGCGTTTCAGGGGTCTCCAACAACGCGGGACGCACTTTGCACATGCCCCAGTCGTGAATCAGCCCGCACAGTCCGAGCAGCTGGACGTTCGCGTCGTCGAAGCCCGTTTCGATGCCGATCGCCATCGCGAGGATCGACGTCCGCAGCGCGTGATCCGACAGGCTGGTCCGATCCAAATCGTTCAATGCCGTGGCGACGGCGCAGTCCGCATCCTCGATCAACATGTCGAGGGTTTCGGCGGCGGCGGTCATGAGGGGATGTGATTCGACACGTGACCCACCATGGACCCGTCCCATCAAATCGCCCACGGTGTGAGCGTGCGCACGTTGGCCGAAGCGGTGCAATTCGACCATCGGTCCGTCGTAACGGACACGTCCGCGGCGCCGAACACGATCCGCCAGGGGCGGACCGGTGTTCTTGACCAGCAAGCCCCCCCCCTCGACCTGTTGCTCGATCGCGGCCACCAGTTGGCGCGTCGCCGGGGGATAACCGGGGTCGGACGCGGGGCCGTCGAACACGTCGCGGGTCCTGGCTTCCGCGAAGACCTGCGCGTCGACAGCCGCCGTCGACACCGCGCGGTCGCCCCGTTTGCGGAGCAACTCCTTGAACCTGGAGGTGATGGTCGACCCCGCCGCCAAGAGGAGTACACCGCGGCCGTCGTGGACCGCCTCCCTTAGCTGGTGGCCCTCCAGCAAACGCTCGACGGGCACCGACACGGTCGATGCTTCGAGCGGGGACGGAGGGAGGGAAACGCCCGGGGGGACCATCGCGACCTGGCTCATTGCTGCCCTGATGAGCGGAAGTTTCGTGGCGAGTGTCATTGCTGCCGACGAGGGGCTCACCCTAGTGATTCCCCTTGAAACTAGGGTCGGATTCGCACAGTGTGCGAGTTGATGGCAACAACCTGGCTAGGCCCCTTTTCCAAGCCTCGATGCGGGGGGGTAGGAAATGCGGAAAAATCCGTCATTTGCCGAGCATTTTCTGAAGGTATATCCCTCCGTAAAAGAGGGTTCTCCCTCCATACTGAGAGGTATCGCCGGGGTTTGTTTCAGCCCGATCCAAACTCGCGGATCGGGACCGAGCTCCGCTCGCTTACGACCACGCCAGCCCCGTGCGGGTTTCCCCCTCCTCGTTCGCTTGCAGCATCCGCCCGGTCGCGGGCTCCAGAGCCGTCAGCCATTTGCCTCCGTAGGCCAAGGTGTCGATGCCCGCCCAGCCATCGAACACCAGCGGCAACCCGTTGGGCTGCGGCGTGTGCCCCACCACCACCACGTGCGCGTCCGAGTACCGCGGCTCGCGACCGGTCAACCGCGACCAGCGCAGCCAGGCGTCGGTCTGTTGGTCGAGCGGCAGGCCCGGTTGGAGGTTGGCGTGGACGTAGATCGCCCGCTCGTCGAACCAATAGGGGACGAACGACTCCAGGAATTCGAGGTGCTCCTCGGGCACCTGCTCGGGATCGCCGCCGTAAGAATCGAGGGCCGCCTGCCCGCCGCTGACGATCCAGCGATGCAAGTCGATCCCGTGTCGCAGCGCGGTCAACAGCATTTCCTCATGGTTGCCCAGCACACACACCGTGCGGCAAGACTTCGCGAGCGAGATCAGTTTCTCGATGACGCCGCGCGTCGATGGGCCGCGGTCCACGACGTCCCCCAGGAACACCAGTGTGTCGTCCGTCGACGGCGCCAGCTCGTTGAGTAGCGCCGTAAGCGCTCTCTCGCAGCCGTGCACATCGCCGATCGCCCACGTGCGGTTCATGGCCGTGTTCGCCCCCCGTCGCAAGCGGTGTTCAACCGCCGCCGAACTGATTGATCATGCCAACGTACTTGGAAAAGATGCTGAAAATCACAAAGACGATCAGCCCGGCCACCAGTGCCCACACTACCCAACCGGCGGTCTCCGCCAGCACCTTCAGACTCCGCCGAGCCTGGTCTTCAAAGTCGGGGCTGAGGCGTGCCAGCGCCTCCGGAACGGTCCCCGACGACTCGGCGACTTCGACGATCTCAAGGAACTCTTCCGGGAAAACCGTCACCGACCGCAGCGCGACGTGCAATTCTTCGCCGTGATGCACGAGCAGGCAAACTTGCTCGCCGGCGCCGCGGAAGGCGCCGTTGCCGGTCGCGTTGAAACTCGCTTGCAGGGCCTTCTGGATCGGCATGCCCGTTTGCGAGGTGAGCGAGAACGCCCATGCGAACCGCGCGATCGCGAACGACCGCAGGCAACCACCCACGACCGGGACGGCCAATAGCACGCCATCCAACAACCGCTGCTGCTGGAACGTGAACGCCACGACGTAATACAACGCGAATACGCCCGCGACCGAACCGAGCGACATCGCGAGGAACTGGATCGCCCCCGCCGGACCGGTGAGTCCCCAGCCGAGCATGTCGCCGGCCCCGTTTCCGTTGGCCGCCCCGATCATCCCGAGGACCAGGATCAGCCCCGTTACGATGGCGATCGCCATGAGCAGTTGCACCACCGGCATGGTGATCTGGCCGATGAACGCGCGCCGCAGGCGGAGCATGTTGTCGTAATGTTCCCCCAGCCCCTTGAGTACCTCGGGCATCGCGCCGGACTGCTCGGAGACTTCCAGCATGTCGACGAACAACTCCGGAAAGTACCCCTTCCGCGCGCGGAGTGCGGCTGTCACGTCCGACCCGGAGAGCACATCGCGCGTCGCTTCCGCAAGAACGGCTCGCATGCGGGGGCTCCCCACCTTGCGGGAGGCCATGTCGAGCGCCTTGTGGATGGCAACCCCCGAATGGAGCATCGTCCCGAGTGATCGGCTCAACAGCGCCAATTCGCGAAGGGAAGCGCGGCGGGAAAACATGCGACGGACTCGCAACGCGAACAAAGGGACGGGCTCGGCGGGGAGACAGAACTCATCTTACGGGACGGGCAGCCGCCGGGCACCGCGCCGGTCGGAAATGCGCGACCGGCGGCATGGTATTCCCCTCCGAGACACAGGCTTCGACGATCGCCCCGGAAACGCGGAAAATGAAGATGCCGGAACACCAGCGACGATTTGACGCGAGGACTCGTCTCCGATGTCCATCACCACAAAACCACGGCCGCAGCGGGATTTCTCGCACGGCGGTGTCGGTCATCGAGATGAGCCAACAACGCGGGGAACGGTTGCGACTGCGGAGAGTGATCGAGGCCGGGGCTTGGCGCAAAACGCTGGATGCCCACGAAACAAAGTCCACGCATGTCGCTGGGCAGGAACGCCTGAGATTGAAAGGCTCCCGATTCGAGGTTGATCTCGCCGAACTCGCCAGTCCCGGAGTTGAGCACACAGAGGCCGCGGTGGCGAAGCCGGTGCGAGTGCGGCACCGACCGACCCGGACGCGAACGACACGTTCACCCACACCCTGGTGGCGGGTGCGGACGGCAACGCCTCGTTCCAAATTGTCGGCAACGAACTGCGTTCCAACAGCGTGTTCCAGTCGCGGACGAAGTCGAGTTACACCATCCGCGTGCGGACCACCGATTTCGGGAATCTGTCGACCGAACAGTCGTTCACGATAACGGTCGTCAGTGCGACTCAGCCCCCCGCGACCATCGTTCTGTCGAAAGCAAGGCTCGCCGAACTGCTCCCCGACGACACCTTCGTCGGCATGCTGACCAGCGACGATCCCGATGGCCCCGGCACAACGACCTGCTCACCACCCGCGCTCGACACCGACGACTTGGCCTGGAAGGACCGTTTCTTGGAGGACGCGCGGGTCCTCTCAGAGTGCCTGTTCGGAATCTGACCGGCGAGCGGTTCGCGGACTCGCCACACGTCCGCGAACCGTTCTACGTCGGAGCGCCGGGTCGTTCACGGGGTCACCCGTCCATATCCACCACACGACGCGCCCGGACGTAGCCCGTCCTCTGGACGCGCGCCTGCGAATCGGAAAACTTCGACATCACCGGCCCGAACGCATCGACGGCAACCAAGGGACAGTGCTCCTGAAACAGCACAACCGGGAATCGGTTGAACTCTCGAAACCCGTCCTTGGGAGCGACTTTCGGCAGACTGACGGCCACGACACAATCGGATTGCAACCATGTGTATGTCTTCCGAAAACGGCGTAAGTCGTTATCCAAAAACGAAAACAGCCTTCGGACACAAAAATGCCCGAAGGCTGTTGTTCACGCAAGTCGGGATGACAGGACACCGTTAGAACTTTTTCTCGGTGGGGTGAAGACATGGCAAGGAGCGTTTCGCCAGCGTTTGCACGGTGAAAACGAAGCTGGATGACTGATCGCAGTGAGGTGAGCAGACGCGCCGGTTTGGCTTCGTACGATGGGGGTTTTCTGGGTTCGGACGATCATTGTTGCGGAATGGAATCGATGATTTGTTCCTTGAGAGCCATTGCCACGTGGCTTCCCTTGGCGGAGAGGGCCATCAACAGACCCATGAACGCATCCTGCAGTTCGCGGTCTGTGGACACGGTTTCGTGGTGTCGCTGCCAACAGCGATGCAGCACGGAAATCAGGTTCGACTCGAAATCCGTCAGGTCCCAGAACTCGCTTGCATCTGAATGCGTCACGGCGCGACTCAGCCACTGAACACCGCGGCAGAGAATTCGGTCATAGCCCGGCTCGAAAGCGCTTCGACAGAAGCCGTTCGCGACGCGGGGGTGGACGAACCAGCGTTGTGCGGCCCTGTCGAGAATCGCTGCCATCCCTTCAAGGCGCGGGGCGAATCGTTCGTCTCGCGCCATGGAACCCAGCCCAAAGTCATACCCCAACATCTCCGAGACAATTTCGTCGACGTGATAACGCCAAGTTGAGTCGAGGTCCCAAGGGGGCGACTCCAACGCAAACTGAAGCATCTCGGTCCAGCGGCGGAAGAAAATCTCCGGAGTCGTCGCAGCCCCGATCCCCTCGGAGAACCAGTACCAGAAGAATCTCTCCATCCAACGGTGGGCGTGCAGCCCAAGGCTGAGGATTGGTTGCCACAAGACAGACGGCTGCTCATCGGTTCGCATCTGCACGATGGCGCATGCAACGCATTGAAACACCCATTCATCGAGATCGTCGGGCAGACCGTCGAATTCGTCCTCGTACTCGTCGACATCGCCATCGAGTGACACATGCAGCGAATCCAAGACCAGTTCCAGCAATTCCCGAACCTGCCCGATGACCGTGGATCGTTCGATCTCAGTCTCTGCCGACGAAAGATCGACCCAGGAGAATGCGGCCTTGAGGACCCTGCGATCAAGGCAAGCATTGGTGCGACCAACTTTGCGTCGTGGACGATGTCGCCCATCGCGAGAGGGGCGCGGCGAGTTCGCTTGACGGCCGGGGAAACGGATCGCCTCCAGACGCTTGATCTCCGTTGACCCCAGGGCTTCATCGACAGCGAGCCGCTTCAACAGTTCACTACGAGCCAGCCCATCGTGATCCGTCTTGACCCATCGCTCCCAGAGGTGGTCGATCAAGGGGATCAGGCCGGTCACACGTGATGCATTCAGGTGCTCCCCGGATCGAGCCGCGCGGACCACCCAATCCAGAATCTTGAGGTTTCGCAGCAGTGGACGCATGTCGTGGTGGAGTTTGGCCCAAGGGACTCCCGGCACGCTTTTCATGAAGTCGGCAATCACACCCTCGGGCGGAGAATCGATTAGCGTCAGGTCCAGTTTTTCGCGCAGGACGCCTGCTTCTTTGAGCCCGCTGATGACCTTGCCCCGAGTGTCGTACTGCATCGCCAACAGGATATGCACGTGCCGACAGCGCTCGTCCGCGAGGAGTTCTGCGACGACCCGCCCGGCACGTCGCAGGCCCCGATTCGAGTATTTCTCCATAGAGTCGAGAATGAACAAGCATGAACCGGGGGCTGGTGGCGAGAACGCGGGTGTTTCTTCGCTGTGCTCGACAACAGTCGGGACCGGCTTGGTGAACTGGGGCAATCGTTCGATGGCGGTTCGCAACTGGTCGGCGAGGTCGCCGGTGCTGGTGAGGCTGTAGCCCTCGCCGCCGTAGAGCGTGTCCTTGCGGCTCCACGCCCCGAGAACCATCTCGGGATGGTGTTGGAAGTAGCGGTTGACGGTAATGTCGGCCCCGTCGACGGCCAGCGGGCCGACTTGCAGCCAGTCGGGATCGACATGCTGGATAGGTCCGCCGGGTTCCCGCTTGCGCAAGAACAGGATATCCGTGACCACGGCCGTCCCTTCCCGCTGGAACGCATCGGAAGGCAGTCGGATTCCCCCCACGAAGTCCGCCTGATTGGCGAGATATTCGCGGATCGCGGCGTTCTGCTTGTCAAGCGTGAAATGCGATGTGACGAGAGCGAGCACGCCGCCGGGTTTCAGGGCATCGACGGACTTGGCGAAGAAGTAGTCGTGCAGGGCGAATTTGTGCCCCTTGTGATCGAGCCTGAGATCGGCAAACGGGACGTTGCCGACGACGGCATCGATGCGATTCTCGGGGAGCTTCGTGTCGCGGAAACTCTCGATGCGGATGTCGTGACCGGGATGGCGGGCACGAGCGATTCGTCCGGAGAGCGAGTCCATCTCCACGCCGATGAATTTCGCACTCCTGGGGGCCTGGCTCAGAAAGTTGCCGGTCCCGCAACCCGGTTCGAGGATCGTGGCCTGCGCGGGAACGCCCAGTCGTTCGAGGCCCGCGTAGATCGCGCCGATGACGACGGGGGACGTGTAGAACGCGTTGAACGTGGTCCGTTTGGCGCTGTCGTACTCGACGGGGGTGAGGAGCGCTTTGAGCTTCTCGCCACTCGTGTGCCAACCGACATCCTTGTAATCGCCGGTGACGGGATCGGGAAAGATCCGCAGCGCCAGCGGCCCGAACCCCGGAAACTTCGCGAGCGTCTTTTGTTCGTCGGCGGTCGCGGGGCGGCGTTCCCGCTCGATGGTCTGGAGCGTATTGATCACAGCCAGTAGGTCGAAAGCCTTGCTCCGCTCACCGCTGGCGATGTTGGCGACTTCGGGTGGGGCACTGTCCGTTGTGACGGGTGCGACCGGTACGACCGGTGCGACGGGCCGTGTGGGAGGCTTGGGGGCCGTCGTCGTGTCGAACAGGCTCCGTTCGCGTCCGGACGGGGTTACCCGACTGACGAAGGTGGCGGTGTCGCTCCGGGGAGCGAACTGACCAAACGGAAGTCTTGGTCGTCGGGTGGATTCGACAACGAGGGCAAACGGTCGATCAGTTCCTGAAGGGCCAGTTCCAGCGATTCGCTCGCCAGTTGTTCCGGTGTGCTGTCCGGGCTGGTCGTGTACAGGCGGTCCTGCCAGTCGAGGTGGCTCGTGCGGAGTTCCAGCGCCAACCGTTCGATTGTCGGCAGCAGTTGGCGGGACTGTCGCAATTGATCGTGCAGGGCCACTCGCCCCGTCAGAAGTTCGAGGACGATGGTCTTGTATTGCATGCAAATCTCCGTGCGGCAGGGCTGGCGTTGGCGGTTCGATGGGATCGGGGGTGTCGAAGAGCAGACGCTTTTGTTGGGAGGACGGGGCGAACTTTTTGGACATACGCGAAACGGTATGCCCGTATTTTTTCCAAACGTCCACAAAGATCGACAGGTCGATTCGCCGAGGGGTTAAATCCTTGTGTTAAATCAGGAGTTACGTTGTGGATAACCGCTGGGAACCCGTTGGAATTTCGGGCGAATTCGAAACGCCCGGTGGGTAAACCATCGAAACCCGGTGTGCAAACCCTCGAAGAACGGTGTGTAAACCGTCGAAACGGAACCCCGGTGTGTGAACCGTCGAAGCGGGAGTTATCCAAAGGCGGGGTGGGTGAACTGTCGTACGGATAGATCCGGTGTGTGAACCGTCGAAACTCCTTGACATCGTGGGTGAACTGTCGAAAGGTGTCGGACGATGACCGACGCGAACCAACCCACCTTGCTCCCCTCCCCGACGCTTGTTCCCGGTGACCACGGGACGGCGGAGAACGTCGCCGCACGGGATCGCCCCGCCCTCTTACCGGAACGGCACCCGACTCCCGGTTTCTTCGTGTGCGATCTGACGGATGCGGCCCCCAAGGGGGATTGGGCCTCGATGGAGCATCCGATCTTCTCGCTCTCGACGAAACCCGATCATCGGGTCCGCCGGTACGAGCACGGGGCGACCTACGTCGAAGTCAAACCCTCCGCCGACGGCCTGGCGACGGTCCACGACCGCGATGTCCTCATTTTTTGCGTCAGCCAACTCATCGCGGCCCAGAACGCGGGACAACCGGTTTCACCCGTCCTGCGGTTCAAAGCCCACGACCTGCTCAAAGCGACGAACCGCATGACGAACGGCCAAGGCTATCTCGCCCTCAAAGCGGCTCTCGAACGGCTGTCGGGGACCCGGATCAGCACGAACATCACCACTGGTGGTCAGGAGGTATTCGAGACGTTTGGGATCATCGAGCGGGCGAAAATCGTTCGCGAGACCCGCGACGGCCGGATGCAGGAAGTCGAAGTGAAACTCTCCGACTGGGCGTTCAACGCAATCCGTCACAAAGAGGTGCTCACGCTGCACCGCGACTACTTCCGGCTGCGAAAACCGCTCGAACGCCGCATCTACGAAATCGCCCGCAAACACTGCGGCAAGCAGGCGGAGTGGAAAATCTCCCTTACGCTGCTGCACAAGAAGGTCGGCTCGTCGTCGACGGAGAAAGAATTCCGGCGGTTGGTCACGAGCATCGTCGAGGAAGACATCCGGCACAGCCACATGCCGGACTACTCGGTCCGACTCGATGACAGCGACCACGCCATCTTCCAGAACCGTGGCAGCGTGCCAACCTCCCTCTCCGCCCCACCGACTGTCGCCGTCGGAACGCTCGACGCCGAGACGTATCACGACGCCCGGATCGTGGCTCGCGGCTGGGATGTATACTACCTCGAACGCGAATGGCGCGACTGGATCACCGAACGCCCCCGCGACCCCGACGCGGCGTTCATCGGGTTCTGCCGGAAGTGGTACGAGCGCCGCGGCGTGCCGCGTTGAACGCCTTGCTACGCAAGATACCCATTCGCCTTGAGCCACGGCTCAATGGCTTCTTCGAGGATGTCTTGAAGTGTGTGGGGTTCGGCGCCGGCGAGTTGGCGTTCGAGGGAGGCTCGCTTCAGGGCGGCGGCGAAATCTGCACGGATGCGGGTGCTGATGGGGGAGCGAGACACTGTCGATGGGACCGGTGTCGGCGGGGGTGTCGCGGGTTCCGAGGTGGCTGGTGGTTTCGCCTGAAACACGAATTCCTTCTCGATCTTGGGGTCGACTGTGGGCGATTGCTTGAGGGCTTCGACGAGCGAGCGGCGTTCGTGCACGCGGTCCCCTACCCGGCCTTGAGGCGTTTCGTGCCGACGAGTTTCGACGGCGTGGTTTTGGCCGGGCGGCGGCGGATGGCCTCGGGCAGCAATTCGCGGAACAGTTGATCGACTTCGGTCGCCGCTTCCTTGGCTCGTGCGCCGAGTGTGCCGACAACCGCTCCCTGGCCCGGTGCGTCGGCATAGATTTGTCGCAGGATCATCGCGGTTTTGGCCATTGGCAGCCCGAGCGCTGCCGCTGCGTCCTTCATGTCCTGCGTGAGCCGGTAGTTGCTGCCCACCATCGAGAGGACGATCACGGCCTTGGGGACGCCTGCGCGAATGTCCTGAGCTTGCCGGAGGACTTCGGTGGCTTTCGCGAGGGCGCGGACTTCGAGCATGCTCGCTTTGCAGGGGACGATGGCGAAGTCCGCTCGCAGCAGCAGCGCCCGGCTCGTTTCGGTCTGGCTGCCGGGACCGTCCGCGACGACGTAGTCAGCGTCCATCGCCAACAGTGGTAGTTCGTTGAGGATTGTGTCCGGGTTGTCGAGTCGAACCGCGCTCACCGCCGGGACCGCTTCGCGAATCCACTCGCTCGACGATTGCTGCGTGTCGCAATCCGCAAGTGTCACGCGATGCCCCTGACGGTGCAGCCATGCGGCCAGATGCACGGCCAACGTCGACTTGCCAACACCCCCTTTGGAATTTGCGATCGTGATAATCATGTGTCACTCATAGCGCGGTTCCAGCATGCTGGCAAGCAGTATTTCCAGCAAGCTGTCTGGCTGGGTTGATGGCATGCCGGAGTGATGGCGGGCTGGCATATAAGCCGTCCATCTGTCTGGCCGGATGTCCTGCTGTCTGGGGGGAAAGCCTGCTGGAGTGCAGGCTGTCTTGCTGTCTTTCCATCTGTCATGACAGCAGGCTGTCCGGCTGGCTGGCCAGCATGCTTTCAAGCTGACAGGACAGAATTTCACGGTGAAATTCTTCCTATGCTGTGCATAGGGGAGATGTCTGACACTCAAATTGCTTTGCCAGACCGCCACGAGGCCCCAGAAATAGCGGTCGCACGCCCGCCCGGATTGTGCGTCGGCAGCGTGGTCACCGGATCGTTCGTGGCGCGGGTTACAGCCTCTCGCGTCGGTCCTCGCTCGCAGCGCGGCCGCATGAAACCAATTGACAGTGCGGGACGGGTGCGCTACCCGGTTGCGCGAAGCGTGCCGGGGTTCCGACGAGGGAACCGTGTGCGGCACGCGTACCCGCCATCGAAAGGAGTCCAGTCATGGCCAAGAAACAACGAGAAACCGGCGAGGCGGAGACCGTCGCCGCAGCCACCCCGAGCGGTGCCGCGCCAACAGAGATGCAGGTGGAGACCGCGACCGCCGCCGTCGCACGCGAACCGGGGGACGATGCACCGGCCGAACGAAAGCACGCACCCGATCCGTTCGTGTTCGCGGGGGATTTCGAAGCGGGGGTGCGGCTGCGCGAGAGCCGCCGGTTCCGTCGGTCGGAGATCGAGTTCGTGGACGGCAAGCCGTCGCAGCCGGTGCTCGATCAACTCAAAGCGGACGGGTTCCGGTGGAGTCCCGACGAGAAGGTGTGGGCACGCCCGGTCGGACTCAAGGACGCCTACGCCACGCGTGTCGAGGCCGAACGAACGTACAAACAGGTTGTGCAGATAATCCGCGAAGAGAAGGGTATCTCACGCAATCCATTCTGACGGACGCAGCGTGCAACCGCCTCCATCACGTTGTGATGGGCCGGTGCTTCTCGGCCAGCGACTGCTCGTAGTAGCGATAGGCGAGTCGCCGCGTGGCATTCATGTCCGGCACACCGCGGCACTCGATGGCGAATTCCAGGTACGCGGCGAACGCGCAGCCGTGAAACAGGTCGTCGAGAGGGTCGATGCTTGGGTTATCGGTCATGGCTTCTCGAAGATCATGCAGACATCGTGCAGTCCGGGGATGAACGACGAGCGGTACACCTTGCGGGAACTGCTTGCGCCGTGGCTGAACCGGATGATGTCCGTCGCAGCCTGCCGCAAGTCGCAGGCGAACGCAAGGCGTTTCGTGTGGTAGGTGAGGGGGACGAACCCTGCGTCACGGTCCTGGTAGTCTCCCATGAGGACAGCCAGCTTCCCGCCCCGTTTCAGCACGAATGCTGCGTGACCGATGGCCAAGGCGTAGCGTTCGAGGAACTCGTCGAGCGTGGCCGTCCGGGACAGATCACGGGAGTCGGCGGCATACAGCTTCTGTCGCCAGTAGGGGGGATGAATCCAGACAAAGTCGAACGACCGGCGGTCAAGGATTCCGTCGGGACCGTGGAAGTTCCTTGGTTCGCAGAGGTCGAACCCCGCGTGGATGTCGCCGGACCAACACTCGACGTCGAGTTCCTGGCAGACATCGCGGCAGGTGCCGCTGCCGGTCATCGGGTCGAACACCCGCGTTGGTCGGTAGTACCGCAACAGGTCGCGGATCAGGTTGCCGCCGCAGTTGCCGGGATAACGTCGATCACCGTAGTTGCCCGCTTCGGCGTCGTGGTACAGGCTCGTCAGGCCGGGGACCGGACTGGCATTGAGCGGGGCGAGGGGCAGCCGGGCAAATTGCGGCTCCCGGTCAGCATGCCAGCGCGCGGTGAACGTGGGGTTGATCGAAGGATCGAGAGTGAAGGTCGAGATCATAGGGTGACTCCTGTGTTGAGGTTGAGGGTAGGGCAGCGAGATAGAACGGCGAGGCCGTGTCGGTAGACATCGCGTTCTTTGCCGGGCGACTCGTCGTGGTCGGTCAGCAATCTGAGGCATTCGGTCAAGGCATCGCGAAGGGCAGGGGCCGCACTGGCAAGTTGGGCGGCCGCTTCCTGGGTGTCGACTGGCAGGTCTTCGTTGGTGTCGAACAGTTTGTTGCCGGTAGCGTCGAACACTTCGAACGCCGGAATCTCCCGGTCGTCGGAGCAGTGGTACGGGCTGTATTCGCACGTCCACGAGTTGTCGACTGGTTCGACAGACTCGGGCGGATTCGCGTCGTTGGACGATTTGCGAACTGCTTGCCGGAGAACCGGTTCGTAACGGTCGCCGCGCCACGAGTTCGTGCCGAACGCGATGTCGCCGAGGAACAGCTTGTCGATGTTGAGGACCGCCACGTGATGCGGTTCGTCGAGGACGATACCCAGCATGCGACCTGCGTCGGGGTCGTGGAACAGGATGGCGTGGAGCGGAGCGCCGCAGATGCCGTTGCGGTGATACTGGACGGCTTGGATCGTAAGTGTCATACGCCAGCCTCCTCGTTTACGGTGGACGATGTTTCGGCCTCGTAGTGCCAGCGGGCCCGCTCGAGGGCGATATCGAAATCCTGCTGGTTTCGGTCGCACCAGTGCATGACGTTGGCGAGCAAGTCGCCCAGCACCGACTCGTCCGCGGTTCCTGTAGCTGCTTGAAAGGCACGGATGGCGATGTTGGCCCAAGACGCCCGAGTCGCGTTCATGCCTTCGGGATCGGAAGGAAGGCTGGCAGCGTGAGGGATGCGAAAGTCACCCAGTGAGCCGTCCAGTTGGCACTCGGGGCACGAAGTAAAGCTCCGGTCGTGCCAGTCGAGGGTCCTGGTCACTTCCGCTCCGTCGTCGGTGACGGTGGCTACAGCGGTGACGACGATCTGAAACGGGTCCTCGTGGCCGCAGCGTGGGCAGGCGATGTTCTCAAGGCAGTTGGTATTGGTCATGGTGTGGTCTCCTTACGTGTGAAGCGGGCGGGCCGGGTGGCCCGCCCGGTGGGGCTACTCGGCTTTCTCGGTGGCGATGCGGAGCGTGATGCGGCCATCGAGGGGCACGCACTCCAACTGCACGTTGAAGCCCTGGCCGTCGGCGTGAGCCCAGACGCTGCCGATGCGGGTCCAGAACCCTTTGCCGCCGTTACGGTCGCGGACCTGATAAGCGATGTGGCTGGGGGTTTTGGCGGGTGTGGAATTGGTGTTGGACATGATTGAGTCTCCTGTGGTTAAGTTGCGGACCACGCCCATCGCGGCCCGATGGCACGACTCGACCAGCCGCCTAGCCGGAGCGCCAGCACTCTTGTCCAGCGGAAAATTGGGGGCGACCTTCAGGGGGAGCCGATTTTCCGCTGGACTGGACCGGCGGCGGCTGGAAAGTGCCATAACAAAGGCCGTGTGGGGTGGACCGCTCCCGAACCTCATTCAGGAGACGGACTGTCCAACATGCGGCAACTCACCCGCTTCCCGCCACGATTTCCGCCTTGATTGGCGATTCGGACAAGGCGTCTGAGGCCGCAAAAAGTGCATGACGGTCACGGCCGACCGTGGTAGGATTCGACGAGAGGAAAGTCTGGATGAACGCAAAGATCGAATTGCCTGACGATGTTGGAGATCGGTTGGCCCAAAGGGCTGCGGCCAGCGGCATGGACCTGTCCGGGTTCGTCGAGCGGCTCCTGCGAGAACGTTTGAGGGAAGAGCCGTCGGAACTGTGCGAGCCATTGTCACACGAAGAGTTCTCGGCTCGGCTCCACGAGATCATCGCTCGGCACGGCATTCGGTGCGGATCGTTCGATGACAGCCGCGAATCGATCTACGCGGGACGGGGCGAATGAAGGGGGTTCTGTTTCGCGAAATGCGTCCAGATCAAAGGAGGGCAGCATGAATCTGAACATCGAGATCGCGCCGGAGAACGAGCCGCTATTGATCCGCAAAGCGGCGGCGGCGGGAAAGACGCCTGTCGCATTCGCCACGGAAGCGGTGATCCGAACGCTCGTCGAACCGGAGTCGAATCGCACACAAACCAACCCGTCACGCGGCGGTTGGAGAGCCAAGCTGGAAGAGATCGCCGCACGCCATCCCGGATCGGGGGGGCGTATGGATGACAGTCGCGAATCGATCTACGAAGGGCGGGGTGAATGAAAGTCCTGCTCGACGCCAACATCCTGTTGCGTTGTGTGGACAACGGGCATCCCCACCAGCACGTTGCGTTGGCGGCCCTCGATGTCATCGAGGCTGCGGGCTGGAAAGCGTGTCTCGTCCCGCAATCGTTGTACGAGTATTGGGTCGTGGCCACTCGTCCGTCCGACAAGAACGGCATGGGGCGAGGCGTGGTCGTCGCCGCGAAGGATGTGGACGACTACGCCACCACGTTCTCGCTGCTGACCGACGAAGTGGAGATTTTTCCGCTGTGGAGGACCTTGGTCGAAACCCATAGGGTTCAGGGCAAGACCGCTCACGACACACGCCTCGTCGCCGCCATGCTGCATCATGGTGTGTCGCATCTGCTGACATTCAACGTCAAGGATTTCGAGCGGTATTCGGAGATCGTGACAATTTCGCCGGAAGCGGTTGCCAATGGTCAATGGCCAGTGTGAAACGGGTCGCTTTCACTCGACACTTGGTCGCGCACCGTTGTTCCGCGTGGCGAACCGCGACGACCGGTCCCGAATTGTGACAACAGACGTCAATTGACCGCGCGTTGTTTCTGTGCTGAATACGATGCGGCATGCTCCGCATCATCGAAAGCAGTTCATCCGCCCAGGCGAAAAGCTATTACTCGACCGCCGACTATTACTCCGAAGGCCAGGAACTGGCCGGAGTGTGGCAGGGCGCGGGAGCGGCACGGCTCGGGTTGTCGGATCGGATCGAACCGGTAGCGTGGGACGCGCTGTGCGACAACCGGCATCCCGAGACGGACGAGCGGCTGACCGTGCGGACCCGCAACGAGCGGCGTGTCGGTTACGACTTCAACTTTCATGTGCCGAAGTCGGTGTCGTTGCTGCACGCGATTACCGAGGACGACAGATTGCTCGAAGCGTTCCGTGACTCCGTTCGAGAAACGATGGAGGAGATCGAACGGGAAATGCAGGCCCGTGTTCGCAGAGGGGGCCGCAACGAGGACCGCACCACCGGCAACATGGCGTGGGGAGAGTTCGTGCATCTCACGTCGCGGCCGGTCGATGGCCTGCCCGATCCGCATCTGCACGCCCACTGCTTCGTGTTCAACCAGACCTGGGATGCTGTGGAGCAGCGTTGGAAAGCCGGTCAGTTTGGCTCCCTCAAGCGGGACGCTCCGTACTTCGAGGCGAAGTTTCACGTGCGGTTGGCGGAGAAACTCCAGCATCTGGGAATCGAAGTCGACCGCACAAGAACCGGTTGGGAGATTTCCGGCCTATCGGCGGGATTGATCGACAACTTCTCGCGGCGGACCAAGGAGATTGAGGACGAGGCCCGTCGCAAGGGAATCACCGACGCCGCCACCAAAGCCGAACTGGGGGCCAAGACCCGCTCCCGCAAGCAGAAGAATCTCACCATGCCCGAACTGCGGGCCGAGTGGCTGGCCCGGATGGCCGACGAGGAGCGGGACTCGCTCGCACGGGTCGCGCAGCGAATCGGTCGCGAACTCGTGAAAAATGGGGCCGACCGCGACCACGCGGCCAAGGAATCGGTCACTCTCGCCGCCGATCACTGTTTCGAGCGTCAGTCGGTGTTGCCGGAACGGGCGGTGCTGGCCGAGTCGCTGAAGCGAGGCGTGGGGAAGAGCAATGTGGGGGCGGTCGAGCGAGCGTTTCGGGAGCAGGGGTTTCTGACCCGCGAGCGACATGGTCGCCGCATGGTGACCACGCCTGCTGTTCTTGCCGAAGAACAGCGGATGCTGTCGTTCGCCCGCAAGGGGAGGGGAACACGCTGTCCGTTCGCCAATGGTCGGCATACGTTCCAGCGCGAGTGGCTCAATGACGATCAACGCCGGGCCGTCGAGCGTGTGCTGCACTCGCGCGACCGGGTGGTGTTGATCCGCGGAGCCGCCGGGGTCGGCAAGACCTCGATGATGCAGGAAGCGGTCGAAGCAGTGCAGGCGACGGGAACCAAAGTGTTCACGTTCGCTCCCTCCGCCCGAGCCAGTCGCGGCGTGTTGCGGGAGAAAGGGTTCGACGATGCGGACACCGTCTCGCGGTTGTTGCTAGACGAATCGCTCCAGCAACAAGTCGCCGGTCAATTGATCTGGATCGACGAGGCGGGACTCGTGGGGACGCGCACGATGTTCCAAGTGTTCGACCTGGCGGAGAAGCTCGACGCCCGCGTGGTTCTGTCGGGGGACCGTCACCAGCACGGCAGCGTCGAACGGGGTGCCGCGCTGCGGCTGCTCGAACAGCAAGCGGGACTCGTCCCCGCCGAGATCCGCGAGATTCAGCGGCAGAAGGAGCAGTACAAACAGGTCGTCCGCGACCTGAGCGAAGACCGCGTCGCCGACGGGTTCGTCAAACTCGACGGGATGGGGTGGATTCGCGAGATCGACAACGACGAGCGGGAACGGGTGCTCGCGGGTGACTACGTCGCCACCGTCGAGGCGGGCCAATCGGCCCTGGTCGTCTCGCCCACACACCGCGAAGCGGCGCGCGTCACGCAGGCCATTCGCGAACAACTCCGCGCGGGCGGGATGCTTGAGACCGAGTCGCGTGTTGTCCCGACGCTGCGTCGCGCCGACCTGACGCTCGGAGAACGGAAGGACACGGCGAACTACGTGCCGGGGGACGTGCTCGTGTTCCATCAGAACGCCAAGGGGTTCACAAAGGGGGACCGAGTGGTCGTCGGAGACGAACCACCGCCGGTGGATCGAGCGGAGCGGTATCAGGTGTTTCGACCTGCGGAGTTGGACGTCGCTATCGGCGACGTGCTCCGCGTCACGCAGAATGGCAAGACAGCGGACGGAAAGGGCCGTCTCAACAACGGAGACCTGCTGCATGTCCGCGGGTTCGACGACGCAGGCAACATCGAAACCGAAGAACGCAAGACCATCGGTCGCGAGTTCGGCCACCTGACCCACGGTTATGTTGTCACCAGCCACGCCAGTCAGGGAACTGATGTCGACCGCGTCCTGATCGCCCAGTCGGCGGACTCGTTCGGCGCGTCGTCGAAGGAGCAGTTCTATGTCTCGGTCTCGCGCGGCCGTCAACAGGCCACGATCTACACCGATAGCAAGTTGGACCTGCTCGACGCCGTCCGTCGCTCCGACGAACGCCTGAGCGCCGTCGAACTGCTCTCATCCGACATGCTGGCCGAGCGGGCGGGACGCTCCCTCGATCGCGACTGGAGCGAACTCCCCACACGGGAAATGGTCGAGCAACAACATTTCGAACGAAAGTGGGAGCATGTCCGATAGCGACACCCTCATTCCGGACGCGAACCAAGCCGTGCGGACTGATCGACTCCTCGACCGCTACACGCGTCCCGTGACCCCGTCGCGCGACCGCCTCGAGGCCGAGTTCGACACCGAACCGCACGAGGACTACGGTGCGTTCGGCTGGCTCCGCGGCCACCGCGAGCGAGCCCTCATGCTCGAACTCCGTCGCAAAGACGGCCAAATCAAGGCGTTCGGCTACGCGTGGTTGCAACTGGCCGAGTTCGATCCCTCGACCGGCATCACCCTGCTGTTCCCCGCCGCCAAAGTCCGCTTGGTTGGCCGCCACCTCAACACCGAAACCCGCCCCCACGTGCGACTCTTCGAGGGCCTAACCCGCCACCGCGTCCCGTTCGTCCAGGAGGCCGACGAAGCGACGCTGATGCGCGCGGGACTGAACGATGTCCTCATCGAACGGATCGAGTGGTTAAACGAGGGAAGGCGTCAGATCGTCCCGCGAGTTCGTCACTCGAGAAGTGAACGAGGCGAACTTGTATCGCTATTTCTGTGTCGATGGTGCGTTAATCGGCTTCACGCAACTGCAAGAAGAGCCGGTGTTGTGGGCAGCCCGTAATGATGCCGAGGCGGTTGCACTTGCCCATTCGCGGCCGCGGAGATCAGGACTATTCCGTTTCCTCTTTGACTGTCCAGCTTGCGAACGGCACGGTACTGCCCGGACAAATGCGTTGTTCGCGTTGCACTGGCGAGGCGGCTCGAGGACGAGATAGACCCTGTATTCATGAAGCAAATGCGAAGACTTCAGAAAATCTACTTCGGTCACTTGACAGCGACGTGTACCTGCCAGAGAGTCCGAAAATCGCAATCGGATCGCTCACTCCGATTCCCGAGATGCCTCTTCAATTGCTGCCGGTTCGCGTACGTCCAAATGTGACGGCGAACTTCACTGGGGCGGACTCATTCGTCAAGACACAAGGTTGTGTCGCCAGTTGCGTCGGCGGTGTTGCGTGGTCTCGTTGACCGTCGTTTCGCACGCAAAACAATTCTTGATCGGGAAAGCCACACGTTCGAGGCCCGTCGGGGCCAGGGGGTACGGACATGTCATTGGGAGCGCGGCTGGGACGGAAGTTGTCGGGACTCACGGCGCTATTGCGTGGGCGGCTGAAGCGTGGGCGGCGGAGCGCGTACCGCGGGCGGGGTCCGTCGGCGGGGACGGAGGGACTGGAACCTCGAGTCGTGATGACCGGAACGGTGACCGCGGCGAACGATTTCTTCAGCATCGTGGGTGGTAACAACAGTTACTACCAGCCGGACGGGCCTAACGGGCCGCTGTGGTACAAGTTCGACATTTTCGGGAACGACGGGATCACGCTGCCAAACAACGCGATGCCGATGTACTCGCTGTTGGACGCGTCGGCGCTGAACCCGTCGATGTCGACGAAAGGCACCTACCGGATGCTGTCGTTCTATGACGCGAGCGTCGCGGGGACGAAGAACGACCGGCTGTTGTACCAGCCGCCGGGGATGATGAATTCGATTGCGGTTCCAGGGCAAAATCTGTTGGACACTGTGGCGTATGTTCTGGTCTCCGGCCCAGCGGAGAACATGCAGACATCGTTGGCAGGAGTTGACATCGATATTCCGGAGTATGTGATTGGAGGGCCGGGGGGGCCTACGAACCCGAACGAGCCACCGCAACCTCCACAACCACCCCAGCCACCGCTTCCACCAACGTTGCCTCCAACGTTGCCTCCAACGTTGCCTCCGACTCAACCTCCCCAACCGCCGTTGCCGCCCGTTACCCCCCCGACGGGAGGGCTTCCCCCTTCGGGAAGCGGTCCGACCGGGACACCAACTGTGCCAGATGCCACTGTGGTCAATCGTGCGCCGGAATTGGAACGGTTGGCGCTGCGGACGGCGAATGGCGGAATGGCGGCGGTGATCTCGGGGACGATGCGGGATCGGACAGAATTCGGTGGCACGTATCGGCTGGACTTCGATTTCGACTCCGACAATGTGGTGGACCTGTCGGTCGATCAAGCGCTGGGCGCGTTTGTGAAGCAGGTTAACGTGCCGTCGACAACGAGCGCGTGGCGAGTGCGGGCTCACGAAATCGTGGGAAGTCCTGAGACGCACTTGTACGGTGCGTGGGAACTCATCGGGTTGCAGGGGGAGACCGACACGAACCAGGCTCCGGATCTGCTGGGGACGCAGTTTCAACGGACGGGGAACGGGGAATACGCGTTCTCTGCGGATCTCGTGGACGATGCCGCCACCGGACGGACTTATGTCGTCGAGGCCGACTGGGAGGGAGATCGGTCACCCGAAGGGACACGGACCGCAACGATCGGTGCGAATTCGTGGACATTCACTCCAGGGACTGCGGCGGAGCGAGTGTGGCTGCGCGCGGTCGAGAATCTGAACGGGCAGCGGATCGCGGACTCGGGTTGGGTGGAGGTGGTGTTGCCTCAACCGCCAGCGGCGTGGGCGGTGAACGGGTTGTCGATCCAGGGTGGTATGCCGATGGGCGCGACCACCCGGTCCGCGAGCCTCGGCGGATTCCTGACGACTGGCGGCTACGCGGATTCGACGTACCAGTTGCAAGTCGATCTCGATGACGACGGAGTGGCGGACTCCCTGTTCTCCATCACGGCGGGGCAGTTCTCGGCGACAGCCACGGTTGGACTGGGAGCGACGTATGTGAAGGCCCGCGTGGTTCGTCAGGCACCCGGACAGACAATGGAGGACGCGACGGCGTGGTCGGCGCTATCGTTATCCGCGTTGCCGGGAGGAACGCCGTCGACGAGCAACACGGTTCCGGAACTGCAATCGTTGGCGTTCCAACAGATGCCCGCGATGCCGGGGATGATGGGGCTGGTCGGGTCGTTGTCGGGATACCTGTCGGACGCGAGTGCCGGATCGACGTATCGGCTGGAAGCGGACGTGAATGAGGATGGGGTACCGGACTGGACGGAGTCGGTCTCTCCCGGGCCTTTGATGGCGAGTGTGAACGTCGCATCGGGCGCGACATCGTTGCGAGTGCGAGTTGTCGAATTGCCCATGACCGGGGCGCCCCTGACCGGCGAGTGGAACACGATCCCACTGCCGGTTGGCGGGAATGGCGGAGGCCAGATTCCCGTCGCACCGACGTATGTGGGGGTGAGCGATGCGCGGATCCAGGAGATTCGCGACGAGGCGGAAGCGGCGCGGTTGAACATGGACGCGACGGTTGCGCAGGTTTCGGCGGAATACGAGATCGCACGCGAGGCCGCGCGGATTCGGGACGAGCAGATCACGGCGGAGCGGGTCGCAGCGTATGCAGCGGCGGATGTCGCGTTGACGACATCCCAGGCGACGGCGCAGGCGAACTACGATCTGGCGGTGGCGCAGATCGCTTCGGACCGGGCGGTGGCCGATGCGACGCGGGTGGCGACGCGGGATGCGAACCTGGCAGCGGCCGAGGCGACGCGGTTGGGGAAACTGCAGACTTCGGCGACGACGTACAACGATGCGGTCGAACAGGCGAGGCTGCGTGACGAGCAGCGGCGCGCGGCGGCGGAGAGTGCCGAGACGACGGAGCGGAACGGCGCGACGGCGGACTACAACACGCGCTCGGGGGAGATCGAAGTCGATCTGGACGACGCACTCGCGTTGGCCGAGCAAACTCAGGTGGACGCGATCGCGGCGTCGGCTTCGACGGCCAATCAGTCGCGAACGAACGCGCAGTCGCAGTGGCAATCGACGACGACCACAAACGGACAGACTCGGCAAGGCGCGGTCGCGACGGCGGAGACGACGTTCCAGGGGGTGGTCGATCAGTACCCGAACGCGGGGTACGTCGCGGGGATGGGTGAGACGGACCCGGCGTATCTGTCGGCAATCGACATGGCCGAGCAGGGATTGCTGAACGCGATCGGTCCGGCGGTAGTAACGTACAACGCCGCGCTGGAAACCGCGGAAGGCATCTACGACGGAGCGATCGACAGCGCGGAGTCTGTTTACAACGGCGCGGTGACGAGCGCGGCTGATTTGCGCGACGGCGATTATGGTCGTGCGGACACGACGTACAACGGAGCGGTGGCGACGGCGAACGGAGAGTACACCCGCCAGGTGACGACAGCGGCGACGACGCGGGACGGAGAGGTCGCGAACGCGCAGTCGGAATTTGACATCGCCAAGGGGGGAGCGGACTTCACGCTGGCCGGGGCGATCACGACGGCCAAGTCGACGTACGACGGGGCGGTGGCACAGGCACTGGCGGATTACAACCGGGACACGGCTGCGGACGCATTGCACTACGGCGGCTTGATCGAAGGGCACAAGGGGACGTGGTCGACGGAGATGACGAGGGCGAACGGAGTCTTCGAGTCTGAAAAGAACGGGGCAGCGCTGAAACTGGGAGACGACATCCACGAATGGGAGGACAAAGCCTTCGGGGTGTTCGTGAGCGCGTACAACGGGGTCGCGAAAGCGTTGACGCAAATCGCGAACGCCATCTCCCAAGGCCCAAGGCAATTGGAATACGCCCGCTGGGTTGGTTACCTCAACACGATGGAGGCGAAATTCGCGATGGGGTACGTCACACAGGCCGACCTGTGGCAGGCGTACAAAGACTTCACCATCTACAAGCTGAGCATGCAGGTGTTGGATGTCACCGCGCGAGCGGCTGAAGAAGAGACGTATGTCATTGCAGAGCGCAAGGAAGCAACGGATTTGGCCAATCTGGCTGCTAACGGTGCACACAGCAAAGTGGTGACGACGATCAACGCGTCGGAGAAGCTGGCAAAGGCGAAGGTTGACGCGGACGCCAAGTTCGAGACGGATGCGGGGGCGGACCAACGGGATTGGGACAAGAAGCGCGCCGAGCGGCTGGCGGTGTATCTGGATGCGGTTGCCTGGGCGCAGTACTTCTATGACATCGATGCGATCGACGCTCAAAAAACGCACGCCGACGCGGTGGCTGGGTTCCGGAAGACGCTGGAGGAGAAAAAGACGACAGCGGAGGCGAAGTATCAGAAGGCGGAGAATGCCGCTGCGGCGGAGCAGGGAAAATCAGTCGCTGCGGCGGAGGTGGCTCGGGCGAAATCGTATGCACTTGCGGACAAGCTATATGCGAACGCGGTGAACGCGGCGGGGACGGTGTACGCGAACGCGGCGGCGTCGGCGTATGTGACGTATGTGAACGCGGCACTGCAGGCGGAGGCGACGTTTGCGGGGACGGTGACGCAGGCGGTGACGAGTGCGGCGGTGATTGTGGCGCAGGCGCGTGGTGCGGCGATCTCGAACGCGCTGGGGGGTGGTGCGGAGGCGCTGGCGATTGGCCTCGCGTACACGTCGATGGAGACGGCCAAGGCGCACGCGTGGTCGGCGGAGACCATGTCGAACCTGGCGGCGGACCAGTTGTTTACTCGGACCGCCGTGGGGGCGTGGCAGGCGCAGGTGGGGTGGGACGCGGCGGCCTCGGAAGCGGCGGGGAACTCGGCCGCGGCGGCCGGGGAGAAGGCCGTTGGCGAGGAGGCGGATGCGTGGAAAGCCGCGCAGGTGCGTGCGATCGACGCCTCGAAGACGCGGATCGACGGGGAGATCGATTCGGCGGAGACGCGCGCGAAGGACGAGATCGGAGAGGCGCATGCGCAGGAGTTGCGGGACATCGCGGCGGACGCGGTCGCGGCGAAGTCGACTGCGTTCGAGGACACCTGGGCGGAGACGCGGGAGATCGACGCGAACGAACAGGAGGCGAAGGATTTGCTCGACGAAGAGTATCAAAAGTCGCAGGACGAACAGCCGGAGGCGATCAAGAACCTGAAGGACAAGTTCGAGGCGGATGCGAAGGAGGCTCGGGACCGGGCGGCGGACGGGCTCGCGCAGGCGCGGAAGTTCTCGAAGGATGACGAGAACCTGGCGGTGTCGCGGGCGAAGAAGGTGCTGGCGAACAACAAGAAGCAGGCGGCGGACGAACTGGCCGAGGCCCAGAATCTGCCGGCGTCGATGTTCGCCAACGGGAACAAGCCGACGGCGGCGACGTTCTTCGCGTGGGTGAGTCCACCGGGCGCGGACCTGAACAAATGGGTCAACTACATGACGGGGTGGGCGGACGGTTTTACGGGGGGGTGGTGGACGAAGGTGCTGGGGCCGACGGGCTTGCTGGACCAGGTGAACCAGAACACGCTGGAGTACTCGGGCGGGCGGGTGGTGGGGTCGGTCCACGGGTTCGTGCTGGGAATGGCGACGGGAGCGCGGGCAGGGTGCGTGGCGACGGGCATGCTGAACGTGGCTCGCACGTATACGGCCGGAATGACGGCGTTGGGGATGGTGGACGCGGCGAACAACATCAAGAACAACGGCGGGGGAACGCTGTGGGACTACCTGGCGTTCGTGCCGGCGGTGGGATACGCGGCAGGTCGGGCGGGTCGGGCGGCAGGATGGCTGAACGGAGCGTGCTTCGTCGGGGAAACGCGAGTGGCGGTCGGTTGGGACCCTGAGTCGCTGGTGGTGACGACGGCGGAGGTGGATGCGCTGGCGGGTGGGGAGGAGTGGTCGGGCGAATCGATCGTGGCGGGGAGTGTGCTGTTGGGGGTGGCGCTGGCGGGGAGGCAGCGGTCGCGCCGGGTGCGGCGGGTGTTGGGGCGCGTGGTGCGATCAGGGTCGACTCGCCTCGGGGTGTTGCCAACGGGGGCGCGGCGACGCGAGAATTCGTCCTGCGAGGGAGGGCGTGTGATGGAGGACATCGGGATCGACGAGGTGTTCGCGCGGCGCGGGGGTTGGGAGTCGCCACAGGAGGCTGTTGGGGATCAGCCGGAACCGGTGCCGCTCCGGGAGTCATCGCGAGAGGAGGAGCCAAGGCGGTCGCGCGCGTGGCTGTGGTTGGCGCCGCTGATGCTGGCGCTGGGGTGCCTGTGGCAGGGGCTGCCGGGGTCGGTGAGAGAGGGAGCGTCGTCGGCGGTCGAACCGCGCGCGGTTCAGGCGGCGTCCGTGGATTCGCGCGAATCGAGCGGACCTACACTGCGGACGCGGCGGATTGATGAGATCAGGCCCGGGATGCGGGTGTTGGCGCAGCATCCGGATTCCAGCGAGAACGCAAAGCCGGATGTTGAGATCGTTCCGGCCGCCAATCGGCTGGTGTCGCTGGTCATGCCCAAGCCGGACGGGGGGACGCTGGAGATCCGGACGATCTGGCCCGCATCCACGCTGTGCGAGTATGGCGTTAGCGTCGGTGCCGTGATCCACGCGGACCCGTCCGAGATCGAAACGACCGGCGACGCGCTGGTCACACGCATTGAACCTTGCCCGGAGATCGAGCGGGGGCCGGGGCGGATCGTCACGACGACGTTCAAGCACTCCGCCGCGAACATTGTCGATATCTCACTGGCGCGAGATGCGGCGCATCCGCCCGAAACCATCGGCACGACGGGCAATCACCCGTTCTGGAGCGAGGACCGGCAGACGTTCGTCTCCGCCGAGGAGCTGCGCGACGGCGAACGACTGCGACGCGCGGACGCCACGATCGCAACCGTCGCGGACACAACCCGGCGACGCGTTGGTGAGCCGGTCTACAACCTCGAAGTCGACGCCGAGCACGTTTATCATGTCGGTGTGGGCGGCGTCCTTGTGCATAACACGGGGACACAAGCGTGTTTCGGGTCGGCGGCGTTTGGAAGTGCCGTTCACGGGAATTTTCTCTCGCGACTTCAAGCCGGAGGGCTGCGTGGGACTGTTCAGCATAATCGGACCGGGCCGGGACATACGGGGATAGATCTGACGTTCAGAAACACGGCGTACTTCCCGGGTGTTGCCCAAGGCTTCAGACATGCCGAATTGAAGCCAGATTCGTGGTCAGGTTTGGCGACGTTCCAGCGGCAGTTGTCAACCTGGCGTGGTACGGGGACCCGCGGCAACGTGGCACTTTTCACTTATGACGCGGCTGGCAACATCACCTTCGCAGGGATTTTTTGATGGCCGACACCTTGCAATTGCTAGCTAACCGTGAGTACGCGTCAGCGTTGGCGGCCGCCAAAAAATGGATGGCCAATGACAAGGATGACACTTTTCTGGGGGGAGGAATCTTCTCGATCGGTGAAGCATTGATAGGACTTCGACGGTATAAAGAAGCTGAAGCACATTTGAGGGACATCTGGAAGCGTCCCAAACCGATGAGCACAAAAGTCGCCGCACATGCCGTGATGTTGGCGCTGGCGCTCGTCTGCCGAGAAGAGTTTGCCGAAGCCAAGGACGTGCTGCTGGAGGCGACAAAGGGGCATGCGGGTCTGTGGAACGGCTACTACGTTCCGTGGGCGCTGCTCTATGTGCATTCCCGCAGCCCGAAGGACTGTCCGAGTGAGATCGTCGACGCGGCTTTGGCAAAGGTAGATAAATGGAACTCCAGATTCGGAACGCTCAACCGATCATGGGGTGTGATCCTGACCGACGGAATCCTCGGTCGCCGGAGTCGTGAAGAGACGCTTCGTGAACTGGATTCAGATCGTTTGGACGCAAAGCCAAAGATTCGGGAACGCCTCCAGCGAAACGAGGTCGCGCTGTTGACGTTTTATGAAGCATTGGCACATCTGCGTGCTGGTCGTGAAGAGGAGTATCTCAGTGGGATGTACGAGTATGTCACGATGCCTGGCGTGACCGATCACTACTACGAATGGTTTGCCGCCGAGCATGAACTAATTCGTCGTCCGGGGCGCTGGAAGCGAAAGTACGAGCAGTGGCTCCGCGCGCAAAAGGCTGCGCGTGAAGCCAAGCGTGAGAAAGCGCTGGCGAAGAAGGCTGCGTCGTCGCAGGTTATGGAGCAGCCGGATCGACTGCCATTAAGCAGTCGCGCGAAGTCGGCAAGGAAAAGTGCTGCCAAGTCAGTCGCCAAACAATCGCGCCGCAAGCGTTCCGAGCCCGCGTCGGAATAGCGCCGCAATCGCCACCGCGCATGAACCGACACAGTCGCGCGGATGGCTATGGTTGGCACCGCTCATGCTGGCGCTGGGGTGCCTGTGGCAGGGGCTGCCGGGTTCGGTGAGGGACGGGGCGTTGGCGGCAGTCGAGCCACGAGAGGTGCAGGCGGCGGCGGTGGCTGCACGCGAGTCAAGCGGGCCGAAGCTGCGGATTGACGAGATCCGGCCGGGGATGCGGGTGTTGGCGGAGCATCCGGACGCAGGTGAGGCAGCGAAGCCGGATATCGAGATTTACGAACCGGCGTGGCGGCAGGTTTCGCTGGTGGTGGCGAAGCCGGACGGGGGGACGCTGGAGGTCGAGACGCTGGCACCGGCGGCGGAGTTGTGCGAGAGGGGGATCACGGTTGGCAGCGTGATCGGGGCGGCGCAGTCGGAGATCGAGACGACTGGCGTAGGATTGGTAACGCGGATCGGGCCGTGCCCGGATATCGAAAAGGGGCCCGGGCGGATTGTCACTGCGACATACAAACACTCGGCGGCGAACGTACTGGACGTGTCGCTGACGGGGGACGCGACGCACGCTCGCGAGACTCTCGGCACAACGGGCAATCACCCGTTCTGGAGCGAGGACCGGCAGGAGTTCATTCCGGCGGGTGAGCTGCGTAGGGGAGAGCAACTCCGCCGCGCCGACGGCTGCGTGACGACCGTGGCCTCGCTCACCTCACGCGGCGAACGCCTGGTGGTCTACAACCTCGAAGTCGACGCCGAGCATGTGTACCATGTGGGTGACAGCGGCACGCTGGTGCATAACAATAACTGTGGGATGCACGGATACGCGATCTTCAATCGCCGTACGGGTGACGTGTACAAGTTCGGAGTCAGCAAGACCGGCTACCAGGCGAGCGGGTTGTCGGCTCGTGCCCAGTCGCAATTCACGAAGATCGCGGAATTACGCGGCGTGAATCGTAGCGATCTGGAATCCGTTGTTCTCAGAACCTTCACGGAGCGAGCGCAAATGTTCCGCTGGGAGCGTGAGACGGTCGGGTTCTGGAGAGCGATGAACAGGAACGCTCTTCCGGACAACCGTCTTCCGAGGGGCCTTCCGTTTTGATCGTCCCGTTTTTTGTGAGATATGTATATGCAAGTGCGCGATGTGCAGACCGTCGCCGACGTGAGTATCGTCGAACATTTCAAGGATGGCTTTGTTGGCCGGTTTGGACACGACATGGACTGCCTGAACTGGGCGTACTTCTATCTCCTGCGAATTCATCCTCCGGTGGTGCCGCAGAAGCTTCCCAAACTGATCGTCGAGATGTCTCTTGCTGAAGTGCCGTCGCGGCTGCACGCCGGGGAGGCCGCCTGGTCCGTGCTCTGGCCGTTTCCATTTCATGAGTATCGATCGCTGGATGTTGTCGGGAAACGGGCACTCGCGGCAGTGCATGTCGACCAGGCGTGTCGCTGGATTTGTCGATTCAACCACTGGTCGGAAGAGCCGTGGTTGGCGATCGCTAAGATCACCACTTCGCCCGAATACGACTGGACGATCGTCGGCAAGAGATGGCACTCCGGTCCCGGTCGAAAGCACAAGGTGGCGATGTCGGTGGCGATGCATATCGACCGCTTCGAGTTGGGGCTCGTCCACGCTGCGGTCCGTTTGCAGCAGCCGCCCCGGACAGTGTTTCTTCGCAAGATGCTGGGGGGAGCGGAAGTCGATTCGCTGCTGAAGATCAAGCCGACCTGGTTGACCGAGACCGTGTGCGAGATCGCGTACGAGTATTTCCGCGAGAAATACCGCGTCGATTTGGTCACTGGCACCGTTGAGTCCATCCCGGCTCGCTAGCGCCCAACAGGGGCAGCGTTTGAGAGGACGATACGTAGGCGGTGACGACGACGGCGCCCTTGGGGTGAGAGCGTGGCAGGCGCAGGTGGGTCGCGACGCGGCGGCGGCGGCTGGGGAGCGCGCGGTGGGCGAGGAGGCGGATGCGTGGAAGAGCGCGCAGGTGCGTGCGATTGACGCCTCGAAGACGCGGGTCGACGGGGAGATCGATTCGGCGGAGACGCGTGCGAAGGATGAGATCGGGGAGACGCACGCGCAGGACCTGCGGGATATCGCGGCGGATGCGGTCGCGGCGAAGTCGACGGCGTTCGAAGACACCTGGGCGGAGACGCGAGAGATCGACGCGAACGAGACGGAAGCGAAGAAGTCGGCGGACGCGGATTATCAGAAGTCGCAGGACGAGCAGCCGGCGGCGATCGCGGCGTTGAAGGCGAAGTTCACGGCGGACGCGAACGAGGCTCGGGACAAGGCGGAGGAAGGTCGCAAGGCGGCGCGGAGCTTCGCGGCGGAGGACGAGAAGCTGGCGGTGGCGCGGGCAAAAGAGGTACTGGCGAACAACAAGAAGCAGGCGGCGGACCGGCTGGCCGAGGCACAAAATTTCCCGGCGTCGCAATTCGCGTGGGGGAACAACCCGACGGTGGCGACGGCCTGGGCGTGGGTGACCGGTCCGGGTCTGGACATGGCGACGAACTTCATGACGGTGTGGGCGGACGGGCTGACGGGAGGCTGGTGGACGAGAGTGTATGGACAGACGGGAATGCTGAATTATGTGAACCGGAACTCGCTGGAGTACAGTGGTGGGGACGGTGCATGGGTTTGTGATCCGGATGTGGACCGGGGCGGGAGCGGGGGCGCGGCGACGGGGATGCTGAACGTGGCGCGGGTGTATACGACGGGCATGACCGTGCTGGGGATGGCGACGGCGGCGAACAACATCCGGAACGGCGGCGGTTCGGTGTGGGATTATCTGGCGTTCGCGCCGGGGGTGGGGTATGTGGCGGGTCGGGCGGGTCGGGCGGCGGGGCTGCTGAACGGCGCGTGCTTCGTCGGGGAGACGCGTGTGGCGGTGGGTTGGGACCCGGGTGCGCTGGTGGTGACGACGGTGGAGGTGGATGCGCTGGCGGGTGGGGAGGAGTGGTCGGCCGAGTGGATCGTGGCGGGAAGCGTGTTGTTGGGGGTGGCGCTGGCGGGGGGGAATCAAAG
>JBIKMW010000150.1:0-12978 GCA_044359065.1 Planctomycetales bacterium | reverse complement strand
CGATCGGTTCCTTCCCGGTCACCATCGCGAACCTCCGTGAAGAAGAAGATTCGCGTGGAATACCATGTCCGAGGCCATGCGCAAAAAGCGTGCCGAACAGAATTGGCCCGAAGGGCGGATGAGGGGGCCATGCCCTTCGTGGCCCCCTCACCCCGGCCCTCTCCCCCGCATTGGATACCGATCGTGTCGAGACATTCGCCAGCGGGGGAGAGGGAGTCGCGTTTGGCCGTTTCGACATCTCAATCCGGGGTTCGCACCCCGAACGCCCACCAATCGCCGAACCCCCGCAGACGCTTTCCGCCGCTTCGCGTAAGATCGTCGCTGCCCTCCGCCGATCCGCCACAGTTCCTGTCCGCCACCGTTCCTGAACGAGCCCTCATGCCGCGTCTTCCTTTTCGCATGACGATGCTCACCATCCTGCTCGGGATGACGCTGCTCACCGCGGCACTGGTGGCCGTCAATTCGAGTCGGCACACGCAGTTCGCCGTCGACGACCTCACCGCACAGTCGCTCAACCAGACGACCGCGCGCATCGAATTTCAGATCGAACGCCTGATCGAACGGGCGCGGTTCGAGTCGGACTTCACCGCCCGACAGATCGAAGCGGGCCGACTCCGCCCCGACGATTTCCCCGCCTTCGTCGAGCACTGGAACGAGTTGCTCGCCCTCTGCCCGGAACTCACGTCGTCGTATATCGGTCTGCCCGACACGGGAGACTCGGTGTTGGTGTCACGATTGCGGGGGGATCGGCTGTCGGTGTGGCAGGTGCGAACCGACGCCCGCCCCGGGCAAACGCGAATTGAGCGGGAGTTCTGGACCGAAGAGTATCCGGAGAAGCCGTTTCGTGAAGGGGAGGAAGCTTCGTCGTACGACGCCCGCAAGCGAAGGTGGTTCGAACAGGCGGTCGCCGCCGGTCGGGGAACGTGGCTGGAGTCGTACCCGTTCCTGGGTCTGGGGGACGACGTGAACGACCTGATCGGCCTGACGTATGCCCGTCCGGTCATGAACGAGGGGAAGCTGGCGGCGGTACTGGGGACCGATTTCGACCTGCGCTCGCTGTGCGAATTCTTTCAGGGGCTGAAGGTCGGCGAGGCTGGTTACGCGTTCGTCGTTGAACAGCGTCGCGACGGCGAGCGGCACGTCATCGCGCATCCCCGCGAGGAGATTCTGCTGGCTCCCACGCGGCGCGACGGCAAGTTGGTCTCGGAACTGGTGCCGCTGAACAAGCTGGCGGACCCCCTTGCCGCGGCGCTGGTGACGAATCTCCCCGCCTCCTTCGCCGACTTCTCGTTTCAAACCACCGCCGACGTGCGGTTCTCGGTGGGTGGAGTGTCGTACCTGGGGACGTACAAGCGGCTCGACGTTCCGGACGCTCCGCCGTGGATCATCTGCACGGTCCTGCCGCAGGCGGAACTGCTCGCGCGGGTCGAGGCCAACCGAAGGCACTCGTTCATCGTGGGGCTGATGATCCTCGTCACCGCGCTGATCATCGGCATCTATTTTTCCGCACAAGTCGCCGAACCGCTCGAACGGTTGTTGCGCGAAACGGATCGCGTGGGGCATATGGACCTCTCGGCCAGTCCGGTGACGCACTCGGTCGTGCTCGAGGTGGACCGTTTGGGAGAAGCGGTCGAGCGGATGAAGACCGGCTTGCGGTCGTTCCTGAAGTACGTGCCGGGCGAAATCGTCCGTCAGACCGTTACCTCGCAGCGCGAATCCGTGTTCGGCGGTTGTCGGAAACCGGTCACCGTGCTGTTCAGCGACATCGTCGATTTCACGGCGTTCGCCGAGAACGTCGAACCGGAATTGCTGGTGGCATGGCTGCGGGAGTACTTCACGATCGTCTCCGAGGAGATCGAAGCCACGGGGGGCACGATCGACAAGTTCATTGGCGACGCTGTGATGGCCTTTTGGGGCGCGCCGACGGATCAACCCGACCACGCGCTGCGGGCCTGCCGCGCGGTGTTTCGCTGCCGCCAGGGCTTGGCCGAGTGCGCCGAACGCTGGGCCGCCGAGGGACGCCCGCCGTTCACGACGAAGTTCGGCCTCAACTCGGGGGATGTCGTCGTGGGGAACCTCGGTGCCGAGAACCGCCTCAACTACACGGTGATCGGCGACAACGTCAATCTGGCGAGTCGGCTGGAGGGACTCAACAAAAACTACGGCACGCTGCTGTTGGTCAGCGAAGCGACCCTCCGGGCCGCTGGCGACGAGGTGCTGGCCCGCCCGCTGGATTTGGTGGCAGTGAAGGGGAAGCAGCATGGCGTGACGATCCACGAACTGCTCAACCTGTCGGGGGCCGCCACCGCCGACGACCGTCGCCTGGCGGCCGCCGCGAAGGCGGGTTTCTCCGCGTACCTCGCGCGTAACTGGTCAGCCGCGATCGGCAAGTTCGAAGAGGTGCTCCGCATTCGTCCCGGCGATCCGTCGGCCACGCGGCTGTCGGAGCGCTGCCGCGAATACCTGCTCCAGCCGCCCCCGTCCGATTGGACGGGCCTGCACCAACTCACGAGCAAGTGAGGAATCCTTCCCGACAGGTGTCGGCAGCCGCTCCGTAGCCTCACGCCACGTCGATCCACACGCCCAGGTTGGGGGCTTCGGTCAACAGCCATTCGTCCGCGCCCGGTTCGCGAACTCGCGCCGAGATACCCGTCCCTTCCAGCACGAATCGCCGCAAAGGCGCATCCGGCCATACCTCGCGGAGGCGTTCCACCAACAGCGGCGGCGAATACTCGCGGACGTGATACGGATTGCCGCACCGGGAGACCCAGACGTTCGGCGTGCTCAAGAACACCGACCGCGTTGCCAACCGACCCAACTCCGCGAGCCAGCGGGAGTCCTCGACGACATGCTCGAGCACGTCGAACGCCGTGACGTGTTCTGCCACACCACTCGGCAACACTTCGATCGGACACGCGTGATCCACCGGCAATCCCGGACCAATGTCCTGAAGCGCCACAAGGTTGCTACCCGATTCCAGCCGTGTTCGCGATCGCCCCAAACCCGCCCCGACATCGAGGATCGTCGCGCTCCGCACTTGCTGGCCGAACCAGGTCTGCCACGCTCCTTGCAGGTCCCATCGCCCCGCCACTCCGGTCTCGTAGGCGCCGTCCCGGAAGCGCGGATTGACGGGGCGTTCGCGGGGTCGCAGCAGCAACGTCGTTTCGGGAACGAACACCACGCCGAGCGACGGATTGAGGGCCAGCGTGCGCCGCACGAACTCCCAATCGCCGGTCCGCGCGGTGCCAAACGCGCCGAGGGGAATCTTCAGCGGGTGGACGAGGTTTCCGGTCCCCACTTGTCCGGCTTCCACAACCGGTCGGTCCCAGGTTCGCACGCCCGTGGCATCGACCATTCGTGGGATCAGCGCCGCGCCGGGGTACGTGTCGGCCCAACGACGGAGCGCGGCCAGCGCCCCTTCGGCCAACACGTCGTCGTCGTCCACGTGGACGGCGATGTCACCCCGGCACCAGGCCAAAGCCGCCTGTCGCGGGGTGTGCCCCCAATCGCCGTGCGGTCCGTCGGCCAACGTCCGATATCCGCCGGGCGGGGGACGCTTTTTCCAGAGATCGCGAACGAACGGTGAACCGGGTCCGTCTTCGACCAACCACGCCTCGTCCCGCGCGGGATCGATCTCGCGCAACACAGCGTCCCACGCCCTGCGCAACGTTTCCCGCCCCGTGGTGACGCACACCACCGAAATCCGAGTCATGAATGGTTCCTTGGACGCAGGGGAGAGGGTTGGGCGCGAGAGAGACGCGGATGGTCCGGTTGACGCCGGGGGCGGCCCCCTCATCCGCCCTTCGGGCACCTTCTCCCCCACGGTGAGGTTTTGTGCTGTTTTTCCGTACCGATTGTGGGGGAGAAGGGTTGCGGTCTGGGGCTTTAAGTCGAAATCGTGTCGAGACTCTTCCTCCACCCCACCCGACTTTGTTGCGCGCGTCCGCTGACGGTTACACTGCACGCAGTCGGTTCGACTTTCCCCGCTTTCCCCGGATGCTCCATGACACGCCCACTGTTGGCCTTCGTTTTGGGCGTGCTTGTCGCGCCGCTCGCACTCGCTCCGAACGCCGCCCGCGCCGATGCGTTCGACGACGCCTCGAACTCGCTTCTCCGTTCCGTGTTGGCGGACCGACCGGCGATCAAGTCGTTCGACCGCGCGCAAGCCACGGCACTCAAACCGCTGGCCAAAACCGTGGAAGGGAGTCTGCTGGTCCTGAAAAGCGCGGACGGCAACATCGCGAAGGGGCTGGTGACCTTCGGGTTCCGCAAAGGTCCCGAAAAACCCGTCGTCGTCCTGATGATCGACCGCTTCGTGGCGTACGGACCGGCCACGGGCGACACCTCGGTGGCTGTGGCGCGGAACGTGATGCTGTTCCCCGGCTTCGAGTTCGACATCGATCTGGGACAAGTCGTCCCCGCCGGTTTTGGCGGAGATGTGAAGTTCGGAGCCGACGGCGCGTTGACCACGACGGGAGGGGCCACGCTGGTGGCGGTTGACGGTCCCCTCGCACCGGCGGCGGACGCGGTCGAGAACCTCGGCCCCTTTGCGGGAGAATGGCGTGTCGAAGGGGATGGCCGCTGGAAGGGGACGTGGCAGTTGGTCGTCGACGAGGAAGGGGCCGTCACCGGCACGTGGAGATCGGACGACACGCAAAGTACGTATCCCGTCGAGGGACGGGTGGGGACGCAGCCGCACCGCGCACGACTCGAAATCACCCTGGCCAACGCGAAGCAAACCTTCGACGCGTTCGTGTGGACAGCCGCACCGGAGACGATGACCGGCTCGGTCACCCTGGCGGGTCAGTCGTTCGGATTTCAGGCGAAAAAGATCGTGAAGAAGTGAGCGGGAAGGAGTGGTTGTCCGGGTGCGAACTCCGGATTGTGAGTGACTCGACCCGCGTGAAACTCACCCCCTCGCCCCCGCCAGCGACCGTCCCGACAGGTGTGATTTCCATTGCGGGGGAGAGGGCCGGGGTGAGGGGGACGCCATCGAGTAGGCCCCCTCAACCGCCCTTCGGGCACCTTCTCCCCCACAGCGGAGCGTCGTCGCGCGAGTCGGAGTCGAATGTGGGGGAGAAGGGTTTGTTCGGCGCGCGCTCCATCCACGGAGATAGCCGGTCAAGGCGAGCTCCACAGCGGGTTCGCAAACCGGCGTTCGCCCCCCGCCGCCGCTCCTTTCGCGTTCCTCATTCCCCGACATCCCGGTTGCCGTTACAAAAGAGTTCGAGTTTCGTCTTCGTTGTTCGCTCCGAAAGCCGCTCCCCGTGAGTCTCTTCAAGATCGCCGGCGGAACCGTGTACGACCCGGCCAACGGCGTCGACGGTCAGGTCCGCGACATTTGGATCGAAGATGGCCGCGTCGTCGCCGCGCCGACCGATCCGTCGATCCGTCCCGACCGCACGCTGGACGCCACCGGTTTGGTGGTCATGCCCGGCGGTGTCGACATGCACTGCCACATCGCCGGGCCGAAGGTGAACGTGGCCCGCAAGATGATGCCCGAGGCCAAGCGGCTGGCCGAAAAAATCGTGCGGACGCCCCTCACGCGGTCCGGCACGATGGGAAGCGTCCCGAGCACGTTCGCCACCGGCTACAAGTACGCCGGGATGGGGTACACGACCGCCTTCGACGCGGCGATCCCCCCGCTGGCCGCGCGGCATGCCCACGAGGAGTTTCACGACACACCCCTCATCGACAAGGGGTTCTACGTCCTCGCCGGCAACAACCATTATGTGCTCGAACAGATCCGGGATGGCGAACCCGATCGGTTGCGGAACTACCTGGGCTGGTTGATCAACGCGACGAAGGCCCACACCGTCAAGGTGGTGAATCCCGGCGGTGTCGAGGTCTGGAAATCGGGCGGGGGCAACTCGGCGGGGTTGGACGCGCCGATCGAGCATTTCGGCGTCACGGCGCGGCAGATCGTCACGCAAATCGCCCGGGCGGCGATGGAGTTGGGGCTGCCCCACCCGATGCACCTGCACTGCAACAACCTGGGGGTGCCGGGCAACTTCCAGACGACACTCGACACGATGCGGGCGATGGAGGGCCTGCGCGCGCACGTCACGCACATCCAGTTCCACAGTTACGGGGGCGACCCGGACAATCAGTCGACGTTCCATTCCCGCGTGCCGGAACTGGCCGACTACGTCAACAGCCATCCGAACATGACGGTCGACGTCGGACAGGTGATGTTCGGCGATACGGCCTCGATGACGGGGGACGGCCCGCTCGGCTACTTCCTGCACAAGGTGTATGGCCGCAAGTGGTTTTCCGGCGACACCGAAATGGAGGCGGGCTGCGGGATCGTCCCCATCACGTACAAGGACAAAAGCCGCGTCCACGCCCTGCAATGGGCCATCGGCCTGGAGTGGTACCTGCTGATGAACGATCCGTGGCGGATCGCCATGAGCACCGACCACCCCAACGGCGGATCGTTCCTGGCGTATCCGCAGATCATCGCACTGCTCATGGACCGCACGCGCCGCGAAGAGGTGCTGGCCAAGCTCCCTCCGGGGGTTCGCGAAGGGTGCGTGCTGGGGGATTTGAAGCGCGAATACACGCTCAACGAAATCGCCATCATCACGCGGGCCTCCCCCGCCCGCATGCTGGGCCTCGCGCACAAGGGGCACCTGGGCGTCGGAGCCGACGCCGACGTGACGATTTACACCCCCGGCGAGGACAAGCAGCGGATGTTCGAGTTGCCGCGGGTCGTGATCCAGCGGGGCCGTGTGGTGTTCGAGGAGGGGGACCTGCGCGAAGCGGAGGGGGGGGTGCTGCTGCACTCGGCCCCGTCGTACGACCCCGCGTCCGTCGACCACATCCGCGACTGGTTCGAGAAGTACTACACGATTCAGTTTTCAAATTACCCGGTCAACGACGACTACATCGGCGAACATGAGCTGGTGCCGGTGAAGCCGACAACGCCGTGATTCGGCAGGTCAGGCCGTGCCTGAGGAATGCGGTTCGCGTCCACACCGTTCGTCAGGCACAGCCTGACCTACGGTTCTGCGATTCCCGGTCCCACGGGCAAAATCGTCACGTCTCTTGTTGCTCGAAAACCCGGACGCCCGAGGCAGCGTCCGGGCCAAGCGCTAAATAAATGGACCCGTCCCGAATGGCAGGAAGTTAAGGCGGAAGTATTTGTTTATTCAGCGTTTACGTCCACAAGCCTTCCTGGTTTCCGTTGACGGCCAAGACAAACCCGAGGCGGGCATTCTGAAGGTTCTCGGAAGGTCGCAAAGAACCGAAAACTGACCACCTTCGGTGACCGAGACTGTCTGGACGGATACCTAACCACTGCATGGAGTTGCGCTTAACTTCCTGCCATTCGGATCTGTCGCACTTCCTCTCGGGAATCATCTGCTGGCCTGGGGTCAGCCATTTCGTCGCAGCGCTGCAGTTTGCCCTTGATATGCTTGCGAATCTGTAATAATTCAAGGTGCGGTTGACTGGGAACGACCGCTGGACTCCCGCCAAAATCCCGTGAAGTCCGGCAAAAACGGCGGTGTGGGGCGGGGGGCGGTCGAGAGTTCGTTGGACACGAGGCAACGAGGGTTTGGGAATGAACGCGCGC
Organism: Planctomycetales bacterium; assembly: GCA_044359065.1. Classification (GTDB taxonomy): domain Bacteria; phylum Planctomycetota; class Planctomycetia; order Planctomycetales; family Planctomycetaceae; genus JAIXZD01. Next base: position 5,402 of record JBIKMW010000150.1, on the reverse strand, counting down.
TCTCCGCAGCCGACTCAAGCGTGGCACTCCCGTTCCACGGAGGACGTCTTAAAAGCTTGGACGACTTCATCCAGTGGGTTGTCCGATGCCGAGGTCGCCCGACGTCGCTCGGAATTCGGCCCCAATGTTCTCCCCGAGCGGGGAGCGACGCCGCTGGCCACGATCATCCTGCGTCAGTTTGCCAGTCCGCTGATCTACATCCTGGTCGCCGCCGCGGTGGTTTCGGCGGTACTCGGAGATTTCAAGGACGCGGCGTTCATCGCCGCCGTCCTTCTGCTGAACGCCGTCATCGGTGCGTATCAGGAATGGCAGGCCGAACAAAGCAGTCAGGCGCTCCGCAAGCTGCTTCGCATTCATGCCCAGGTCGAGCGCGACGGGGAGATCCGCGAGGTCGCGGCCGACGAAATCGTGCCCGGCGACATTCTCTGGCTCGAATCCGGAAACCGCGTCCCCGCCGATGTGCGACTGCTCTCGACGCAAGGCCTCGAAGTCGACGAATCGCTGCTCACCGGAGAATCGCTGGCTGTTACCAAAGACGCCGCGTGGACTGGTCCGGAATCGGTCGTGCTCGCCGATCGACAGAATATGACGTTTGCGGGGTCCCTCGTGGCACGAGGCCGCGCGAAGGGCGTCGCCGTGGCCACTGGCACCGCCACCAGCGTGGGGCAGTTGGCGGTGGACGTCATGGGGAGTGGAGAAGGGAAACCGCCGCTCCTCAAGCGGATGGAAACGTTTACCAACTACGTCGCAGTGGGAACCCTTGTCGCTGCGGGTGTGATTGGGCTGCTGGGCATATTGGTCGGCGGTTACACGCTTGTGGAAACGTTCTTCCTCGTGGTCGCGCTGGCTGTCTCCGCGATCCCGGAAGGGCTGCCGGTCGCCATCACCGTCGCGCTGGCGGTGGCCACAACCCGGATGGCGCGGCGAAACGTCATCGTGCGACAGCTCACCGCAGTGGAGGGACTGGGAAGCTGCACGCTGATTGCCACGGACAAGACCGGCACGCTGACCTGCAACGAATTGACCATCCGCGAAGTCCGCCTGACAAATGGCGACCTTTTCGCTGTGACCGGGCAAGGCTTCGCCCCCGTTGGAGACGTCACCCACGCGGGGAGACCCGTCGCTCGCGACTCGTCGCCGGACTTGATGGAGCTCGTGTCCGCCGCCGTGCTCTGCAACGAGGCCGACCTGCATCATCGCGACGGCTCGTGGGGCTGGCGGGGCGACGCGGTCGACATCGCGGTGCTCAGCCTTGGGGGGAAGCTGGGAATTCAGCGCGAGACACTGCTCGAGTCAACCCCGCTTGTCGACAGCATCCCCTTCGAACCCGAGCATCAGTTCGCAGCTTCGTTCCACCAGACGGGTTCCCGGATCACGGTCTGTGTGAAAGGAGCGCCGGAACGTGTTCTCGACATGTGTGGCGACCGACTGTCCCCCGCCGATCGTTCCCGCTGTGAAGCGCTGGCGCTGGACATGGCCTCCCGGGGTCTGCGGGTGTTGGCTGTCGCCAGCGTGCCGCTCGCGCAGTCGCCGCATCCCGAAGAAGTCCCGCCGCAACCGCGCGACCTGACCTTGCATGGCTTTCTGGGGATGATCGACCCGCTCCGAGCCGGCGTGCGCGAGGCGGTCGCTGCTTGCCATCGTGCCGGGGTGCTCGTCTCGATGGTGACCGGGGACCACCGCGTGACGGCCCTGGCGATCTCGCGCGAACTTGGACTCGCCGACCGTGAGGATCAGGTTGCCACTGCCGCCGACCTCGAAGGCAAAACCGTCGACGAACTCGGCGAGCTGGTGGGGCGTGTGCGTGTCTTCGCCCGTGTCACGCCCCGACAGAAGCTGCGACTCGTCGAAGCTGCCCAGCACGCAGGACATTTCGTCGCGGTCACCGGCGACGGGGTCAACGACGCGCCCGCGCTCCGCGCGGCCAACATCGGTGTCGCGATGGGCAAGGCCGGGACCGATGTGGCCCGGGAGGCTTCCGAACTCGTCCTCAGCGATGACAACTTCAGCTCCATCGTCGGCGGGATCGAAGAGGGACGGGTCGCGTACGACAACATCCGCAAAGTCATCTACCTGCTGGTCTCCATGGGGGCTGCCGAACTGCTCATGGTTCTCCTTGCCGTGGTGACCGGCTTGCCGGTGCCGCTGCTCCCGGTGCAGCTGCTGTGGCTGAATCTCGTGACCAACGGAATTCAGGGGGTCGCACTCGCCTTTGAACCCGATGAAGGCGACAGCCTGCGTCGCAAGCCCCGCCCCCCCGGGGAGCCGGTCTTCAATCGCCTGATGATTGAGCGAACGATCGTGGCGATCCTGGTCGTCGGTGGCGGTGGATTCCTCGTCTACGACATGGCATTGCGATTCGGATTTTCCGTTGTCGAAGCTCGCAACCTGTTGCTGCTCTCCATGGTTCTGTTCGAGAACTTCCACGTCGGAAACTGCCGGTCGGAAACGCGTTCCGCGTTTGCCCTGTCTCCGCTACGCAGTCCCACCCTCTTCTTCGGAACCGTGGGGGCGTTTCTGATCCATGTCGCGGCCATGTACGTGCCGTTCCTGCAGAACTTGCTGTCGACACAGCCAGTTGATGTCAACGGCTGGGGCGTCGCCTTGGCCGTCAGTCTGCTCATCGTTCCGGCGGTGGAATTCCACAAGGTGTGGTGGGCACGCCGGAATCGCTGACCGAATCTTCGCCGGTTCGACGCCGCAGGACAGCCCGCCCCGAAACGTTGTTTTAGTGCCCCGGCAGAGACCCGACATGCTTGCCATCTCCGCAGAATTTTTGTCCTCGCCACGATTGTCGCCATAGCCGGCACGTTCCTGGCGCGGTCCGCCGATCGGATCGCCGAGATCACGCGTCTGGGGCGTTTGCTGGTCGGCAGTGTGCTGTTGGCGGGTGCGACTTCCCTCCCGGAGCTATCCGTAGATCTGGCCGCGGTCCGTCAGGGCAATCCCGATCTCGCCGTTGGCGACCTGCTGGGGAGCAGCCTGATGAATCTGCTCATCCTGGCAATGCTCGACCTCGGCCATCGCTCGGGAGGAAAGATGTTGTCGCGCGTCGCGGCGGGACACGCGCTGTCCGGAACCTTGAGCATCGCGCTCACGGCCCTCGCTGGGACCGCGCTCCTCGCCGCACCGCGACTCCCGGACTGGTCGCTGCTCGGGATTGGCCCTTGGCCCGCCCTGATCGTTGTCGCTTACGTCCTTGGTATTCGCATGATCTTTCTCGATCAACGGCTGTCCGCGAATGTTTTGGACGACCCGCCGACCACGATCGGGGCCACAACTCCACCTGTTGAGACCTCCAGAGCGACCCTGCTTCCGCAGATCGCGATTTTCACGGCGGCGGCGTTGGTGCTCCTGGCTGCCGGCCCCCGCCTCGCACATGCTGCGGATCGCCTGGCGGCTCTCTCCGGTCTGGGCAAGACCTTCGTCGGAACCACGCTCGTTGCCTTTTGCACATCGCTTCCGGAGCTTGTCGCCTCGATCACCGCGCTGCGGATGAACTCTCTCGATCTCGTCGTCGGCAATGTCTTCGGCAGCAACGCCTTCAATATGGTCCTGTTCGCACCGCTCGACGCAATTCACCCGGGGGCGCTCTTCGCGAGCGTGTCACCCGCCCATGCGGTCACCAGTTTCGCGGTCATCGTGGCCACCACCGTCGCGATCCTCGGTCAGCTCTATCACATCGAGAACCGTCGACGATTCTGCGAACCCGATGCCCTGGTGCTACTGCTTGTGCTTTCGTCAGCCATGTTCCTTGTTTACCACCTGTCGTCCTGATGTCACCCATCTGCTCAATCCCCCCTGACGCATCACCCACCGCAAGTTTCCGTCGCGAAGTTGTCGGCCATGTCAACGATGGTCTCTCCATGGAACGTTGGGGTTCACCCCACTCGGAAGAGTTTTCCCCGACACGAACCGGAACTGGTTTCACACATTCTCAAAGCATCCTGCCATGATCCCAACCGCCGTCTTTGACGCCAAACCGTACGATCGCGAATACCTCACCAGAACTCCCGGCCACGACCGTGTCAAATGGCGCTTTCACGAGTTCCGCCTGGGAGTACAGACCGCGTCGGCGGCCCGAGGAGCTCAGGCCGTCTGTCTGTTCGTCAACGACCACGCCGACCACGAATGTCTGCGGATTCTTGCCGATCTCGGGATCAAGCTGATTGCGCTCCGCTGTGCGGGCTTCAACAACGTGGACCTCACCGCCGCGCGTGAACTCGGACTCAAGGTTGTCCGCGTCCCCGCCTATTCGCCACATGCGGTCGCCGAGCACACCGTCGGCCTGCTCCTGACCCTCAACCGCAAGATCCATCGCGCCTACAATCGGGTTCGCGAACTCAATTTCTCCCTCAACGGTCTCGTAGGCTTCGACCTCCACGGGAAGACCGTCGGCATTGTCGGCACCGGGAAGATCGGTCGGATCGCCGCCCAGATTTTTCGCGGCTTCGAGGCGAACGTGATCGCCCACGATCCGTTCCCGCTTCCCGACTGGGCGGAACGCTACGGCGTCCGCTATGCCGATTTCGAGACCGTCCTGAGTTCGAGCGATATCCTCTCGTTGCATGTTCCGCTGCTCCCCGAGACCGTGCACCTCCTCAACGAACGGACGCTCGCCCAGACACGGCGCGGGGTGTTCATCGTCAATACGAGCCGCGGAAAGCTGATCGATACGACCGCGCTGATCGCGGCCCTGAAATCCGGGCATGTTGGCGGCGTCGCTCTTGATGTCTACGAGGAAGAGGAAGGGATCTTCTTTCAGGACCTCTCCGGACAGGTGCTGCAGGACGACGAGCTGACCCATCTCCTGATGTTTCCAAACGTCCTGATCACCTCCCACCAGGCGTTTCTTACACACGAAGCGCTCTCGGTGATCGCTCAGGTCACAACCGACAACATCCTTCGACTCGAAACCGGCGAGCCGTTCCTCGAAGGAACCACACTGTAGCGCGTTGACGAGCCCGGGTCTCGGAAGGCGACTTCGCCGTGAGACATCGGGCGATCCGAACGGACTTACAACAGGACTTCAAAGGCCCCGCTGTCGACTGGTCTCCGAAAAACACCTTTGGCGGAACAGTCGCCGCCGAATACGTCGAAAGTTTCTCTTTCTCATGTGTCAGGAGTCACCAGCATGTTGAAGCGCATTCTCGTTGGCCTCGGTGGGACCGAATACACCATTTCCGCTATCCGACAGGCGGTGGCCCTCGCGCAGGTTCATGACGCCCAGGTGACGGGCGTGAGTGTCCTCGATGAAACCCGCCTCCGGTGGACCGGCCAATTCTGTTCGGCACGCTTTTTGCGCATGGCCTCGGACATGGTATTCCACGCGAATCTTCTTCTTCACGGAGGTTCGCGATGGTGACCGGGAAGGAACCGATCGACCCGCGCAGAATGCAGGG
>JBIKMW010000149.1:0-13090 GCA_044359065.1 Planctomycetales bacterium | reverse complement strand
TAACCCTGCATTCTGCGCGGGTCGATCGGTTCCTTCCCGGTCACCATCGCGAACCTCCGTGAAGAAGAAGATTCGCGTGGAATACCATGTCCGAGGCCATGCGCAAAAAGCGTGCCGAACAGAATTGACCGCGGGGTTTCCGTTCTCCACGGAGATCGAGGTCCCGACGCGCGACCTGCTGCCGTTGGCCGTCGCCGCGCGGGACTATGCGACGGTCCCGCTGCTCTCGGAACCGGGGACGAAGTATCTTTACAGCAACGCGGGGATCAACACGGCCGGACGCATCGTCGAACTCGTCTCGAACATGCCGTTCGAGGAATTCCTGCAACGGCGGTTGTTTGATCCTTTGGAAATGCGTGACACGACGTTCTTCCCCTCGGCGTCGCAACTGACCCGCTTGACCAAGACCTATAAGCCCGCATCGAAAGAGGGAGGTTTGGTCGAAACCACCGCGGGACAATTGCACTATCCGCTGGACGACCCGCGTCGCAAGCCGATGCCGGGGGGCGGGTTGTTCGCAACAGCCCGCGATTGCGCGAGCTTCTGCCGCATGATCCTTGCCGGCGGAGAGCGCGACGGGCAGCGGATCATCTCGCGCGAGTCCATCGACGCGATGGGACGCCGCCAAACTCCCGAAACGGTGAAAGAGAGCTACGGCCTGGGTTGGCAAGTCTACGGAGCGGACACGTTCGGCCACGGCGGCGCGTTCGCAACCAACATGACGATCGACCGCCCGCGCGGGTTGGCGTACGTGTACATGGTCCAGCACGCCGGCTTCCACGAGAACGTCGGCGGCAAGATCCTCGAAGCGTTCCACACGGCGGCGAAAGAGCGGTTCGGGAAGTGAGGTGACATCGGAGCAGGAGACTCGTCCACGATGCGTCTGCGTGCACTCGTCACAACTCGGATTCGGTCGCGCGCAGGCCTCTCAAAAACTCCGTGAAATTGACCGCGATTGGCTCCGTGAATCGCGAGTGGTCCATTTCCGTAAAGGAATCGCGGCCGCTCTCCTCGCAGTCATAGTATTCGTGACACGCCAGCGAATTGTCCCACAGCACGACGGACGGTATCGGATCGGCAATGTCCGAGTAATCGAAGCAGACCAGGTCCGAGTGTGAGGTGCCCATTCCATCCGGCGAGTGCGGACCGCTGTACAGAATTCCGAGTGCTACGAGGAACGCTCCGCAACCGCTCTCGATGTTCGCGATCCCCTCAAGGTTCCCCAACGACCATTTTTCGCGGATTTCGTTCCCGGGGGATTCCCAATCCTCCCGAAAGGGAGGCGTATACGGTCCGCCAAAATTCACGAATCGGCCCAACCGCCGAACCGTTCCCAGCCGGGTCTTCAACCACTGCCGTTGGGGAACGCCACCGTGGTTCTTCAAGCAATAGGCCACATACGCGGGATCGAACACGTGGCGATCCCCATCTTCGCTCCAGATGGGCTCATGGCGTCGTATCTTCGCTTCATCGACGGGACCCACAATGGAATCCGGTTCGCAGTCATTCGCGTCCATGTTCATGGCGCAAAACCCCCTCGTTTGCCGACGGTGAAAACCTCACTTCAGCGCCATCAAGTACGCCATCAGGTCCCGCAGTTCCTGCTCGCTCAGCGTGGTTTCGATTCCCTTGGGCATGATCGAGAGGTTCGAGTCGGCCATCGATTCGATCGACGCACGCGGGATGCGCAGCTCCTTGAGGTCCGCGGTTTTCAGGAAAATCGCTTCGGTCGATTGTCGTGAAACGACGCCCGTGAAGACCTTGCCCGCGGTCGTTTCGATCACCACCGGGCGGAAATCGCGGGCGAAACTCGCGCTGGGGTACAGGATCGCTTCCAGCAGGTCGCGACCCGAGCGGATGCCGCCGATCTTCGACAAGTCGGGACCGACTCGCCCTCCCAGGTTCGCCGCGGCGTGACACCCGCCGCAGGCGGCCTTCTGGCCGAAGAACACCGCCTTGCCACGGTTGACGTCCCCCCCCTCGGCCAGGTGTGCGAACGACTCGATCCGCGCCGCTTGTTCGGCGGGGTCGCCTCCCGTGCCGCGCATCAGCAGCGGCTTTGCGGCGACACGGACCCCCTCGGGGTACTTCGTCAACACCGACCGCAACTCGTCGATCCCCGCGGCGTTGTCCGCCGAGGCCATCGCCAACGACGACACCAGCGCCAGCCCGACCCCCTCGTCCGTTGAGCGACCGAACGCGCGGACCAACCGCGGAACGACCAACGTCCCCGCCGTGGCCAGTTTCGGCGCGAGCACCATCAATTGTTCGGTCGACAGCGGCGCGTCGGCCAAGGCGTCGGCGGCGGTCAGCGCCAAAAACGGAGTCGCGGTTCCCGAAAGTGTCGCCACCAACAGTTCAAACCGGTCCGCCGCCAGCGAAGGCAACCGGGGGGCGACCACCGCCAGCGCCAGCACACGCGTGTCGGGAGCAAGTTGCGCATCGTCCGCCAACCGCGCGACGGCGCTGTCCAACGTGGCAGCCGATTTTCCTTGCAACAGCGAGAGCACCTGCGACCGCGCGGACCCAGTCCCTTCCGCCAAGGTCTTGGCGGCCGCGGCAAGCCAACTTTCCGGCAGCGGTTCCACGCCGCTTTGGTGGACGACATCCCACAACAGCGTCTGCGTCGGCGCGGGCGTGGCGGCGTCGGCCAGCGCCTCGCCGAGGTACGCCTGCACCTCTTTGTCGCGAATCCGAGCCAACAACACCCCTCGCAGCACGCCGGAGCGTTCTTCGGACAACTCGGGTTCGGCCAACCATTTCTTCGCCAGACCGATCAATCCGGCGGCCCCGGAAGAGTGCTTGCCCAGCAGGAGAATCGCGGTCGTCCGCAACGCCTCGTCGTCGACCGCCAATTGCGGAGTGATTTCTTCGGGGGATAGTTGGCCATCCTTCATTTGGTCGAGCGCGATGAGTGCGCCGCGGCGTACGGCGGCGCTCTCGTGCGACAGGTACGCGCGGGTCAGGTCCGGCCGCGCGGCGCGAATCGCCGCGAACAGCAACGCGTGCTCGATGAACCGGTCGGCGGGGCCTGCCGCGACCACACCGAACAATCGGTCCAAGCCGGACTTCACGGTTTCGTCCGGACAGCCGGGGAGAATCCGCCCCATCGCGGTGGCGGCCGCACGCTGCACTTGCGGCAAATCGCCAAGGACTCGGGCCGAAAGTTCTTCCAGACAGCCGCGATCCCGAACCAAACCGGCGGTGTGACAGGCGATCATGCGGACCGCGTCGTCCGGGTCCCGCAGACCGCGCAGCGCCAACTCGCGCAAGCGCGATTCTTCGACGACACTCTTGTGCGTCACCACCCCCGAACTGCGGACCACCCCCTTGTGGCCGCTCCAAATCCGGCAAATCGCCCACTGCGCCTGCGCGCGAGCCGTCGGGGACCAGTCACGTCGCTTGCCGTTGACCACATCCGACAAAGCCCCCAGTGCGGTGAACTTCATCGCCGCCAACCGGCGGGTCGCCCGCTCGCGCACGACCGGCCGGGGGTCATCCAGCAAATCCGACGTCTTCGCCAGCGGTAATTTGTCGAAGCCGATTTCATCCCCGGACGGGTCGGCTACGGTGGCCGCGTCGGCGCGGCGGACGCGATAAATCCCACCCAGCACCTCGGGCTTGGCGAGCTGCGAAGTCGGACAGCCGATCCGGAACCAACCCCCCGTGTTGACCACCAGCAAACCGCCGGCGGGGTCCTGGATCACGTCCGTCGGATGGAAGTCCGGGTCGGACGAAGTCAGAAACTCCGACTCCTGCGATTTGAAAGTCGACCCGGACCGCGTCAGTTCGGACGCGATCACTTTGTGCGTGTTGAAGACGGTCAGGAACAACCGGTCGGAATACTCTGCCCCGAGTGCTGTCCCCCGGAACCGCAGCATGCCCGAGAGGGCGATGTGCCCGAGTTCCGTGATCGGCGGCAGCAGGTCCCCCGTCCGTTGGTATTCGGCGAGGCAGTGCTCTTGATCGGCCCGCGGATAACAGCCCCCCTCGACCCAGTGCATCAGGCAGTCTTGCCGTGGATTGCCATGCAGCAAATTCACGGTGCCGACGAGGTCCCCTTCGCGCGTGAAGTCGATCTCCACGGGGTTGTCGAACCCGCCACCGCAAATCCGTTCAAAGCCATTCCCGTCGGTCCGAAACCGGAAGATGCCCCCCGACGCGGACTTGTCGACGGTCCCGTCTTCGAGCGTGACCTGGTGGCCGTGGCGGCCATCGCACAGGTACAACCAGCCGTCGGGGCCGAGCGTCGGCCCGTGGATATCCGCCGCGTTTCCGTTCGAGCCGAACTTGGTGACGATCTCGGTACGCTCGTCGGCGATATCGTCGCCGTTGGTGTCGACGAGTTTCCACACGCTCGGTGGAGAGGCCACGTAGACCGCGCCCGCGTATGGCAGCACCCCTTGGGGCATCACGAGTTTGTCGGCGAACACCGTCCGTTTGTCGAAGCGACCGTCGGCGTCGGTGTCCTCAAGGATGACGATCCGATGCGGCGGGTTCTCGACGAGTTTGTTGAACGGGTCGTTCGAACCGGCGGAATCGACGACGTACAGCCGCCCCCGTTCATCGAAGTTCCCCATCACCGGTCGTTCGACGACTGGCGAAGAAGCCACCAGTTCCACGACGAATCCCGCAGGGACTGCGGGGAGTTTGTCGTCGGCCTGGGCACTGTTCGGCGTACCTCCCGCCACAGCCAAAACGAGCAAGCAGATTCGCGCGGCGACCGCGCGGAAAGGCAATCGACCCAACATGAAACACTCCGACAGGTTTTCGGCGGCGGATTCCGGACGATGAATTCCGAGGGGGCGGGCATCGGGCCGAAGTTTGGACGAGGTCGGAGCGGTCGACCTGGTTTTCCGAGTTTGACGTGCCGCAAAAAACAAAAGCGGGCATCAAATGCACCTCGGTGGATGCATGATACCCGCGAAACGTGCCGCGTTGAACGCCGCGGCAATACTCGAATTCGGAAGTGCCCACGCGTCGGCACGGGCCGCGCAGTGACGCGGCCAAAATCGTCCGGCGAGGTCGCCTACTTCGATTCCGATTTCCCTTGAGGGGCGTTGGGAGCGGTCACGTTGCCCTTCGGCGGGGGGACGCGGCGGAGCGTGCCGCGTTGCAATTCCTCGACGACCGCCGCCAGCAGGGCCGGATCATCGGACTTGACCACATGGGCCACGCGTTCGGGGGGGACGCCCAGACGCGTCATCGCCTCTCGCGCGGTCTCCCAAAAGTTCTGGCGTTTCTTTCCCGACGCCAGAAACAGATTGGTGCACAACTCCGCGAGCTTTTGCTCGTCCATGGTTTCGCGGTTGTCGTAAAACCGCGAGATGATCTTCCGCTGGTGCGAGGTGTATTCGCGATCCGCCATGTTGCAGGTCTTCCGTGGTGGTGTAACGGCGCCGGCTTCAATCCGTCGCGCGGCGGTGGCAGTCCATCAGGAGCACGCCGAACCGTCAAGGGGATCGGTCCCCGGCGGGCCGGGCCTTGAGCCTGCTGGCCAGCCAATTCCACGAAAACGGCGCGAGACATGACCGCAACGCCTTGGGTTGGAGCGAGTCATGAAGCGCACACAATGCCCGGGAACGGAACTCGTGGCTGTTCTCCTCCGCCAACAAAACCTTTACAATCATCGTGGTGAGATTGAATCTCAGTGCCAGTCGGGGATGTCATTCGCCGTGATTCCGTTGCCACTTCTGCGATCCCACGAAGCGGGGGTCATCCGCGACATCGCCGGCTCCGACGCCGACGTGACACGGTTGGCCGAGATGGGGTTGCGCGTCGGCACCGTCGTGCGTATGGTGCAGCCCGGTCAGCCATGCCTGATCGCGGTCGAGGGACGTCGGCTGACATTTCGAGGCGGGGACTCGGACGAAATCCTCGTCGAGCCGTGCGAAGCTCGTTGAGCTTTTGGGCAATCACTCACTCCGACACCGACTTCCCGCCACGAAGCGTTCCTCCATGACCACCGCTCCGGAAACCCTCGATCAACTCCCTCGGGGAGCGTCCGCGGTTGTCGTCGAAGTCGATGGCGACGACGGAATTGCGATGCGCATTATGGAAATGGGTCTGATTGACGGAGAGACCGTCCAGTGCCTGGGGGCGGCCCCCTTGGGCGATCCGTTGGAGTTTCTGGTGCGCGGCTATCGATTGTCGCTGCGAATTTCCGAGGCCCGACGCGTTCGCGTGCGTGCCTGATCCCGTTCCGACACCGCTCCATTCCGGCCCGCGCATGACCGAACCTTCCGTCCCCGCCCCCTCGAAGGCCGCCACGCTGACCATTCCCCTCGTGGGGAATCCCAACACCGGCAAGAGCACACTGTTCAACGCCCTTTCGGGGCTGCGGGCGCTCACAGGCAACTATCCGGGCTGCACCGTCGAGAAAAAGCTCGGCAAACTCGTTGTCGGGGAGACCTCCATCACGTTGGTCGACCTGCCCGGCACGTACAGCCTGGCTCCGCGGTCGCTCGACGAGATGGTGGCGGTCGACGTCCTGCTGGGGCGGCGTAAGGACACACCCGCTCCGGACGGAGTCTTCTGCATCCTCGACGCGTCGAATCTCGAGCGAAATTTGTATGTCGTCAGCCAAGTGCTCGACCTGGGCCTGCCGACGATCCTCGTCCTGAACATGGCGGATGTCGCGGCGGCACGCGGCGTGAAGATCGACATACCGGCGCTTGAGCGCGAACTTGGTTGCCCGGTGGTGGCGACCGAGGCGCACAAGCATCGGGGCATCGACACACTCAAGGAGAAACTGGCCCGGATCCGCGAGTATCCGCGCGAGGCGATTCGCGTGTTTCCCGAACCGTTTCAACGCGAATGCGAAGGCCTGGCCGCAAGACTCACGGACCTGGGCGCCCCCGGTGTCCCGACGTACCTCCTGGAACGGTTGCTGCTGGATGTGGGTGGGTGGCTGGAAACGCACTTTGCCCACATCCCGCCGGCCGCGCTGCGGGAGGTTCTGGAGCCGGCCCGCGCACGCTTGGCGGCGGCGGGATGTCGCGTTCCGGCGATCGAGGCGCGGGTCCGCTACGCCTGGGCTCGAGGCGTGGTTTCGCGCGTGGCCACGCAACCGGCCGAGCGACCCCGCACGCGGGGTGACGCGGTCGACCGGGTGCTCACGCATCGCGTCGTAGGCCTCGCGGTGTTTGCGGTGCTGATGATCGGCATCTTTCAGGCGATCTATCACGGGGCCACCCCGCTGATGGAGATGTGCGAGACCGTGCAAGGTTGGGTGGGGGAGCGGGTCGGAAGCTTGTTGCCGTCGGGGCCGCTCAAGAGCCTCGTGGTGGACGGGGTGATCGGCGGCGTGGGGGGAGTGTTGGTGTTCCTGCCGCAGATCGTGATCCTGTTCCTGTGCATCGCCGTGCTCGAGGACTGCGGATACATGGCGCGGGCCGCGTTCCTCATGGACCGGTTGATGACGCGGGTGGGATTGAGCGGGAAGTCGTTCGTGCCGCTGATGTCGTCGTTCGCCTGCGCGATTCCGGGGATCATGGCGACACGGGTGATCGAGAATCGGCGGGATCGATTCACCACGATACTCGTGGCGCCGCTGATGAGTTGTTCGGCGCGGCAGCCGGTGTACGCCCTGCTCATTGCCGCCTTCATTCCGGCGGCGTCGGTGCTCGGGGGCTGGGTCGATGTGCGGTCGCTGACGCTGTTGGCGATGTCGTCGCTGGGGGCGATCGTCTCGGTGCCGGTGGCGTTCGCGCTGAAGTCGACCGTGTTCAAAGGGGAAACACCGCCCTTCGTGATGGAACTGCCGCCTTACAAATGGCCGTCCCCCGGCATCGTGCTGACGCGCGTATACGCCAGCGCCAAGTCGTTCGTGACGCGAGCCGGAACGCTGATCCTGGCGACCAGCCTGCTCGTTTGGGCGCTGGGGTACTTTCCCGTGGACCACGCGCCGCTCGAGGCGTTGAATGTTCGAATCGAAACGCTCGCCGAAGAATTGGCGGAGCCGCTTTCCCTGCGGGGCGAATTGGAAGAGCGGGAAGCGACGATCGCGAACCGTCCGGCCGACGACCTCTCGGAAGCCGAACGTGCGGAACTCGAGGCGCGGCGGGCCGCCGTGGCTTCGCAACTCGAGGAACTGGGGCGGGTGGATCTGAAAGCCTACGACGATTTGATCGCCGAGAAGAACCGGCTTTCGGCGGAGTTGCTGGAGCGCAGCTTCCTCGGACGTCTGGGGCACACTATCGAGCCGGTCGTCCGCCCCTTGGGTTGGGACTGGAAGATCGGTGTGGGCGTGCTGGCGTCGTTCCCCGCGCGGGAGGTGATCGTGTCGACACTGGGAACGATCTACAGCCTCGGGGGGGAGGTCGACGAGTCGAGCGGCGGGTTGTCGGACGCGCTGCGGGCCTCGAAGTGGCCGGACGGGCGACCGGTGTTCACGATCCCCGTGGCACTGTCGATCATGGTGTTCTTCGCGCTCTGCGCGCAGTGCGCGTCGACCCTGATGGTGATCCGGCGCGAAACGAACTCCTGGGGCTGGGCGGCATTCACGTTCGGCTACATGACGGCGCTGGCATACGCGGCAGCGTTCGTGACGTACCGCGTGGCTGGCTGGTGGGCCTGAATTCCCCGAAATCCCGCAGCAACGCCCCCGGCAAAAGTGACTCGGGCGAAGTCACTCGCGCGGAGTCACTCCGGTGCCGGTGCATCGGTGGTCGGCGTGGCCGTTTCGGCGGGAGGCGCGGGATCGGAAGGCGTGGCCTGGGGAGGCGTGGCCTCGGGTCGTGCCCCTTGAATCACAGACTCCAGCGTCTTCGCCACGTCCTTCGTCGTCGGTTGGCGGTTCATCGCCCGTTCGATGGCCAGTTTCGTCGCCGCCTTGTTGTTCACAAAGATTTTGGCGTCGTCCTTCGCTTCGAAGTGAATGAACACTCCGACGACGATCGCCCAATCCTCGGCGTGGACCTCGGGAATCACTCCCTCCGCGACGGACTCCGTCACCGCCTCGGCGATCGCGCGCTGCGCGGGGCCGTAGAACCGCAACCCCTGCTCCGAGTTGTTGATCGTGACCTTCGGCACGGCGACCGTCGACGGTTTGACGGCCACGTTCGGGCTGAGGACCACCAGCAAGTTGCCGTGGCCGATGGTTTGGTTGGCGAGCGAATTGGCGAATGCCGTTCCCACGGGCCCTGACTTGTCGCCAATCAGGACTTCGACATGGGCCACGTCGACCCCCGTCCCCTCGAACGCCTCTCCGACGCGGAACGCTGGTTCGGGCGGAGGCGCGGGGGCAACGGCCACGGGCGCTTCGGGAGCGGCCGGCGCAGCAGGCGCTTGGGGGACGCACCCCGCCATCGCCAACATCCCGACTCCCGCGGCGCGCCGGAGATGCGTGCCGAACACCTTAGTCGCCCCGATGCGAGGTTGCAGTGTCATGAGTCGCCTCGCTTCTCCGCGACGGAGCGAAGATGGGGAACGGGATCGGTGTCGCCAAAATCGAACGGCTGCCGTTCGGCCCGGTTCCCGCAGGAAGGGACGCGGAAGGAAAGCGGCGGAAGGAAAGCGAACGGCGCGACCGCGCGGTCTGGGGCCGCGCGGTCGCCGGGTCTTCGCCGTTCTTGCTTTCCTAGCCGTCCCTAACTTAGGTGCCCGTGCTGCGTTCCGGGGCGGAGCCGGACGCCCGCAATCACTTGGCGGCCTTCGCCCCCTTGGACAGGAATCCAAACAGTCCGGGCTTCTTCTTGTCGTCGACATCGGTCTTGAGTTGGGCCATCGTCGGGTCGATCGTCGTCGCCAAACCCTCGATCGATTTGGTGATCTTCGCCCGCGGGGCTTGCACAACCAGCGGCACGCCGTTGTTGCGAGCCTCGACCATCGTGCCGTAATCGTTGGGGACCTGCCACGCGACATCGCGGCCGATCGTTTCCAGCGCTTTCGTCAGGCTGATCTGCGAGTCCTCGAGGCCCAACCGGTTGACGACAACCTTGACCTTCTTCGCGATCGCGTCGCGTGTGTCGAAGAATTGCAGCATCCGCACGACGTTCCGCAGGCAGGGAAGGTCGAGTTGCGTGGTGAGCAGCACGGTGTCGGAGACTTCCATCACTGTCATCTCCAGCGGGGTGAAACCCTTGCTGACATCGATGACGAGATGGGTGAAGGTCGCTTTGAGCAGCGCGACGACGCGGCGCAGATTATCGGCGGAGATTTTGAACTTGTCGTCGAAATGAACCGGTCGCGGCAGCAGGAACACGCCGCACGAGTGTTTCGTGAGCGACCGCTTGAGCAGCGCGTAGTCCAGCCGGGTGATGTTCTCGGCGACATCCTGGATCGTGTACTCGGGGATGATGTCGAGCCACACGTCCGCGTCCCCCAGCGCGAAGTCCATGTCGATGATGGCCACGCTGTTTTTGGGGTTCGACGCGAGGATGCACGCGAGATTGATCGCCAGCGACGTGCAGCCCACACCGCCGCTCACTCCCGCCACGGTGACGATCTGGCTGGACCGGACCTGGCCGTCCTCGCGCCGCGACCCGCTGGAATGCTGAATGCGGTCCAGGGCGGACAGCAGATCCTCCAACCGCAAGGGCAGGTTGAGAAACTCCTTGGCTCCGTTCCGCATCGCCTGCAGGATCAGGCTGCCTTCCGACGACGAGCTGAGCACGAGCATCGCGCAGGTGGGCGCTTCCTGCGCCAGTTTCGCGACGATCGCCAGGGCCCGAGTCGGGTCGGAGTCGAGCGACACCAGCGCGATGTCCGGCTGGGTTTGCATCACGACATCGCCGAACACCTCGTACTTCGAGCACTCGGCTTCCAGCCAAACGGAGTCGATCCCCACCAGGAGATTCTTGAGGTTGTTGCGCGAGTGTTCGACGGGATCGACCAACGCGAGTCGGACGACGGTTTTCATGGCGGGCTCACTCCGGGTGGGTGGACGGTCGCGGGGCGTCGGTGTCGAACGCGGAGTGCCCGCGGCGGGATTCGGCCTGGAAACTGGGAGGAACGCTGCGCGTCATGGTGCGATCGGTCCGGGTCGGTTGGTCGATTTCGGACGGGCGGACGATGTGCCTCCCGCGCCGGAAGTCGTTGTGCCGGTTCGTGTGGCGGGAGCCCGTGTGGCACCGGTCTTCGGCGCCGTCGAGACGCGGGTCCCCCCCGCGGCCTGCACGGACGAATCGCGGATCGACGCACTCGGTCGCCGCGCCCCCAAGGGGCTGGTGGGGATCCGCCGCGATTGGGCCGAGGCAGGGTTCGGCACGTCCACCCCCGGTTCGACCGCGGGCGGAGTGATGGGCACGGCATTCCCGGCGGGAGGCGCGGTTTCGAGGGGAGTCGCCGCGTCGAACGCGGGTTCGCCGGTCGGCACGGCGGGGGCCGCGGGGGCGGATGGTCCCGTGCCGTAGTCCACACCGGGGGCTTGCGTGTTGTACGAACCGCCGAAGTCGTCGCCCGGTTCCGGACCGTAACGCGGGACTTCGAGGTAACCCGAACCGTACAGTTCGGCGTCGGTCGGCGAGACGGTGTTCTGACCCGGCCCGTACTCCGGAACCTGCGACGGATCGAGCGGTTCGGCGAGTTGCGGCGTCACAAGGATCAGCAACTCGGTCTCGGCCTCGTCGTGGCTGACGCGGCGGAACGCGGCGCCGACCCACGGCAACTCGCCCAGGAACGGCACTTTCTGAGTGCGCGACTGCACGCGGTTGTTGATGAGTCCGCTGATAATCATGGTTTGGCCGAAGTTCATTTCGACCTGGGCGTTGGCGCGGCGGGTGGTCAAACCGGGGACCACCGTGTTGCCGACGGTCACTTGCGTCGTGAAGTCCTTTTCACTGACTTCCGGGGCGACCTCCAAACGGACCCGACCGTTCCCCAGCACCATCGGCACGAATTCCAGGCGGACGCCGAACGGCTTGAACTGCACGGTGACCGTGCCCAAACCGCCGGGGACCAGGATCGGGAACTCGCCGCCGGACAGGAAGTTCGCGGGACGGCCGTTCACGGTCACGAGCGTCGGTTCGGCCAGGATTCGCAGCAGCGACTCTTGCTTGAGCGCTTCAATGAAGCCCTGGAACACGTTGTTGTTGGTGATGACCCCGAACATCGCGGTCGCGTTGCCGGGCGCACCGGTCACGCCGGCCGGACCGCCGAACGGCGCGGCCAGAGAGGCCAGCGTCGCGATGCTGCCGGGGGTGCTGGTGACGTAGCTGCCGTCGCGCAGGTTCAGGAAATTGAAGCCCATCGTGCGGATGCGGCCTCGTTGCACTTCCATGATCTTCACTTGCAGCATCACCTGTTGAATGCCGCTGACCCGCAGGTAGTTGAGCACCTTGGGATGGAACTGTTCGGCGATTTCGACGATCGGCGTGAGTTGGTCGGGCTGGTTGACCCAGCCGAGCAGCAGCACGCTGTCCTTCACCTTGATCGCGTGCACCGACGAATCGGGGAAGCCCCGGCGAATGATCGCCTCGAGTTGTTTCGTGTCGCCGCTGACGAGCACCTCGACGACATAGCTCTCGCCGGTTTCGTCGACGAGGATCAGGGAGGTCAGACCGGGGGCGACCGCCGTCACGCGGATCTTCCGCGGATCGTTGACTTCGGGACGCTGCGAGTCGCCGATGGTCGTCACCTTGACCACCGCCGGGTCGAAACCGTCGACGGTCTTGATCCGGTTGTTGAGGGCGATCACGCGGCTGGATTTTTCAATGAGGCTCAGACTCGTTTGCTTGGTCTGAACCTGAAAAATCAGCGAGTTGCGCGGATCGTCCTGGGCGGAGGCGGGGACGAGGGCGGACGCGAACAGGATCGTTCCCGACAGGGCGAGAACCGTCCACAGGCGTCGAAGGGTCTGGCGATGCATCCATGCACCTCGCGAAGTTGGTGGCGACCGGTCCGCGGCGGGGCGGAGAACAGCCGTTCGGCGATTCCGGTCCGCCGGAGTTCGCCGAAGCGTCGGTGCCGTCGCTCGCACCTTGCGGGTGCTCGCGGCGGGCGGGTGGTCGGGACGGAGTCGTCGTCGACCGGGAAACGGGCTTCGCGGACGCGCTCCGCAGAGCGCGCCCGCGGAGCGGGCATCTGTGAGGATTCAACCGGCGGCGAATCAACGCGATTCTTGAGCCGGAGTGTTGTTCGCCGAATCGGA
>JBIKMW010000054.1:0-41400 GCA_044359065.1 Planctomycetales bacterium | reverse complement strand
CGCCGCCTGCGCGGATTTCCGCCCCGCGACACACTCCGCCCCCACGCGACCGGCCCCCCGCCAACGCATCCCCGAGTCCCGCGACATAAAGATCGCAACCCACGAAAATCCCGGACTCGATTGGGCTACGCCAGTGCGAATGGGAACACGCACACACGGCACTGGCAGAGCCAGTGGCACACAACCGATAAGGTCCCATCTGCCCGAATCACTACACCAGGTCGATCGCTCACGCCTTCGCGGGATTCGCTGTGTTGGACGAGCTCTTGGCGGAACGGGCCGACGGATCGGCCACGAGCGTCGCCCCCACGAGCATCACGCCCGTTTGCGTGATCGCGAAAATCCCCAGCGTCAGCAGCACTCCTTCGGTGAAGCCGTACGAGTGCAGGCCGATCCCCAATTCATTGACGCCGAACCAGCTCCACGCGGTCGTCAGGTTGCCGGCGACGGCCAACATCGCCATCCCCTTGTCCTTGACCATCGCTCCCCAGCGGGCGTGCAGCACCAGCGCGTTCCACAGCACGATGATGAGCGCGCCGTTTTCCTTGGGGTCCCAACCCCAGAACCGGCCCCACGAATCGTCCGCCCACAACCCCCCCAGCACCGTGCCGACGAAGCTGAAGAACAGCGCGAAGCAGAGCGAGCCGTAGATCATGCGGCTGAGGTCCTTCGAGGCCTCCGCGTTGAGCGATCCCGAGAACGCCCCCCGCAGGATGTACAGCATCCCCAGGAATCCCGCGACGAACGTCGTCGAGTAGCCCAGCGTCACGCACACCACGTGCGTCGCCAGCCAGAACTGCGTGTCGAGCACCGCTTGCAGCACGGTGAACGTGTCCCCGTCCGCCGCCAGTGCGTACGCGATGTGCAGCGACGACAGCCCCGTCATCGCCCCCATCACGTTCCCCACGCCGCGGCGGTAGATCAACTCGAAGAGCAGCCCCAGCCCGACGCAGCCCCAGCCGATGAACACCGCCGACGAATACAGATTCGTCACCGGCGGACGCCCCGAGATGTACACCCGCCCCGCAAGCGCGACCGAGTGCACCACGACGGTCGTCACGATCATCCAGAACGCCGCCCGGTTGACCCATTTCGCGTCGACCAGCCAACCGACCAGCGCCAAAACGAGGGCGGCGAAATACACCCCCCAGCAGACGTTGAACAGGTTGGCGCGGTTGAACCACGCCTCGAAGCCCACCCGCTTGAGGTTCACTTCGGGCAACGGGTTTTCGTCGAGCCACTTCTGGTAGGCGCGAATGTTCTCGTTGAACTTCTTGTGGTCCCCGTTCCGCCACGCGACGAGCATCTCGTTCCAGTGCAACGTCGCGTCGTCGGGCTTGTCACCCAACAGCTTCACCTTGACCATCGCCTGCGAGAACGACAGCGAATACGGTTGCCATTCCCACGCCTTGCCGTCGGCGGGCTTGACCGCTTCCGCTGCTACCGCTCCTTCCACGGGATCGACATCGACCTTGACCGGTACCGCCAGCGGCACCTTGTATTCCCGCAATTGCGAAGCGAACTGTTGCAGCGCCATGCGGAACATCATCCCCTTCTGCCGCGCCTCGTTCGGCTGATTGTTGAACTCCTCCGCCGTGGGGAGGTCGGGCAGGTCCGGAATGCGGAACCCGCTCATCACCGTCATCAGGGTTTGGGTCGAACGGTGGGCGGCGAGATAGGTCTTCTGTTCGGACGACAGGAACACGGCCCCCTTCACCTTGCGGTCGGCGTCGGCCAGCTTCGCCTGCCGTTCGAGCTTGGTCGGACGACGGCCCTGGGGATCCTCCGGATCGGGTTCGGCCACGGCACTCAGGATTTCTTCGACCGAGTACCGCCAGCCGGAGCGTTTGGGGAGATCGAGCGCCTGCGTCGCGTCGGGGTGGCGGATGCGGATGATTTCGTACTTTTCGAATTTCGGGTTGTTCGACAGCACATCCAGCAGCCACACGATGGCCGACACGCGCTTCTTCTTCTCGGGGTCGTCCGGATCGATGACGGTTTCGCTGCCGGAGATCGCACGGAGCGTCGTGCGGGCGACGGTGTCGAGAGGTTTGGCGCGGCCTTCGTACACGACCGGCAAGCGCCCGAAGCCGTCGAGGTCCGGCTTCCCTTCCCTCGGCGAAGAGGGGATCGACATCGCCAGTGGTCCGGCGAGCGACGCCAGCACCACCGCGATGTTCCACACAGGGCCCGCGAACAGGCTGTCTCCCGCGTGCGATCCTCCGGCCAGTTCGGACAGCCGCTCGCGTTTGCGCAGGAACCGCCCGAACGTGGCGACGAATTGCGCGAACATCCCCGTGGCCACGATCATGCACGCCACATAGGGGACCATCCACCCCGAGTTGTTCACCACTTGCAGCGTGGTGATTTCCGCGCCGTCGCGGGGATCGCGGCTGTAGCCCGATTGATAGAACGTTTCACCGGCGAAGCGGAGCGGATTGTTCATCCAAATGCGGACTTCCTTGTCGACCGCGCGGGTCTTGTCGACGAGCCGGATGTCCGACGAGTAGTTCTTGGCCATCTCGGTGCCGAGATACTTGTCGAACCGCACGTCCTTGAGGTGGATCGAATACGGTCGGTAACGACGCTCGAACCGCAGGGCGAGCGCGAACGACTTCCCGTCCGCCTCGACGACCTCGTCAAGCTCCCGTTGCGATTGCTCGATGCTGAGGAGGTAACCCCCCAGCGATTCGGTCGTCCCCTTCTTGAGGGCCGTCACGTAAGCCGCGCTGGAGTCGACCTTGCTGGCGCCGTCGGTGCCGGTGCTCGGCGGGGCGTCCTCGGCGACCCACTTCAGGCCGGTCCCTTTGTCGGCGGGAGACTTGTCACCGGCAGCGCGGTTCCGCAACACGGCATTCTGAAAGACCTGATCGACGCGCAAATCGAACGGCAACTCCGCGTGCGAGATCACTTTCCCGGCGACCAGAAACGCCTTGGGGATCGCGATGTGGCGATCCTCGTCCTTGCCCGACCGGTCGACGACGGCCAACTCGATCGTCCGCACGTCCTGGACGAAGTTGGCCGTGTCCCCCTCCTTGACCACCATCTGCCCTTCCTTGTGCAGGCCGTGGACGATGACCTCGTTGGACATCATCAACAGGATGCCAGCGTGCAGCAGCACGATCCCCGCGCGCTTCTCGAATACGAGGACGCATCCGGCGAGCAACACGCCGCTGGCGACGGTCCCCTGAATGAGCTGCCACAGGATCCGCATGGAGCTGTCCCCCAGGCGGAACTCGTCCCCCTGCGCCCACACCCAGCCCGTCGCCGCCGTGAGCAGCGCGGTCGAAATCGCAGCGATCCAGCGCTCGGTCCGGCGGCTCGGCTCCAGCGACGTGAAAAAGTAACCGCCGCCGAAGCAACCGAGCGTCAATAACACCTTGCACAGCATCCACAGCGTCGACCACTCGAAGGTGGGTGCCCCTTGCATCGCGGTGGCGTCGCCGCCGTTCACCACCAGCCACGTTGCGCCGATCCCCGCCACAATCGTGGCGATTCCCGCCGCCAGGCGCGTTCCGGTCGCCTGCACTTTGAACCGCACAATGTGCGCAGCCACCAGGTTCACGAACATCGCCCCGCCGAGCACCCAGCCCCCGGGAAACGGGAACCCGCCCGGAATCTCGGGCCAACGGCCCATCGGGCACATGGACGGCGGCATCAGGTCCTTGAACTCGACAAACGCGAAGTAGCAGCGGAAGTACTCGTCGACAACCTGCCAAATGTCCTTCCGCCACTGCGCGAGGGTCCCCGCAAGGACGAGGAAGATCCCCATCGCAAACAGGGCCACCGTGACCTTGAGCGACGCCAACGGACCAAGAACTTTTTCCAGGTCGCGCTGCCAGGCCTTCCACGACGCGCGGTCCGACGGATCGCCGTCGTCGCGCTCCGTCTCGGCGGACGCGGGCGACCCGACCGCGCGGGCGTCGGTGGCGGGAGTGGCGGGTGGGTTGGTCTTGCTGGCCATGTCGCGAATCCTGCTCCCCGAAGGAGCGATGGAGGGCGATGCGGTGGGGAATTCGACGCGGTCGGAACCGCGGCTCACTTCTTCAGCGATTTGGCGAACTCTTCAAACCGGGCCTGTTCCCTGGTGGCCAGGTCGGTCGGTCCTTGCAACTTGATGAACCACGTGCGGTCGCCATCGACGGCGATCACTCCGTGGATCGAGGTCTTCGCCCCGCCCCCCGGTGCTGCGCCATCCAGCCGCACAAGATTCGCTTCGCCCCCCAACACGGGGATCTTCGTCAGCGTGGCGGGAAGGTCCGCCGCGCCGAGTTCGGGTAGCCCGACCTGACCCCGCCACCGATTCACGTTGGCGAGCAGGTCGTTCCCCTGGGTGGGCAGGGGACTGATGGTGACTTTGAGCTTCGCGTCGCCGTCGACGACTTCAAACGCGGCGGAGGCGAATGGACCCGGCGAAATCGACTTCCAACCGGGCGGGGCGGTCCACTCGAGTTTGTTCCCCGCCGCGGCCGGTGCCGCGGGAGGTTTGGGCGCGGCGGGCGGAGCACCGCCACCGGCGGCCCCCCCTCCGGCGAACGGGCCGCGGCCCCCTCCCATCGGCGGTCCGCCACCCATGCGACCCGTCAGGTTGACGAACGTCACCGGCAGCTTCTGCTCACCCGCTTCGAACTTCGTGGCCTTCTCGGAGAGCTGGTCGGCCGACCACTCGCGTTGTTGCAACTGGCCCAGCCAGCGATTCACGTTCAGGAGCAATTGCTCGTCCAGCGATTCCTGGCGCGGCAGCGAACTGACGGCGATCTCCATCCCTGAGGGGAGCACCAGCGTCGCGTAGCGGAACTCGGAACCGGGCTTTTGCGACCACCCCTCGGGCAGTTTCCACGCGGGTTTGCCGTCTTCCCCGAACGAGAGCGCCTTCACAAGGTCCGTCATGGGGACCAGGTCGGCCAGCACTTTCGCCTCCGGCCCACTCAACTTGAAGAACCACAACTCGTTCTTCCACGGGATGATCGCCCCGAGGATGCGGTCCTCGACCACCCCTTCGGCGTCACCCTCGTCCGCTTCGGCGGAGACTGACGGACGCGGTTTGTCCCCCAGGTGATTGGCGGCCCACACCGCATCGGGTTTGGGAACGGAATAGACGGCGATCTCGGGGGCTTTGCCGCAGCCAGCCAAACACAGGCCACTCGCCACGAACAACGCCGCGAAGCGACCGGGACGGTGGAACGTGAAATCACGCAACAGGAAACCAGGCATGAGCGCCGCCGGTTCGGGAGCCTCCATGATCCCGGACGGGAGCGGAGGCTCGGGGAGGAGGGATGTTGTGGCGGGAACGGTGGAGAACGTGGCCCGTCTGCCGACGCGACCCATCGCCGAAGCCACGAAGGCTGCGATCGGAACGCCGACGAGCGGGACGATGTTCACCGGGGACTCCATTCGCACCGAGGTCCGGTTCGGCCCCTCTCGCGGGGACGCTCCGGGCGACCCCGGGCGTCCACGCGCGGGGGCACGCTCCGGGACCATTCGGGTAGGGACCCCGCAGGTTCCCGAAGCATGCTCGTTTATTATAGAGTCGTCGGCGGATCGCTGTACATGCGCGTCGGGCGGGAACGGAGATTCGGGTGCGGCCACGAGTGTTGGCGGTGGGAATCTCTCACCCCGCACCGGGGTTTTGGGACTTTCGGGTGCCATGCTTGGCCCGGCTTTGAGGGACAAGCATGCGATCGACTTCCGCCAACGGATGGGACCACACAACCCGCTCCCCGAATGCGCTCCGGATCGAATCCCTGAACCGACGGCGGTCACTCGATCCCGCGACATTACCGTCCGCGAATGTCGGTTCCCAAGCCGCATGCTTGTCCCGCAAAGCCGGGCCAGGCATGGAACACAACACCATATTCATCCGCTGCCTGAGGATTTTCGTCGGATCCGGGGATACTCGCCACGGTCTTCTCCATCCCCGCCTGGCGAACCGCCAAGGCCAACCACTTGCTGCAAAGCCCCGCATGGGAACCCTCATCGGCGTCGACGAAGCGGGATATGGTCCGAACCTCGGTCCGTTGGTCGTCATGGCGACGCGTTGGAACGTTCCGGACCTCCCCGACCGCGTCGACCTGTTCGAGCGGTTGGCGGGCTGCGTGACGCGCGAAAAGCGCCGCGACGACACACGAGTGTGGATCGCCGACTCCAAATCCGTCTACAACCCCTCCAGGGGCTTGGCCGACCTGGAACGGGGCGTGTTGTCGCTGTGGAGTTTACGGACGGGCGTTGATCGCCCCGCGAACCTTGGGGAATTGTGGCGGTCCCTCGACCCCACCCGCTTCGCCGATCGCGACGACCAGCCGTGGTACGCCGGCGACGGCCCCGCGCTGCCGTTGGTCGGCACGGCTCCGAGCGTCGAGGTGGTCGAACGGTTCCGGCGTGGGTGTGCCGAGGCTGGAGTGGCGCTGGAAACCGTCCAGGGCCGCATCGTCTGTCCGGCCCGGTTCAATCAAGAGGTCGCGCGGACCGGCACCAAGGGACGCATGCTGTCGGAAACCACGTTGGACCTGGTGGCCGAACTGATCGGCGACCGATTCGACGAGCCGACGCTTGTGTTGCTCGACAAGCATGGCGGTCGCAACCAGTACCGCGAGTTCCTGCTGCCGTGGATCGACGGGCGACTGCCCGTCTGCCTCGAAGAGGGGGCGGAGCGCAGCCGCTATCGGGTGGATCGTGTCGAGTTCCGGTTCCAGGCGAAGTCCGAGGCGCATTTTCCCGTCGCGGCGGCGTCGATGTTCGCCAAATATGTCCGCGAATTGACGATGGAACCGTTCAATCGCTGGTGGCGCGAGCGTGTCCCCGACCTGGCCCCCACGGCCGGCTACCCCGTCGACGCAAAACGCTTTTGGAGCGAGATCGAGGCTGTGGCCGCTCGCGAGGGATTTCCTCGCACGCTGTTGTGGCGGGACCGATAACGAGAAGCCGTTTCAAAACCCGGTTGCCGGCACGAGAAACGCCACAGGGGTCAACGCGGATCGTTCCGGCAGAGGGTTTTGAAACCACCTCTGGAGACGAACCGTTTCAGCCGCCGCTGACCGGCGGGAAGCAGGCGAGGTCCATGTCGACGGGAAGGGGGTCCGCGTCGCGGACATACTTCGTTCCCGCCGCCACGAGCAGTTTGTCGGCAAGCGGGGCCAAGGCGGGATAGGCGGCCACCAACGCCGCGCGCAAGTCGGCGACGTTCGCGCCATCGGAAAGCTCGACGGAGACCGCCTCGCTCCCCGCAAGGTCCTTGGCCCGAGCGAACAGTTTGACGACACGCCGCCCCACGAGTGCTCCCGAAAAAATGATGCCGCAGCGTCGGTAGCGGCGATCGTCCGATTTCCGCCCCGAGTGAACCCGCGAACTTCGACCGGAGCGCTACTTCGCCCGCATCCGGTTGTTTTTGGCGTTGTGCTCAAGTTCGCACAACCCCATCGCCTCCATGAGCGGCGGGACATACACGCCGAACCGCCCGCGCAGTCCCTTCTTCAGTCCGTACCACCCGCCCACGGGGTTCGACGGCGAACGGCCCCAGGCCTCGACCGTTCCCTCTTTGGCGGGCTTTTGCTCGTCGGTCCCCCCCAACTCCATCCATTCCCCGTGAGCCTTCAGCATCGCCCACAGGTCCGCGATGCACCGCGCGTCGTAATGCAAAACGGTCTTGCCGACCGTACACACCAGGATGTCGAGACCGTCCTTGATGTCCGCATGCATGGTGAACTCGGCCGTACCCGGCGGCGTTTTCAGCGGCAGGGGGTCGTCCTTGGAGCGCTCGAGGATGGTCTTCGGCAGCTTGGGTTTCATGGGTGACAATTCCCTGACGAGGACTGCGAACGTGTTGTGTCGACTGCGGCAGACTTCGCGACACTCCCCTCCACCATTTTGACGGCGCGGTGCGGAATTGCCACATCGCAGCATGGCGAATGCAGCGAAGCACATTCTCACAGCACCGGCCCGAGCATGGCCACCGCGTTGTTCCAGAAGCGGCGGTACACCGGCCAGGCGGCGACCTCCTCCGCGGTGACGGGAGTCGCATCCGCCAGATAGGACTCCTGCCTTCGGCGCACGGCGGCGGTCAGGTCTGCGTCGCACAAAAGAATGTTGTTCTCGTAGTTGAGCTCAAAACTGCGGCGGTCGAGGTTCGCCGAGCCGATCAGCGTGACCTCGCCGTCGAGCGTGAGCGATTTCGTGTGCAGCAGACCCGGCCGGTATTCGAAAATCCGCACCCCGGCGTCCAACAGGTCGGCGTAGTAACTGCGACTGGCGGCCGCGACGATCCGGGAGTCGTTGCGGGCGGGAAAGATCACCGTCGTCGCCACCCCGCGCCGTGCGCACGCGCACAGCGCCGCCTGCGTCGATTCGCCCGGCACGTAGTAAGGGGTGGTGATGACCAGTTCGCGACGCGCGGCGAACAACAGCGTCTCGAACACTTCGGGCATGGCCGAATAGCGGACCGTCGGCCCCGTCCCGATCACCTGCGCGGTGACGCCGCCGGCGGACAGGGGGGGCGATTCGAGCAGCAGCGCGGACAGGTCCTCGTCCACTTGCGACATCCAGTCGGCCAGGAACAGGTGCTGGTTTTGCCGCGCGACGGGCCCGTCAAAGCGCATCATCGCGTCCACCCACGGGGCGTACTTCGGTTTGATGCGGAACTCGGGGTCGGCGCAGTTCCAACTGCCGCAATACGTGATGCGGTTGTCGATGACGACGATCTTGCGGTGGTTACGGATGTCGATCCGCCCACGAAGCGAACGGGTCAGCGGATTTCCAATTGGCAGCGCCGTCGCCAGTCGTACTCCCGCCTCCGCCATGTCCCGCCATGGCGTCGATCCGATCAATTGCCGGGACCCCAGCGCGTCGACCATCGCGCGGCACGCGACACCCCTCTTTGCGGCGCGCGTCAGGGCCGCGGCCACGTGCAAGCCGCTTTCGTCGGGGAGCCAGATGTAGAACGAAAGGTGCGCGTGGTGGAGGGCCGCGTCGATGTCGGCCACGATGGCATCCGCCGTCGCGCGCGAATCGGCGGGCAGCGTCGCCCGGTTTCCCCCCAAGGCCTCGAACCCGTTGACCGAGCGTCCGGCCTGAAACAGGGGGACGAAGCGGTCGGGGATGCCCGGAGGATAAACGGACGGATCGACCACGCGCGAGGGAGGAACGAGCGCGGCGTAGGCACGACGGCGGCGAGCGGCGCGGCGTACGCCGATGTGCGTCTCCCCCAACAACGTGTAGGCGATCATCCCCGCCACGGGCACGACGAGCAGCACCGTGATCCACGCGACCCGCGAAGCCGGTTCGCGGTGGGGCCTCAGGATGGCCCGTGTGACGAACCACGCGAGCAGCAAGACATAAACGAGCGAGCCCAACCGGGCCAGGAAAGTGGGGTCGGTCATGCATCGTCCTTCATGGTCCGGGCGAACGCGATCCCGCCGGTCGGGTGCCGATGTCAGGTCGAAGCCGACGCCCGCGCCGCAAGCAACTCCGCGTTTTGCCGGATACGTTTGACCATCGAATGCAGGCCGTTGCTCCGCGACGGACTCAGATGCCGCGACAGACCGATCCGCTCCAACACCGCGCGCACGTCGAACGCCAGGATGTCTTCCACGGAACGGCCCGAGTAACACAGCAGCAGGATCGCGATGATGCCGCGGACGATCAGCGAATCGCTGTCGGCGGTGATCTCCAACCGGGGAGGGGGCCCCGCAAGCGGCTTGGCGAGCAGCCACACCTGGCTTTGACAGCCCTGCACCTTGAACTCCTCCCGCTTGAGTTCGGCGGGCAACTCGGGCAATTCCTCGCCCAGTTCGATGAGGTAATCGTACCTGTCGTCCCAGGCGTCGAACTGGTCGAAGTTGGCGTACAGCTCGTCGAGGGAGGCGAGGGGCATGGCGGAGGGAAAACGGAGAGGTGTGGAAACGGCGCTCGCGCCGAGGGTCAATCCTGAATTGTACGCGTTCAACCCTCCGGCGACACGGCGCAACGACCGCCACCCCCCCGAATCGGGTGTGGCCACGATGGTTGGCCGACGGAATCTCTCGCTCGCTGACAGGGTCCCGCATTCACAGGGTCTCGCGAATTCTTGTGTGCCATGCTTGGCCCGGCTCTGCGGCACAAGCATGCATTCGATGTCCGCCAACGGAAGGGACCACAACACTCGGGAGAATCCACGGTTGTGTGGCGGAGGCGCACCTCGGAGAGGAATCCCCCGATTTGTGGGGTTTCCCATCCGGGGCTTCCAAAGCAGCGC
The DNA here is from genome assembly GCA_044359065.1 of Planctomycetales bacterium. GTDB lineage: Bacteria > Planctomycetota > Planctomycetia > Planctomycetales > Planctomycetaceae > JAIXZD01. Next base: position 31,175 of record JBIKMW010000054.1, on the reverse strand, counting down.
CCCGCCACACCTCGTGTCTTGAACAAGGCGAAAGCCCTGACCAAGGGTTTGGTGCCATCCAGTTTTGCGGAGAGTCTCTGCTATAGTGGGGATCGTCCTGCTGCGGTGGAGGGGCAACCGCGGCGGATGTACTAATCCGGAACACAGCCTCCCATGCCGGTCTCCACTCCCACCGATATCCATCCGACGATGTCGTCGGTGCATCGACTGTTTCGGCTCGTGGACGAGTTGCAATCGGGGCGCCGTCCGAACGCCCGGCGGTTGGCCGAGGCCTGCGGCGTGAGTCGCCGGACCGTGCATCGGGACTTCCGCACGTTGTCGGAATGCGGCATTCCGGTGCAGTACGACTCCGCCTCGCAAGGGTACTTTCTCCCCCGCCGCAGCTATCTGCCCGCGGCCGAGTTGACGGTCGAGGAAACACTGGCGCTGGTCGCGCTCGGGCATGGTCTGGCCGACGAGGAGCGCGGCTTGCCGCTGCAACGGGCGGCACGGCGGGCGATCGAGAAACTCGGCACCCAACTGCCCCGCGCGCTCCACGCACATTTGGGGGACGAGCCGGAGCGTGGCGACGAGGGTTCGACGAAACCGACGCGCGGTCCCCGACCGACGGACGACGCCTCGGCCATCGAAGTGCGGTTGGAACCGCGCAACACGCTGGCGGGTCGACAGGACGTGTACGACGAACTGGTGGACGCGGCGCGCCGCCGCGTGGCGGTGCGGATCGAGTATCGCAGCCTGTCCCCCGCGGAAACGATCGTCACCAAGCTCAGTCCGTATCGGTTGCTGTTCAGTCGCCGCAGTTGGTACGTGATCGGTCGGTCGTCCGTCCATCGGAGCGTCCGGACGTTCAACGTCGGGCGGATCGAAACGCTCGCGCGGCTGGAGGACACGTTCGTCATCCCGCCGCGGTTCTCGGTGGCGCGGCACATCGGCAACGCCTGGCACATGATCCGCGAGAAGCCCCGCAACCAGCGCGTGGTGATCCGCTTCGACAAGCTCGTGGCCGACAACGTCGCCGAGGTCCGTTGGCACAAAACGCAGTCCATCACCCGCCACGCCGACGGGGCGATCGACTTCGAGGTCGTCGTTGACGGCCTGCGCGAGATTTCGTGGTGGATTCTCGGCTACGGAGATCAGGCGGAGGTCGTTTCGCCCCCCGAACTCCGGGAAATGATCGCCGAGCGCGTGTCGAACATGGCGCGGCGGTACCAGCGCGGGGCATAACCGAGTGGCCAAGTTCCCGTTTCAAGACGAGGCCGTGAAGAAATCGGTGGGATAGGCTTCCAGCCTGTCGTTGTCTTTTGGGAAAGATTGGAATCCCGACAGGCTGGAAGCCTATCCCCCGAGAAACTCACACCCTCGCGGCGGTCTCAGGCGGCGCGCAGCCGCTCAAGCTCGGCGGTCAATTCGGCGATGCGCTGCTCGCGCGAGCGGCGCCTGTCGCCGCGATTTACGCCCGCAGTCGTGCTTCCGGATTCCTCCGGGATCGGCCCGTCGTTCGCAGCGAACCGTTCCAGCGCGTCGGCGGTCGTTCGTTCCAGGCGGGCGAAGCGGTCGACCATGTCGGTGTGCGAGCGTCGCCACGCCTCCTGGATTTGCTCAAGACCGGCGGCGACGAGCGTCACCACGCCGAGGAACAGCAGCATCTGACCGGCGGTGGCGATGATCCAACCGGTGGGGGAGTAGTTCGCCAGGTTGCCGAAGTGTCCGAGCAGCACCAGCACCGACCCGACGAACAGCGTCAGCACGCCGAGATAGGCGAACATCTGTCCGACAATCCGGAGCCGGTTGGTTTCCGCCTCGTCGCGCGGAGAGTCGCCGTCGGTGTCGCGGACATCGCCGCCGGGAGAGGGGGACCAATGGCGATAGACCGAGGGGAGCGGCATCACCCGCCGCGGCGGCGTGTCGGCTGAGGTCCCGCGCGGCACCGGCGGTGTTGGGATGGCGCTGCGAGTGCTCGCGGTCGGTGGCGGACCAGCCCCGAAGGGCGGCGCGGCAGGGGCGGTAAAGGGGAGCACCGTTTGGGCGGGCGGAGCGGATGTGTCGGAGTGACTCTCCGAGAGGGGGAGCGAATCGCGACGGGCCGAACCGTGGTAGAGCGGCCCGAGCGGATCGGTGGCATCCTCTTCGGCCCAGCGGGCCAGCAGTTCGCGGGGATCGCGAGCGGATTTGCCCGGATCGGCGTGCGGAGCGGTGGCGGGAGTGATGTCGGTGCGGCAGGTCGCGCACAGCACCCGCCGATTATCGGACAGGGCTTCCGCCACCACATCGGACTGACAATGTCGACACCACATGCGAGCCTCGCGCGGCAACCCCCCGGCCCCCCGCGACGGAGTCGCCGGTGGGAGAGGATGTACGCCGAACCGGGACAACGAGGCAAGATGGGTTCGGAACCGGGATGTGCGACGGCGCAAACGGGGCGATGCGGGAAAGAATGGGAAGGGGGCGAAGACTTATCGAGTCGATGCGTCGAGAATCGGTTCCAGTAAACGACGCACGGCCCGCGATTCCACCAGGAATCGCGGGCCGTGTGAGGAACTTCATCGCGGACAGGTTCGTGTCACTTCAGTTCGAACTTGAGATCGGTGACGGCCTGTTTTCCGACAGTGGCCGTCAGGCCCGATTTGGTGAAGTCCGAGTACTTTTCGGGGAGCAGGTGCTTAGCGACGAACGGCTTCGGGTTGGGGTCGTAGCCCGGTTCGTCGGGGCCGGGTTGCTTGGTGGTCGGGGCGGCTTCAAGCTTCCGGACCGAGACCTTGTACTCTCCGGGCAACGCTCCGTCATCGGTACCGTACGTGCCGAGCTTGAAGGCCCCGCTGGAGTTCGTGATGCCGGTGGCACCCTTGCCCCCCATGTTGGAGTGCAGCATGACGGTGGCGCCTTCGACCGGCTTGCCGTCGTGCATCACGACGCCGGAGACGGGAGTGCGCGGTTCGCGTCCCTTCTCCGGGTCCGCACCTCCGCCGCAACCGACCCCCAATCCGGCCAACACCAGTCCCAAAACAGTTCGACGCAGCACGCTCATAGCAGCTTATCTCGATTGGAGTGCGGGAGTCCGAACCGCCGTGGATACGCGAGGGACGGGGGCTTGGAAAGCCACTGTCCGGCGGCGCGAAGGCAAAACAAGCTCGCAACACGCGACAAAACCCCGGAACAGAAAACTGCTCCGGGGCTTGTTCGGGTGGGCGAGAAATCCACTTCAGAACCGGCAAACCGAAATCCAACCCGTGTTAGAAGTCGGAGACAGTTTCGCCACCGGACTTCGTGCCGAGCGCGCCCCACACGCCGTAGGGGCTGAGACCGCCGCCGTTTTGAGCCGGGTTCGCCGCGGTAAGGTTGCCGGAGTCGATGTTCTCGCTGACGAACCTTACAGCGCCGTCCGCCATCAGGCAGTGGACACCCCCCACATGCATGCTGGAAGGCGGCAGGTTCGCGTCAGCCGAGTCGGCATTGACGTTGGCGCCAGCCGCACACGCGGGAGAATTCGGCGGACCGATCGTCGTAAAGCCCACTCGCTCAGGTTGACCGTCCCACAAATGGCGACCGCGCCAGCTCTTGATGGACAGGCCGGCGTTGATGAATCCCCCGGTCACCAACGAGCGGCATGCGCCGGGTGCGTTGATCGGGTCTTGATTCATGATGATGTTGTTGACCGAGCGATAGTCGCCCCCCGCGGTGACCACCAGTGGGTTGCCGAACGCCGCCCCGCGAACCCCTTCGCTCATCATGATGGTGTTGCTCGTACCGTCGGAGATTTCGGCGATCTTCACGCAAATCTGGTAGCCGAAAACGCCCCGGACGACCGTCGAGTCGCGGTTGTTCCGGGCCGAGTCGCCGGTACAGAAGAGATAGTTGTTCGAGCGGGCCGCGACGGGAGTCACCCCATCGGAGGGGCAGAGGAAGCCGGTGATCGGAGCGTCCCAAACGGCCCAACCGCTCCAACCCACGGGACCACCGGGGCTGATTCCGTTCGCGACATCGCCGGCTTCAATCCGGTTGTACAGGGGGGCTTGGTCCATGTAGGGCAGGATGCCGACGAAGCCGCTGCGGCGGTTGGCGTTGCCTTGAGGAGTCACCGAATTGCTGTGGGCGGTACCGCCTTTGCGATAAGTGAACCCGTTGAAGTTGTCGTGGTAGTTGTGCAGCGCCAAGCCAATTTGCTTCAGGTTGTTGCGGCATTGGCTGCGGCGGGCGGCTTCGCGGGCTTGTTGCACGGCCGGCAACAGCAGCGCGATCAGGATCGCGATGATCGCGATCACGACGAGCAGTTCGATCAGAGTGAACCCGCGACGGCGGGCTCCGGACATGCGCTTGTCCATTCGATCTCCTTCGGGAAACGAACTCAGTACGACACCGGCGGAAATCACCGGAGGAAACACTTCGAGATAAACGGAAAACGACCGAGTCCTCGACTCACACGGCTTTGCAAAACGACCTTCAAAAAAAGAAGCCGCTAGCGAGGCTGCCGGGGAAAGTGAAAGCCGCCGACGATGGTTGCACGCGTCTCAGGGGACACGCCGTGTCGGCAAACAACGAAAACAGGGATCCGGGGAGGAGCCTCCCGATATAAATTCATATCGGTTCGCAACACGCTTGTCGAGTCTTGAGGTCGAGGAATTGGCAGCAACGAAATAAGTCGAAAAGTCTATAAATAGACGCATAGACTTGTTGGTGCGTGCGGTTCGACATTCTCGAGGCTGCGAGTGTTTCGCACGGCCCGCGAGGCCCTTCTTGTGGACTGTCGGGGTTCTGGCCAGCCGGGCCGTCGTGGATTGCAACTAGCAATTCGTGAATACCGCACGCTTTTGAAGGGCGCGAAAGGCCCTCAACCCCGCGCCGTCTTCTCCAGCGCCAGCGCCTTCAAACCCCGCAGGTCGACCTTGCCGGTACCGAGGACCGGGATGTCGTCGACCTCGACGAACGCGTCGCGCGCGGGGAGCCACAGGTTCGGCAGGCCGCAATTCTCGAGCGCCTTGTGGACCTCTTCAACCGGTTTGGGAAGCGTCTTGTGCAAGACGATCAGCCGTTCCCCCTTCTTGTCGCACGGGACCGAGGTGACGGCCAACTTCAGTTCCTGATCGCGTTCGTCCCCCGTTTTGACGATCTCCAGCAGCCGCTCTTCGATGGTCAGGTGGGGGACCATCTCACCGCCGATCTTGGAGAACCGGCTTTGCCGGTCGGTGATCGTGATGAAGCCCTCGGCGTCGAGCTTGGCGATGTCGCCCGTCGAGTACCACCCGTCGGTGATCAACTTGGCGGTCAACTCGGGCTGGTGGTAATAGCCCAGCATCACGTTCGGCCCCTTGATGCAGAGCAGGCCGGGAGTGTCGAGACCGAGGTCGGCACCGGTCTCGGTGTCGATGACCTTGGCCATCGTTTGCGGTATCGGGCGACCGACCGTGCCGATCTTCGTCCCCTTCTGCTCGACTTCCGGCGAGCGGTGGTCGGGGACATTGACAGCCGCGAGGGGGGAGAGTTCGGTCGTCCCGTAACCCTCAATGGGGGCGATGCCGAATTTCTCCTCGAACGCCACCGCCAACTCGCGCGGCAGCTTCTCGGCCCCGCAAATGACGAGGTCGAGCGACGCCAGTTGCTCCTTGTCGCACCGCTTATAGTACGTCCGCAGGAACGTCGGCGTGGTGATGAGAATCGTGACCTTGTGCTTCTGGCACAGGTCGCCGATCACGCGGGCGTCGAGCGGGTTGTAGTGATAGACCCCCTTGGGGAGCAGGGTCAGCACGGACCAGAGCGTGGCGGTGTAGCCAGTGGAATGGAAGAACGGCAGGATGCCGAGGAAGGCGTCTTGCCGGGTCAACTGGAACAGGCCGTCGATGGCGTCGAGATTGCTGTTCACGTTGGCGTGCGACAGCATGACCCCCTTGGGTTTGCCGGTCGAACCCGACGTGAAAATGATCGTCAGCAGGTCGTCGGGGCCTTGCTTGTGGAGACCGCACACGCGGTCCAGCAACCACGCGGGGGCCGCATAGGCGAGCGCGGCGGCGGTGAGTTTGTCGGTGCCGGTCACCTTCTCCTTGAAGTCTTCGAGGTACACGTACTCCGCGTTGAGGGTGATCTTCACCTTCTCCAGGAACTTCCGACTGGTCAGCACATGACGGATGCCGGTCTGCTCGATGCAGGAGTTGAGCGTGTCGACCCCGGCGGTGTAATTCAGGTTGATCGCCACGCGACCCATCAGGGGCAGCGCCGCATTTACGAGGCAGGCACCGATCGACGGGGGAAGCAGCACGCCCACCATACGTTCATCGGGGGCGAGCGTGCGCGAGAGCAACCGCCGCAGCACGAGCGTGCGGATCAGGACCTCGCGTCCCTTGAGCACGTCTCCCGTGGAGTCGGCCAGTTTGTCCTCGCGCCACTTGGCCCGACAGGTCCGCAGGAAACGCTGGGGGGGGATCATGTCCGAATCCTTCCGCTGGTGGGCGGCCTCGACCCCCAGGGCCTCAACCGCCCGTTGGGCATGCCAGTGACTTTCGAGCTTGGCGATCGGCTGGCCGACGTGAATGGTGACCGGATAAGGCCACTTCCGCGGCCATTTCTTGAAGAACTTGCCGTCGCGGAAACTGAAAATGCTGCCCCACAGGCCTTCGAGATAGACCGGCACGACGGGAACGTTCGTGCCATCGAGAATCTTCATCATGCCGCGCTGAAACGGTTGCATCTGCCCGGTGCGGGTGAGCGTTCCCTCGGCAAAGATGCAAACGCAATCGCCGTTGATGAGTGCCTGTTTGGCCAGTTGCAGCGATTTGACGAGGGCTTTCGGGCCGTCCGAGTTGTTGATGGGGATCGTCCCGAACAGCCGCGAAATCCAGCCGCCGATCCCTTTTTCGACGTTGGCCGAGAAGGCGACGAAGCGGATGTCGCGCGGCAGGAACGCCTGCAACAGGAACCCGTCGACCCACGTCACGTGGTTGGGGACCATCAGCATGCCGCCGGTTCGCGGGACGTTTTCCATGCCCCGCACTTTCATGCGGTACATCAGCGCCAAGGTGAAATGGAACCAGAAGCGGACCGACGCTTTTGGTAACAGCAACCAGACATAGACCGCGACGGGGATCGTCGCCAAACCGAGCACCAGGAAGATCTGCCGAGCGGAGAGGTGCAATACGTCTTTGAGGACATAAAACAACCCCGCGCACATGAGCATCCCGCTGAAGGTCAGGAAGTTACTCGCGGAGAGGATCGAGCCGCGCTGTTCGACGGGGCTGCGATCCTGCAGATTCGAGTCGAGCGGAACGTTGAACAGTCCCGCCCCCGCCCCCAGGCAAAACAGCAGGATCTCCGAGCAGCGCCAGGCCCACTGCGCGGCAAGCGCCGACTCCGGTTCGACACGCGCGCCGATGAAGTACAGCCCCAATGCGAAGATCGCCACGAGAGTCGCCCCTGGCGGAACCAGCCCCAGTTCGACGCGTCCGGCGGACCACACTCCGGCCAGCACACTGCCGGTACCGACCCCCAGTACCAACACGGCCAGGAGTTCACCCGAGGCCGATTTCGGGAAGCCCAGTTCATCCGTGAACGTCACCACGTTCATCTGCACCAGCGACGCCAGCGACCAGAAGAACATGATCCCCAAGGCCGTACGGAACAGCACCCGGTCGCCAATCAGCACCCGCATTTGCGAGACGAGGCCGCTGAACGGATTGACGGGGAACGGAAGATCGGGACGGGCGGCGGGACCGGAGCGGATGGCCAGACTCAGTACCGTCCCGACGACGGCCAGTCCCAGCACCACACTGGCGGAGAGCATCGCATTCACACGGCCGTCGGGTTTGGTCTGGTCGTACAGCCAATACGCGAGGACTGTCCCCAGTGCGGCGGAAAGCACCGTCACCAGCCCCATAATCCCGTTCCCCGCCGAAAGTTTTTCGGTGGGGAGATTCTCGGGAATGCACGCATACTTCGCGGGCGAGAACAACGCGGCCTGTGCCCCGATGAGGAACACCGCGAGCATCATCGAAGTGACGTGGCCGCCGAGAATGGCCGCCATCAGGAACACCGCGAGGCCGATTTCGAGCGCCTTGCAACCGACGATCACCGTCCGCTTGGCAAAGCGGTCGGACAGCCAACCCGACAGGTTGGCCAGGAACAGAAACGGCAGCGTGAACAGGAGCAGGCCCAGCGACAGCACGAGCGGTTCGTGCTGCGTCCCCCACCAGTGAACGGCGATGGGAACGGTGAGCCAGCGGAAGACGTTGTCGTTGATCGTCCCGAGCGCCTGCACAGCGACGAGCGAGACGAAACTGGGGGAAGCAAGGGAGCCGCGCGGTTCCGGGGCAGGCTCAGGTCGATCCATCGACGCCGTCATTGCGAATCCTTCCGCCGGGTCCAACCTCACCTGAATTCAATTCACAGCGGCGTCACGAGAAGAGGCAAAAAAGAATTGAACCACCAAGACACGAAGGCACCAAGGAAGACAAAGGACAGGGGAATCAACCGTCTTCTTGCCTTTCTTGGTGCCTTCGTGCCTTGGTGGTTTAGTATTTGTCGTCTTTGTGGTCAAAGAAACCGACGCCTCACACCCCGCACGCCACCACCGCGCTCGCCTGCCCCATCATCGTCACATTGGCTTTCAGGACGATCTTGTTCGATGTCGCCAGATGCGCACCGGCCACCACATTCAGCGGGCAGGCCGGGTCCGGTTGTTCGTAGTTGAGTGTCGCCGGGATGAAGCCTCGCGACAGCGCCACCAGCGAACCGGCCAGCTCCAGCACGCCGCTCCCCGAACCCGAATTGCCGAAATAGCTCTTGAGCGCGGTGACCGGCACCTTCGAGCCGAGATCCCCGAACACGTCGTGGATGGCGAGGGCTTCCTGACGGTCTTCATCCGGATCGCCTGACGCATGGGCGCAGATGTGACCCACGTCGGCGGGGGTAACGCGTGCGTCGGCAAGGGCGTTCTTCATCGCCAGGGCCAACGCTTTGCGAACATCCCCCCGGTTGCCCGTCTTCGGAGCGACGCACGCCGCGCCGGCACCCAGAATGCGGCCATACGTCTTCGCGCCCCGTTTGCGGGCGTGCTCTTCCTCTTCGAGGATCAGCGTCGCGGCCGCTTCCCCCACGATCTGCCCGTTGCGGCGCAGATCGAACGGGCGGCAGGCGGGGACTTGCCCCTCGGGAGCATCCGCCAACTTGTTCCACATCGCCTGGTGCATCGATTTCACCGAGTGCAACCGCGTTCCGGTGGCTCCGGTGATGATGATGTCCGCGTGTCCGCGAGCAATCACCCGCAGTGCCTCGCCAAGAACCAGGCCACCCGAAGCATCGTCGAGTGTGATCGAGTTGTTCGGTCCCCGCGCGTCGGCGGCGATCCCGATATGGCAAGCGGGCATGTTGGGCAGAAACTTGAGCAGCCAGAGCGGCTCCATGTCTCCCAGCCCCTTCGTACCCCATTGCTCGAAGACGAACCGGCCCTGGTCGTCGAGGCAGGCGTAGCAGGCCCGCGCCAACTCGGGGGGCGGACAGAGCATCAGGTTCGCGCCGAATTCGACCCCGAGCCGTTCCGGTTCGACGGCCCCCGGCACGACCCCCGCGTGATCGAGCGCCTGCCAGGCGGATACGACGCCGAGCTGGATGTCGCGGCACATCACCTTGAGGGACTTCTTTTGGTCCTTCGTTTTGGTGTGTTTTCCCGCTTCAAACCCCTTCACTTCCCCCGCAACATGGTGGGGCAGGGGGGATGCCGACAGCATTTCCACCGGGCCGATGCCTTGGCGGAGGTTCAGCAGGCTGTCCCAGAAGGCGTCCACACCGATGCCGATCGGGCTGACGACGCCAATGCCCGTGACGACCACGCGGTGTTCACGGTCCCGTTGATGACTCATTAGAATTTCACCCACTGCCAATCCACGTCCGGTGTTGCGAACCGGATGTCGGCACCTCGCCGAAACCCCGTTCCCCGTTCCGGGAACCCCTTCCCGGCCGAATCGTGGTGTAAATCGTTCGTGATGTTTTTGTCTCGCCCGCGAGAGTCACGGTGCGGGCATGGATTCTTCGGCAACCCGACGCGTCAGCGAGGGCGAACGACCCGAAAACTCGCGGAGAACAGCGGGAACCAGACGCCCGCCGTGCCGTTTCGACGAACTCCCCGACGCGAAGCGTTCCGCCGCCAGCCGCGACAGAAAACTCCCCCGCCTGCGAAATCCACCGAAAACAAGCCAAACCGGCATCGTAACGCGGGCCAACCGGCGAGAGAAGCCCGCTGGAAGCTTTGCATCGGCGACCGCTGATGTGTTTGGTTTGAGCTGATGTGTTTGGTTTGAGTAGTCGCTTCGCGGGAGGGTGGGTGACCGTGCAATCAACCCGATGACCGGCGTCCCGGTCATACGGTCAATGTCACCGCCTCTCGCGATCTCGGACTTCATGCCGGCCTACCGCCCCCCGCGCGCCTGCATCACCTCGACCACCTCGTCGCTCACGCCATACTGCCGCAGCACGATCAGTTGCTCCGGCGACGTGTCGAAGCGTCCGCCGCGCGTTTGGATCGCGTTCACGATGATCCGGTCGCCACACCCAGCGCGGGTCATGTTGATCACGTCCGAATTCGACAGCATCGCCGCTCGCTCGCGGGCCTGTTCGTACTCGTAGTGGGCCGCTTGCCGAGCGTAATAGTCCCGTTCGTCGTTGACCTCTTTCGCGTTGCCGACCAGCGCTCCCGTGGCCGTCCCCGCGAGTCCCCCCACCAGCGCGCCCGTCCCGGTGCGACCGAACTGGTGACCGATCACGCCCCCCAGCACGGCCCCTCCCACCGCTCCCACCCCCGCACCGATCTGGGTGTCGTTCCACCCCTCGCGCCGTGGTGGGCGGTGCGCGTACGAGCGTCGCGACGCGCATCCGGTGTCCGCCAGTGCCACCAGGCACAACAGCATGGCCGGCAAGCGTTTACGCCAAAGTCGTGTGTCAGATGCGGCCGTCGCCGCGAACATATCGAGCATGGGACCAGCCAACCCGGAACCAAATTCGCCGGATTCCGACCCTCGGAAATCCGGCCTAATCCGAATCATCGGCAAAGTCGGACGGGTCACTTAAGCGCAAGTAACCCGTTTTGGCGTCTGGGCTTACATCGAAGTGTTCCGCCCGGGGACGACCCGGGTTCGCGCCCCGCTCCTGGTGGACCGCTGCGACTCGCCGGATCGCGGCTTCCGCCAACCCGCCCGGCAATGGCGGCTCGAGCACGACCTGCGGAACGACCACATTGGCATCGCGCAGCTCGTCGCGCAAGGTTTGCAACAGAGGGGACAGAACGTTCCCATCGTCCCCATGAAAGAGATCGCCCGAGAGCACGACCCGCCCCGCCGGGAGCAGGACCAGCGATTGGGCAATCGCCCAACCCAGCACCGTCGCCGCGTCAAGCAACAGCGACCGGGCCAAGCGGTTCCCCCCTTCGGCGGCCGCGATCAAATCGTGGATCGAGCGGACCCGCGTGCGCAGCCCCTCGTGCGGGCCAACCCGCCCCGATTCTTCGGAGGGCGAATTCCCCGCAGCGGTCTTGCGACGGGACGACGTCGCTTTCGCGCCGCTCGTCCGGTCTCCGTCCGTGGCGCGAGGCTTCCGAAACCGCTCAGCCAAGTACAGCTCGTTCGCCGCCTCGTTGTCGAGAAGGCGCTGCAACCGTTGCAGAATTCCGTACGGCGAGGCCAGCCCGTCGACCGTCGAGCCCCAACCGGGCCAGGCCAAAGGCAACGTCCCCGGCCGGAGCGAACCGATCAGCAGGTCCCGCCCTGTCCGCGATGCCGAAGGGACCGCCGGTTTGAGGTTCGACCCCGAACGAGGGGGACTCGTCAAAGCCGCGTCCGGCTCGCTCCACCAACCGACGATCGCCTCGGAGGCCTCCACCGTCAACACGGCGTCGCATTCCAGGTCGGGGTGTTCCGCCGGCTTGCCGTCGGCCCCGGTGTATGAGACGGACGCGAAGCGTTCGACGTTCCACGAGGCCGCCTCCGCCGTCGACTGGAACAGCAGCGCGAAGGGAAGCGCCTGTTCGAGCCGCTTACCCAGCGGAAACGCCACGCCGGTCTCGCTCCTGCCCCAACGGGGATGGCCCCAGCCGCATTGGATGATGTCGAGGGGAATCGCTTGCGGGCGACCGGCGAAGGCGAGGGTCCCCCACTCGACTTGGCTCGTCTTCACACGCGACTCGGCGAACAGTTCACGCGAAAGACGAGCCAGTTCCTCGACAACCGCCTCGGGGTCGACCTGCGCGATCGTGGATCCAGGCGGCAGGATGTCGGCGAATCGCAGACTTCGCGTGAAGGCCGTCGTGGATTTCGGGCGGCCGCGCGACGGCGGCGTCGGCGCGGACTCTTCGTCCCGTTGACTCAACCGCACGGCCAACGACATCGGACCGATCGTGGCGGAAAAACACCAGGACATTTGCGGGGACCGTCGCGGGAATGAGGGTGGCCCAAAGCCGAACCAAAACGCGAGTTTTTCGCGCTGTTGTTCCGGTTCCCGTTTGAATCTCGGAGGGAGCGCTCGGGACGAACTGGCCGTACGAAGTCGATCGGCGATCGGGAAATCGTGGAGCGCCGGCGAACCCTCTGATGAAGTCTATCGAATCCCTGCCGCGTCTTCCCGCACCGCTGTGCAACCTGCGGCTCGGGCGGATCCGCTAGCCGTCGAGACACCGATTCGCGTTGCCCACCCATAAATCGTCATCTATGATTTTACGGCAGAAGCGGCGTGCGGATACCCGTGCGTCGCGTCTTCCCACCCCCTCGCGTCGCTCTCGTCCTGCGGGTCACGATCGAGCGACGCCGCATATCCCTCCTGCACGCGATGGCCCCATGTCCGCAATCTGCGTCCCCGCCACTTCCGCCCAGAACATCCGCGCCCGCGAGGCCCGTTCGTTCCGCAGTGCGCGTATCGCGTGTTGGATCTGGGCGTGCGCATGCGTTGGGTTGCCAGCCAACCTGCGTGCCGCCGAACCGACGTTTGAAAAAGATGTGCGGCCGGTCCTCAAGGCGTACTGCCTCGACTGTCACGGCGGCAGCGAGAAGCTGGCGTCGAATCTTGATTTGCGTCTGAAGCGGTTCGCCGTGAAAGGGGGCGACGGCGGGCCGGCCATCGTGCCGGGCCAAGGTTCCGAAAGCGCGCTCGTCGAGCGGATGCGCGCGGGGGAAATGCCACCGGGCGAAAAGAAAGTACCGCCCGAACTGATCGATCTGGTCAGCCGCTGGATCGACGGCGGAGCGGTGGTGTCGCGCGACGAACCCGAGTCCCTCCCCCCCGGCATCGACATCACCCCCGAAGAGCGGTCCTATTGGGCGTTTCAACCGCTCCGCCGCCCTGACATCCCCGCGTCCGCTCCCGAGGAACGGGTGCGCAACGAAGTCGACGCATTGGTCGCCGCCCGTCTGCGCGAGAAAAAACTCGCGTTCAATCCGGACGCCGAAAAGCGCACGCTGCTCAAGCGGGCAACGCTCGACCTGACGGGACTCGCCCCCACCGCGGAAGAAATGGCGGCGTTCCTGGCCGACACCAGCGAGCAAGCCTACGAGAACGCGCTCGACCGCTTGTTGGCGTCCCCCCGTTATGGCGAACGCTGGGCGCGGCATTGGCTGGACGTGGCCGGCTACTCCGAATCGGAGGGGAACGGCAGCGACGACACCCCCCGCCCGTTTGCGTGGAAGTACCGCGACTGGGTCATTCGAGCGCTCAACGACGACATGCCGCTCGACCGTTTCATCATCGAGCAACTCGCGGGTGACGAGTTGGTCCCCTACCCGTGGACCAATCTCAAGCCCGAGCAGCTCGAAAAATTGGCCGCGACCGGGTTCCTGCGCATGGTCGCGGACACCACCGCCACCGGCGGCGTCGACGAGGCGGCGGGGGCCAATCAGGTGATGGCCGACATGCTCAAGGTGGTCGGCTCGTCGCTCTTGGGGATGTCGGTCGGCTGCGCGCAGTGTCACGACCATCGCTACGACCCCATCCCGCAAGAGGACTACTTCCGCCTGCGCGCGATCTTCGAGCCGTCGTTCGATCCCTCGCACTGGCGGCGACCGGTGCAGCGGAACCTGTCCCTGTACACCGACGCCGACCGGGCGAAGGCCGCTGCCGTCGAGGCGGAAGCGAACGCGATGCAGGCCGAACTTCAAAAGAAGATCGACGCGGCCATCGCCGACGCGCTCGAGAAAGAGCTGTTGAAGTTCCCCGAGGACCAACGGACCGCACTCGGAGAAGCCGCCCGCGCGCCAGCCGACAAGCGCACCCCCGAGCAACAAGCGCTGATGAAGTCGAACCCCAAACTCAACATCAACGCCGGGGTGCTGTACCAATACAACGAGGCGGCCGCGAACGAGATCAAGAAGGAGAACGAGAAGATCGCCGCCAAGCGGGCCGAGCGTCCTGTCGAGGACTATATCAGCGTGCTCCAGGAGCAGCCCGGAGTCGTTCCCCCCACGCACCTGCATTATCGGGGCGACCACCGCCAGCCGAAACAGGCGGTCAAACCGGGGGACCTGACCATCGCCGCGCCGGACGGCGCACGCTTCGAGATCGCCGAGAAGGACCCCGGCCTGGAAACGACCGGGCGGAGGCTCGCGTTCGCCAGGCACCTGACGAGCGGCACCCATCCGCTGTTCGGGCGGGTCATGGCCAACCGCTTGTGGTTGCACCATTTCGGGCGCGGTCTCGTCGACACACCGGGCGAGTTCGGCGTGTTGGGGTCTCGACCTTCGCATCCCGAACTGCTCGATCTAATGGCGACCGAATGGCCCAAGATGGGTTGGAGCATCAAGCGGATGCACCGCTTCCTGATGACTTCCACGACGTATCGGCAGTCGTCGCGACGCGACGCGCAGCGGGACACGGTCGACACCGACGGCTCGCTGTACAGCCGCTTCCCCGTGCGCCGTCTGGACGCCGAGGCGCTGCGCGACCGCGCGTTGCAGGCCAGCGGTCGCCTCGACGCGACGCCGTTCGGCCCCAGCGTTCCCGTCGCGGAGGACTTCGTCGGTCAGATCGCGCCGGCCAACGACTCGCCGCGCCGCGGCATCTATCTGCAAACCCGCCGCTCGAAGCCGGTGTCGTTCTTGACAGCCTTCGACGCCCCGGTGATGACGGTGAACTGCGACCGCCGCGTGCAGGCGGTGTCGTCGCCACAAGCTCTCACGCTCATGAACGGCGAGTTCGCACTCCGCGAGGCGAAGGGGTTGGCGGAACGCTTGCGGAAGGAAACAGCCGCCGACTACGCGCGGGAGACGACCGACCCCATCGCCGCCGCCTATCCCCGGCCTGGCGATTTGTGGTCGTATGGCCACGGGTCTTTCGACGAAACGAAGAAGCGGACCGCGTCATTCACCGCGCTTCCGCATTTCTCCGGGACCTACTGGCAAGGAGGTCCCGCCATTCCCGATCCGACCCTCGGGTTCGTGCTGCTGCATGCGGCGGGTGGACACGCGGGGAACGACCAGGCCCACGCCACGATCCGCCGCTGGACCTCCCCCGGCGCGGGCAAGCTGACGATCTCCGGCAAGTTCGCCCACGCGGGCGGGTGTGGCGATGGCGTGCGCGGACGGATCGTGAGTTCCCGCACGGGCCTTGCCGGGGAATGGACGGTCAAGGACAAGGCCGAGGTGGCGACACCGGCGGCCGATCTCGAAGTCCAACCGGGCGACACGCTCGACTTCGTCGTCGATTGCCTGGCCGAAGTGAGTTGCGACTCGTTCGTGTGGACCGTCGAGCTGAAGCTCGCGGGGGCCGACGGCAGCACATTGGCGGCGTCGAATTCGGCGACGGAGTTCGCCGGTCCGCGTACAGCCACGTGGCCACAACTGGCCGCCAAGGGGTGGGAGATCGTCCACCAACGCCCCGCCGACCCGGACGAACTCGTCGCCGCCTGCCGGTTCCTGTCGGACTCAATCGCCGAAGCCCGCGCGACCGGCCAAACCGGAGACCTCGAACTGGCGGCCCTCACAAGCCTCTGCCAACAGCTCTTGATCTCCAACGAATTCCTGTACGTCGACTGATCCGTCACGTGGCGTCGAACACCGCGGGCAACAAACTCCGCGGGCAACAAACTCCAACGCGCGGCAAGTACGCACCGCGAAGCGGCTCCGAACTTTCTGTAACCCGCCGCGTAAGCAAGGGCGCACGTCGAAAACACCCGCGAAAAGCAGGTCGATCCACCCCATCCCCTCCCGGCTGGGTGACCGAGGTCGAGTCTTCGAGCCCCCGGACTCGCGATGTCCGCCTTCCGGAGCCGGCCCAAAGCTGCCGACCCCGCCACCCGTCGCGATCACAACGCTCACGGCAAGGCTGCGACTCTTCTGTAACCCGCCGCGTAAGCAAGGGCGAACGTCGAACCAACCCACGGAAAACAGCGCGAGCCTCGTCTCGGATTCCTCCCGGCCACCCATCCGCCGCTCGGGCCGCCCGTCATTGTCCCAGCGACCAAAGGGTAAAGCTCCCGGGAAATCCCTTCATCTCAACGCCATCGTGGCGTTGCCATTTCAATGTGCCGAATCGATTCGCACGCAGCTCGTCGAGATCCTTTTTCGACTCTTCGCTGAGCCAGATCTCCGCTCCCTTGATCGCTCCGACAACTCGCGCCGCGAAGTTCACGGTCCCGCCGAACACGTCGTGAGCCTCGACTGTCATCGCGCCGATGTGAATTCCTGCACGCACATTGATTTTTGGATCACCCGGTTTCGCGTGGAGTTCCATTGCGAAATCGAGTGCCGCGTCCACGCTCTTGAAGGCGGCCATGAACGCGTCGCCGATCGTTTTGATCTCGCGACCGCGGTGCTTTTCAAGCAGGCTTCGTCCTTGCGCAAAATGGGCACGGCGCGTCTCGTTCATCGGTTCGCCGCCGATTGCATTCTCCATCGCCGTCGATCCGACGAGATCGGTGAACACGATGGCCAGCGTCGCACGTTCTCCGCCGGCCCACTCGCGAAAGCTCTGCGAGCGAGTCTCGCCGCGAGCGGACTCGACAAAGACCTCGAAGTCGCGCTGGCGGTCGGCCGCTCGTCCCATCGCTTCGACTTGCGACGGGAATTGCAGCCGTTCTTGCGGCGCAGCCAGCGATACCTTGGAGCCACAAGGGCAGTCGAACGACATCAGGCCGCGGTCGCGCAGTCGCTTGACGTAACTGTCGGGTACGGGATCACCGCAATTCGAGCAGATGAAAAACCGTACCAACGCGGTCGAACCCTCAATCGCGCGGCTGGTTACGTGCGCGGACACGAAATCTTCAAAGTGAAATCGAGTTTCGTCGCTGGGAGATCGGCCGTCATGTGCTTCGTAGAAGATGACGAGTCGTCCGCGAGCCTCGGCGAATTCGTGCAGGTACAGGCCGCACTTTCCACCTGTTCGCGCGGCGAACACGGCCGCGTTACGCCACATTTCGGACCGGCCGGTTGTGAACAGTCCGCTGTGGCCCAGCCGCACGGCGAGTGTTGAATAGAGATGCTGCACCGGACCGTCGAATGTGATCGCGACTTCTCGGCCAGGCGGTTCTGGAGCATCTTCGTAGTCGCGGTTGAATTGCGACGGAAACACCAGGTAGCGGCCATCCGAGGCGCTTTCTCGCAATGCCAGGTCATGCCGCACCAACTCTTCAACCGTCGCGTTCAGAAGTACCTGTTCCTGCCCGCGATCGCCGACCTTTTGCTCGTTAGGAACGAAAAACTGTCCAACCAGCGCGGCATCTTCCGCGATCGACCCCAGACCGTCCGGCTCGTTCTTCGCCGCGTTGACCATTGCCGATGCGTAGGCGTCGAGCAGTTCAGGTTGCAGCAAAACGTAGCCGCCGAAGCTGAGTCGGCGGATCAGGTCGCGATTCTCCAGACGGCTGACACACGTGTCAAATTGTGCTCGGAGTGGTGAATGTTGCTGAGCAAGGAACGAATGTGCATGCGCGGTTAAGTGGACGCCACCTTCGAGTTCAATTTTGAACCTTTCGCCTTCGTGCTGTCTTAGGAATTCTCCGTAAAGGTCGTTTGTCGCCACGAGTAATCGCCGAGCTCCTTTGGCGCTCAACAGGAACGATTTGATTCGAGCAAACAGTTCCTCCGAGGTAACGACCGGCAGTTCATCCCAGGGAATCGCGTTTTCGATGGCCGCCCGCAGTTCCTTGATCTTCCAGCCTTCCCTGGCACTCGTTTCGAAATAGCCGTCGAATCCGAACTCCTTTTGAATGGCTTCCAGACGCTCCTTGCTGACCGACACGCCGCCGCGGTCCGTGCGTGCTGAAACAAGAAACTTCTTCATGGGAATGGCGCTGGAACCCTGACGCTGCGTCGCGAGCCGTAATGCGCGCGACCAGTGTGTCACGCCAGCCAGTGGATCAATCTCGCTCCGCGCGTCGAACACGACAAGCGCCACGGCCACTTCGTTCAAGTGCAATTGATGGATGACGCGATAGCCCGGCTGACCGGCGAGATCCCACAGGAGTGTTTCGCGCGTTTGTTTACGGTTATCCGCTAACGCGACCTCGTGCGAATCGAAGGGCCAAACATATCGGCCGGCGGTCGAATCGGTCTCTTTGTAGTCCTTGCCGTTCAAGACGAGGCTCAGGCCCGACTTGCCCACACCGGTGTCTCCCACCACCACGACCTTGGCATTGACGTAATGTCGCGTCACGATGGGCGCGGGCTTTCCCAGCAGCACCTCGCGGTCGAGTTCATAGAGATGAATCTCGCGGCAGCGTTCGTCATCCGGTGTATTGGGCGGCGAACTGGCGGTGGCGAGCAGTGGTCGCTCGCGCTGCGCGTCGGGATGAAAGGCGAGCGCGGGAATCCAACTGTGCTCGCGTGTCGGTACCGGAATGATCGCCACGGTCTCCCACGTCACGCAGCTCCAGAGCCGGACCGTGTTATCCACACTCTTTGAAGCCAGCAGCGCACCATCGGGCGAGAAGGCGATCGCATGGACCGAGTCGGTATGCCCTTCGAGTGTACGAAACAGCCGGCCGCTGGCCACGTCCCAGAGCTTCACCGTCGCGTCATAACTCCCGCTGGCGAGCGTCCCCCCCTGCCGATCAAACGCTACGCTATAGACAAGATCATTATGCCCTCTGAGTGTGCGGAGCGGCCGGCCGCTGTCCACGTCCCAGAGCTTCACCGTCGCGTCGACACTCCCGCTGGCGAGCGTCCCCCCCTTCCGATCAAAAGCCACGCACGGGGCAGCAAACCTGTGTCCCTTGAGCGAGCGGAGCAGCTGGCCGCTGTCCACTTCCCAAAGCTTCACCGTTTGGTCGTCACTCCCGATGGCGAGTATTCCCCCCTGCGGGTCAAACGCCACGCGATACACCGATCTCCGCTGCCCGTCGAGCGTGCGGAGCAACCGGCCACTGGCCACATCCCAGAGCTTCACCGTGTTATCGCCATTCCCGCTGGCGAGCGTCCCCCCCTGCGGATCAAACGCCACGCTGTAAACCGTGCCCTGGTGCCCATCGAACGAGCGGAGCAGTCGGCCACTGGCCACGTCCCAGAGCTTCACCGCTTTGTCGTAACTCCCGCTGGCGAGCGTCTCCCCCTTGGGATCAAACGCCACGCTCGTGACGGAGTCCGTGTGCCCCGAGAGCACGTGCGCGAGCGTCACGCCCGGCGGCAGCGTCGGCTCCTCTCCCGTTCCGCTCGATTCCCCCCCCTCGCTGGAACCCTTTGCTTTCGCCATCGCTGGAACTCGCTGGTGACACCCGACCCCACGGCAACCCCACCCCTCGACCGAATTCTAATCCAGAATCTCCAACAGGATCGACCCACACACGTCAGCGAGACGGAAGTCGCAGCCCGACTTGATTGAACGTCCGTCGGGTAGCGTCAATGCTGCCCCCCCAAACGCCGGGTGCCACTGGCTATGCCAGTGCCTGGCGACTCTCGTCCACCATAACGCGTCAAACGGCTGCGGATGGGACTGCCCCCAACGACGTTTCCACAGCGATGTCGAACTTCCTGCCAAGCTTCCTTATCTGGCCAAGACGGGTCGGGCCACAACGGCGTATCCGCGTCGCCCGGCCCGATGTTTGACGGGACGGGTGCCCCAAACGCGGCTTTGGGCGTTTGAGTTGCGGGGGCAATAAGTTGCGCGGTGATCGGATTCCCCGCCCGTGGGCGAATCGACAGGCACGATGGGGGTACTCGATCACACCTCATGTGACCGCGCCGTGTGCCACTGCTGGCTTGTCCAGCAGTGCGATTCCGGAACCCGCGTTCGTGTGACGGGACATCGACTTACGGACGTCAGCTCCCTACTGTCCCAGACGCCCCCCCATGATCCCTCCTCGTTGCGCGGCTCAAGACCCCCTCGTGCGCGACATGCAATCCCGCGCGCAGCCGCGATATACGACTGCATCGCGCGCCATTTCCAAACCCGTTTTCACCCCCGCGCGAAAAAATCGCGCTCGAATTTCCCACGTTTCGGTTTTTCAAAACGTGGATTCTGCGCTCGCTCCGCGCGCCAAAACACCCCGGAACACGCCCCCCGGTTGCGCCCCGCAATCGGGACTGAAACCCGGAAAAAGTGCGGTGTGCCCCCGGCCTTTCCGTTTTGTCTCCGCGATTTTGCCGCCCCAAAAGCGGTCGAAACACGTTTCCGCCCCGTCCCGCAATTCCTTTGCGACAACCGCGCAACAAAACCTCGTAGGGTGACGGGAGCATTGACTCCAGGTGCTTCGTGGAAGGGAGGACCGTAGACCCGCTGTGCAGGACACCACGCTTCGGGCGAATCGACCGTATCCGCCCCCCGCGCCCGAATTGCCGCGAACTTCGATTGGCTCGATTCGGGATTCGCGGATACGATTGTGACGTTGGAGTTTGACAGTCGCGGGGGCCTTTCGGTCCGAGTCGCGGCCCTCGGGGTTTCCCGGTTTTCCGAAACCCCCCGGATTGCCGCACGTGCTCGCCTCTCGAACCGCCGCCGCGCTCGAATCACAAGGGTCGGGCTGTGTCCGCCCCGCATCGCACCGGCCAAGCCTCCCGGCGTCCCGCTCACCTCTCGTCGAATCACTATGGCCCCCCAGACCGCCGCGCCTTCCAAATCCAAATCCCCGTCCGACGGCAGCGTCGAGCATGCCGCCGGCAAAACCGAGGGAGCTCGGCCGCAATCTCCGACGCCGGGGCCAATCGCCTTGAGCGGTTCGTCCCCGCACGGTCTGGCGACCCACCCGGGTGGCAAGGCCGCCCCGGTCCAACTCAGCGCGGAAAGCCTGGCGTTCGCCGAAGAGTTGTACGAGGCGTGGTTGCAGAACCCCGCCAACGTCACCCCCGACTGGCAGGCGTACTTCGCCTCCCAGCCGCGCCTGACCGAGCGCGCCCAATTGGGGCCGTCGTTCCCCAAGCGGAGCCTGTTCCACGCCGTGGCGGTGGCGACGCCGACCTTCGGTTCCAAAAACGCGGAAAAGGCGGCCAGCGACCAGGAACGGGTCGACCAGATGATCCGCAACTTCCGCGTGCGTGGGCATGCGGCGGCGAAGATCGACCCCCTCGAAGCCCCCCGGTCGATCCCCATGGAACTCAACCCCGAGTTCTACGGCTTTACCGAAGAGGACTACGACAAACCGTGCTCCACGGTCCGCAGCGCCGGCCCCGACGTGCGCACGTTGCGACAGGTCGTTGACTGGCTGCGCAACACGTACTGCCGCACGATCGGCGCGCAGTTCATGCATATCGACAGCCTCACCGCGCGCGAGTGGCTGCTCAACGAAATGGAGTCGACCGAAAACCGCCTGCGGATCACGCGGGACACGCAGGTGCGGATCCTCAAGCGGCTGACGGACGCGACCACGTTCGAGGAGTTCATCGCCAAACGCTTCCCCGGCAAGAAGGCGTTTTCGCTGCAAGGGGCCGAAAGCCTGATTCCGCTGCTCGACATGGCCATCGAACAGGCCGGCGAGGACGGCGTGCGCGAAGTGGTCATCGGCATGGCCCACCGGGGGCGACTCAACGTGCTGGCCAATATCGCCGGCAAGAAGCCGCGCGAGATTTTCCGTGAATTCAAGGACATGGACGCCGAACGCCACGTCGGCAAGGGGGATGTGAAGTACCACCTGGGTTACGACTCGGAGTGGGTCACACAAACGGAAAAGCAGGTGCACATCTCGCTGTGCGTGAACCCGAGCCACCTGGAGTTCGTCAATCCGGTCGCCACCGGACGGATGCGGGCCAAGATCGACCGCATGGCGGACGGCGACCCGTCGCAGGGGCTGGTGGTCCTGATCCACGGCGACGCGGCGCTCCCCGGCGAAGGGGTCGTGCAGGAGACGCTCAACCTCAGTGAACTCAAGGGGTACTCGGTCGGCGGGACGGTGCACATTGTCGTCAACAACCAGGTCGGCTTCACCACCGACCCCGAGGACGCCCGTTCGAGCCAGTATTCGACCGACATTTTCAAGATGCTGCAGGTCCCGATTTTCCACGTGAACGGCGAGGACCCCGAGGCGGTCGCGCAAACGATCAAGCTGGCGATGGGCTTCCGGAAGAAGTTCCAGAAGGATGTCGTCATCGACATGTACTGCTATCGGCTGCGCGGTCACAACGAGGGGGACGAGCCCGAGTTCACGCAACCGCGGATGTACCGCAAGATCAAGGCGAAGAAGACGGTCCGCGACACGTACGTCGAGAACCTCGTCAACATGGGGGGCATCTCGCGCGCCGAAGCGGACCGCATCCGCGACTTCAAGGAGCAGCAACTCGACGAGGAGTACAAGGCGGCCACGACCAACGCCAGCGGCGCGTTGCCGGTGGAAACCATGCAGGGACTTTGGGCGGGGTACTCGGGCGGTCCCGAAGCCTCCGTGGAAGATCCCGTCACGGGGATTCCGCTGGAGCGGCTGCAATCGCTGCTGTCGCGGCAACTGCAACTGCCCGAGGGGTTCACTCCGCATCCAGGGCTGAAGAAATTCGTGCTGTCGGCCCGCGCGGAAATGGCCGAAGGGAAGAAGAATCTCGACTGGGGAGCGGCCGAGTCGCTGGCCTTCGGCTCGCTGCTCGAAGACGGCACCACCATCCGCATGAGCGGTCAGGACGTGCGCCGCGGCACATTCAGCCACCGGCACGCCACGCTGGTCGACTACGAAACCGGCCGGACCTGGACGCCGTTGCAACACTTGTCCGACACACAGGCGACGTTCCACCTCTACAACAGCCCGCTCTCGGAAATCGGCGTGCTCGGCTTCGAGTACGGGTATTCGACCGATTGCCCGGCGGGGTTGATCCTGTGGGAGGCGCAGTTCGGCGACTTCGTCAACTGCGCACAGGTCATCATCGACCAGTTCCTGGTTTCGGGCGAGGAGAAGTGGCGGCGCCTCAGCGGCATCACCATGCTGCTGCCGCACGGCTTCGAGGGTTCGGGGCCGGAGCATTCGAGCGGCCGTGTCGAACGGTTCCTCGAACTGTGCGCAAACGACAATATCCAGGTCGTCATGCCGTCGACCCCCGCGCAGTACTTCCATCTGTTGCGACGGCAAGTGATTCGCAAGTGGCGCAAGCCGCTGATCGTGATGACCCCCAAGAGCCTGTTGCGGATGCCGGCCAGTCCGCTGGCGGACTGCGCCGCGGGGACGTTCCAGCGAGTGATCGGCGACGCGGCGATCGCGCCGGCAACGGCCACGCGGATTCTCGCCTGTTCGGGGAAGATCTATTTCGAGCTGCTCAAGCGGCGCGAGGAGTTGCAACGGACCGACGTGGCGATCGTACGCGTCGAGCAGTTGTATCCCCTGCCGACCGAGTCGCTGAAAACGGCCCTGAAGGGGTTCGCGGACGGCACGCCGGTGATCCACGTCCAGGAGGAACCGGAGAACATGGGAGCGTGGCGGTTCCTGAAGATGGCGTACGGCGAGAAGCTGTTGGGCCGGTTCCCGTTCACGGGCATCTCGCGCAAGGCGGGGGGGACGCCAGCCACCGGTTCGACGAAGAGCCACGAAGTCGAACAAGAAGCGCTGCTGGCGGCGGCGTTCAAGGGGTGATGTGGAGAAACCTCGCCAGCGCAAATGCGAATCGCGGTTGTTGGCTCGGAGAAGAGGCGGCGCTCCCCAACATTTGGGGAGTGCCGCTGATGGACCGCCGAATAGTCGCTATCGCGTTGAATGTTCGGCGAAGGATGGCGTGGACGCGTGCGGTGCTGGAGAGCACGAGTCCGCGATAGAGGGAGAATCCCATTTCTCCGCTACTAGGCATGGTGGTGGCCTGCATTCGAGTCACTGCTCTATTGCGGCGTGCCGCGTTCCTATCCGCGTTCCTGTATGGATTGCTTCCACACACTGGTGAAGCGGTGGAGATTCAGCAGGCCCGATGCGCACGCGATGTTCTCGGCGAGTTGCCAGCACTCCGCTTCCAGAGCAATCAGGTCTGACGAATCCGGGTTGTTGAATTCCACGGTTCCTCTGATCCGTCCGGTTTGCGTACTCAACCGGTAGTGGGTTCCATCCCGGTATTGATGCGCCGATTCCGCGAGCCATTGCACACCACTCAACAGGCCGGGCAGTGGGTCCGACTCGAGTTTGACCGTCGCCAGATCGCCTTTGCAGCATAGAACTGCTTTGACCCAACCCGGCGCTTTCGACTTTCCCCACTCGACTCTCGGGGCGGTGGCGACGCACAGCAGGCCGGAGGGGCTGAAGCTTGGTTCGATGTGAAGCCTCCAGATCGCCGTCACATCGATCGCTCCAACTCGATCCCCGTTCCTGTCTCGGACGCGGTGCGTTCCGGTGCCGAGCGATTCGAGCCCCAGCGCATCGGCAAGCAGATCTTCACCGTCCGAGTCGGCGTTTTGTAGTGCGTGAACGGTGAACATGCTGACCAATCCGCAGAAGAACAGGTTGCGGGTGTGACAGTTGTGGAAACCTCGGGAGTTGGTCCTGCTGTGCCAGCATCCGAGCCGCTGGCAGGACGCCATGGGAGGGATGAGATTTACGGTACGGAAGCATCAGGGTAACGGCATTTGTTCCGTGAGCGAGAGGCGGAATTTCGGCCGCCTCGGGTGACAAGTCCGCGCCTCGGTTCCGTTCGACGGAGCGAACGGCTACCAAGGTCGCTCGGCGCTCCGGGGACACCGTGCCGCGCGGATTCGACGGCGTCGGTGATTCCCGTTTTCGGGAATCCGGATTCCTTGGTCGAACCGGGTGAGTGCATTGTCAGTCGATACACGATGCGGGGTGGAAGATGGTTCGAGCCCGTGCGGAGGTTGTTCGATCAAGGTCCGTGTGTGCCACACCGCCCGAAATGCCCGGCGCTTCGGGTTGGCTCGGCTGTTACGATGGTCGTGATCGGGTGGAGGGCTTGCGAACTGCGTTCGAGTCGCGAGCTTTGAACAGGCACAGCACAAAAAGTGTCGGCCCGAATCGACCTGTTGTTCGGGAGTTTGTGCGACGAAAGCCGTTGCTGACCGGGCTGTTGAGTTTCGCGACGGAGAGTGCCGGTTCGGTCTCCAACCTGTGCGACGGAATTCCACTTCCCGTCCGTCGCACAACGGGCCGAAAAATCGACGGACTGGAAGTCCGTCGTACGAAAACGGTCCGCTCACCGAACGACATTTTCAACGGGACGGTACGTGTCGGGTCTCTGGAGGAATCAAGACCTTTCTGTTTGACGTGGTTTGACATCGAGTTCGGCCTCTTTATCCGCCCTGCGGGCACGTTCTCCCCCACAGCGGCGTTTCCACGGCGAGACAATGTCGAGTGTGGGGGTGAAGGGCTGGTTTGACGCTTGTATCCAGGTTGAGTCGGCGACGGTCGGAAGACTTTCAGATTGGCTATTAACGGTCCCCTTTTTCCCGCTTCATCATGTCGATCGTTCGCTTCAGCGTTCGTAATCCCGTCCTGGTCAACATGCTCATGCTGTTGATCGTGTTCGTTGGCGGAGTGCTGGCGCTGACGACGGTGCGGGAGATGTTTCCCGAGGCGCGGCCCAAGAAGCTGCTGGTGACGACCGTCTATCCGGGAGTCGCCCCGGCCGAACTCGAGAAGAGCGTCACGATCAAGGTCGAAGAGGCGGTGCGCGATGTCGAGGGGGTCGAGAAGGTCGACTCGTCGATCAGCGAGGGGGTGTCGGCCACGACGCTCACGTTGCGCAGCGACGTGAAGGATGTCGATCTGCTGCTCCAGGAGGTGAAGGCGGAGGTCGACGCCATCGAGGACCTGCCCGTCGACGCCGAGAAGACGACCGTCCGCAAGATGGAGCCGAAGCTGCCGGTCATCAGCGTCGCGCTGTACGGCAAGGGGGACGAGGCGGCACGCAAGCGCGCGGCGCGGTGGTTGCGCGACGAGCTGCTGCTGTTGCCCGGAGTCAGCGAGATCAACGTCAACGGTCAGCGTGAGGACGAAATCGCCGTCGAGGTCCGTCCCGAAAAGCTGCTCGAATACGATGTCACATTCGACGACATCGCCATCGCGATTCGCGACACCAACCTCGACCTCTCGGGCGGACAGCTCGAAGGGGATCGCAGCGTGCTCAGCGTCCGCACTCTGGGGGAAAGCCAACGGGGGGTCGACCTCGAGAAGCTGGCCGTACGCAGCCTGCCGGACGGGCGGACGATTCGCGTGTCCGATGTGGCGGTCGTGCGGGACGAGTTTCGCGACACGAAGCTCGAGGGATATTTCAATTCGGAGCCGACGACATCGCTGGTCGTCTACAAGACGCTCACGCAGGACGCGATCGACATTTCGTCGCTCATCAAGGCGTACATCAAGGGAAAAACGGGCGAACCGTTCGATCCCTACGGTCGGCAAGCCGCGTGGGCGAGGCCGTGGTACGCCCGCCCGTTTGCCGTGGCGTGGGCCGAGACGGGTCGGTTCGTGTCGCTTGCCCTCGGCAAGCCGAACCCGGAACTCGTCTACGAGAAGAGCCGCGCCACGCCGTTTCCGCACGATTTCAAGCTCGCGCTGCACACCGACATCGCCCGCTTCGTCGAAGGGCGGATCGAACTGATGGTCGACAACGGCGTGCAGGGTTTGGTCCTGATCCTCGTGTCGCTTGTGCTGTTCCTGAACTGGCGGGTCGCGTTCTGGGCGGCGGCGGGTCTGCCGGTGACGTTCCTGGGGACGTTTGTCCTGCTGTGGTCGTTCGACGTGACACTCAATCTGGTCAGCCTGATGGGGCTGATCATCGTGCTGAGCATCGACGTCGACGAAGCGATCGTGATGGCGGAGAACGTCTATCGCCACATCGAGGAAGGACTTTCGCCACACGAGGCGGCCATTCGCGGGGCCGAGGAGATGATGTGGCCGATCGTCGTGATGACGGGAACGACGATCGGGGCGTTCGTGCCGCTGTTGTTCCTGCAAGGGCAGTTGGGGGACTTCTTCCGCGTGTTGCCGCTGGTCTGTGTGGCGGCGATGACGATGTCGATGATCGAAGCGCTCGTCATCCTGCCGTCACACCTGAGCGAACTTCCCGACATGCGGAAAAAGCCGGTGAAGGCGTTCTTTGCCGCGAAGAAACTGGGGCCAATCCGCAAGCTGCGCGACGGCTTCCTGAAGGTGTATCGCGGGTTTTTGACGTTCCTCGTCGACGTGCTGTACGACCGGTTCATTCGGCTTTCGATGAAGTGGCGGTACGTGACGCTGGCCACGGCGATTTCGTCGCTGTCGTTGTCGATCGGGCTGGTGGCGGGAGACGTCGTGCGGGCGTCGTGGTTCCCGAAGATGGACGGGGAGACGCTGGTGGCGTCGCTCGAACTGCCGGTCGGAACCCCCGCCTCCGTCACGCGCGAGCGGTTGCAAAAGTTGAGCGACCTGGCCATCACACTGCCGGAAGTCGTCAACGCGCAGATGTTCGTCGCGCGGCAGTACGACCTCGGTGGCGAAGGGATGGAGGGAACGCGCGACAAGTCGCACCTGGGTCAACTCATCATCGAACTCAAGGAGTCGGTGAACCGGACGCGGCACAGCGAAGAGGTGCTGACCGACCTGCGGAAGGCGTCGGAATCGCTCACGGGGGTCAACGCCGTGACGTGGGAATCGCTCAACGGGGGACCGGCGGGGCGGAGCCTGGAACTCAAGGTTTCCGGTGAGAACTTCGCACAGGTTCTCGAAGTGTCCGACCTGCTCAAGGCCAAGCTGGCCACGTTTCAGGGCGTGTTCGATCTCGACGACAACCTCGACCGGGGACAACGCGAAGTGCGTGTGAAGCCGCGGGAATCGGCCCGCGCGACGGGGATCACGACGTCGATCCTCGCCAACGAGGTCCGCAACGCGTTCTTCGGGCGCGAGGCGCGGCGGATCGCGCGGAACCGCGAAGACGTCAAGGTGATGGTCCGCTATCCCGAAGAGTTCCGTCGCGACGTGCACAACGTCGAACGGATGTGGATCCCCGCCCCGCGCCCGGCCGAGGCCGATGGTGCAGCCGCCGGGCCCTCGCGAGATGTCACCCACGCCAGCCCCCGGCACAACTGGGTCCCGTTCGGGGAAGTGGCGGAACTCACCGAGGACCAGAGTTACTCGACGCTCAACCGCACCAACCAGCAGCGGGCCATCACCGTCTTTGGCGATGTCGACGAAACGGTCGGCGACGAACAGGCGATCCTCAAGGCGGTGGCCGAGTGGTACGCCGCCGAGATCGCGCCGAAGTATCCGGGCACCCGCTACGAACCGCTGGGGAAATCGCTCGAAATCCAGAAGATGCTGAGTGGCATGGTGATCGCCTTCCCCGTCTCGATCCTCATCATCTACATCCTGCTGGCCGCGCTGTTCCGCTCGTACGTGCAACCGCTCGTCGTGATGATCGCGATTCCGTTCGGTATCCAGGGGGCGATCATCGGCCACTGGTTCATGGGTTACGACATCACGATCCTGAGCATGATCGGCCTGATCGCATTGAACGGGATCGTCGACAACGACTCGCTGGTGCTGGTGGACTTCATCAACTCGCGCGTGCGGGCGGGGCTGAGCCTGTACGAGGCGAGCGTCGAAGGGAGCAAGCTGCGCCTCCGCGCGATCGTGCTCACCACGGTGACGACGACGTTCGGCATCATGCCGCTGATGTTGGAGACGAGCTTCCAGGCGAAGTTCCTGATCCCGATGGCGATCACGCTGACATTCGGGTTGATGTTCGCGACGGTGCTGACGCTGGTGGTCGTGCCGGCGATCAACATGGTGCTGGCGGATATGGCGGCGCTGTGGCGGTGGGTGTGGAACGGGGATGAAGCCCCCGATGCGTCGGCGGACGACCAACCGTTCGCGCCGCACGAACCGATGGAACCGCGCGACCTGGTCGCGGACGCGGCGGTGTCGTAGCGGAAGTCGTGAGATTTCCGCCGAACCGGAGCCCGACGTGATCGACCGAAAGAGGCCCATCTGCGAGCGATCAAACGGAACGGAGCGACCCCATGTCCGACATTCCCCGCTCCGTCTCCGCGTTTGGTTGTGGCATCGCATCGGTCCTGGTGGGCCCCCTCACGCTCTACTCGTTGCTCGCCGCCGTCGGGCGTTGGACACCGTGGGACTACACCGCGAACACCGCCATCGTCGAAACCGTACTGGCCCCGTACCTCGCGTTCCAAGTGCCGATGTTGATGTTGTACAGCCCGATGTCCCTGGCGTATCTCAAGGAGAACGAGTGGACCGTTTGGCTGCTGACGACTGTCGCGTACTTCGTCGCGGGAGCGTTTCCGTGTGTGGGGGCGGGCTACGTGTCGGACCGTATCGAACAGCGACGAGCAGACGCGATCGCGCGTGAGCGGAAATAGTCGATGGCGAACTGATCGACCTGCCCTCAAAGTTTTCGCACCTCGATGCGGGCTGGCCCCAACGTATTGAGATAACGAAGGCGTTCGGGAGAAATGCCGTGGTCGCGGAGTTCGATCTTGCGGCAGCGAGTTCGTGACCTGAGCCAGGCCTCGGTCGATTCGCCCATCTCGATGCGGGTGTCCTTGATGAAAAGACGTTCCGGATCGACAAGCAATCCGGCCAGATCGTCGTCGGTAAATTCCTTGCCGATCAGCGTGAGTGA
Source organism: Planctomycetales bacterium (assembly GCA_044359065.1). Taxonomy (GTDB): domain Bacteria; phylum Planctomycetota; class Planctomycetia; order Planctomycetales; family Planctomycetaceae; genus JAIXZD01. The sequence continues at coordinate 1,269 of JBIKMW010000054.1, read as the reverse complement.
TCTCAAATGGAGAGACGCTGGAAGTCGTGCCAGCTCCTCGTTCGTCAATCCGGCGTCGTCGAGTTTGAGGTGAGCCAGTACATGCAAGGAGCCGATTGTGTCGATGTCCGCGTCGGTGAGTTCGAGGCGGTGAAGCCCCAGATACAGGAGCCGGGGATGATGTTGGAGCGCCGCGAAGTCGTGTCTGTCGAACTTCGTTCCCGCAAGGGTCATTGACATGAGGCGCGGTAACCGCGAGATCGTCGCCAGAGTTCCGGCGGGAATCGCCATGTCATGGAACTCGACAATTCCCACGGGATGACCCTCCAGATACCGAAACGCGTCGGCAGTCAATGAAGGGGTGTTGAAAGCCAAATGGCGCAGCCAAGGCAATTTGCTCACGATTGCCATGTCGTCGTCCCGCAGGTTTCGGCAGTACAGGAACAGGTTGGTGACCGAACGAATCCTGGAGAGCAGGGTGAGGGCCTCCCGGGGCACATCCGGGCCGAAGGTGATGACGTGATTCCGCGGCTCAAACAATTCGTGGCGCAGGGCGTACACGAGCGGACCGCCCCACTCCCGATCTCCCGTGTCCGGATCGACTGTGACTCCCTTGATTCCCCGCAGCGTCTGCACGGCCCAGACTTCCACGAGAACCGGGCCGACGACCGAAAGGGTTCCCGCGCCGAAAAGCAGCGCCAGGGCGAATGTCCACACCACCCACAGCGGGACTCGGTGCCACCATGCGGATGTCGTGCCGACTGCGCTTTCCGAGGAAGGTGGCGACATCGAGGGTGCCGGTTCGTGGCTCGAACTCTCGGTCATGAGAGGCCTCGACGATGGATTGGGGAACGTGCGCGAACGATTCGCGGAGTCGCCAGCGGTGGTGACGACCGCCACCCGATTCCCGTGGCTTATACCCCGCGTTGTCATAGTCCGCACGGGAACCCCGTCGGCCAGGCTCGGCGGATGTACCGGGGACTTGGCTTTGGTCTGCCTGGAGAAACCGAAGGATGTGCGGCGGGGGGCGCTCGGTTGGAAGCACCCGAGTCGACAGGTCGTCAACACACGGGGGTTCCGCTTCGCGCGGTGTGACTTTCTCTGGAACCAACCTGGAATGAGGAGGGGATGGGGTGGATCGACCTGCTTTTCGCGGGTGTTTTCGACAGGGCTTTCGCCTTTTACAAGATGCCGAGCAAATCGAAGGCTCTCTCGAATTTTCGCATGAAACCGCGGAGTTTGGACACGACCTTGCCGTCGGCCCCATCGCGAGCGCATGTCAGTACGGCG
>JBIKMW010000148.1:0-13168 GCA_044359065.1 Planctomycetales bacterium | reverse complement strand
AAGTTCACCGAGGCGTCGGGGGTGGCGCCGACGGTCGTGTCGTCGACGTTGATCGTGACGCTGTAGGTGGACTTGGTTTCGAAGTCGAGTGCGACACCCAGCTTCAAACGGAGTTCGGTGCCGACGATTTCGAAGAAGGTGGCGTCGGGGCCGGTGAGGGAGAGCGTGTTCGTGCCGAGCGCATCATCGGTGATGACGATGTCGGCCAGCTTGATTGCCAGAATCGTCTCGGTGTTCTCCGGGAGCGTGGTGGTCGTGTTCTGGAGGGAGACGGAGGGGGCTTCGTTGACGTCGGTGAGGGTCAACGTGAAGTTCGTCGTCAGGTCGGGGGTATTGCCCACCGTGGTGTCGTCGACATTGATCGTAACGCTGTAGGTGGACTTCGTCTCGAAGTCGAGGACCGTCCCCGCCTTGAGACTCAATGCGGTGCCGACGATCTCGAAGAAGGCCGCGTCGGCCCCCGTCAGCGAGAGCGTGTTGGTTCCGAGCGCATCATCGGTGACAACGATGTCGGCCAGCTTGATTGCGCTGGCAGTGCTCGTGTTCTCGGCCAGCGATGTCGTCGTGTTCTGCAGAGCGAAGGTCGGGGCTTCGTTGACGTCGGTCACCGTCAGCGTGAAGTTCGTCGTAGCATCGGGCGTCCCACCGACGTCGGCGTCGTCCACCCGCACGGTGACGCTATAGCTCGACTTCAATTCGAAGTTGAGCACGGTCCCCGCCTTCAGCCGCAGGTCCGTACCCGCGATCTCGAAGAACGCCGCATCGGCCCCCGTCAGCGACAGCGTGTTCGATCCCAGCGCATCATCGGTGACGACAATATCCGCCAGCTTGATGGCGCTGGCTGTGCTGGTGTTCTCGGGCAGCGAGGTCGTGGTGTTCTGGAGGGCGACCGCAGTGGGGGCTTCGTTGACGTCGGTCACGTTGATGGTGAACGTCTTGTCGAAACTGAGACCGTCGAAATCCGTGACGCGGACGGTGACGGTGTAGCTGCTCTTCGCTTCAAAGTTGAAGCTCGCGTTGGCTCGCAGGTTGCCGCCGCTGAGGTTGAATAGCGCGTTGTCCGTCAGCCCCGTCGGCAACGAGAGGGTGAGTGCGTCGCGCGGGTCGGGGTCGACACCGGTGAGCGCGCCGATGACGGCGTTAGCCCCGGCGTTCTCGGCGATCGTGTTCACGGTGAGGGTGATGTCGGTCGGGGCGGCGTTCGGACGTTCGAACGCACCGATATCGACGATTCCGCCGAGGATCCGCGCGAAGCCGGTGCCGCGCTGATCGGTCGTCAGGGGCTGGCTGTTCGCGTCCAAAGCCAGGGCGTTGCTCCCGGCGTTGATCGCCACGCTGCCCGAGGAGAGAGCGATCGTCTGCGTCGGTCCGCCGTTGTTGGCGAGGACGTTCGTGCCGAAGATCGCGGCGTAGGTGACGCTATTGGTGATGCCGGTTCCACTCAGGGTGTTGTCACCGACCAGGAGGCGATCGGCAACGATGGTTGACATTCCGTTCAATAACACATCCCCGCCAGTGTTCCCAGCCACAATCGTGTTGTTCGCGTTCCAGGTACTGAATAGGACATATACGCCGCCACCCTCTGCCGCTGAATTATTGGCAATGGACGTGTTGATGGAATTGAAAGTCCCATTCGAAAAAACACCCCCTCCCCCGTCGAGAGCCGAGTTGTCGGCGATGGTGCTATTGATCAGTGTGATCGTGGCGAAATTGTAGATCCCCCCCCCAAACTCGCTCAGCAGATTGTGATCGAACGTATCCCCGGTCGACACGAATTCACCGGACTGGTTGAACACCGTGCCGCGGGCACCGCTGTTGCCGGTAAAGGTGTTGCGCGAAGAAATCACCGATCCTGTGTTGAGAATCGCGACGCCCTCATTCGCCAGATTGTCACGGACGACACTGTCCGTGAGAGTCAATCTCTCGGAGTTCGAGATCGCCCCACCATTGAAACTGATGTTTCCGAGGCCGGTTTTCGCTTTTTGGAGCGTCACGTCGGTAATCGCCACCGCCTGCTGCGTTGCTGTGCCGTCATTGATCACGAAAATTCGCGAACCGGTTGCGCTTCCCACCACGCCGTCCCAGCCGCCGTCGATGATCGTGCTCGCCGCGCCGTTGCCGGTGATGGTGAGCGACGTGGTGATCGCCAGTTCGCCCCCCGTCAGCAGAATCGTGTCGGGTGTCGCGTCGGTGAAGTTCGTCCCGCCACGCACCGTGCCGTCGCCAAACGTGATCGTGTTGACGTCCGGGTCGCTGTTGGCGTAAGTGATCGCCTCGCGCAGGCTGGTCAGACCGTCGAGGTCGCTGACGACATCGGTCTTCGTGGTGACGACGAAGCTGCGCGGTTCGCGGATGTTGATCGTGAACGTCCGCTCGAACGACAGGCCGCCATCGTCGGTCGTCCGCACGCGGATCGCGTAGCTGGACTTCGTGGCGAAGTTGAAGACCGCGTTCGAGCGCAATTCGTTGCCGACGATCTGGAACGACCCGTTGTCGGTGTCGCCCGTTCCCGTCACCAGCGTGTACGTGAACGTGTCGAACGGGTTGGCGTCGGTCGTGGTGAACGTTCCGATGGCCGTGCCGGTGGGCTGGTTCTCAGCGATTGTGTTCGCGGACAAGGCCAGCGCCGTCGGCGTGGCCGGGACGTCCAGCCGCACGATGTACAACGCGCCCCGATTGTCGCCGCCGGTGTCGTCTTGCCACGCTCCGGCAATGAAGTCGGGCGCTCCGTTGCCGTCAAAGTCTCCGATCCCCGCGATGGACGACCCCCAGCCGTCGCCGGGGCTTGTGGAGGGACCGCCGTTCGATGTGCTGCTGATCTTCGTGAACGATTTGACCGTGCCGTTGGCGTTCATGAACAGCGCGTAGGCCGTTCCGCCGCTCGCCGTTTGGAACGACGTCACCAGCATGTCGTTGACGCCGTCGTTGTCGAGGTCACCCATTCCGGCAATCGAGGTTCCGAACTTTTCGCCGTCCGCCAAGGGTGGGGCACCGGTCGTGCCACTGGCGATTTTGGCGAGCGACTTCACCGTGCCGTCGCTGTTCATGTACAGGATGTGGACGGCGCCGCGGTTCGAACCGCCTGTCGCATCCCGATAGGCCCCCACGGCGATGTCCTGGATTCCGTCCCCATCAAGATCACCGAGATTGGCAACCGAAAATCCGAACCGATCGTCCGCGCCCAGGGTCGGCCCCCCGTTGACACCGTTCCCGATTTTCGTCGTGGCCTTGGCGGTGCCGTCGGCGTTCATCAGCAGGATGTAGGCGGCTCCGGGCCCGCTCCCGCCAAACTGATAAGTTCCCACCGCCAGATCGGTCACACCGTCGCCGTCGAGGTCCCCGATATTGGCCACCGCCTCGCCAAATCCCCCCAGTCCGGGCAACGACGGTCCTCCGTTTGTTCCATTCCCGATGACGATGCGGGACTTCACCGTTCCGTCGGCGTTCAAAAACAGCGTGTAGACGGCCCCGCCACCAAGTCCTCCCACCTGAGCGCCGGACGCGCCCACAGCCAGATCGACGACACCATCCCCGTCCATGTCTCCCATGTTCGCGACGGAGATCCCCAGGCGATCGAACGCGTTGCCAACGGGACCGCCATTGAGACCACCGGCGATTTCTGTGGTCGACTTGACCGTTCCATCGCCATTCATCAACAAAATGTAAACCGCTCCGTTGTAATAGCCCCCGGTATCGTCACCAATCGCACCGATGGCGAAGTCGGTCACGCCGTCGCCGTCAAAATCCCCGAGACCGGTCGCCGAGAACCCGAAGTAGTCGCCGTTGGCCAATGTCGGCCCACCGCTCAGCCCATTGGCGATTTTGGTCACGCCCCCGGAAATCGCTTTGCCGTTGGTCACGTTGACGATCGTCGCCGCGTAGTCTTCGACTTCCCCGTCGCTGGCGGTTCCCGTCGCATTCGCGGCGGCCACGTCCGTGCTTAACCGGAACCGGGCATTCGTTTTTCCCGTGAAGCCCGCCGGAACCGTCGGGAACGTCAGGGTGAACAGGCCATTGGTTGTTCCGGCAGGGACCGACACACTGGCCAGCTCCGTTGCGTTGTCGAACACCCCGTTGTTGTTGAAATCGATCCAGCCATACAGCGTCGCCGCCGTGCCGGTGGTGTTCGTCGCCCGCAGTGTTACCGTCGGCTGCGTGCCAATCGTGAACTGCAAATCAGTCAGCGGAGAAACGACGCCGTCTTCGTCGATCGGCAGAGCGCCCGTAGTGTCGTCACCATTCGCCCGCGCGGTCGGGCTGGCGTCCGCTTCCCCGTCGATCCTGGCTCCGAGTTTCAGCCCGGCAACGACCGTATGCCGTGGGCCGCCATTGGCCGACAGCGTCTCGTAGTTCCCCGCCCCGGTCCCGGCTCCCGTATCGGGTGCGTCGCCGAAGTCGAATTCGATCACATCGGTCACGCCAATCGTGAACATCCGCTCGAAGAACCGGCCGCTGTCGTCGGTGGTCCGCACGCGGATCGAGTAACTCGATTTCGTCTCGAAGTCGAACACCGCGTTCGAGCGCAGCTCATTCCCCACGATCTGGAACGAGCCGTTGTCGGTGTCGCCCATTCCCGTCACCAGCGTGTAGGTGAACGTGTCGGACGGGTTCGCGTCGGTCGTGCTGAACGTGCCAACGGCCGTGCCGCTCGGCTGATTCTCGGCGATCGTGTTCGCGGACAGGTCGAGCGCCGTCGGTGTCGCCGCAACGTCCAGCCGCAGGATGAAGACGGCCCCGCGATTGGCCCCGCCGCCACCAAAATCTCCTTCTGCGCCGACGATCAGGTCGGCCACACCGTCGGCGTCAAAATCGCCGAGGCCCGCGACCGAACTTCCCAAACTGTTGAAGTCGGCCAGCGTCGGCCCGCCATTGAGGTTATGGGCCAGTTTGGTGAGGCCGTTCGTCTTGACCGTCCCATCGGCATTGAGCCGCACAACGTAGGTCGCCCCCCGTTGTGTTCCGCCCGTGTCATCGCCCGTGGCACCGACGACGAGATCGGTCACTCCATCCCCGTCAATGTCCCCGACGTTGGACACTGTGTTGCCGAAATAGTCTCGACTCGCCAACGTCGGCCCGCCATTCGTCCCGCTGGTGATTTGAGTGATGCCGTTGCTCTTAACCGTGCCATTCGCGTTCAGCCGCAGGATGTACACCGCGCCGGCGCGGTACACTGCTGTACTGTCTTTGCGGGCTCCGACCGCCAGATCGACGATTCCGTCCCCGTCGAAATCCCCCAGACTGGTCACGGATTGCCCGAAGTAGGCTCGATCGCCCAGCGTCGGCCCGCCGTTCACCCCGCTCGCGATCCGCGTGATGCCGCCCGACTTGACCGATCCATCGGTGTTGAGCCGCAGAATGTACACCGCGCCCCGGCTGGGCCCCTCGGTAATCTCCCCGAACGCACCGACCGCCAGATCGATCATCCCGTCGCCGTCAAGATCGCCCAGATTGGCCACGGAGCTGCCGAAAAAGGCGAAGTCCACAAGTGGCGGTCCGCCGTTCAGGCCGTTGGCGATTTTGGTAATACCGCCGCTCTTGACCGTGCCATCAGTGTTCAGCCGCAGGACGTACACCGCACCGCGCGAAAGCCCCCCGCCGACGTCCCCGGACGCCCCGACCGCCAGGTCGACCACACCATCGCCGTCAATGTCTCCCAGATTCGCGAGAGAACTGCCAAGATATTCGTTTGCATTAAGAGTCGGGCCCCCACCGGTCCCATTTCCGATCCGCGTACTCGCCCGCACCGATCCATTGGCGTTCAAAAACTGGATGAAGACCGCTCCGCGAGCATCGGTCCCCCCGGCCCTGCGGGATCCGACCGCGATGTCGCCGATGCCGTCGCCGTCGAGGTCGCCGAGATTGACCACGGCACTTCCGAACAGCTCCTGGTTCAGCAGCGACGGCCCGCCGTTGAGGTTATCGCCGATCTTCGTGATGCCATTCAGTTTCGGCTTGCCATTCGACGGGGTGACGATCGTCGCCACGTAGTCTTCGACTTCGCCGTCGCTGGCGAGTCCGGTCGAGTTCGCCGCAGCGACATCCGTGCTCAGGCGGAACCGCGCGTACGTTGTTCCAGTGAATCCGGCGGGCACGGTCGGGAACGTCAGAGTGAACGAGCCGTTGGTCGTCCCCGTGGGCACCGCCACGCTCGCCCGTTCGGTCGCATTGTCGAACACCCCGTTGGCGTTGTAATCGACCCAGCCGTAGAGCGTGGCCGCAGTGCCAGTGGTGTTCGTCGCCCGCAGCGTCACGGTCGGCTGCGAACCAATCGTGAACTGCAGCTCGGTCAGCGGGAAGAGCACGCCGTCTTCGTCGTCGATCGCGGGGGACGAGACGCGGTCGTCTCCGTTCGCGGCGGCGTTGGCGGTCGCGTCCGCTTCCGCATCAATGGCCGCTCCCAGACGCAGCCCTGAATTGATGACATGCCGCGGACCACCGTCGCCTAGCGTGGTGGCGTAGTTGCCGGCCCCGGTTCCGCTCCCCGTATCGGGTGCGTCCCCGAAATCGAATGTCGCCGCGTCCAACCGCAGAACGTAGGCCGCTCCCCTGGCCTGCCCGCCCGTGTTGTCGTTTCTGGCCCCGACCAGAATGTCGACGACGCCATCTCCGTCAAGGTCCCCCAGACTGCTGACGCTCGCCCCGAAACTGGTCCCCGCGACCGAGGGCCCGCCATTGACGCCGCTACTAATCCGCACCTTGCCCGCCAACGTGCCATCCGCATGGAGAAACAGGGAATCGACACTATTGTCGTTTTCCGACCCCACCAGCAGATCGGTCACCCCATTCCCGTCTAGATCGCCCGCGGTCGCCAAAGCGGGATTGACGCTGGACGAGATCCCCAAAGTCGTGTTGCTAAGCAGAGTGTGGGACTTGACGGTCCCGTCCGTGTTCAAGCGGACGAGATAAACGGCGCCGGTAATTCCAATCGCCACGTCACCGGTTTCATCCCCATCGATGTCCCCCAGGCTGGCGAGCGAGATACCGAAACGACTGCTACTGGCGAGCGTCGGCCCGCCATTGACTCCGCTGGCGATCCGGGTGGACGAGGAGACCGTTCCATTGGCGTTCATCAACAGGACGTAAACCGCTCCGACATAGCTGTCCTCTCCGAACGCCCCCACCGCCAGGTCACCCACCCCGTCACCATTGATGTCGCCAATCGCGGCGACGGACCTGCCAAACTGCGCGATGACCGGCAGCGATGGTCCGCCATTGGTCCCGTTGGCGATTTGGGTGATGCCGCCGCTTTTCACGGTGCCGTCGGAATTCAGACGGAGAATATACACCGCCCCATTGCGCACGGGCCCCAGGTCGAACCCCGACGATCCGACGGCAAGGTCGCCGATTCCGTCGCCGTCAATATCCCCCAGTCCTGCCACCGAAATTCCAAAGACATCGCCGTCGACCAACGTCGGCCCGCCTCCCGTTCCCGAGGCGATCTTTGTGGTCCCCTTCACCGATCCATCGGCATTCATACGCAGGATGTGAACCGCTCCCGTGTTGCTGGCGACGGTATCGTCTTGATGCGCACCGACGGCCAGATCCGTGACCCCGTCTCCATCGATGTCGCCAATTCGGGTGAGCGAATTTCCGAACTGGTCCTGGTTCGCCAGAACAGGACCATTGGCCGTGTTGTCGTCGATCTTCGTGCTGCCGCCGCTCTTGACGACGCCGGAGGTCGGCTTGGTGATACTGACGGCGTAATCCTCGACTTCGCCATCACTGGCGCCCCCCGTGGAATTCGCTGCCGCGACATCCGTGCTCAACCGGAACCGGGCATAGGTCGTCCCCGTGAAGCCCGCCGGAATCGTCGGGAACGTCAGCGTGAACCGGCCATTGGTGGTCCCATCCGGTACGGCGACGCTCGCCCGCTCGGTGGCGTTGTCGAACGCGCCATTCCCATTCGTATCGATCCACCCAAACAGCGTGGCAGCGGCACCCGTTGTGTTGGTCGCCAGCAGTGTCACCGTCGGCGCTGTGCCGGTGGTCATCAGAAAGTCGACCGCCGGATTGAGCACGCCGTCTTCGTCCAGGCCGTCACCATTCGCGGCGGCGTTGGCAGTCGCGTTCGCTTCGCCGTCGACATTGGCCCCCAGTTTCAGCCCGGCCACAATCGTGTGCCGAGGGCCATTGTTGGCGAGCAACGTCTCGTAGTTGCCAGCGCCGGTCCCCGCGCCGGTGTCGGGACGTCGCCGAAATCCTCGGCCAGGACCTGTCGGACTTCCAGCGTTTCCACGCGCGTTCCGAACCGATTGCGGAGCGAAGTCGCGCGCCGGGACGACATCCGAACACAACCACGACGCACGCCAGCCAGCCAACTCGTCAGAAACATTGTTCACCGCTCCAGAAACCGCGCCGAGCCAACTTTTTCGCGCGCCCGCCATTGTCAGCAGTCGCCAAACCGGAGGAAAGTGTTTTTCCTCCCGGCCCGGAAAAACTCCGTACTGGCACAGCAAGTGCTGAAATGCCTTGAGGTTGTGACTGTCAGGTCACCAACCCGCGATCACGCAGCTCGCGCACGGCTCGGTCGTCAATGGAACCGGCCTCGCCCGCGCGGATCGACCGCGCCAGTTCTTCCAGGCCGTCGCGCATGTCGACCCGCGCCTCGAACCCCAAGGTCCGGGCGGCAGCGGAAGTGTCGGCGAAGCAATGCCGGATGTCCCCCGCGCGGTGATGTCCGGTCGGCACCGGTTCCAAATCGGGTCGGCCAAAAGCCGTCGCCAACCGGGCGGCCAGTTCACCGATCGAGATCGATTTTCCGCTGCCAATGTTGAGTGGCTGTCCGCAACACGGGGCCTGCAATCCCCGCTCGACCAGTTGCTCCACCGCCAGGCGACACGCGCGGGCAACGTCTTTGACATGGACGAAGTCCCGCCGTTGGCCGCCGTCCTCGAACAACTCGGGTGCCCCCCCCGCCAGCAACCGCGCCGCAAAGATCGACACCACGCCGGCGTACGGGTTGTGCAGCGATTGCCCGGGTCCGTAGATGTTGAAGAACCGCAAGGCCGTGGCGGGAATCCCGTAAGCGGCCCCCAAAATTAGCGATTGCAGCTCTTGGTCGAGCTTCGTCAGCGCGTAAATCGACGTGGGTCGCGCGGGATGCGACTCGGCGGTCGGCACCGCCCAGAGTGGTTCACCGGCGGCGTCGGTCGGTTCCCAGTGCCGGTCTTGCAGGCGCTCGGTCAACCGGCGCGGCGCCAGCGCCGCGCGGCCTTGGCCGTCGACGCAGGCCCCCTCCCCGTACACCGCCATGCTGGAGGCGACCACAACGCCGCGCGGGGGATGGGCGATCAGGCGTTCCCACAAACGGGCCGTCCCGCGCGTGTTGCCGTCGACGTAACGATCGACCTCATACATGCTTTGGCCGATCCCGACCTCGGCGGCCAGATGCACGACGCCGTCGATTCCCTCCAGTGCGCGGTCGACCAGCTCCCCGTCGCGAACGTCACCGTGAAGAAACTCGACTTCGGCCGGTACTCGGCCGCGACGTTCGAGGGGAACCGTATCGGTGGGGGACTCGGCGGAAGCCAGGTCGCCATGCACCTGGGGGAGCAGAGCGTCCAGCACGCGGACGAAGTGCCCCCGTTCGAGCAACTCTCGGCACAGGAACCGACCGACGAACCCGGCTCCGCCGGTCACGAGGATCCTCATGGAACTTCCACCCGGGGGTACAGCGTCTGATGCGATTCGTGTGTCGCTACTTCCAATCGGGAAATGACTTGCGTTGAATCGCCGGGTTTGAAAAGTGGGCTCTTCGATGGGGGGGCCAACGCATCCACGGAAACAGATATAACAGTCGGTCGTGTGGGGATTTCATGAACTGTCCGCAGTTTCCCGATTCCCGTCTAGCGGCGGGTCCCGATGTGGTATAATCCTCGCCCCTCCCGGAAGCCCGCCCGCTCGCCGCCTCGCACGTTCGGCGCAAGCCGAATGGATGCCGGACGTTACAAACCACGAGCCACTTTCGACACCGACCACTCGCCTCTCTCCCCCTGAATTCGACACGAATCGCCTCGTTGCACTCGACCCGAACTTTTTGTTCGACGCGACCGGTTCTGTTCCGCCCCGTAGCGGAAATCCGTTCGTGATGGCCGGTGTTTCGAGGGTAGCCACCCGACGGGAATTTCCGAGATGAATCGCCGGACTGACATTCGCAATATCGCCATCATCGCGCACGTCGACCACGGGAAGACGACGCTTGTCGACACCCTCATGCGTCAGAGCGGCCTGTTCCGCGAGTCGCAATTGCAGGGGGATTGTATCCTCGACTCGAACGACCTCGAACGCGAGCGGGGGATCACGATCCTCGCCAAGAATATCGCCCTCTCCTACAAGGGGGTGAAGATCAACATCATCGACACCCCTGGCCACGCCGACTTCGGCGGGGAAGTCGAGCGCGTCCTGAAAATGGCGGACGGCGTGCTGATGCTCGTCGACGCGGCGGAAGGAACCAAACCGCAAACCCGGTTCGTGCTCCGCAAGGCCCTCGAACGCAAGCTGCAGCCGATCGTCGTCGTCAACAAGATCGACAAGCCGGACGCCCGTCCGTCGGAAGTGCTGTCCGAAGCGTTCGACCTGTTCGTCGAACTCGGTGCCGACGACGAGATGCTCGACTTTCCGTACATCTTCGCCAGCGGTCGCGCCGGCTTCGCGACGCACGATCCCAAGGTCTTCGGCGACACGATCTATCCGCTGCTGGATGTGGTGCTCGACAAGATTCCCGGTCCGGTGATCGACCCCGACAGCCCGTTCCGCATGGTCGTGACATCGCTCACCTGGTCGGAATTCGTGGGACGCGTTGTGACCGGTCGCGTCGCCTCGGGGACCGTCAAGAAGGGGATGCAGATCGTCGTCATCAAGGCGGACGGTACGTTGCAGAAGGGGACCGTCGCGGAAGTCGAGGCGTTCGACAAACTGGGACGCGTGCCGGTCGCCGAAGGGACCGCCGGGGACATCGTGGCCCTCACCGGCCTGCCCAACCCCGAAATCGGCGACACCATCGCCGACCCGCTGTTCCCTGAACCGCTCGAACGGATCGAAGTCGACGAGCCGACGTTGTCGATGCTGTTCACGATCAACAGTTCGCCGATGGCCGGGCGGGACGGCAAGTTCGTCACCAGCCGCCACATCCGCCAGCGGCTGATGCGCGAGCTGGAAAGCAACGTCGCGCTGCGCGTCCAATCCGACACGAACAGCGATCAGTTCATGGTCTCCGGGCGCGGTTTGCTGCACTTGGGTGTGCTCATCGAAACGATGCGCCGCGAAGGGTACGAACTGTCGATCGGCAAGCCGGAAGTCATCCGCAAGCAGATCGACGGCAAGTGGCACGAGCCGTTTGAAACGTTGACCGTTGACGTACCGACGGCCGAAATGGGTCCGGTCATGGAAGCGGTCGGCAGTCGCCGCGGCCAACTGGTCTCGATGAACACCGGGGACACTGGCCTGACGAACCTGGTCTTCAGCATTCCCGCGCGGGGGCTGATCGGCCTGCGGACGCGGTTGCTCAATGCGACGCGCGGCGAAGCGATCATGTACCACCGCTTCGAGGCGTATCGCTTGGTCGAAGGAGACGTGCCCCGTCGCCCGAACGGTGTGCTGGTTTCGCAGGACAACGGCCGAGCGGTGGCGTTCGCGCTGGGCAAACTGCAAGAGCGGGCCGCGCTGTTCGTCGGTGCGGGAGATGACGTCTACGAAGGGATGATCGTCGGCGAGAACGCCCGCGACAGCGACATGGTCGTCAACCCGATTCGCGAGAAGAAGCTCACGAACATGCGGACGACCGCCACGGACGACAACATCATTCTGTCTCCGCCGCGCAAGATGACGCTCGAAGAGGCCCTTGAGTACATCGAGGACGACGAGTTCGTCGAAGTCACCCCCACCGTGATCCGCTTGCGGAAGATCTCGCTAACCGAAGCCGAGCGACGGAAGAGCGGCCGCAGCAAGACCGCCGGGGTGAGCTGAGAGCGGGGTTTCCTGAAAGCGACTGGGGCCTGCCGCGGAGATCGCAAGAATTCTGCGGCGAGTGGGCTCGCGCACGTCGACAACGCAGGCTTCCCTTGGCCTCTGTTCGGGGTGTTGCGGAACGTCTAGGGTTCCGGCGTCGCCTCCGGCTTCCTGGTGGCAGCTTCTGCCCTGCTGTCAGCGTCGGAGGGCGGGCGGTCCGGGCGCAGCAAGTGCTCGAACGCTTCGATGTCGCTCCAAATCGATTTCAACAGCGCGAACGCTTCCCGCTCGCGGTTGGTCGGCCCTGTGGTCCGAAAGACGGTCGCTGAGGCGTCGATCGGGGTCGCGGCCTCGGTGGAAGCCGTGGCGGGATTGGTCGCAGGAGCCGCAACGGGGCGTGCAGCGAGGTCGTCCGCTGACCGGGGTACGTCGGGGTCGAACATGGGCGAAACCGCCATGTCGGCCCGGCGACGATCATCGCCCGGTCGACATGGCCTTGGTGACGCCGCGTTTCGCCCGCGCGGCGTGAACGACGGGTCTTCAAGGAATCGGAACATCCGGCTCAGGAAGACACCATCAAGTGTGTTCGACAGGAAGATCGGGCTCGTCGCCCCTCGTTCGCTCGCGGAACGACGGGGCGGCTCCAAACACGTACCGGTGGCGGCACCCTTCGCAAACGATTTCGACCCCGCGACGGCCGACTTCCGCCAGCACCACCTGATACAAAAAGTCGCTCGCGATGCCACCATGGATGGCGGCGGGCTTTCCGCAAGCCGGGCACGTGCAACCGGGAATCTCGCGCCAGCCCGCGTGCGGCCCAAGTGTCCGTGGCACGTCGGACGGACCAGCCTCCACCGCAGCCCCGCTCGGATCGCTTATGGTATTCAAACATTTGGATACAATAAGTGTTTCCGCCCCCACAAACTTGACGGTCTCGCGACCGACTTCGATATCCCCCTCTTCGTCGGTTCGCCGGGTAACTTCCGAGTCGATCGGGGATTCGTCCTGTGGGGACTCCGGGCAGCTCATCCTGTCAACCTTCCCGTCGACGCCGCAGCGCTGTCGATGAATGCGAAACTCTTGGCGAAACACTCGCAGCCATAAGACCCTAGTGCTGTGTCACAACAAGGAACGGGGGTAGACGGACTTCAATTTGATCCTCGCGTCGTCAACCTTCATTTGCCAATCCACGCCGCGTTGGTTCGAGTTCACGTCGGTCGAC
>JBIKMW010000147.1:0-13222 GCA_044359065.1 Planctomycetales bacterium | reverse complement strand
GTCGCGACTCGTTACGAGAAGACCCCCGAAAACTTCCTCGGCTTCGTCTGGCTCGCCGCACTGATGACGGACGTGTTATGAATGTCCACACGGCCTAGGGGAAGTCGCCATTTTCGTAGTCCTTGCGTTCGGCCCGGCTGGCTTCCCGGGCACTGATGATCCGGACGTTCTCACCCCGGTCGACGTGGGACACAACGACGAGCCGGCCGTCGGCCGACTGACCCATCGTGATGAAACGGTCCTCGCTATCCGAGTGGTCGGGGTCGAAGCCCGTCAGCGCGAGCGGGTCGGCGAAAACGGTCATGGCCTCGGTGAACGGAACGGCGTGCTTCCGCTCGTTGGAGGCGGCCTTGTTGTCGTCCTAATCGAATTCCATCCCCACCTCCCGATGCGATGAAGATCCTTCGTCCCCGAGAATGGCAAGGGCTTCAAGACGCCGATGCGATCTCGATTGAAGCCGGGATGCCCGTGAGGGAAGAACAGAATAAGGGGCGGTTCCATCACGCGATATCCTATGTGGCGTGGGCGCGGGATGGTGTATTCTTCCTTCACCTTTCGCGGTCGCCCGCCTCTCTTCATGGATTCCCCGCATGCCCGTGCTTCAGCAGATTGTCGAACAACTGGCCCAGCAGGCGCACGAGCATGCGATGAAGATCGTCACGGCGGGGGTGCTGATGGCGTTGGGGTGGTTCTTTGGACGTCGACGGGCGCGGGCGGAGTGGCGGAACCGGCAGTTCTACGACCTCATCAACTTCTCGCTGAACATCGTGCAGGACGGGAAGCTGTTCATCCGGACGATTGCGGAGAAGCGCTGCTCCGAGGTGTTTCTCAATCCGGCGGCGTGCGACGCGGTGATGGCGGCGGCGAAGAAGACGACGGTGGCGGACGCGATTCTGCCGCTCCCCGACGAGGACTATTGGTACTACCTGAATTACGTGCTCAACGAACTGTCCGAGCAGTTCAACGAGGCGTTTCTGCGGCGGGACCTGGGGGTGCCGGTGCGGTCGGCGGTGTATCTGATCGCGCTGACCCGCGAAGCCGACGGGGGGGTACGGTCGCAGAAGATCCGCGCGATGCTGGTGCGGAAGGACCTGCTGGAGAAAATCGCCGCGGCGCAGGACGCGAAGGCCAAGGGGGGTGAGGGGCAGGAAGTCGCGATGGAAGTGCTGCGGGAAAACCACAAGACGCGGGTCAAGACGCTCAACCACATGGCGGCGGAGTACAAAAAACGGCCGGGGCGGTTCCTGGAGATTGAATTGGGGATGTCGGACAAGTGAGGTTGTTCGCAGCGAGGGGGCTCATTTGCGCGGGAGGGAATTCCGCGCGAAGAAGTCGTGGATCGTGTCGTTGATCCTCGCCGAGGTGGCCCATTGGTGACCGAGGCCGGGGACTTCAACGTAACGGACCTCGTGACCTTCGCGTTGGTATTTGTCGCGGTTCTCGCGGGCGAAGGCGACGGGGAAGAGCGGGTCCTTGTCGCCGTGAATGATGAGGACCGGAAACTTGCGGGGGGCGTTTACGCCGAGGAGCGTTTCCAGGCCAAGGGGACCGGAATGGGAGGCGACGGCGGCCACCGTTCTGGAGCGTTCGCGGCCGACGATGTGCGCAAAGTACCCGCCGTTCGACATGCCGAGGACGTAGACGCGGTCACGGTCGACCTTGTGGGACCGAGCGAGTTCGTCGAGCAGGGCGTCGAAGAACGCGAGGTCGTTCCGCACCTTGACGGGGTCGATGCCCCAACTCTTTCCGACCGCTTCGGGGTAGACGAGCAAGAATTTCCCCGTCTCGGCGGTCTTGTTCAACCCGGTGTACCTGGGCATGAGATCCTTGCTGTCGATCAGCATACCGTGGAAGGCGAACACGAGCGGGGCGGGCTTTGTCAGATCGACCGACTTCGGGACGACCAGACGGTATTCGCGCGTTGCGTCGCCGACCTTGATGGATTCGGACGGGAATTCGCCGTGTTTTGGGCGCGAAGTCTCGGCGGCCGTGATCGGAGGCGGTTGGAGCGCAACGTGACCCGTACCTGAAACCGACAAAGCGCAGAGGGCCGCGAACGGCAACATGGAGGTTGCCGCACGGGCCGCGCGCGGAAGGGGACGGTTGGGGGCCATCGAAGGGTTGCTCGTTGCGAGCGGTTGCGAGCCGGGCGATCATTCGCCGGGCAGACCATCAAGCACCGGCTTCAACCTGGCGGCGTAAACGGCGTAACCGCCCGCCTGGTTCAAATGAATCCGGTCCGGAGCAAAGAGGTCCGACTTCAGCGTTCCATCGGGGTTGACGAACTCCTGCCAAAGCCTGAGTTCGTGGACTTTCGCATCGCGGGAGAGTTCAAGGCCGGCAAGAGCGGTGTTTGTCCGTTTGATGTCTTCGTAGAAGCGATGCCCCGGCGAGTGGGCGGGAAGAATGTCGGTGACGACAATGTGGGCGGTGGGGAACTCGTGGCGTAATCGGCGGACACACATTTCGATTCCCCGGGCCGCGGCGTCGATCCCGGTCTCGGGCGTGAAAAACATGTTGTTGTTGCCGATCATCAGGACGACCGCCCTTGGTCGCAATCCGTCGACACCACCGTGATCGAGCCGCCAAAGCACGTTTTGGGTCTTGTCGCCGCCGATTCCAATGTTGACGGTTTTGGTGTTCGGAAAGTGCTTGGACCAAGCCGGGCCCCACTGGATGGTGATGCTGTCGCCCACCAACAGGACATCCAGGGGGCCGTGGTTCGCGCGGACCGTGTCGACATGCGCCGCATGCAGTTTCAGCCAAGCATCGCCACCGAAGTGTCCGGCGGTCGGGACAAGAGGCCACAAGCTGGGGAGGTGCTTCCCGGACTCGCGTCCAGGACGGCGGTCGTGTTCGGGTCGGTCGACGATGTAGGCTCGCTCATCGGCGGTGAGCGGCCAACCGTGTTTCTGGGGTTCGGCGGTCGCGTAGGGGTACTCGAAGATCGAGTCATCCGCCATAACCACCGGGCAGCCCAAGAAGACGAAGATCGCAAAGCAAGACGCGCGCATCGAGGAACACCAGGGGGTGGGAATCGCCGAGGGAAACCGGGGCGACAAACAACATGACGGTCAAACCGCGGCACAGGCCCGGCCTGGATCGCCACCTCGCCGCGCTCGCTTACGACCGGGGTGTTCGAGGATGGCTCTTGCGGAAACGGTCCCGAGAAAGTCGGGATCATCTGCGTTCGCCACGTTTCGAGACATCGCCAACGGTCTTGCGTTCGATCACCGTGCCGAGCGTCAGAAGGCCCCGCCCAACGCTCCGGTAGTTTCCCATTTAGCGAACAATCGATCCAGTGGCGCCGCGTCGGGTGTGGTGCGGTCGGGGCGAATGCCGGCGCGACGAAGCGGCGGGCCGTCGGATGATTCTGTTGTCCGTCGTTCCAAGGTGCCGACACGGACCGGAGCGGACTGCGTTGCGAGGCCGACGATGACAGGTGCCGGGGGGGCAGTCGGATCCGAGGGGATCGCGAGATCAAGGGCTGTCGGAAAAGGGCTCCTGTCGGTCGTTAACTGACTGTCGGAGAAGGCGGGCGCGGCGCCGGTGGGGTTGGGGGTGAGTTCGCGTACGAATCCGCGCGCGGCTTCAATGCGCCAAGTGCCCGGGCGGCTGGTCTCGAAGGTGGTGTTCGTTGTGTAGACGTGGTCGCCGTTTTCTTGCGGCGTGTTCGAGGTGGCGGTGCTCCCCTCGGCGGTGCCACCGGGTCGGGTGGGTTTGTTGACGATGTCGGTGCGATAGATCTGCGTCATCTGCGCGGTGCCGGGTTGCTGCGCAGCGTAGATGTAGCCGAGGATCGCGGAGCCGGCGTTCACGCCGAGTTCGCGGAAGTAGCTGCCGGCGCGCTGGGGGCGTTTGTCGGCGGGGCCGAGGCCTTCGAGGGAGGTGGCCTCGCCCAGGTTCGACGTGAGGTAGCGATACCCCATGTCGGTTTCGGTGCCGTTGGCGTTGAACTGCACGCCGTAGTAGAGGCGGTACAGGGGGACGGTCCCGAGTTCGGGGACGGCGCTGAGCAGGATGGTGAAGCCGCTGAAGGCGGCGGTCGAGCGGTCCTGGATGCCGGGTTGGGCGACGAGGGCGTTGAACTCGGCCTCGAGCGTGTAGACGTTGAGTGCCGCGTTGGCGTTGAACGCCCGGAACAGGCGGGCCTCGAAGTAGACGGCGGCGGTCTCTGATGCGGCGCTGAAGGCCGTTCCGCCACCATTGGTCGCTGCGCTCGCGCGGCCGCCAGCGGTACCGGATGTGACATCCCAGGCGCGAAAGGTGAGGCCGGTCGCCAGTTTCGCTTCGAGGTTCAGGAACGGGGCGGCGGTGTCGTGGTGGGGGATACGCGTGGTGGAGAACCGGAGGCGGGCGGTGGCGGGGAGGAGCAGGGCATTGGCGTCGGAGATCGCGCCGGCGGCGTCGACATCGGTCCAGTCGGTCTCGGCGGGATTGGTGGTGGTCAGCGTGTACTGGAACTTGCCGAGCGAATGATCGACGCCGGTCACTGCGATCCCCCGCTGCGCGTTGGCGTCGGGGTCGGTGAAGGTCGTACCGTTGGCCCCGCGGGCGAGAATCTCCGACACGAGCGTCCCCTGCCGCATCTCGGTCGATTGCCGCGAACCGACGCCGAGGACGGCGTACGGGCTGCCCGAAGGGTCGAGCGTCGGGGCGGTGTTGGGGGGTGGGTTGCCGACGGTGACGGTCCATTCGACCGATTGCGACAGCGTGTTTTGCCGGGTGCGGACCCAGTCGAGCGTGGTGATGGCCCGGTCGTAGGCGGTGGCGCGGACGGTGAACGTGCCGTTGGTCAGGCCCAGTTGCGCCGGGGTCATCGTCGTCGCGGCGTCTGTCGAAACCTTGTTGCCGTTCACGAACCAGTCGACACCGATGACGGTGGTATCGACGGGGGTCACCGAGAGGTTGGCGGGGTTGACGAGAGTGGCGGTGTTGGCCGTGAAGCCGTCGAGCGGTTTGACGAATTCGCCGAACTTGAGGACGAACGATTCGCGGGCGATGGCATCGAACGGATTGCCGAGGATGTTCATCTTCGACGCGTTGGTGGGGCGGTAGATGCCGCTGTCGAAGTACCGACCGCCGTTGAACGCACCGACGTTGGACAGGCCCTGTTGGGCGTAACCGGTCCAGCGGGACCACTTGGCACCGGTGGAGTCCTTGGTGACGTTGACCTCGGTCGGTTCGGGACCGGTGTAGGGAGCGGGATTGCCGCCGTACTCGTCGGCGAGATCGACAAACGAGTGGGCGACTTCGTGGAGGGCGATCTCAACGGCGCTGAAGGCGGGGGTGGCTCCGGTGGCACCACCGGCGTACATCGCCCATTGACCGCCGCCACCACCATAGACCGTGCTGTTGGCGACGGCAAAACGCATTTCGGGTTGGAAACCCGCGCCGGTCAGTTCCTGGGTGACCAGGTTGTTGGTGACGGTGTCGTCAAGGTAGAGCAAACGATCGGTGGTACCGTCGAAGCGGTAGGTGCTCTTCAAGGCCGTGTTGCGGACGATGTTGTTTTGCGGGGTGGTCACGCCCGATTGCGCGGAGACGACATCGATGCGGTGGACGTTGAAGTATTTTGCGTATCGCGTGAAGGGATCCTGATTGCCCCCGACGTTCTGACCGGGGACGAACAGGTAGTCGAGCAGCGTCTGGACGTGGCCGCCGTAGGTGCCCGCCTGGATGTCGCCGGAGGTGTAGCCATCGCCGACGAAGACCAGGTCGATACGATTGGCGGAGGGGCCGTTGTTGACGATGGTGGTGAAGGCGGGAACGATGCGGAGTTCGAGGGGTTCGAGCGCAACGCAACGGCGGGGCGAGCGAGCGCGACGCGAGGCGATGATTGTCCGGAAATGGGGCAGCCGCATGGTGACTTGGATTCCGATCGGGAACTCGCGCCGATTGCGGCGGACCGCGCTGGCCGAAAATGTTTGCGACAAGAGAGAGGAGCGCACTCCGCAAGCCGCCTGATTCGACACAAGTCTCGCTGGTCGGGCTGACCGGCGTCAATGGGGTGTCGACGATGGGTGGGGCCGCACAGGGACTTGTTGAACTTGCGTGATTCCTCGGAAGGTGCCACCGGATACCGCGCCGATCACCATGCGGATTGATGGTCTCACGCAGAAGCGCGAAGTCGCCGAGGACGAGCCCCACGGCACACTGCCGGAGAAATGCCCCGTAACGTCAGAGCCGGGAATATCCAGTCGGGGTCGCCCCTTTCGACCGTGTCGAACCGTGGTTGGCTCGGGAGTTGAACGTCGCGATTCCCGATGGTGTAATCCCGGTTGACTATTCGTTGGTTCCGCGGCCTCTACGTGGACAGAGTGTTTCTCAAAGTGTTTCACAAGCCCTCATAAGGCGAATCGTCAGGAGCGGTGCGCGGATCGGCGACCATCCGCGACCCCGTTGTTGCGGTTGTTGTCATCCTGTGTGCTTTCTCCACGACCGTCAGAAGAAAGGCGAACGATAATGTCGCGCTCCGTCAAATCGCAATTTCGCTGGTCGCTGCCGTGCCTGTGTGCGTGCGGGTTGCTCTTGGCCGGGTGGGTCGGCCTGGCCACGGCGCAGGAAGTGCGCACCTGGTCGGACGCCAGCGGCAAGTTCAAGATCAAGGGGACATTCAAGGGGGAAAAGGACGGGGTCGTCACCATCGAGCAGGAGGATGGTGAAGAGATCGAAGTGGAGACCAAGAAGTTGTCTTCGTCCGATCAACGGTTGATTCTCGTCCTGAAGAAGGAAGTGTCGGACAACCCGTTCAAGAAGAAAGACGAAGACCCGTTCAAGCCGAAAGGAAAATCGGCAGGAACAGCCGGCAAAGGGGCGAAGACGACGGGCAAGACGCCTGCGAAGAAGGAGCCGGAACCAGAACCGGACACTCCCGACCCGGAAGTCCCCGAGGGGGGGCGGGCCTATGCGATCCGCTGGAGCGAGGGGTTGATCTCGCCCGGTCTGAGCGACGAGTGGAAAGTGCCGGTCCCCGCGGCCGAAACGACCGACGTCCTCAAAATCAAGAACACACCGATTCCCGCGTTTCCCGACTTTTTCGACAAATTCTCAGGGGCCGCGATCAGTCCGTCCGGGAAGAAAGCGGCGATCACCTATCAGTCGGGCCGACCCGGAGAAAAACCGGTGACCCGCGTGGCGCTGTGCGACCTCGTCACGGGAAAGGTGACAGCCTCGGGAAGTACCCCGGGTGAATGGGCGGCGCTGGCCATGCACAACGACGGCAAGCAAGTCGTGGTGCGCAGCAACAAGTTCGGATTTGACGGGGCGGGGCGGGTGGAGGCCTGGTTCGTCAAGGAGAACCGGGTGGAGCAGTTGTTCGAGTGCGCGCCGTTTTCGGACCTCGATTCGCGTGCGGCTGGTTTGTCGTGGGCCGAGTTTGTCGATGAAAACCAACTGATGATTGCGGGCAATTCGGGACGGGTCGCGGTGCTGGCCTATCCGGAAATCAAACTGGTCTGCTACGCGGAGGCGGGAGATGGCTCGGTGCCGGCGATCAGTCCGGACCGCAAACTGCTCGCGTACTGCGATGGCGACAACGTGGTGATGGTGGACATCGCGTCGCAGGATGTGATTGGCAAGAAATCGCTGGGTGGCAAGGTTCACGGGCCGCGGGTCGCGTTCAGTCCCACGGGGAAACGCCTGGCATGCGCACACAACGAAGGTGTGTCGGTCCTTGATGTCGAGAAGGGGGACGTACTGACCGAGATTCCCTCCAATGGCGCGAGGTTCAACAATGGCCTCGGCTTCCCCGATGACAAGTTCGTGTTCGCGGGCAACAGCCTCGTGCTGGATGTCGAAAACCAGGTGCAGTTGTGGGAGTATCGGGGAGCGCAGTTCGCGGCGGTGGTGGGCGAAACCACCTACATGGCGATGACCGATCACAATCGGCCCGGTCTGTTGTTCAGTGGCAAGTTGCCGCACCCCGCCGCGGTCGCCCTGCTGGAAAAAATGCAGTCCGACCCGAACCTGTTCGTGTTCAAGTCGGGATCGGCGGTGAAGCTGGATTTCTCGGCCATTGCGGACCAGGCATCGCGCGACAAGGCGATCAAGGCGTTCACCGCGGAACTGACGAAGATGAAGTGTACGGTCTCTCCCAACGCGGCCCTGGAGATTCGCGCGAAGGTGACCGGCCCCACGTCGCGACAGGTCACTTATTCGGGCGGAATCGGCACTCACAGTATTCAGGAATGGATCACATCGCTCGAGTTCGTGTTCGAAGGGAAGACCGTCTGGATGCGGCACGGCGGCTCGAACGTGCCGTTCTTCATCTCGCTCAAGCAGGGGGATTCGGTTGAGGCGTACCTTCGCAGTCAGGAAAAACCGAACTACCACGTGTTTCTGAACCCGGTACTGCCGAAGTTCGTCCAGCGCCCGCGCGACGGGCAGGGAGTAGCGACGGGAGCGGCGATGGGCACGTCGGAGGTGTCGGTCACGGGGATCCGGTAGGAGGGAGGATGGGACGGCGATGGGTCTTCCGCTCTACGGGTCCGTTCTCTGCGCACCGCTTCTCGCAAGTCGAACGAAGTGGATCGGTCCAAGCGTTGCCAGCGCCGTCCCCCAGATGGGCCAAATCGTCCAGCCGTCAAACGGGTGATGTTGCCAGCCGAACTCGATACAGCCAACGATTCCCACGATTGCCAGTACAACTTCCGCCGTCAGTAGTCCTCGCGCGGCGCGACCAACCGGGTTGTCCATGCTGGGAGTCACGAAGAACAAGGCCACGCCGAAAATCGGCGCGCTGGAGAGGGCGATCAGCCAGACCGCCTTGCGAAAGCACCACAAATCAGGCTGCACGGGATTGAGCCGCCTTCAGCAAGGGTTCCTGGTCGGTTGTTCCAGGGTCATTGATCCTGGGCGATTGCCCGGATTCGTCGGACAGCTCGCACACGTGGAACCGAAATCTCGGTTGGGTTTGAACACATGAGCTGTTCTCGATGAGCGGATGTCTCGGGCTTTTCGCGACTTCCTTGACGCCGCGGGGGGGCCTCCCTTAGCCTTTTCCGCTCGCCTCCGACGGGCTTCGCGGAGAGCGTGCGCGCGGGGGTTGGTGGACGCGGGATCGCGTTGTCGACCGGCGCGGAGGAGCGTGACGGAGTCCCTCGATCGACTTCTCCCTTGATCGATTTCTCTCAATCGGGCGGCGTGTCGCGACGAATTCGTCCGGCCCGGCCGTCCCCAGGAATGGCGGAATGGCGACCAAGTACGTTTATTTCTTCGGCGACAAAAAGGCCGAAGGCAGCGCGAAGATGCGGGCCGAACTGGGGGGCAAGGGTGCCAACCTGGCCGAGATGATCAACATCGGGCTGCCGGTTCCCGCCGGTTTCACGATCGGCACCGAAGTCTGCAACTACTTCTACGCCAACGGCAAGCAATACCCGCCCGAACTGGCGGCGCAGGTCGACGAAGCGATGGCCAAGGTCGAGAAGGCCATGGGCAAGAAGTTCGGCGACACCCAGGACCCGTTGCTCGTCTCGTGCCGCTCCGGCGCGCGGGACTCGATGCCCGGGATGATGGACACCGTCCTCAACATCGGCCTCAACGACACCACCGTGCAGGCGCTGGCGAAGTCGTCTGGCAACGAACGCTTCGCGTGGGACAGCTACCGCCGCTTCGTGCAGATGTACGGCGATGTCGTGATGGGCCTCAAGCCCGAGAAGAAGACCGACATCGACCCGTTCGAGCACCTGCTCGAAGAGAAGAAGCACAAGGCCGGCGTCAAGTTCGACAGCGACCTTAGCGTCGCGCAGCTCAAGGAACTGGTCGCCGAATTCAAAGCGGCCATCAAGGCCAAGACCGGTCAGGACTTCCCCAACGACCCCAAGCAGCAGGTGTGGGGTGCGATTGGCGCGGTGTTCGGAAGCTGGATGAACGACCGGGCCATCGTGTATCGCCGGACCTACGGCATTCCCCACGAATGGGGAACCGCCGTCAATGTGCAGGCGATGGTGTTCGGCAACCTGGGTGACGACTGCGCCACCGGCGTGGCCCTCACCCGCGACGGCGCACTGGGTGTGCCCGGTTACTGCGGCGACTATTTGATCAACGCGCAAGGGGAAGACGTCGTCGCGGGGATCCGGACGCCTAAGCGGATCGAAGAAACGCTGGCGAAGGAAATGCCGAAGGCGTACGCGGAACTCGACGAGATCGGCAAGATCCTCGAAGGTCACTACAAGGACGTGCAGGACATCGAGTTCACCGTCGAAAAGGGCAAAGTCTGGATGCTCCAGACCCGCAACGCCAAGCGGACCGGCTTCGCGGCTGTCCGTATCGCGGTGGACCTCGTTCGCGAAGGGAAGATCACCGACAAGGAAGCGCTGTCGGCCAAGCGGATTCCGGCGGACGACCTGAACCAACTGCTCCAGCCGGTGTTCGACCTCGCGGGCAAGCAGGCGGCGGTGAAGGCCGGCAAGCTGCTGACGAAGGCGATCAACGCCGGCCCCGGCGCGGCCACCGGCCAGATCGTGTTCCACGCGGACGACGCCGAGAAGAAGTGGCTGGCCAACAACGCCGCCGAGATGATCCTCGTCCGTCGCGAAACGACCCCCGAAGACTTGCGCGGCATGAAGGTCGCCAAGGGGATTCTGACGGCGTTCGGCGGTGCCAGCTCGCACGCGGCCCTCGTCAGCCGTCAGATGGGGAAGGTGTGCGTTGTCGGCGCGTCCGACCTCGTCATCGACTACGAGTCGGCCACGCTGTCGGTCGGTGGCAAGACATACAAGGAAGGTGAGTACATCAGCATCGACGGGTTCACCGGCGAAGTCTTCGAGGGGAAGGTGCAGACCAAGCCCAGCGAAGTCATTCAGGTGCTGATCTCGAAGACGATGAAGCCCGAAGAATCGGAAGTCTACGGCCGCTTCGCCGAACTGATGACGTGGGTCAACAAGTACCGCAAGCTGCGGATCCGCACGAACGCCGACCAACCCAACCAGGCGACGGAGGCGGTCGCCTTCGGTGCCGAAGGGATCGGCCTCTGCCGCACCGAGCACATGTTCTTCGACCACATCGGCGAGTTCCGCGAGATGATCCTCGCGACCGACCTGCCGTCGCGCGAGAAGGCGCTGGCGAAGCTGCTCCCGTTCCAGCGGGACGACTTCCTCGGCCTGTTCAAGGCGATGGGTTCGCGTCCCTGCACGATCCGTCTGCTCGACCCGCCGCTCCACGAATTCCTTCCGCACGACCACGCTCAGCAGCTCATGCTGGCGGAACGGACGGGGGTCTCCGTCGAAGAGATCAAGCGCCGCGTGCATGAACTGCACGAAAGCAATCCGATGCTCGGTCACCGTGGTTGCCGGTTGGGGATCGTCTATCCGGAAATCACCGCCATGCAAGCGCGGGCGATTTTCGAGGCGGCGGTGCTGGCCAAGCAGGCGGGTGTCGAAGTGAAGCCCGAAGTGATGGTCCCGCTCGTGGGCTTCACGACGGAATTCGCGCACCAGGACAAGATCATCCGCGAACAGGCGGAGAAGGTCTTCGCGGAGAAGGGGGTCAAGGTCGACTACCTCGTGGGAACGATGATCGAAGTGCCGCGGGCCGCGATGTGCGCCGACCAGATCGCCAAGAACGCGGAGTTCTTCAGCTTCGGGACGAACGACCTGACGCAGACGGGCCTGGGGATCAGCCGCGACGACTACGGCGGATTCATCAACGACTACAAGGAAAAGGACATCATCCCGTCCGACCCGTTCCAGACGATCGATCAGGACGGCATCGGCGGCCTGATGAAGCTGGGTGTCAACGGCGGGCGCTCGACGCGCAAAGACCTGAAGATCGGCATCTGCGGCGAACACGGGGGAGACCCGGCCTCGGTGATGTTCTGTCACCGGATCGGTCTCGACTACGTGAGCTGCTCTCCCTACCGGGTGCCGATCGCGGCCCTCGCGGCGGCGCAAGCGGCGCTGGCCGAGGCGAAGTGACGTTGGAAGCCAGTCCGAGACAATGACCATCGGGCGGCGGATCGCTGGAGCGATCCGCCGCCTTCTTTTTTTCCGAGGGATGGTGCGTTTTCCGGAAGAGGGTGGGATCGGGAAGCGGGTCGGATATCGAGCGTGGAACCGGTCACGCCGAATCCCGCACGGGCTGATGAGGAGGGTTGGGAGGGGCCAATTGGTCGCCGAATCGCCGAAACCGGGCGATGGAGGTTGACGGTGGGGAGGGACTCCGCCCAGAATCGATCAAGAAATGCTTTGGTGTGGATGGCAATTTCGGCGTGGCGGGCTGGGGCAAGAGGTGGGACACGCTCTGGAACTTGAGCGAAAGTTCCGGAATTCCTCCAAAGTGGTGTGAGATCCGATCGCCGAAGCGCATGTCATTGAGTGGTGGGCGCTCATTGATGGCAGGGGCGGCATAGGGGCTTGGGGCGAGGTTGCGGCGCGCCCCGGACGGGGTTCGGTGTGCGCCGAGTCCGCGCACAGCGTTGATGGACAAGGATTCTGAGCGACTGTCGGGAGCTGAAATGAGCGTTGAGACCAAAAGCGTTTGGGCTGGATTTGGCTTGTCGGCGCTCCTCAAGGTGCGAGAGTCGGTCCGTTCACGGCGGCGCGGTCGGCGGGAAATGCCCGTGCTCCCGGTCGAGATTCTGGAAGCGCGGCAGGTGTTGGCGACGGTGGACTGGGCGAGCAATGCGACGTTCGGGCAGTTCACCGGCGGAGAAGCGTCGATTTTCGGGGTGGGGTTTGATGCACCGGGTGTCAAGAAGGAGCCGGAGTTCCTCGGGTTCAACTTCGACCCTGATCCGTACACGATCGGGGGGATCGAGGGGTCGTCTCCGTTCGCGTTCGGCGCGCAGGCCACATTCGATGCCCGCATGAAGGCGGGATTCGAGTACGGGTACTACGTCAACGGCGGTTCGGCGAGCGTGCTGAATGATGGGACGTACACGTTCGATGTCTTCGAGGGTAACGTCAACGGCCGGACGACGCAGGGGGTGTCGACGGCGCTGCGAACGTCCGATTCCAGCCTGTTCACGGTCTCGCCGAAGATCGGGGCCTACGCCGATCTGGTGTTGGATTTCAACGTGCGAATCGACGCGGCGGCGGCGTTCTTCGGGCGGATCGACGGGTCGCTCGAATTCGGAGCAGCGAAGACGTTCCCGCTGGCGTCCATCAACCGGCAGGACGCGAACGGTAAGTTTGACGGCAAAGTGAAGATACTGGGGGTCGATCCGCTGGATCCGTTGGGGTCGCTGGGAGACACGGTCAAGTTGGTCGACGAGATCAATAAA
>JBIKMW010000053.1:0-41824 GCA_044359065.1 Planctomycetales bacterium | reverse complement strand
CTCCTCCATCCGCAGCAGCGTCTTCATCTTGACGCTCTGACCGAACCGGCTGATGACGAGGACGACTTCGGTTTCGCTGAGGCGGAGTTGCTGACCGTCCCGTTCGAGGTTGGAAATCTTGGAGCGGCCGTACCCCACTCGGGATTTACCCATGTAAATGACTTGCCACTTCTCGTCGGCGGATTGCGAAGTCACTCCAGACTTGGCCGATTCCGCCGCCTTGCGCGAATCGGCCGACTTTGCCGCCGACGCATCCGGACGGGTCGCCCCCTCCTTGGCTTTCGCTTTGGGAGCGACCGCGGACTGAGCCCTCACCGGTGCCGGGGTGGTCAAAACGACTGTCATCAATGCGGCGACCAAGCCGGAAAGCGTCGTGAATGGGGAACGACGAATGTCGGTCATGGAATTCTCGCGGAGTGGGAGCGAACGAGGGGGCACGCGTCGGGCGGCCGCAGCGCCGCTCTCACAAAATTGTGGGATCGTCCTGCAAAACCTACAAGGGGGAGCGAGTGCAACCCGGCCGAACGACCCGTGTGGAATCCCGTTCATGACTCCCATCGAGGGGCCGACCGTCCCCGGAAACCGAGAATCGGCCCGAATTCGCGGGGTCGCGGGCGCGAGTCACGGCCATGAACGGCTTTCCTCCCACCGTGCGCGGCCCCCGGCCGCATGGGTGCTGTGTGGCACGAAATCGTGTGGCATCGGGTTTGCGTAAGGGTGGAAGTACGGCTCAGGGAAACGGAATGAGAGCCGATCGTCCGATCGTTCGGGACCGCACTACGCGGGATCGAACCGCCAAGCAGCTTCGCCTTCGTCGTCGGAACACCGGGAAATCGTCCAGCGGAATCGGCATGGACGGTGCCACCGGAGCCGACGGACGGGTCTTCGCAACGGAAACGGTTTCCGTCCGCAGCCCAACACGAGGGAACTCCCTCCGTCGGCCTGGAAAATCGCCGACTCGAACCGCGCTCGCCGCCGACTGTGCGGAACGCGTGCTAGAGTTGCGACGCCTTGCCGTTCGGAGAGGTTCGCGGGCTTGCCCCGCGCACGTCGCCCGGTTGCTCCGTCGCCCCGTGCCAACGGGTCGCCGGTCCCGAACGCGAAGACGCTTGAAGATCGACACCCGCCGCGCTCCGCCAGGGGTCGGCCAAAGTTCCCCGCCGACAACCCGTTGAGAACGGGGGCATCGGTTCCGCCGAACGATGGCCGAAGCGGCCCGCAGGATCCATTGTCATGGGCTTCATCAAGAAATTCTTCAAGAACGTCTTCCGGGACGGCTATCCGCACACCGGCGCCAGCAGCTTCGAGAACCTGTCCGAGGCGCAACTCGAAGCGCACATGCAGGTCGCTCGCTACGGCGACTACGTGCTGACCGACGCCATCCGTCCGTCCTTCGACCTCACCGTCGTGCCGGCCGCCGGATATCGCCACGACACCTATCGCGACAAGGAAACGGGCGTAGACATTCCCGTGATTATGGCGTCCGCTTCGCGGGAAACGCTCCTCGACGTGTTCTTCGAGTTGCTCGATCCGCTGGGCGAAGAGGTCGATCTCGTCCTCGAGACCAGCCACGAGCGCGACAATCGCGGACACGACGACCTGTACCGCGAGCACATCGACATGCCGATCCTCAAGAGCACCCTCTACGACTACGAGGACATGTTGCTCAACGATGGCTGCACGGGCATCGCGGTCCTCAATCCGGGGATTCCGCTGGAAGTGCAGTTCGACGAGCACAAACTGCTCATGATGTACGGGCACGACCTCGACGAGTTCGAGCGCATCCTCGAGCGCAACGGGATTCCGTTCAGCGAAAAGCTGCGTTTCATCACCGAGGCTGAACACGTCCACTCGTCGACCGACGAATTCGCGCAGCAATTCGACGAACTTCGCTACCGGTTGGGCGTCGAGTCGTGAGCTCCGGCGCGGAGCATCGATTCGCGACGGAATGACGATGTCAGGAGATCGCTGGCCGGAGGGATCCGCGGAACAGGAATTGGGGGCCGTCGTACGGCCCCTTAGCGGATCGGTCCGGCCCGCCATGCACAACACACTCCCGAAATCGACGCGACTGTTCGCTCTTTGCGCAAGTGCGCTTTGGCTGACCGGCTGCGTGGGGTCGGGCTTCCGATCCAGCGGTTTTCGCGGGCAAATGCCCGAGTTTCCGACTCCCGGCGGGGTGAATTCGCCCGCGCCGTCCGTCGATTCCGCGCCGCCGTTCCGTTCGTCGGTTCCTTCGGGTGCCGCCACGGGTTCGTCTCTCGAAGACAAAGGGGCCGCTCCGGAAGCCGCGGCTCCCCCCGCCTCGCCCAAAACGTTCGAGTCCGACTACGGCCCGACACTGTCGGTCCCGGAAGCGAAACGCCGCGCCGCGGCGGCCACCCAGGCCGCCTATCTGGAAGCGCCCCCACCGCGACATGCCGACACCGGCATTCCGCTGTTGGCGGCCCGCTTTGCGGCCAGCGGAGACCGCAGCCTGACGCGTGTTTCGTGGAACCGCTACTTCCGCAGCACCGACCGCCGCATGATCGACTCGGTCACGTTGGGGAATGGACCGACCAAGATCGCCGTGTTGGCCAGCGTTCATGGGGATCAACCCCAAAGCGTGGCGCTGGTCGACCTGCTCGCGCAACATCTGTCCGACACCCCCGCGCTTCTCGCGGGGCGGACCGTGCTGTTGATCCGCAATCCCAATCCGGATGGCCTGTTCGCGCGGACCTCGGGCAATGTGCAAGGGGTCGACCTCAACCGCAATTTTCCGGCCTCCAATTGGCGGGCGCTCCCCGAAGCGCGCGCCGGGTCTGCGCCGTCGAGCGAGCCTGAAACCCGCGCCGTCGTACGAATGCTGCTGGAGTTCCAGCCAACGTTCGTGATCCACATCAAGGACTACGACGGGGGGACGTACCTCAACACCGAGGGATCCATTCCGCACGCCGCGGCCGTGGCGACCGCCGCGAAGGGGGAAGTGCTCCAGGGTTTGGGGGCCAAGACGAGCGGGTCGCTCGAAGCATGGTCTGCCGACAAACTGTCGGCCGGCACCCTCACGCTGCTGTTGCCGGACGAGCAGTCCCCCGCACGGGCGTGGAACCGCTATCGCGAACCGCTGCTGGTGGCGGTGAGGGACTATCCGTCCGGATCGGGGAGCGCGTCTCCGTCAACCGACGGCGCGGTTGAACCGAACGTCGCCAGGAAGCCGTCGTCGTCCCCCTCCGCCAAACCGACCTCCAAGGCGAAGCCCAAAGCTCCGCCCGTTGTGCTGGAGGACGATGTCGACGACATCTCCGCCGACCGAAGTGAAGCGGCCCCTGCAACTCGCGACGAAGGCCCCTCGGAGCAAGCCGCAGACAAACCGCGCGCTCCGCAGATCGACGACGAGCCGTCCGAAGACGACGAAGCGATCGAGCGTCCCCGCCGTGGCGAACCGGTCCCGTCGAAGGGTTACTTCGAATTGCCGGAATCCCCGCAGCGCCCTGAGTGATTCGCGCGCGCAGCGGGCGACTGCGATCGGAGATGGTGCTTCGCACTCTTCAATCGAATGGCAGTCGCCCCTTGCGGGACCGACCCCCCGATGACTTAGGGGCGATCGACACCGGCCCGGCGGCGATTCCGAAGGATTGCCGTAGCTCAGTGGCCCGTGTTTGAATCGCTTCGCGTTCGTCCGCAGTCATGCGGTCCACATGCGCGAGGATCATTGCCATCCGTCGGTTATGACGGAACGTCTCTCGATGCCGTACCAGAAAATCCCAATAGAACGTCGTGAACGGACAAGCCTTTTCGCCGATCCGCAAAGCCGGGTCGTAATCGCACTTTTGGCAATAGTTCGACATTCGCTCGATGTATTTTCCGCTGGCGGCGTACGGCTTGGTGCCGACGACGCCACCATCCGCGTGCATCACCATTCCCAGGGTGTTGGGGAGCGTCACCCAGTCGACCGCGTCGACGTACATGCCCAGGTACCAGTCGCTCGCTGCTCGCGGATGCACGCCGGAGATCAGCGCGAAGTTTCCGGTCACCATGAGCCGTTGGATGTGATGGCCGAAACCGTGCCGCACGACCTCGCCCAACGACTCGCGGAGGCAGTTCATGTCGGTCTCGGCGTTCCAATAGAACTCCGGCAGCCGACCGGTTTCCCCCAGACCGTTTCGCGTTCCGTAATCCGGTCCGGAGTGCCAGTACACCCCACGGATGAACTCCCGCCAGCCGAGGATTTGGCGGACGAATCCCTCGACCGCGTTGAGCGGCGCGGTGCCGCGGTTCCACGCCTCCACCGCTCCCGCCAGGCATTCGCTGGGGTCGAGTAGCTGCAGGTTCAGTGCTGGTGACAGCAGTGAATGGAACATCCACGGTTCGCCCGACACCATGGCGTCCTGGTGTTGCCCGAATCCCGCCAACCGCCGCTCCAAAAAGTCGTGCAAGGCCCGCATCGCATCCGCGGGAGTGACCGGCCATGCGAAACTTTCGGTTTCGCCGTACCCCGACGGCCACCGCGTTGCGACCAGCTCGAGCACTTCCCGCGTGATGTCGTCCGGCAGGAACCGCAACGGGCGTGGAATCGATGACGTCTTGCCGCGAAACGGTTCCCGGTTCTCCTTGTCGAAGTTCCAGGCCCCGCCCACCGGCCGGTCCCCCTCCATGAGAATGCCGAATCGCTTCCGCACCGCTCGGTAGAAGTGCTCAAGAACCAATTCCCGACGACCCGACGCCCAGTCCGAGAACTCGGCGGGCGTAACGAGGAAATGCGAGTTCTCCCGCATTTCCACCGGCACCCCGCAGTCGCGCGTCCAGCCCTCGACCATCGCCATCACCCGCCACTCGCCGGGTCGCTGGCAAACGATTTCGGAGGGTGCGATGTCGGCGATCGCGCGGCGTGCTTCTCCGTTGAGCGTGCCCGTGTTGGCGGGATCGTCCAACCGGATGTATCGCACACGCAGCCCGCCGTTGCCAAGCTCGACGGCGAAGTGACGCATCGCCGACAGAAACAACGCCGTCCTCTGCCGATGAACGGGAATATGCTCCGTCTCCTCGGCCACTTCCATCATGAGCACCGCGTCGAGGTTCGGATCGAGTTCCGCCACGACGGGATCGTGGCGGTTGAGCTGGTCGCCGAAAACGATCGCCAATCGGCGCACCCGCGCACGGGATTCGAGGCGAGGACAACGTCTCAGTGCTGTTTGGAACGGGGAAACGGCCATGAGCGGTGTCGCCTTGTGAGGGAGTACCGGAGCTTTTGTGTGGCTAGCGGCGAACGTCAACCTCTCGGACGATGGTTCGATGGCTCGGAGGGACTCCGACTCGGAAATCGTATGTTTCCGGCAAATGTCGGGGATCTCCTTGAGCGGCGAGTGCGGTCCGCCGCATGCACCCCGATTTGCCGATGCGACAACCGACTTCGAGATCGACCTGCGGGACGGACGGCGAGCGTACGGGCGTAACGGTCGCTAGAATCCCGTTCTCCAAGCGGGGGCGCTGACGTGCAGGTCCCCAAAGTCTGTTCCGCGGGAGCTTGTTCGACGTGATGAATTCGCGCGTGTGTCTGTTGGGGTTGCTGGCGTTCGGTTGGACCTTGCTGCCGGAAGGATCGCCGCTGGCGGCGCAACCTCCGGCGGAACCGTACAAACTCGGTCCCGACTCCGAACCGCAGGCGGGTGTTCCCGAAGGGAAGATCACCAAACACACGTGGACGAGCAAGGTCTTCGAGGGAACCACGCGCGAGTACAGCGTGTACGTTCCCGTGCAATACAATGGCGAACCGGCCAAGGTCATGGTCTTCCAGGACGGTCACGCGTACGCCGACCGCAAGGGGCAATTCCGCGTCCCCGTGGTGTTCGACAATTTGATCCACAAGGGGGAGTTGCCGGTCATCGTCGGCGTGTTCATCAATCCCGGTCACAAGGGGGACAAAACCCCCGAGACACCCTGGAAGGCCAGCAATCGAAGTTTCGAGTACGACACGCTGAGCGACCAATACGCCAAGTTCCTGCTCGAGGAAATTCTGCCCGAGGTGGGCAAGTCGGTAAAACTGTCGGACAAGCCCGAGGACCGTGCGATCTGCGGGATTTCGTCCGGTGGCATTTGCGCGTTCACCGCCGCTTGGGAGCGGCCGGACGCGTTCCACAAGGTCCTCAGCCACGTGGGGAGTTTCACCAACATCCGCGGCGGACACGACTACGAAGCCCGCATCCGCAAAACGCCCAACAAGAACATCCGTGTGTTCCTGCAGGATGGCAGCAAGGACCTCGACAACGAACACGGAAACTGGTGGTTGTCGAATCTGCAGATGGAGTCTTCCCTCAAATTCAAGAAGTACGACCACAAGTTCGTCGGCGGCGAAGGAGGCCACAACGGCATCCACGGCGGGGCGATTCTCCCCGATTCGCTGCGTTGGTTGTGGCGAACCGATGCCCCCGTCGCCCCTTGACCGCTCTCAGTGAACGCACGCTCCCCATGAGTTCTCCCTCCGCAGGCTCCGCGAAGAGCACCTGCCCGATCTGCCGCCGCGCTTTCGATCCACTTTCGTTGGCGGACCGTTCGACGCTGCCGTTTTGTGGCGAGCGTTGTCGTCAGGTGGATCTTTGCCGCTGGTTCGATGGACGCTATGCGATCGCTTCGCCGATCACCGATCCGGAGACACTCGACGAGATCGTGGACCGCCTGGAGCGGGACGAGAGCGGTGCGAGCGCGGGAGACGAATAGACGTGGCAGACGATGAGAACTGGTGTTAAACAAAACACGACGCGAGGAGTCGTGCGAACGACTCTCCGCGTCGTGTGAGTAGCTGGAGGTTAACGGGCCGCGGCTCGACGTTCGGTCGCCCGCGCAGTTTGGTGTCACGCCGCCCGGCGCAGGGACTGCAGGGACTCGAGCACCTCGCGGGCCTCTTCGATGCCGCCGAGTTTCTCGATGAGCAGATCCAGAGCGATCAGTTGGTCTTCCGGAAGTTCCAGTGCCGCTTCGAGCGCCGGGTCGATTTCGTCGAATTGATCGTTGGACATCTCGGACTCCCCGGGGATGACCTTGGCAACGGATGGCCTTGTCAACGAACTGAGGGGGAACGGATCAGAGAGCGTCGGCATCCCCGTCGCGACGCTGTTTCTCTCCGTTTCCCGTGGCGGGCCGGCTTCATGCGACGCACCTCGACGACGCCCTGTTGGGGCATCCGAAGTGACACTCGCGATTCGGCGGGCCGTACTGCGTAAATCGGTCATCCGTCGCACGTCGCCGAGCCGGACTTGCCGACGCCCCGACTCGAAAACGGCTTTGGATGCGTGCCTTGCCGAAGGGGCATGGGGGGTGAATTTCGGAACCTGCGGGGACTTTGCGGGTCGGGCCAAGTTGACCGGAGTGCCACAGAGGGAATCCGCAAACAAGCGCCGTCGGCGGGCCGCGCCGGACGTGGTCGGTCGATCCCATAGTGAAACGGCTCGATGTGCGAAGCCGTCGTTCCTTGTTGCGGCCCCCGAGCCGCTGGTGACTGCGCATGTTCGATCACGAATTTGTCGAAGCGGTCGTGCTGGGGGCGGTCCAGGGGGTGACCGAGTTCCTGCCGATCAGTTCCGACGGCCACCTGGTCGTCGTGCAAGAATTGCTGCGCTCCCTCGGAATCCGGTCCTCGGAAGGACGCAGTCACCTGCACTTCGATGTCATGCTCCACCTGGGCACGTTGGGGGCGATTGTTGTCGTCTATTTCCACAGTCTGTTGCGCATGCTGCGGAGTCCGCGACAACTCCTGCTGGTGGGGGTGGCCAGTGTCCCCGCCGCGATCGCCGGGTTGGGATTTCAAGACGCCATCGCACGCACGTTCAACAGCCCCGTGATGGCGGGATATGGCTGGCTGGCGACCGCGGCGTTTCTGGCGTTGGGGCATTTCGCCGCCACACGGCCACCGGTCGCCGGCGCGCTTCCGCCCAGGACGCTCGACCAACTGTCGTTGCTCGACGCGGTGTGTGTCGGACTGGCGCAAGCCCTCGCCATTCTGCCCGGCGTATCGCGGTCCGGGTCGACGATCTCCACGGGATTGATGAGAGGTATCGACCGGAACGCGGCGGCGACGTTCTCCTTTCTGATGGCCGTCCCCGTGATCGGCGGAGCGATCCTGAAAGTGGGAAAGGACCTTGTGGAGGGGGGCGTACACGTGGGCCGGTGGGACATCATGCTCGTCGGGATCGTGGTCAGCTTCGGGGTGGGGCTGGTGTCACTCCGTTGGTTGTTGGGAGTTTTGTCACGCGGCGGATTGCTGGGCTTCGCGGCCTATTGCACGGTGGCGGGAATCGCGACAATCTGTTGGAAGTGGAACGGGTGACGCGCGGCTGACGGATGTCGACGCTTTGCGGTCCCTGACGATCGATGTCGATGCGTGCGTTTGTTCCCGCAATGCGAAGGCGGTCCGGTGATCTCCTACATTATCCCCGCCCACAACGAGGAAGTGGAACTTCCCGCCACGCTGGCCGCCTTGACGAGCGCGGCCGCCGAGATTGCCGCCACGGCGAGTATCGGCTCAGCGGGAATCGCTCGCGACCGGTACGAGATTCTGGTCGTCGACGACGATTCGACCGACCGCACCGCCGAGATCGCACGACTCGCAGGGGTCCGCGTGGTGCCGGTCAAAAAACGGCAGATCGCCGCGGTTCGCAACGCGGGCGCTGCCGCGTCGGCGGGGGACGTGCTGTTCTTCATCGACGCCGACACGCAAGTCGACGCCGCCGCGATCCGCGAATCGCTCGCGGCACTCGACGCCGGAGCGGTCGGGGGCGGGTGTCACTTTCGTTACGACGGCCCGATTCGCTGGTGGGGACGGCTGTTGTTTCCGATGTTTCTCGCGATCGCCCGGCGGCGCGGCGTCGCCGGAGGTTGCTGTCTGTTCGCGCTCCGATCCGCGTTCGAGGCGAGTGGCGGTTTTGACGAACGAATCTTCGCCGCCGAGGACATCGCGTTCTGTCAGGCGATGCGGCGACAGGGACGATTCATCATTCCACGTGCCAAGGTGCTTACGTCGCACCGCAAACTGGACCGCGTTTCATTCCTGGAGACGACGCGTTTGGTCTCGCGATTGGTGCTCGCGGGCCCCAAGGCGTTCAACTCGCGGGAAGGGCTGGACCTGTGGTACCGCCAGCGGGAAAATCCACCGACAGGTCCCGACGCCTGACCGCCGTCTAGTTCCCGTTTTCGTTCGTGGTCGGTTCGGCCTCCGTTGCCGGCGCTTCGCCGGTCGCGGCGGCGGGTTCGGCGGGCATTTCCCCCTCGGGTGTCGGCATACCCTCGCCCTCTTCCGGGGCGATCTCCGGCAACAGTGGTTGGCGGTCGGGACGGAGATGGAACGTCGGGAAGTCCCGCCCGATCTCGTGCAGGCAGGTGACCAACCCCGAATTCGTCGCCAGATAGATGCGGTCGCTGCGGGTGTTGACGACATGACGCGCGAACGGCGCGATGCGCATCACCCGCTCGATGGCTCCCGACTCCCGGTCGATGACCATCAGATTGTCGCGGCGGTCAACGCCGTACACGCGGGTCGGTCCAATGCTCACCACGCGATGCACCCCCGGCACGGGAGACGACCACAACGGTCGGCCGATATCCGCGCGAAGCTTCAGCAAGCCGCCGTTTTCCGGGGTGATATACGCCTCGTTCCCGAGGATGATCGGGGCCGAGATGATCGCGTTCCCCGTGGAGAACTGCCAGTTGTAGCGGCCGTTGTTCAGACCGATCGAATACACCTTGGCGTCCTGCGAAGCCAACAACAGCGAATCCCGGAACACCACCGGGGGGGCCGAAAGGGGTGCGTCCGTCTCGAACTGGAACAGCAGGTCCCGGTCCCGTTTGGTGACCGAATACAGAGTCCCGTCCTCGCTGGCGAATGCCACCAGGCGATTGGTGATCACGGCCGAAGTGCTCACCTGTTTGCGGGATTTGTACCGCCACAACACGCTCAGATAGCCCCATTCGGGTAGCAGCTTCTTCGTATACAACCGGCGGATTTCCCGCATGTCGAACGCAAACAGACTGCCATCGAGAAAGCCGAGGAACAGATAGTCCTGATCGACGGCTGGCGACGACGCCGGTTGGCCGGGGAGGGTCAGCGTCCAGGCGATGTCACCCGTCTTTTTGTCGACGGCGTTCAGTGTCATGCCGTTCACGGACAGCACGAATTCGTCGTTGATCGCCACCGGGAACGACGGGCGGTCGGACAAGCCGATCTGCGTGGCCCAGTTCCGCTTTCCCGTTTCCGCGTCGAACGACGTGACGACGCCGCTGCTGGTTTGCAGGTAGACGTTCTCCTCGTCGCAAGTCAGATGCAACAACGTGTCGCGAGCGTTGTTGCTGATGGCCTGTCCCCACCACGAACGAGTGAGGCCCATCTGCCCCAGCAAGGCTTCGCTCGGGAGTTTCGACTTGGACGAATTGCTGATCTGGGCGTCCGCGACCCGCGCCCCGGAGAGGACAACCACCGCCAGGAAACAGACTCGCGCCATCGTTCGTCGCAACATCTCGCACCGCCTCAAACCGGGGCCGTTTCGCACCGTCTCGAATCGCACCGTCTCGAATCGCCTTGTTCGACGGCGCGGGACATTCAGCGCCGTTTTTCCGACTTCCGCGCGGCCTCGCACCGCACAGGTCGCAACCAGTCAGTCTAACCGGGGCGTCCGCCCCGACGCCAAAACATTCCCCGCGGAACCCCGGATCGGCATGGTCGACCATCTCCAAAGCATCCGCAGCCCCGCCCCGATCGCCACGGCCAGCACCATTGCTTCGCTCCGGAAGGGAACCGACGGTTCGCGGAGGGACGCGGCCCCGCTGGCGGGACGATTTCCCACCAACGAGCGTCCGCCCCGCCTCTCAAACCTACACGCCATCGACGAACCCGGCGGGGGAGCGATTGGAATCCGCGAAGAAGTTTCTTGGCTCGCGACTCTTTACACCGGTAAACTCGTTCAGAATCGTTGACGTAAACCCCTCCGTACATGCCGTCGGCACGGACCATGCGACCTCCGTTTCGAACTTTCTGGCGTGTTCTCGCGATTGGATTGATCCTGTCGCCCGTGGGCTCCCTCCGCGCCGACTTCGCCGAACTGATCGACGGCGGCGCGATTCGGGGCGAGTGTGTGAAGCAACCGATCCTGAACGGACCGGGCAACTACGTGTTCCACACTCTGGGGGGCGCGGTTGTCGAGTTCCCGTCCGACGACGTGGCCCGGTTTGTCAAACGTCGCAAAATCCTCGAGGAGTTCGAGGTGCGATTGGAGTCGGCTGCGGGGGACGCGATCGCCCTGTGGGACGTTTCCGAATGGGCTCGCGAGCAAGGACTGCGCCCGGAGCGGTCCCGCGCCCTGGAAGCGTTGGTGCTCGTCGACCCGGCGAATGTATCCGCGCATCGCGGGTTGGGTCACATCCAGCAGGACGGGCGCTGGATGTCCCGCGACGAGGCCAACACGGCACGGGGATTAGTGAAACACAAGGGAAAATGGGTGCTGCCGCAAGAGGTGGATCTGCTTGAGGAGGCGGAGGCGCAATCGGCGGAAGAGAAGGATTGGTATCGCAAGGTCAAACAGTGGCACACATGGCTGAGGGACGTGCAACGCCCCGAACGGCAGGCGACCGGACTGGCGCATCTGCGGGCGATCAGCGCTCCCGCCGCCGTGCCGGCGGTTGCGAGGCACTTGGGACGCGATCCCGAAGAGCAGGTGCGGCTGTTGGCCACACACATTTTCGGGCAGACCGCGGGTGAAGCCCCGACGTTGCCGCTGGTCAATCAGGTCCTGCAGGACGTTTCGGCCGCCGTGCGGACGACCGCAATCGGCGCGTTGCGAGATCGCGATCCTCTTCGCCCGCGACAGACTTTCCAGCGTGCCCTCAAACACGAACTCAATTTCGTCGTGAATCGCGCGGCGGCGGCACTGGGAGTGTTGGGGACCGACGAGCAAGTCCCGGCGCTGATTGACGCGCTGACGACCGAACACCGCTACACGATCATGGTGCAGGATCCGGCTTCGACGATCGGCGTGCGCAGCGACGGTCAATTCGCCCCCACTAATGTGCCCGTCGTACCGCCCGAAATCGCCGGAATGCTGGCGACAGGTCAGTTGCCGCAAGGGGTCAACGTCCAGCACGCCCCCCTTCCGGGCGACAACATGCGGCAACGCGCGGTCACCATCCTCCGCAAGGAGCAGAACCCCGACGTGCTGGACGCCTTGGGAAAATTGACCGGACAAAACCTCGGGTTCGACGAGACCGCCTGGAAGGCGTGGTGGCGACGGCGGCAGGCGGCGGCGAAAGCGCCCGCCCCCTGACAAACGCCGCGATTGTCCGCGAATTCCAGGCAACACCGTTTGCGATCTACCGAAGGCTGCGGGAAATTGTCGGTGGCCCGACCAACTCGTGGTCGGGTCGCGCAGCGACAAGATTTCACACCTTCCGCTCTCCACCACCACAAAACGCACGAATACACCCACCCCACGCTCCAAGGGGTGGCTTCGCAGCGGGAATCGCCCACGGCGTTGATTGTCGGTGATCGTCCCCATGCAGCGCGCGCATCGCTACGTGTTCGCAACAATGCGCCGTCGCCTACGACGCTCCGAGTCGAACCGACTCGCCGGTTCCGGTGTCCGAAACCGCATCCGCTCTCGCCACCGTGTCCCGAGGACTTACTCCCGTGCCCGAATACCGTTGGAACGATGTCGACAAGGCGGCCGGATATGACGCCGGCGCGGAATGGGTGCACCCGCACTATCTGGAGATCCAGAATCGGCTGCTGGAAGCGGTCCCGTTCGACCGCGACGCCACCATTCGGGCCGTCGATCTGGGAGGCGGATCCGGTCGCCTGGCCGCGCGGTTCCTGGAAGCGTTCCCCGGCGCATCGATCGATGTCGTCGACCAATCCGAGCCGTTTTTGGTGTTGGCGCGGGGGCGGCTCAAGCGATTTTCCGGACGTGGTCGGTGTGTCGCCGCACGGTTGCAGGAGGATTGGGAATCGCGTCTCGTCGGTCCGATACACCTGTTTCTGAGCATGTCGGCGATTCACCACCTCGAAGGTCCGGAGAAGCGGGAGTTGTATCGCCGCTGCGCGGAGCGGTTGGAACCGGGCGGAGTGCTGCTCAATGGCGACGAGGTCCGTCCGGTCGACGACGCGAACTACCGCGAGTTGCTGGAACGCTGGTGGACCCACATGCGCGAGACGATCGACGCGGGCCGTGTCTCACCGCCGATGGCGGACGCGTTGCAACAATGGAAAGCCCGCAACCTCGATCGCTTTACAGAGCCTCGGACCTGCGGCGACGACTGTCACGAGACCGCCGAATCGCAGCTTGCCACGTTCCGCGAGGTCGGTTTCGACCGGGCGGATGTCGTGTGGCAACGCGATCTTTGGGGCATCCTGCGTGGAATTCGACAGTAGGCGGGTCGGTCTGCGAGGCATCGCCGATCTGCGAAAGGTCCGCGGGGACGGGAGAAACCCGTCACCGCGCGGACGGTGATGCACCGGGTGCCCGCGTCCACCTATCGGGGGAGAACCGGCCAAGAGTTGGCCGGCCCATACGCGCGTTCTCTCCCCCATGCTTTCCCTCACTCGGGCAGCGGTTTGCCCTTGGTCTCCGGAAGGAACGGCAACGCCATCAGCCCCAACAGGAACACCAGACACATGGTCACCCCCGCCGGACGCATCGGTTCGGGGGACGCGGAGTACACCGCTGTGGTGAGGTACCCGAGAGCGAACGGCCCGGAGGCCGCCACGAACCGACCCACGTTGTAACAGAACGACGTGCCCGTGCTTCGCAGGTGGGTCGGGAACAGTTCCGGGAAGTAGATCGCGTAGCCGCCGAACAGGGCCAGTTGGCAGAACCCCATGAGGGGGATCATCCAGAAAATCTCGTGGAACTCGTCGAGGGACTGGAACACCATGGCCGTGCTGAACATCGCGGCGATGTACGCCACGGCGAACGCGGGTCGGCGACCGGTGTAGTGGGTCACGTAGGTGAAGGCGTAAATCCCGAAGAACGCGCCGAGATTCAGCATGATCGACGTGACGCCCGCCCAAAAGCCAATGCGGCCGCCAATGCGTTTTGCGCGGGCGCCAATGCGCAACGCGTGTTCCTTGGCGGCGTCGGTCGCGAGCGGTTCAGCGGGAGGCGAACCGAGGTACTCCGCCCGCCGCGCGCGATCTTCCGACGACTGTGGAACCTTCGCGGAATCGAGGGCGGCCAGCACGGCTTCGACGGAAACCGGTTTCTTGTCTTTTTGCAGCCCCACCGCCGCGCCAAACAGCGCACCCGCGTCCTTCTTTCCCGACTCCGGACCGATCAGCGCCGCCGGTTGGGGAAGCGATTTCTTGTCCGCGGCGAGTGCGGCGGCAAGGTCGTCCAACAGTGCCGGCTGATGCACAACGGCGCGAACGAACTCGGCGTCGAGTTTGTCGGCGCCGGCGGCCCGGGCGTCGCCGATGAGCTTCTTCTCGAACACGGAACGGTTCAGGTCGATGCTGAAGAATCCGATCCCCCACAGGCCGACCACCCCCGAGAAGGCGAGCATCATGCCGAACAGGGCATTACTGCGCCACTTCGGGCTGAACAACTCCCCATAAGAACCGAGCTTCTTCTTCATCTCCTCGTCGGACAGGGACTGCCATCGTTCCGGTTCCTTCAGGCGGCGGCGAATGAGGATGGCGAGCAGCGCCGGCAGCGTGCCGATGACGAACATGATTCGCCAAGCCGAACCGATCGCGCCGCTCTCCTCCATCTCGAACAGCACGATGCTGACGACCGCCGCGGTGATGTTGCCGACCGCCGAAAGCGCTTGCAGCAACCCCAACGCGAACGGCCGCGCCCGCGCGGGCATGACCTCCGCGACGAGCGACACCCCCACCGCGAACTCGCCCCCCACGCCCAAGCCCGTCAAAAAGCGGTACAGGGCGAAGTCCCAGAATCCGGTCGACAGTGCACTCAGGCCCGTGAACGCCGAGTAGATCAGAATCGTCCAGAGCATCGTCTTCGCGCGGCCGATGCGGTCCCCCAGAATGCCGAAGCCGAGACCCCCGGCGGCCCACCCCATCAGGAAGATCATCGTCGCGATGCCGCCGTAGAAGTTGACATCGTCGGGGTTCGCGGTCCCCCCAGGCGGGGCGAGCAGTTCTTGCATCGCCGGTCGACGGGCGAGGTTGAACAACTGCTGGTCCATCGTGTCGAACAGCCAACCGAGGGCGGCCACGATCAGGACGAACCAGTGGTAACCGTTGAGTTCCTTCCACCAAGCTCCCGTGGAATTCGCGGAATTGTCGGCGGCGGGGGTTTCGGTCCCTTCGAATCCATGCATGCGAATCGACTCCGAAACGGGGCGAGCCCCGAGGGTTTGCAACGAGGGAGGCGGCCTCTTCAAGGTGACAATCAACGACTGAGATCGGTCAGTACACCCGACCCACCGGGGTTTATCAAGCGGCGGTGATGGATGATCGGGAGGCAATTTTTTTATTCGGGGAACTTTCCGTCGGAAGGAAGCGTCCCACCCCCTTGGGCCATGCGCGGGCGCGACGCAAACAGCGTCAAAATCTCGACGCGCTCTCGCATTTTTCCACGCGTATCGACATAAAGCGGCGGGCGAGACGCGGGACGGATTAAGACGGAGGGAGCCGCATCGTCTGCCTTGGTGGAGCGGATCCGCCTCGTGAGCGGGAAACCGTCCGAGGATCGAATCCTCCTTTTTCCACCGACAATCGCGTTCGGATTTCCGCCGAACCGTCCGCAATCCGAAGGAGTGGCTACCATGAATCGCGGCAAGACCCTGCACCGTGCCAACTCCCTGCAACGTGTCAAATCTCTCCCCTGGGGGCGAGTCGTGCTGGCGACGCTGTTCGGAACGGTTCTCGCGGCCGTCGCGTGGGCCGCCGCCGAACCGGCCCCGAAATCTCCCGAGGAGCGACGGACGATGTCCCGCCAATTGCGCGAGAAGGGGAACTTCAAGGACGCGTACGACTTGTTGCGCCCGCTCGCGACCGATCCCAAGACCGACTCCAAACAGGTCTCGGGGGACCTCGTCGACGCCGTTGGCTGCCTGCAACAACTCGGGCGGTTGGAAGAGACCGACGCCCTGATCGAAGAGGCCGTCGCCGCCCAACCGAAGAACTGGCGGTTGCTGAAGACCGCCGCGCTCCAATACCGCTCGCTGGTTCATTATGGACAGGTGGTGGCGGGCAAATTCCGTCGGGGTGACCAATCCGGTGGCGGGCGATTCGTCAACACCAGTGATCGCGACCGGGGCCGGTCCTTGCAGTTGCTCGCCCAGGCGCTGCCGACTCTCGCCGACGTCGACGCCACGCCGGAGAAGTCGGACTTTTACATCGAACTGGCGAACGCGCTGCTCGAGGGGACCGAAGGGCGCGATGCCTGGCGGTTGCAGGTGCGCTCCGAAATCGGCGAGCTGCCCGATTACGAGGACGGTCATCGCGGTTGGGGATACGGTCGGCGCGGCCACAATGGCGTGTCACAAAAGGGGGCGCCGGTCGAGGCGGACGGCAAAACGCCCATCTTCTACGCTGTGCCCAAATCGTGGGATGACGCGAAAAACGACGGCGAACGTTGGCGCTGGGCGTTGGCGACGGCCGTCGAGGCGGACGCCACCCGCCGCGACGAAGTCCGCGGGTTGTTCGCCGAATTCCTCCACGAGCAATTCGGCGTGCAAACCATGGCCTCCTGGGGCGCGCTCGCGAAAAGCGATGCGGGGGACGAATCCGGCACCTACGCGTTGGACACGCTCAAGGATTCGGAAACGATTGCCAAACTCGCGACCGGTATCAAACGCTTCGAAATTCCCGAAGAGTTCAATCCGATCGCCATCTGGAAGGATCTGGCGGGGGGACCGAAGTCGGCGTGGGGAGAAGCGGCCCTCGACCGGTTGGTCAACGTCTATCAAGACCGGCGTCAGTACGTCACTGCGGCGGCGACGTTGAAGAAGTTGATCGAAACGTACGGACCGGGCGTGGGAGACCACCGCC
Organism: Planctomycetales bacterium; assembly: GCA_044359065.1. Lineage (GTDB taxonomy): Bacteria > Planctomycetota > Planctomycetia > Planctomycetales > Planctomycetaceae > JAIXZD01. Next base: position 24,855 of record JBIKMW010000053.1, on the reverse strand, counting down.
GGGCCGCGCTCAAACAAATCACCGGCAACTGGGGGCGGTTCGAGCCCGGCGCGGTGCAGCCCGCCGGTACGGAACCGGTCATCGAGTATCGGTATCGCAACGGCGAAAAAGTGGCGTTCGAGGCGCGCGCGATCGACATCGAGATGCTGCTCAAGGACGCGAAGGACTACCTCAAAGGGGCCCCCAAGCAACTCGATTGGCGACGCGCCAATGTGCAGGACGTTGGTTATCGGCTGATCGAGGAGAACGAGTCGAAGTACCTCGGCGCAAAGGTGGCCGAGTGGACGTTGGATGTGAAGCCGCGCCCCGGTCACGTCGACGACCGCGTTTCCGTGAAAACGCCCATCAAGCAACCCGGTGCGTACCTTGTGTCGGCCAACATGGCCGGGGGGAACGTCAGCCGGATCGTGGTGTGGGTGGCCGACACCGTCATCGTCAAGAAGCAACTTCACGAGGCGAACTGGTACTACGTCGCCGACGCGACGACCGGCGAACCGGTCCCCAAGGCGAACGTCGAGTTCTTCGGTTGGAGGCAAGTCGCGGTCGATCCCACGCGCAATCTGTACACGATCAAGACGGACAATTTCGCGCAGTTCACGGATGCCAACGGGCAGATCATCCTCACCGGTCAGAAGCTCCCGGCGGACCGCAACTGGCTGGCCGTCGCGCGGACTCCGCAAGGGCGACTCGCGTATCTGGGCTTCTCGGGGGTGTGGTACGGCCACCACTACGAGCAGGAATACAACGAAAAGAAGGTGTTCACGATCACCGACCGTCCGGTGTATCGCCCCGAGCAAACCGTGCAGTGGAAATTCTGGATCGGTCAGGCGAAGTACGACCAACCGTCAACCGACAGCCCGTTCGCGGGGCAGACCTTCTCCGTGGAAATCGCCGATCCCCAAGGGGAGAAGGTGCTGGAAACGCAGGTCGTGGCCGACAAGTTCGGCGGCCTGGCGGGCGAGTACGGCCTGCCGAAACGACCGAAGTTGGGCGTCTATCAGGTGTACATCAAGGATCACGGCGGATCCTCGTTCCGCGTCGAGGAGTACAAGAAGCCGGAGTTCGAGGTCACCGTCGAGGCCCCCAAGGAACCGGTGCAACTCGGCGAGAAGATCACGGCAAAAATTCAGGCGAAGTATTACTTCGGCTCGCCGGTCGCCAAGGGGCTGGTGAAGTACAAGGTGCTGCGCACCAATTACGACAACCAATGGTTCCCGTCGGGCAAATGGGATTGGCTGTACGGCCGGGGCTATTGGTGGTTCGCGGGCGATTCGCCCTGGTATCCGGGCTTCGGTCGTTGGGGCTGCTTCCGCCCGATCGGCTGGTGGTGGCATCACGCCCAACCGCAACCGGAGGTGATCCTCGAAAACGAAGTCATGCTCTCCGCGGACGGCACGGTTTCGGTCGAGATCGACACCCTCCCGGCGAAGGAACTGATGGGGACGGTCGACCACCGTTACTCCATCGAGGCGGAGGTTGTTGACGAATCGCGTCGGACGATCACGGGGGCTGGCGCGGTGCTGGTGGCGCGGGAACCGTTCAAGGTCTTTGCGTGGGTGGACCGGGGCTACTTCCGAACCGGAGACGTCGTCGAGGCGGGCTTTCAGGTTCAAACGCTCGACGAAAAGCCGGTCGCCGGCAAAGGGAGGCTGTCGCTGCTCCAGGTCTCGTACGACAAGGAGGGCGAACCGGTGGAAACCGAGGTCGGCGCCTGGGATGTCGACCCGGATGACCGAGGGGGGGCCTCGCACAAATTCAACGCCGCCAAACCGGGGCAGTATCGGCTGTCATACCGCGTGACCGACAAGGGGGGCCATGTGCAAGAAGGGGGTTACCTCTTCGTTGTGCGCGGTGACAAGTTCGACGGCAAGGAGTTCCGGTTCAACGATCTGGAATTGATCGCCAACAAACGCGAATACGCGGCGGGCGAAAAGGTCGAACTTCTCGTCAACACCAACCGCGCCGGTGCAGCGGTGGCGCTGTTCGTGCGACCGTCGAACGGCGTGTATCTGCCGCCGAAGGTCGTCAAGCTGACGGGTAAGAGCACGGTCGTCGAGATCGCCGTGACCAAAAAGGACATGCCCAACTTCTTCGTCGAGGCGGTCACCGTCGCGGGGGCGAAGGTATTCACGGAGATGAAGGAGATCGTCGTCCCTCCCGAACAGCGGGTGTTCGACGTACAGGTCGTCGCCGACCAGACCGAATACCTGCCCGGCGCCGAAGCCAAGGTGACCGTGAAGTTGACCGACGTGAACGGCAAACCGGTCGTCGGTTCGACGGTACTGAGCGTCTACGATCGGGCGGTCGAGTACATCTCGGGGGGGAGCAATGTTCCGGACATCAAGGAATTCTTCTGGAAGTGGCGGCGACAGCACTCTCCGCGAACCGAATCGAGCCTCGACCGCTACATGAACAACCTGCTCAAGCCGGGCGAGATCGGCATGAGCGACCTGGGGGCGTTCGGGGGGAACGTCGTTGAGGAGTTTCGATCCCTCCGCAAGGCGGGGGCCATGAACGGCGTGGGCTCGCGTGCGCGTTTCGCCGCGCCGGGAGGGATGGGGGGTGGCGGATTGGGAGGCGTGGCGATGGATGCGGCGATGCCCGCCGCGGCACCAATGGCCGCCTCCGAAGCCGCGCCGCACAGTTTGGCGTTGGGAGCCGCCCCTGCCGACAAGAATGCCCCCGCCGGTCCGGGAGGCGGCCCCGTCGGCGGATTTGCCGAAACCAACGTCCGCACGGCCTTCGCCGACACCGCCTATTGGGCCGGTTCCGTCGACACCGACGAGCGCGGATTGGCGTCGTTCACGTTCAAAATGCCCGAGAACCTCACCGGGTGGAAGGTGCGTGCCTGGGGCATGGGGGCGGGGACGCGCGTCGGTGACGGCGCGATCGAAGTGACCACCAAGAAAAACCTGCTCGTCCGCTTGCAGGCGCCGCGATTCTTCGTCCAGAAGGACGAAGTGGTCCTTTCCGCCAACATTCACAACTACCTGAAGACGGACAAGAAGGTCCGCGCGATCCTGGAGATCGACGAGCTGGAAGGGGCGTTCACCTCGTCTTTGGACGCCAAGGTCGAGCGGGTCGCCGCCGATAATCGCGCCGGAAAGGTGCCCGGGTGGGAACTACCACAGGATGTGACGATTCCGGCAGGAGGCGAACTGCGAGTGGACTGGCGAGTCCGCATCGACGAACCGGGCAAGCTGGCGGTCCGCATGAAGGGACTGTCCGACGAAGAATCGGACGCGATGGAGATGACGTTCCCCGTGTACGTCCACGGGATGCTCAAGATGGAGTCGTTCACCGGAGTGGTGCGTCCGTCGCAAGGTTCGGCGGCGGTCAAGATCCGCGTTCCCGAACAGCGCCGAATCAATGATTCGAGGATCGAGGTCCGATACTCGCCGACGCTCGCCGGGGCGATGGTCGACGCGTTGCCGTATCTGGTCGACTACCCCTACGGCTGCACCGAGCAAACGCTCAATCGGTTCCTGCCAACGGTGATCACGCAGCGAATCCTGCGAAACATGGGGGTGGACCTCAAAGAAATCGTCAACAAGCGGACGAACCTCAACGCGCAGGAAATCGGCGACGACCAGGCGCGGGCCGCGCGGTGGCAACCGTTCGACCGCAATCCGGTGTTCGACGAGGACGAAGTCCGGGCGATGGTCGAGACGGGGGTCGCTCGGCTGACCGGCATGCAGTTGTCGGACGGCGGTTGGGGCTGGTTTTCCGGTTCCGGCGAGTACAGTTGGCCGCACACGACGGCGGTGGTCGTCCACGGCCTGCAAATCGCCGCGCAGAACGACGTGGCGATCGTTCCGGATGTGACCGCTCGCGGAGTCGCATGGCTGCAAGCGCACCAGACGGAGCAGGTCCGTCTGCTCAAGAACGCTCCGAAGAAAATCGAGCCGTGGAAGGAACGGACCGACGCGACGGACGCGTTGATTTACCACGTCCTCGCGGACGCCGACATCGCCGACACCGAGATGCGGGATTTCCTGTTCCGCGACCGGATCGAACTGCCCGTTTACGCCAAAGCGCTGTTCGGCATCGCCCTGCACAAACAGGGACAAGCCGAGCAGTTGCAAACGGTGCTCGAGAACATCCGCCAGTTCGTCGTCGAGGACGAGGAGAACGAAACGGCCTATCTGCGGCTCCCCGAGGACGGGGCGTGGTGGATGTGGTACGGCGGCGAGATCGAAGCCAACGCGTTCTATCTCAAGCTGTTGGCGCGGGTCGAACCGCAAGGCGTTCTCGCCTCGCGATTGGTCAAATACCTGCTCAACAACCGCCGGCACGGCACGCACTGGAACAGCACACGCGACACAGCGTACGTCATCGAGGCGCTGGCCGAATACTTGAAGGCGAGCGGCGAGGACGCCCCCGATATGACGATCGAAGTGTGGCTCGACGGCAAGAAGGAAAAGGAAGCGGTCGTCTCCCGCGAGAATCTGTTCAGCTTCGACAACAAGTTCGTGCTGTTCGGCGACGCGGTGGCCACAGGCGACCACACAGTCGAGATCCGTCGCAAGGGGAAAGGGCCGGTCTACTTCAACGCCTACGTGACGAACTTCACCCTCGAGGATTTCATCACGAAGGCGGGGTTGGAGATCAAAGTCGACCGCAAGTTTTACCGGCTCAAGCCGGTGGATAAAAAGGTCGTGGCGGCCGGAGACCGCGGCCAGGTGGCGATGCAGAAGGTCGAGAAGTACGAACGCGAAGCGCTGGAAAACCTTGCCACGGTCACCAGCGGCGACCTGATCGAGATCGAACTCGAGATCGACAGCAAGAACGACTACGAGTACCTCTGTTTCGAGGACCTCAAGGCCTCGGGGATGGAGCCGGTCGATGTCCGCAGCGGCTATACGGGCCAAGGGTTGGGAGCGTACACCGAGTACCGGGACGAGCGGGTCTGCTTCTTCGTGCGGTCACTACCGCGCGGCAAGCACAGTCTGTCGTACCGGATTCGGGCGGAGGTACCCGGCAGGTTCTCGGCCCTGCCGACGGTCGGTTACGCGATGTACGCGCCGGAACTGAAGGCCAACAGCGACGAGATGAAAATCTCGATCGGGGACCGGAAGCTGGAGGCGAGGGGCAAATAGTAAGGTGGTCTGCGTAGGGACATCCCTTGGTCGGGGATGTCCCTTCGATCCGAATGCACTACGGCCACACGGCGGCGTCCTCGCCGTCCAGACGCAGCGTGAGGCACTTCGCGCTCCCCCCCGATTTCAGGAACTCGCTCAGGTCGGTGGGGTGGGGCCGGTAGCCCCGGCGTTCCAGCGACGCCTCAAGGTTCGGACAGCCGCTATTGAGGACGACATCCTTACCCACCACGACGGCGTTGCAGGCGAAGCGTGCCGCCTCTTCCGCGTCCACTTCGATCAGCTCGGGAACCGCGTCCCGCAGCGCTTGCAGCCCGTATTTGTCGAACGCGCCGGGAAAGTACAGCGCCTCGCGCGGCGACAGGGGGCAGAAGCAGGTGTCCAGGTGATAATAGTGGTCGTTGACCAGTTGCAGCGGGATCACCCGGCAGCCAAACCGCTGCCCGGCCCATTGCAACGCCCGGGCGTCGCTGCGGATGAGGTAGCCGCCGAACAGCGTGTCGCCGCAGAACAGAGCGTCCCCCGCCCCTTCGAGGTCCATCGTCTCCGGGGGGAGAATCGTTCGGAACCCGCACGACTTGAAGAACGCCTCGTCGTGCGGCGTTTCTCCCTGACGCGGTCCGTGACGAAACGTGGCGGCGATCGCAAGGTCCCGGCAGATCAGCCCCGCGTTCGCGGTGAAGACCAAGTCCGGGAGACCGGGCACGGGAGGCTGGTAGCGGACATCGACCCCCAGCTTCACGAGGATGTCGCGCAGATCGCGCCACTGAGTTTGGGCGCGGGCCACGTCGGCCCCCTTCTCCTTGCTCATCCACGGATTGATTTCGTACTCGATCCCGTAGTGATCGGGAGCACACATCAAAATCGTCGGCCCGGCATATTCGACCATCCGAAGAACCTCCCCGCGCCGGTGGACCATCCCGGTAGATCTGTGTGGCGGCGTAAACATTCGCGGCAGTGTACCGCCCGTCGCCGGTTCCTCGCGCGGCCCGCGAAGCCTGAGGAGAAACGTGCGAAGTGCCCGTGCGGTTCACCAATGTCGCTCGTAATTCGAGGAAATTCTCCCGTTGGAGGTTCGCGACAGAAGTCCGGACGTCAATTATGCCCCACCACGAGTTTTTTTCTGAAGCGACAGGGCGATTCAGAAGGTTGAGAACAACGGGCTCACGGTCAAGGAAGTGGAGTACGCCGTGCGGAACGCCAACCGTCGCGAATTCTCCCGGACCAGCCACCAACCGGTTTACATTGTTCGGACCCCCTCGGGACAAGTGGTGTGCGTACCATTCGATGAAGTCGACGCGGTGGTGTTGGCTCCCGTCACGGCCTTTGTGATCCAGTCAAAGTGAGCATGTCCGGTCGTACCATTCACCAGGCGTTGCCTGAGGAGGCGGCGCGCCTGGACCAGGCAGCGGCCCGGATTGAAGCCGAAGCCGCCGAGATTGCCGAACGCCTGCTGCTTTTGGAGGCTGCGGAGCGGGACACCGGTTTTCGCGGCGAATTGCGGCGTTCGATCCGTGACTCGCTGATCGGCCCGGAACGCTTGGCGACGGAGGCGGGCATCGACCTTGACCGGCTGGAATCTTTTCGCGAAGGGGCGGGTGACCTCACCCTTTCCGAGTGTGATGCGATTGCGGTCCGTCTGGGACTGGTGATTCACGTTACGTCGCCTGCGGCGTGACGCGCCGTGTGTCACTGCTGGCTCGTCCAGCTGTGCGAACCTCGAACACGCCGGCCGTCACACCAATTCCGTCAGGCACAGCCAGACCGACGGAGCAAGTCAAAGGTCAAAGGTCAAAAGTGAGGTGGCGGTTGGGCCCGGCCGGAATCTTCGTGCATGACATTCAGAAGCGGACAGACCACCACGATCACTGCAACGGTGTTTGCAACCACGGGATGGGGATCGTCGGGGGTGTGCGGTGCAGGTCGCGGCGGACGTCTTTGGGGCGTGGATGGAAGTAGTTGACGAAGCCGCACAACTGCTTTACAGCCTCGTGATACACCCGCTCCCCCTTCTCCTTTGTGGCTTTCTCGGCGTCACCGAGCGTTCCGGTGTCGCTGTAGCTGCTGGTCCACGAGACGGCCGTGGCGGGACCGGCGGCGAACAGGTCGACCCAGTTGTACGGGTTGTCCTCGTTGTTGAACGAGATCGTGCCGCTCTGGATCTTGTCTTTACGAACGTTGTCCTCGTCGAGATAGAGGTACAGCGACGTTTCCAGTTCGCAGGCGTGCGAGCAGCCGCCGGGGAATTTGCTCTCGCGCCAATTCGGCAGGAAGCTCTTGTCGACGGTCAACAGGTTCCACCACGCGATGACGACGCACTCGGCGTCGGTTTCGAGGTTGCCGCGGCGGGCGGCGAGGTCGAGGTTGGGCATGTTCGACCCATGCCCGTTGAGCAGGATGATCTTCTTGAAGCCGTGATAAGCCAGCGAGCGGACCACGTCGAGGACCTGCTCGATGAACGTCGTGTAGTTCGTGTTGATCGTCCCCGGAAAGTCCATGACGTGACCGGTGTAGCCGTACGACAGGTGCGGCAGCACGAGAATCTTCTCCGCAAGGGCGCGACCGGCTCCGTGGGCGATACCGCCCGGGCAGACGAGATCCACATCGAGCGGCAGGTGATGCCCGTGTTGTTCGACCGCACCGCACGGGACGATGCACACCTTGCCGAGTTCGACGGCGTCGTTGATTTCGGGCCAGGTCAGTTTTTCGTAGCGGTGCTCGGTACGGGCGCGGGTCATGGAGGTCTCGTTCAGAGCCGTCGGGGGGTGGGAAACGCATCAACGTTTGTTTTCCCAGCATAGCGGATTCCCCGCGCGACGTTGAGGAGCGACGACGCAGGCGCGAATATGCCCTATCGTCCGACCAAGTTCGGTGTTTGGGGGACGCGCCGTGCAGTGGAGGCCCTTGCGTCTCCCGCAACCGCCGAGAGTCAACCGGAATCAGCGCTCACTCACGGAGTTCGCAGCATGTTGTGGAATCGTCGACGGATGTTGGGTTCGCTGGCGCTCGCGCCGGTCGTGGCCGCGTGTCCGAGCCTGGTCCGAGCAACGGAGCAGGGACGCTCGGTCCTCGCGGCGGATTACGGCGCCAAGCGGCTGGGGATGATCTCCCCCGAGGGGAAACTGGTCTGGGAATTCCCCATACGGGATCTCCACGACCTGTGGGTGCTGGACAACGGCCATATCCTCTGTCAGCGGCACTTCGGCGAAGTGGTCGAACTCGACAAGGAGCGGAAGGTCGTGTGGGAGTACGATGCCCGCAAGAGCAATGGCAACGAGGGGAAGCGGGTCGAAGTCCACGCGTTCCAACGGCTGGCGGATGGCCTCACGATGGTGGTCGAATCAGGACCGGGACGGATCCTCGAGGTGGATCGCTCGGGGAAGATCGCCAGCGAGGTCCAGCTCACCGTGAAGCAACCCGACCCGCATCGCGATACGCGCTTGGCGCGGAAGCTGGCGTCGGGCAACTACCTGGTCTGCCACGAGAAGGACCAGGCGGTCCGCGAATACGATGGAGCGGGAAAGGTCGTCTGGCAGTACGATGTCGGCGCGCAGGTGTACTCGGCGGAGCGGTTGGAGAATGGCCATACGCTGGTCGGAACCGGCGGCGGCCACAGCGTCGTCGAAGTGGACGCCACTGGCAAAGAGGTGTGGCGTGTCGGCGAAAACGACATTCCCGGAGTCAAGCTCGTGTGGGTGACGCTCGTCGAACGGCTGGCCAACGGCAATACGCGGATCGTCAACTGCCACGCGGGGCCTGAGAATCCGCAGATCGTCGAGGTCACGCCGAAGAAAGAGTTGGTGTGGTCGTTTAAGGACTTTCAGAATTTCGGAAACTCACTCCCGATGGCGCGGGTGGTGTGACTCCGGCAAAGTGGACCTATCCCACCTGCGGCGGGGGAGCAACGCGAAGGCGGGCTCCCCACCGTGTCTTGCTCTCGACCGTGTGGTGAGAGCCTGGCGAAGTTCTCGAGGCGGAACGTGGCAACGGAACACATGGTCGACAGGGAAGCGAATCCAACGGCCGCTCGGTCCGAATCCGGGGCCTACGTGCGCGAGTTTCATCCGTCCATCTCGCGCACGGCTGTCGGTGCGTGGCTGGGGCGTTTGTACGAATCGCTGCCGCGCATCACGTCCGGAGTGCGATGGTCGCATCTGCTGTTCTGCCTGCCCACGGCGCCGATGGCGGCCGGACTCTGGTTGTGGTTGAAGGCAAGCGGCGAACGCTACGTACTCACCACCTCCACTGTGGAGCGTCGGCGGAACATCGGGGATCTGGCGTTGGAACAGGCCGATCTGTCGGCGATCTCCGACGTGCGGGTCGAGATCGGACCGGGCGACGTATTCTTCGGGGCGGGTACGCTGGTGATGCTGGGGGCGGGGGACGTGCCCGTGGCCCGATGGCCTGGCGTGGCGGAACCCCGGGCGGTGCGGCAAACGATTTTGGACGCCATCCACGGCGTCCGACACATGGCGTCCATGCGTCAAACGGTCGCCGCCCGACAAGTGCTCGCGCCTCAAATACCCGCACCGCAAATACCCGCACCAAGTGCCGCAACGCCTTGAACCCGCCCGTTACCACGCCCGCGCGGTCGGGGTTTGCAGGTGGAACACGCCGTTGATGGTCACCACCTGAGGTCGCTCCGCGTCGATCTCGACGAGGTTCACACAGCCATTTCGCTGGCGAATGAGCGGCGCGTACCGCGTCTCCAGTCCCATCAAACGCGTCAACAGCACGCGGTTGACAACGTTGTGCGCGACAATCGCCACGTGCTTTCCGGCATACTCCGCGACGATCTCGGACCAGCGCGGAAGCACCCGCTCCAGAACATCGGCGTACGACTCGCCGCCGGTCATGGGGTGGGCGGCCGGGTCGGCGAGGAAGTTTTCGCAATCGACGGGAAACCGGGCGCGGATCGTCTCCCAATCGAGGCCTTCCCATTGGCCGACATCGCACTCGTGCAGGTTGTCGCACTCGCGGACGGTCAACCCGCGGGCGGCGGCGATGTCCCCCGCCGTCTGCCGCGCACGCAGCATGCGACTGCACAACACGGCATCGAGGGGCCGCTCGCGGAAGAACGCGGCCAGATCCGCCGCCTGACGCCGCCCGTTGGCGTTCAGCGGCAAATCGATGGCGTTCCCTTGAAGGATGTACGGAATCCGCTCGTTGGCGTCGGTCGCACCATGTCGGACAAGATAGACGGTCGTCGGCGACGGTGGAGAAGTATCGGCGGGCATTGTGACTCGAGGGGGCTTTTTTGGGGTGGGACGAAGATGTCTTCTACGCCGGGGCGCCCGAATGTGAAAGCCCGCGGCGTGAACGCCCCTGCGATCCCCCCTCCGCCACCGAATCGTTCGCTCCCCGGCGAGGTCGTGCCGATACGCGCACGGCAGGGGCGGTCGGGACGGTCAATTCGTCACCAGCCCCCATTCAGTCCGATTCCAGCGCACGCGCGCCCAACTCGCGAAGCCCCAACCACCCAGCGTCAACAGCAGCACCGCACCGATGCGAATGACATCGTCGTGTCCGGCGAAAACTCCCGGCGCGGGAGTCAGCATCAGGAGGCTCACAACAACCACCAACCCGAGAACGCAGTACCCCAGAATCATGGCCGTCAACATCCTCAACCACAGGCGGTGTTCGGTGATGAGCCATTGCACCGCTCCTGCGACGAACATGCAGACCGACGCCAGCAACGCGATCTGCAGCGGATAGGCCCAGGGTGACGCTGCCGCGTGAACCGAGACGACCGCCCCGTACAGCAGGCAGGTCCACGCGACCATCGGGACAAACGCCACCGCGCAATGTCGCCCGATCGCCCGCGAAACCGCCGCTCGCATCTCGTCCCGACTCAGTGGATGCGTCGACTCGAACGGGAGGCACGGACGGCGAATGATCCAACATTGGGCGATCATGAACAGCGAGAGGCAGAAACCGATGGGGGCCACGGGCCCCGAGGCCTTTGCGATCAGTCCCCTCGATGCTTCCCCGGGCAACATGACCGCCGGCCCGATGGCCACAAAGAACCACATCACCAACGGGAGCATCAATCCGGCAAACAGTATTCTCCGTGTGTCGAGGCCGCTGCCGACCTCGAGCAACTCGGATCGCTCGGAGGCGGTGCCGAGGAGGCAAAGCTCGGATGCGCGATCCAGCACCCGTCGTCCCGCCGGGACCATCCAGCGGACGCTCCAGGTTCCGTGCGGGCCGGACGGGTACGCGGACGGAGGAGATTTCCAGCCGGGACCGTCGAACGGGTGCCCGAACAGGTTCTTCAGGCCTGCCTCTTCAAAGCGGCAGGCCATTGTCGGCAACCTCGCGACAAACCACGCGCATCCCGCCACACCCGCCAGTCCGAGTCCAGCCGCGACCACCGGCCATTCCCCGGTCATAAGGCTGGCGAGCGCCTCTGGGGACCGGACAAACCACATCACGCCGAGCAGCAGCGCGCCCATCGGGATGAACCCTCCAAGGTTGGCGTGGCGCGGATTCGGGCCGACATGCGCGTAGCCCATGCCCAACAGGATGCAGGCCGTTCCGAACACCCCGATCGCCGTCGCCGGAAGCCACGTGGCCCCCGAAAGTCGCATGGCTACTGTCGTCAGCGTGATCGGAACCAAAAAGTACGCGGAGACGATCCACTGGTGCGGCGCCGAATAGCCGGGAATCGTGCGGCTGAGCGGATGTGCGAACTGCGATCCCGCCTGCAAGGTTGCCAGAATCAGTGGAAACACCAACAGCGGCATCGCGCCGATCAGGAACGGCGACGGCTGCGGCTGCAGCGTGACGACCTGCTCGACTTGTTTGTCCGGCAATGCGGCACGAGTGGCGTCGTCGCCCCAATTGCGAACATCGATGTCGTTGAGCCAGACCTTCTTCAGATTCGGAAGCTTCGCCAGTCCACCGAGAAGTTCCTGAGAAATCTCGGAGTACTTCCATCCCGCCGACAACGTGGGGGAGCCGCCGGGGCGCCACTTGGGGATGTACGGGGGATCGGTGGTCTGCTCCATCGCGGGAAAAATCATGATCTCGCGCAAACTGGACGGCATCGCCGACAGATCGAGCGGTTGGCCGTCCCGCTTGCGCGGTTCGATGTCGCGGATGACCAGGCGTTCGATCCACGGATTGAGCTTGGCCACATGGCCGATTTCGTCGACCCAATCGACGAGTTGCAGGTCGACGAGCCGCAGGCCGGGAATCGGGGGAAAGCCCTGCAAATCGATGCGGTTGGTGAATCCCACATTGCGGAACTCGAGCGTCTGCAGGTTCGGGACCGAAGCCAGGGCGAGCCACGCGTCCGGCTTCAATTCCGCTTCCAATTGCAGCCGCACCAGCGACCGACAATGTGGCAGCACCCGTTGCAGTTGCCCGAGCGTCAGAGGCTCGCGCGAGAACGTGTAGCCGCGACCATCGGCATTGGGGATGACGTTCTGGATCCACAGATGTTGAACGTCGCGCAGCCGCCTGGAGAGGTCGTCGTTCGATTCGAAGTCGGCTCGCGTCAGGCGGTCCGAACGCAACGAATGGTTCGTCCAGTGAACTCGATAACTTACCTGTGGTGAGCGATTGAAGGGATTGGTCGCCCCCACGATCAGGCCGCAGGCCATCAGCCCGACGACCGCGCCGAAGATCCAATTGAGGCGGCGGGTGTACCAGGTGCGGAGCACCACCAGCAGTTTGCGTCCCATGATGGACGGACCTTGGAAGAGGGAAACGAGACAGTAGACGGAAGGCCGAAAATCGGGATCAGAAAGTCATGTCCTGGCCGCAACGGGGCGCTCGTGCAGTTCGAGAAAGATCTCCTCGAGGTTCAGGTCCTCGACCGTCACGCGGGCCTTCCACGTGTCGCGCAGTTCGGTGAGCAGTTCGTCGTTCACGCCGGTCGTCGCCACGACCGCCACCCGTCCTTGCACGTCGATCCGTTCCGCCCCCCGCACCGAGAACGAGTGGGGCAGGTCGCGGTCGGCTTCGACCCGCACCCGCTTCACGCGGTCCTTGAGGACATCGAGTTCCTCGTGGAAGCGGATGCGCCCGTCCTGCAGCAGCGCGACGTGCGACGCCACTCGCTCCAGGTCCGACGTGATGTGCGTCGAGAACAACACCGTGTGCTTTTCGTCGGCGGTGATCTCCATGAGCGACAGCAGGAATTCGCGGCGGGCGATCGGATCGAGGCTGGCCACTGGTTCGTCGAGCACGAGCAGGTCGGGGCGATGTCCGAGAGCCAGCACGAGCGCGAGCTTTTGCGTTTGCCCGGTCGACAGGGGCCCCACCCGGTCCTTGCGCGGCAGATCCCACCGGTCGAGGAGCTTGTCCGCAAAGGCGTCGTCCCATTCCGGATAGAACGCCGCCGTGTAATGGACGACATCGATGACGCGCATCCACGGGTACAGCCGCATCTCCTGCGGCACGTAACCCAGGCGGGACTTGGCCGACGCCGACAGGTTCCAGGGGTCCTCCCCCAACACTTTCGCGTGCCCGCCGTCGGATTTGAGCAGGCCGACCAGGCATTTGATCAGCGTCGATTTGCCGGAACCGTTTGTCCCCAAGAGGCCGACCACGGCCCCGGCGGGGATATCGAGCGTGACATCGCGGAGCACTTCCTTGTCGCGAAACGATTTGTGGAAGCCACGGAGTTCGATCACGGAGTGGGACATGGGAGGGACCCGGTGAGAAGGTCAATGTCGAAGATCAGGAAACAACGCGAGCGCGACGGGGAATCATCAATCCAAGGGGGGCGTGGGGGCCTCGAAGGCCCGGTCGGTCCACGCTTCGCGAACAACGGAGACGACCTGGTCTTGTGTCAGTCGGAGTTGACGGCCACGCATCACAAGTTGGTCGGCGAGGTCGCGCAGTTCTCGTTGGCGTTCCGGAACATCGAGACCGGCGGCACGCTCGCGAACGCGCATGCCGGTGCCGCGAAGGCGTTCGATGAGGCCGTCCGCCTCCAGCCGGACGTAGACCTTCGAGACGGTCATCATGTTGACCTCGAGGTCGGCGGCGAGTTGTCGCACGGACGGCAGCATCGCGCCGGCGGCCAGCCGACCACTGGCGATCAGGGCCGTGAGCTGGTCCTGAAGCTGGCGGTATAACGGGACGCCGGAGGAGGGATGCAGTTCGAGTTGGAGCGGGAGTTCGTGCATCTGTATATTATTGCAGTGATACACTTGGGGCACGCGAAAACGGGGCGTCGGTCGGAAGCAAATGCACAGCGAGTTCGGTCGCCCCGAAACGCATCGCCTCGGGAGACTGCACTTGTGTATTACGATAGTAATGCAGTCGAGTGCGCGAGTCAACGGGTCGAATGACCGTTTCCTGCGTTTTTCAAAACGCGAGCCGCGCGAGGCTGCGCGAACTGTCCGCGTGCGCTCCTCAGAGCGCACGTAAGCCGACGGGATCGAGCTGTCGCCGGTGTTGCCGTCCGTCGTCTCGAAATGCCCTTCGAATGCGGGTTGCCCCGAGTCTCGCAACCACCGCTCGGTTTAGAACATTCCGGCGATGGTGTCGATCAGGCCACCGCTGATCGGATTGACGCCAGCCACGTCCGCGTGCCACATGTTGCGCAGCAACTCGAACATCACGATGCCAGTGCAGATCATCGTGATCGAGCAGACGAGCACCCCCGCGAACACCCCCGCCCCCCATTCCGTTTCGACCGGAGCCACCATGCCCCGCATCGGGACGGGCATTTCGCCTAGGCTCTCGCCCGATTCGACCTCGCCGGAGAAGTCCTCTTCGTCCGCGCCGAACACGTCGGCCGAGACTTCGTCGTCCTCTCCCATCAGGTCGTCCGCCACTTCGACTTCGTCGTCGTCGGTGGCTTCCATCACGTCGTCGATGCCGTCGAACAACTCTTCGTCGTTCGGGATTTCGGCTTGAGTGGCCGCCGGACGGCCCCCCTTCTTCACGATCGTCTGTTCGTACTCGTCGGCGTCGTCCTCGTCCCCCAGGGAAATCACGCCCGTCGAATCGAACTCGCTCGACGAATCTCCCGCCATCGGGATTTCGAGATTCGTGTCGATCAGGTCGTCGCTCTCCCCGGCCAACGGGATGTCAAGCATCGGGGCGGTGACGTTGAGGTCTCCCTTGCCGCCCGGCTTTTTCTCCGGGGCTTTGCTCGCCTGGGTCGTCGAATCTCCCACGAGCGAAATGCCGCTGTCGTTCGAGAGGTCGAGCGAAATTCCACTGTCGCCGCCCAGCTTGAGGGCGCTGCCGTCGTCGAGCGAGATCCCGCTGTCGGCCACGCGTTCCAGAGAAATTCCCGAGTCGCCGGCCAGTGGTGGCAGGGCATCGTCGTCGAGGACCGACTTGCCGGAGGCGGCCGGTTGCACGAGGGTCTTCGAGTCCCGCTCGTCGTCGAACGGCGCGAGGGTGATCCCTTCGTCGTCCGGCAGCGGCAGGATGAACTGCTCGGTCTTCGCGTCGGGCGACGGGGTTTTTCGGTCGTCGGCCAGACGGACATCGCTGTCGCTGCCGGGGCCTTTGGCCAGTACGGCGGACTCGCCGATCAACTTCACATCGCTGTCGCTTCCAGCGCCGATCAGCTTGACATCGCTGTCGCTGCCGGGCGAGGCCAGCACGCCCGATTCACCGACGAGTTTGACATCGCTGTCGCTGCCCCGCTTGGGCGTCTTGCGGGGGGCTTCCCCCGCGAGTTTCACGTCGCTGTCGGAATCGTCGAGCGGCAACACCACGTCGGAAACGCTCGAATTCGAATCGTCATCGAGCATGAGGCGAATGTCGCTATCGGACGCCGACGAGCTCTTGGGCTTGCTGCGGAAGATCGTCGGTTCGTCGCTCATTTCGTCGTCGTCGTCGCCGAGGACGAACTCGGAACTGCTGGGCGCGGCCGGCAGCAGCGGGACCTCGGGGTTGGAATCGGCCTGACGCGACCGGGAAAGGTTCTCGACATCCTCTTCGCGGAACTTCCAACTGCCGCGGTCGGAAAAGGCGCGGATTTCGCCCCGTTCGCGCAGCTTGTTCAGTTCCGACGGAGCGATCCGCAAGAAGGACGAAGCTTCTTCCAACGTCAGGTACTTCTTCGACATGGGGTCACCAACACCGATCGAATTAACCCTGCCTTGAACAACCCGCGCTTGAACAACGCACAACTGGCGGCGCCCGCCGCAACAATCACGGCTGCAACGACCACGAACCGAACCCGGAGCGGCGGTGTTCCCCCCGCGCGGACCGAGCCTCAAGAGTTTAACTTACCCTCTTGATGGCTTTCGACACTCCGGAATTCCCCCGTGCGAAAACTTTTCGCCGCCGCCAACATCCGGACGGAAAGCCTCCCCTTCACGACCCGCGCGACCGGTACCGTCCCCGTGGACGCGTTCGCCCGGATGTTCCTGATTTTCGGCACAATCCGTATGACCGCGCACCCGCCCACTCCGTTGCCCGAACTGACGCGCCGCGTGGGCTGGAACGCTCTGCTCTGGACGGCGGGAAACCTGCTCACAACCGGGGGATTCCTCACGTATTTCGTGCGAGAGTATCGTCCCCCGGGCGTTGTGATGACGGTGCTGCTGGTCATCCCGGAAACCGCCGCGATTCTGGGGCTGTCCACCCCCTGGATTCTGGCGTGGACCGGGGACCGGCGGCGGATGTGGTGGGTCGGGCAGGTGGTTGCCCGGTCTCTCACGCTGTGCATCCCGGTTGTGTGTGCGATCCTCGGCCCGCGCGACGCCGCTTGGGCGGGTTGGGCGACGGTGGGGCTGGTGGGGGTCGCCGCGGTGGCTCAAAGTGTCAGCTTCAATGCCCTGTTTTCGTGGCTGGCGGATCTGGCACCGCGCGAACGCTGGGGCCGGTTCTTCGCCACCCGGCAAGTGATCCAGGTGGGCCTGTTGTTGTGTCTGGCGGCCCCCGCAGGCGCGTTGCGGGATTGGGTCGGCAAGGCGGTCCCCGTCGAAGACCGCTGGTTGATCTACGCCCCACTGTTCGCGTTGGGCGCGGGTCTGCAATTGGTGGCGCTGGCACCCCTGTGGTCTTTGCGCGACACGGCTGCGTCAAACGGGGGTATCCCACAAGCCGAGCCCTCGACGGTCCACGCCGACGTGTTTGGCAATCCGATTTTCGTCCGCTGGTTGCTCGCCAATTGGTGGCTGGCGTTCTTCAGCGGGCTGACACAGGCGGCGTTCTTCAAGTATCGCGTCGACGTGTTGTCGATCGGCCTGGGGACGTGGTACCTGCTGGAGGCGGCACTGCGGGGCGTGCAGATACCGGTGGGCCTTTTGGCCGGCCACATGTCCGACCGAGGCCGGGACTTGGCCGCGTTTCGGCTGGGGGTCGCCGGTACGGGGTTGGCGCTGGTCTTTTGGATGGTGGCCACGCCGGCGCAGTGGTGGTGGTTGTACGCCGCGCAGATCGCCTTTGGTATGTGGGCGTGCGTGAATCTGGCGGGGCCGAATCTGACGTTGCGGCAGGCTCCGCCCCGCGCGAACGTCGCGCACTTGGCATGGTTTCACAACGGTTCGGGACTGTTGGCGGGTCTGGCGGGCCTGGTTGGTGGGTGGTGGTTGGACCGGGCGCTTGCGAACGCCGCGGAATTGTCTCTTTCCCCTTTCACCATCCTTTTCACGGTGTCGATGCTCGGACGCTGGGCCACGCTGGCGTGGCTTCCCAGAGACGCCGACTTGGCCAAGGCCGTGGCTCAGCCCCAGGCTCGGTGACAGGTTGGTCCGCTTTCATGACGAGGCGGAACTCGTCAGACTCGGACCGCTCGCAGACAAGGGCCCCTTCTCGCCGACGCACTGGAAAGCGATCGGACGAGTGAGGGGCTTCGCTGTCGACCGAGTCTTGCCTCGAACATTGTCCCATGTTCGCGCGGCATACGACAAATTCTCCATCGCCTCCGGTTCACCCCCCCGTCCGTCCCCGCCCCGCCAGCGCTTCAATGAGCACCGCATCCGCGCCAGAATCGTCGTTCGAGAGCCGTTTGGCCGAACTTGCCGAAATCACCGCCGCGCTCGAGCAAGGTTCGCTCGGCCTCGACGAGTCGTTGGCGAGATTCGAGCGGGGGGTGGGCCTGCTGCGACAGTGCCGCGAGATGCTGGAAACCGTGGAGCGGAAGGTGGAAATTCTCACCGGCTTCGACGCCGACGGCCAACCGGTGACTCGTCCCTTCGAGGCCGACGCCACCTTCGAGGGACCGGGGGCCGCTCGTCAGGGGAGTCGTGCGGCGGAGGGGCGTGGCAGCGGCGCAGCGGGGACTTCGGACGATGCCAAACCTGCGCGCAAGCGGGCGCCGCGCAAGGGGACAGCCGACGGCGCCGCCGAATCCGGCGACTCGCCCAACGGGGACGACAAGTCCGCAGGGCCCAGCCTGTTTTGACCGACTGTCTCGGGGGGGCCTTCGGAGCTCACTTCTTCTGGTACACGAGTTGGATCGTGGTGAAGTAGTCCCCCGGTCGGCGCCCCGCGTTGGGCTGGCTGATGTATTGGTACTGCACGCCGATCCGGAAGTTCCAACGCTTCTCGGAGTCGAGTGCCCATTGCACGGCCGAGTTGCTGATACCCCGAAACAGCTCGAAATCGTGCATGCTTTGGTTCACCGTCGTTCGGTGCTCGAACTGCATCGAGTCGGACAACGGCCAGCGAAATTCCACCTCCGTGAACAGGTCGGGAGAGACCCGTTGATCGGCCGGTGCGTGGAACACTTCGTAGGTGACGGCGGGACCGAGACGGACAACCAGACGCTTCTTATCCTCGTTGTACGGTCGCCAGCCCGGGCCGAACGAGAGGGTGCCGCGGTAGTCCAAATTCTGGCGTTCGTTGTACTCGTCGTTGACGTTGAGAAACCAGATCCACGGCGCGGTGAGCGCCATGTCGGTCGTGGAGTTGGCGAACCAGCGGTTCACCCCGCGCGTGCCGTTCGCTTGACCGAATTGACCCCCCAGGTTGATCTGCGTTTGGCGATCAGCCCGTTTGCGTTCGAGGTTGGCGCTGAGGTCGAGGTTGGTTTCTCGGGAGTTCCCTTCGACAAACCGTCCGCCAAACCCGATGCGCTTCGTCCATTCCGTGAACGAATCGGTCAGCGCTCGCATCGCCCGCCGATGAAACCATTCCGGATCGGTCGGGGTCGCATCCACCTCAGACGAGCCGTCCGAGGTGGGCAGGGTGATTGGCGGTGGGGCCACACCATCGGGCGAAGAGGGAGACGCGGATTCCGTCGCGGCGGCGTCCTTGGCGGATAGCCCATCGGCTGGTTGCGGGTCGCCATACCGCTCCACGCGGTCGACCTGGTCGAGCGGAACCATCACCGACCGACCGAATGGCAGCTCCCACTCCAACTGGCCGTCAGCCACGCCCGCGCTGTTTCCCGACAACCGGTCGCCGTTCCTGAGGATCAACACTTCCGCGGCGCGCTCCTCGTCCGCGACGGCCACACTGGCCGTGAAGAACAGACATCCCCAGCAAATCAACCACGAGCGCGCCGACACGCAGCCCCTCCGGGACAGAAACGGGACACTTGACACATGATGGGGTTTGTAACCCGACCGCCGTCGATCAACCAACAGCGATCTCCGCCGCAGTTGCCCCAGACACCCCATTTTCCGGGATGTCGCGCCGCCCACCGAGGCTACGCAGATGACTCAGCTTGTTAGTGGCATCCGCCATCCGGCAATGCGCGTCGGCCCGACAGGCGTACAATGCCTTGTGTTGAGAGATCACGTTCCGTTCGCGTCCCGTTCGCGCGGTTTTCCTTTCCAGCATCGTCGGCACTTCACCATGCGCGTACTGCTCACCGATCGAGCCTGGCCGAACTCGGACTTGGAACTGGCTCGCCTGGCGGGCACCGGGGTCGAGTGGCGGGAAGCTCCCGACACCTCCGAACCGACGCTCATGCGATGCGCCACGGACGCCGATGTGATCGTCACCTGTTGGGCACGCGTCACTCAGCGAGTGATGGACGCTTCGCCTCGCTTGCGAGGCGTTTGTCGCCTCGGAATCGGGTTGGACAACATCGATGTCGCGCATGCGACCAAACGGCAAATCCCCGTCACCAACGTTCCCGACTACTGCGTCGAGGAAGTTGCCGACCACACTCTCGCCTTGCTGCTGGCACTGACTAGGAACATTGGCTTCTTCCACCAGAGGACGAAAAACGGCGAATACGCGTTGGCGGCGGGACCGTCCATGCATCGGCTGCGCGGCCGCACGTTGGGTTTGATCGGATTGGGTCGGATCGGCGCGGCGGTGGCGAAGCGAGCGGCCGCGTTCGGGTTGAGCGTCCAAGCCACCACGGCCAGCGGTGGAGACCACGGCACGGGAATCCCGATCGTTCCCCTCGAGCAACTGTGTCGCACGAGTCACTACCTGTCGATTCACGCCCCGCTCACGCCCGCCACGAGGCATCTTGTGGGCGCTCGGGAATTGGGCTGGTGCTCGCCCGAAGCCGTGCTGGTCAACACCTCGCGTGGCGGACTGGTCGACCCCGATGCCTTGTGGGACGCACTGCGCACAGGGGGACTCGCTGGCGCGGGATTGGATGTCTTCGAGCCGGAACCGCCGGACCTGAAACATCCACTCTACCGCAGCGAGCGGGTGATCGTTACGCCGCACGCGGCGTTCGTCTCGGAGGAGTCGGTGCTGGAGTTGCGGAATCGCGTGGTCGATCAGGTGATCGCATTCGCGAAGGGGGAATTGCCAACCAACGTGGTCAACCCGGAGTTCCGCGCGTAACGCCTCGTACGGTCAAAACTCGCCGGCCACCTCGCCACCGCCGCGAGTGCCGATGTTCCGCCAGACGTCGATCGAGATGTTTTCGCCGATGGAGCGGACGGAACCGTCCATCAACATCGCCTGGACGATCCCTTCGTGATAGCTGCGCGATGTGATAATGCCGTAGGTGGGATTGGTGGCGTGCGTCCCTTCGCGATTGCTCGACACGTCGATGTCGTAGGTCACGCCGCCCGAAACGTGCGGCACGATCGTGTTGGGAGTGAAGACCGTGGTGAACCCGCCGTGGATCGCGCGGCCGCAAACCCATTCCGTGTGACCGGAGTTGGCCGAAAACGCCCCGCCCGCCGTGTATCCCGTCGAAACGTCCATGGGAGTGGCGGGCTCCGTCGCCACGCCCGTCGCGTCATGGACTCTCGGTGTGTACCCCTTCACTTCGGCCATCCCGAGCGTGTTGCTCATCCCGTCGGTGAAGTCACGCGACGCGGTTCGTCCGTTGGGCGCGAACGCCCCGGTGCCGACCTGACCGTTCACGGGATTGTAAATGAAATACCGCCCGACGTTGATCGCGTAATTGAGCGGGTAGTGTTCGACCACGCCGGTCCCGGAATTCACGCGGGCACGGTCGTTGACATCGCTGGGGCAGATCAGCACGGGCACGCGGGTGGCTGCCGGACCGAACGGGGGGTAGGCCGCCGTGTTGTTGGCGTGGTGATAACCGACCGAGAAGTTGATCCGGTTGTAAACCGTCGAGCCGTCCAGGTACGGCAGGACGAAGGCCTGGGCCGACCAGGGCTGCTGCGACGTGATGGACGGATCGACGACTCCCGATGGCGGGAACACCGTGAAGGAATCGTGATAGTTGTGGAGAGCCAATCCCAACTGCTTGAGATTGTTCTTGCACTGAGAGCGGCGTGCCGCTTCCCGCGCCTGTTGCACAGCGGGGAGCAAAAGGCTGATGAGAATGGCGATGATGGCGATGACGACGAGCAGTTCGATGAGCGTAAAGCCTTTTGGAGAAATGGCTTGTGGTCTCGTTGCAAGCATCGGCATGAACGGTCCTTTCAGAAGCTTCTGAGAGTGGGACTCAGTCTCATGTCCAGATTTTAGGGGGGGCGGACGGCGTTGTCCATCGATTCCGACGACTTTTCGCAGCAGAAAGTGCGAAAACTTCGGTGCGACTCTTGTCGCTCGCCAAGTCCTTTGCCAAGCCCTTTCGGGCGGCGGCAAGGTCCGCTGTTGAGCCTTGGTCTCACCCAAACGCTGCCGTCAAGGACGAATCGACGACGGCGATCGGCTGTTTGGTGAGCGCCGCCGGATACCGCTTTTGGCGCACCGCAAGCTGTGGGGAAGTCCTGCAATTCCCTTGAGGCAAGCTTAGTTCGAAACGCCATGCCCCACGTGGCGTTTGTTGAGCCGTACGCCCATCGATATGCTGAGTGTCGGCACCCGCCCCGATCCCATCTTCGGGGAGCGTCGTCGTGGCCCGACCGGGGCGGTGCGTCGGTGGGCCGAACTCGAACTCCGTGTTCGGGGTTTCTTCACAGGCTGTCATGACTCTGTTCGCCATCATCGCCGTCGTGTTGCTTGTGTTGGCGAACGGCTTTTTCGTCGCGGCGGAGTTCGCGCTCGTCAAAGTGCGGTTGAGCCAGATCGAAGAACTCGCGCGGAAAGGATCGTGGGCGGCGGGGATTACCGAGAAGGTGCTCAACCGGCTCGACGCATACCTTTCGGCCTGTCAATTGGGCATCACCCTGGCCAGCCTGGGCCTGGGATGGGTCGGGGAGCCGTTTGTCGCACATCTGTTGGAGCCGGTCTTCGCGATGCTCGGAGTGTCCGCCGAGCGGACGCACTACTTCGCGTTGCCCATCGCGTTTTTCACGATCAGCGCGCTGCACATCATTGTGGGGGAACTCGCTCCCAAATCGCTGGCGATTCGGGCCGCCCGGCCGACCGCCCTGGCGTGCGCGCCTCCGTTGATGCTGTTCTTCAAGGTGTTTTGGCCGTTCATTTGGCTCTTGAACACGGCCGCCAATTACCTGATACGGCTGTGTGGCATCCTCCCCATCCAGGAGGGGGTCGACACGCACACATCCGACGAACTGCGGTTGATCCTCGCGGAGTCGGCGGCGGGGGGCGAACTCAGCCGCCGCGAACGGTTGATGATGGAGAACGTGCTGGATCTGGAAGACAAGGCGGTGCGGCAGGTCATGGTGCCGCGTCGCGACGTGGTGTACCTCAACACGCGGCGGACCATCGAGGAAAACCTCGAGCTGATCACGGAGTCCCGTCACACCCGCTTTCCGTTGTGCGACGGCGAGCTCGATCGCGTCGTCGGCATGGTGCACACCAAGGACGTGCTGATCACGCAGATGAAAGGGGAAAAGCTGGCGACGCTCAGTCGGCTGGCCCGGAAGATTCCCTTCATGGCGGAGACGATGCGTTTGGACGTTGTTCTCCGAGAATTTCAGAAGAACCGCACGCACGTGGCGATGGTGGTCGACGAATTCGGCACGATCTCGGGAATGGTCACGTTCGAGAACGTGCTCGAGGAGATCATCGGCCCCATTCAGGACGAGTTCGACCGCGAGTTGCCGCACATCATCAAGCGTTCGACGGGTCGGTATCACGTCGACGCCCTCTGTCCGGTCGATGAGTTGGTCGAAAAGGTCGGCGTCGTCATTCCCGACGAGATCGACGCGGATACGACGGGCGGTTTGGTCGTCGAACTCATCGGGCGCATTCCGCAGGTGGGGGAACGCGCGCGGTTGGGTCGCTACGAGATTCGTGTGCTGGACGCCGAGCCGACGCGCGTGCGGCGCGTCGAATTGATCGAAGTCGAACCGGAGGCGGCTGGGGAGACCACACCACGGAGCGGCGGACGTGGCGACGCCGAGGACAGCGCGGCGGATCGGGACGACGACTGAGCGATTCGCACCATCCCCGCGAAGGATTGCGGGACGCGAATGGAGAGGCGGAGAGACCGATGCCCCCGGGGATCAACAGTTGGATCTACGAGGGGAAGGGGCGAGCCCCGTCGCTGGCCTGGTCGGTGGCGACGGAAGCGCCGCTGGTGGCTCTTGAGTACGCTCGGGAGACGGGTGATCTGCTGGCCGCGGACGAAAGCGGAACCCTGTCGCGCATCGATCCCACGGGGCGTGTTTCCAATGTCACCCAGGCTCGAACCCCGGTGCGCGGGTTGGCATGGTCCGACACCGGGGCGGGGGGGGCGGTGTTGGTCGACCAGACCAAGCTGTATTGGTTCGACGAACGATTGCGGTTCACCGGTTCCGCCGAACTTCCCGGTCGTACCTCGGCGGTCGCCATTGAATCGCAAGCGAGGTATGTGGCCGTCGCGCTGTCGGACGGTCTGGTGGTGATTCACGACCCGAACCGCAAAGTGGTGCGGCACTTCGACGCGGGCCAACCGTTCGTCCGCATGCGGTTCCTGCTGGATCAACCCGCCATTGTCGGTGTCGCCGAGTATGGCCTGTTGGCCTGCCATCACTTCGAGGGGGACCGCATCTGGGTCGAAAAATTGTTCTCCGGCGTGGGAGACATGGCCATCACCGGAGACGGGAAAGCGGTGCTCCTGGCCTGTTTTGCGATGGGGGTGCAATGCCACCGTCGGGACGGTGCTCACCTGGGGTCTTATCAACTGGGAGGGACGGTCAACCGGGTGGCGACATCCTTCGTGTCCAAACGGATCGGCGCGGCGACGATCGAACGCCACGTGTTTTGGCTCGACACCGACGGGGACGTGCTCTGGCAAGGGGAGGCCCCCGACGAAGTGTTCGCGTTGCACTGCGATCCACTGGGGCGGGGATTGATCGCGGGCCTCAAGTCGGGGCGTATTGTGCGCATGGATTGGGAACGCCCGGCCGCATCTGACAGCGCCGCCGGTTCGTGACGCGCGCGAGGTTTGGCCTGCAAATGTTCGTCGCGGAAGCGTCGGTCTCGGGGCAAATTGCATGCGGCGACCTTGATGGGTTGTGATCCCCAGTCAGGCGAACGAGAATCGGTTTCCTAACGAGGCGAACGACGAGGTCTCAAGACCGCTGAATGCGGCGGTTCGATC
>JBIKMW010000052.1:0-41838 GCA_044359065.1 Planctomycetales bacterium | reverse complement strand
GATGGGGCCGACGGCAAGGTCGTGTCCAAACTCCGCGGTTTCATGCGAAAATTCGAGAGAGCCTTCGATTTGCTCGGCATCTTGTAAAAGGCGAAAGCCCTGGGAAACTTCGTGTCGATGCTGGGGCAGATCGACCGTCGTACTGCTGATCATGATCCGCAGACGGGGGTCGCTGGCTTCGATCTGGATCGCCGGGAACGCGGGTTCGGTCATGGTGCGTGGTCTGTGGCGAGGGAATCGGCGGGCGGATCGGACTTTCGACGGCCTGTTTGGCAGCACGTCCCTTCCTTTTTTGGCCGCTTCGTAGAGACCCCAGTATCCATCGTTGTTTGAATGATCGCCAGCCTTCAACAACGCGCTAAAAAGTCGGGCTGGTGTTTCCCCTCGGCCAGCCACGGTCCCCTGTCCGGAACCACGGACTCACTCCCCGTCGGGGCCTCCGGGTCGCGCGGTTTTTGGCCGTCCACGCCTTCGGCTCGCGGGCTGTTGAATTTCGAGGCGGAGAGTGTGGGGCCGGCCTCCATCCTGTACGACGGACTTCCAGTCCGTCGCCCGAATGGTCGCAAAATCGACGGACTGGAAGTCCGTCGTACGAGAACGCTCCGCCCTTCGAACGACATTCTTAACGGGCCGCTCCCTGTGGATGTCGGCTTCGCGGGTTCGGCGGCACCCCCTCCCTCCCACCCGACAAATCCACTCCCTCCGATGGCTACCGCGACCGAACTTGCTTCCGGCGGACGCTTCCCATAAACCAGAGGTTTCCGGTCCGGAGTTTTCGAGGAGCTTTGACGCCTCGCGGCGCTCCCGGTCCGCGCCGTTTTCGAGCGGTCCGACTCGGCACCCCCGTGCCGACCGCGACTTGCGCGAGAAACTTCGGCGACAAACACCGGCCACCGGTGGACGACGATTCCCGGTTCGAAGCGGGACGTTCCACACCGAGGCCCCCTCGCTCGTTCCCGCCGAATCCTCGATCCATCCCGTCGAAAGACCGCCATGAGTTTCGAATTCCGACTGCCCAACGTGGGCGAAAACGTCGACAAGGCCGACATCGGGGCGCTGCGGGTCCAGGAAGGGGATATCGTCTCCGCCGAGCAGATCGTGCTGGAGATCGAAACCGACAAGGCGGTGTTCGAACTCCCCTGCCCGCAAGCGGGCAAGATCGCCAAAATCCACGTCAAACAGGGGCAGACGGTCAAGGTTGGCGACCTGCTGCTGTCGGTCGAGCCCGCCGGCGCCGCGCCCCCCCCCACGGCGGCCCCCGCCAAAACACCGGCAGCCGCCGCCCCCTCGGCAACGGCTTCCGCCCCGGCCAAAGCCGCCCCAGCCAGTTCCACTGCAGCGGCGACTCCCGCCCCCGCCGCACGCGTGGAATCGAACGGCGCGTTCCCCACCCCCCCCGCCGGTCCCGCCACGCGGCGATTGGCTCGCGAACTGGGGGTCGACCTGCGGCGTCTGCGCGGCACCGGTCCCGGTGGACGCATCACGCTGGTCGACGTGCATCAAGCGGCCAGCCGGGCTTCGGGTGGTGGAGGGGGCGTCGTCATCCCGCCGCTCCCCGATTTCACGCAGTTCGGTCCGGTCGACCGGGTGCCCCTCAACAAACTGTCGAAGACGGCGGCGGCGAACCTCAGCCTGTCGTGGCAGGTCGTCCCGCACGTCACCCAGCACGAGATGGTGGATGTCACCGAACTCGAGGCGGGACGCAAGCGGTTCGTGTCGGTGCATGCGAAGTCGGCCGACATGCCGAAGATCACGATGACCGTGCTCGCCACCAAGGCGGTGGTGGCGGCCCTCAAGGCGTTCCCGAATTTCAACGCGAGTTTCGACGCCGCGACGGGCGAAGTGCTGCACAAGAAGTACTACAACATCGGCATCGCCGTCGACACCGAGCACGGCCTGCTGGTGCCGGTGGTGAAGGACGCCGACAAGAAGAGCGTGTTGCAGATCGCCGCCGAGATCACCGAACTCGCCGGCAAGGCCCGCGCCCGCAAATTGGCCGTGTCCGACATGCAAGGGGGCACGTTCACCATCACCAACCTGGGCGGGATCGGCGGCAGCTTCTTCACGCCGATCGTGAACTACCCCGAGGTAGCGATCCTCGGCATGTCGCGGGCCTCGCAACAGTACGTGATCACCAACGACCAACCGGCGATCCGGTTGCTCATGCCCGTTTCGCTCTCGTACGACCACCGGGTCATCAACGGAGCGGACGGCGCTCGGTTCATCACCAAGTTGACGCAACTGATGTCCGACCCGTTGGCCCTGCTCAGCGAAGTGTGAGTGGCATCGATTAGAAACCAGGGCTCACGTAGAGACGCAGTGAGAAAAACTCGCGCCTCTGCGTGAGGTCCGATTCTCTCCCCCGCAAGCTATCCCGACTCCAAGGTCCGCCTCCATGTCCGCCCCCTCCGTGTTCCCGACCGAAGCCGAAGTCGTCGTGATCGGAGCCGGTCCGGGGGGGTATCCGGCCGCCTTCGCCGCCGCCGACCACGGCAAGCGGGTGGTCCTCGTCAACGAGGAACCGCGCGCCGGCGGCGTCTGCTTGCAACGGGGCTGCATCCCGTCGAAGGCGCTGCTGCACGTCGCCAAGCTCATCAACGAAACCCGCGAAGCATCCCACTGGGGGATCACGTTCCAGCCCCCGAAGATCGACCTCGCCACGCTCCGTAATTGGAAGGGGAGCGTCATCAACGGCCTGACGGGGGGCATCGCCGCCCTGTGCAAGTCCCGCGGCATCCCGTACGTCAACGCCCGCGGCACGTTCGCCGGTCCGAATACCCTCAAACTGACTGGTGCCGACGGAACTTCGGGGGAACTCAAGTTCCAACAGGCGATCCTGGCGACGGGGTCGACCCCCGCCGTCCCGCCGATCTTCCGCAAGAACGATCCGCGCGTGATGGACTCGACCGGCGCGCTCGATCTGGACAGCATTCCCGAACGGTTGCTCGTCATCGGCGGCGGCTACATCGGCCTCGAAATGGGGACCGTTTACGCGGCCCTCGGGTCGAAGGTGACGGTCGTCGAAATGACTCCCAACCTGTTGCCGGGAGCCGACCGCGACCTGGTCAAGCCGCTGCAAAAACGACTGGAAGGTCAGTTCGAGAAGATCCTGCTGAGCACCAAGGTCGAAGCGCTCGAAACGACTCCGACGGAAATCGTCGCCAAGTTGACCCCCGAAGGGGGGGCGACGTTCGACGCGAAGTTCGACAAGGTGCTGGTGGCGATCGGCCGCCGGCCGAACTCCCAAGGCCTGGGTCTGGAAAACACGAAGGTGATCGTCACCGACAAGGGTTTTGTGCAGATCGACAAGGCCTGTCGGACCGCCGACCCCTCGATCTTCGCCATTGGCGACGTGGCGGGCGAACCGATGCTGGCCCACAAGGCCACGCGAGAGGCCAAGGTCGCCGTCGAAGCGATTCTCGGCCACCCCGCCGAGTTCGATTGCGTGGCGATTCCCGCGGTGGTCTTCACCGACCCTGAAATCGCCTGGTGCGGCCTCACGGAGAACGAAGCCAAGGCCGCCGGTCGCGAAGTGATCGTCGGGCGGTTCCCGTGGGCCGCTTCGGGACGCGCCCAGACGCTCGCCCGCACCGAAGGCCTCACCAAAATCCTCTGCGAACCGGGCACCGAACGTGTCCTGGGGGTAGGCATCGTCGGTCCGGGGGCGGGGGAGATGATCGCCGAAGCGGTCCTGGCCGTCGAAACCGCAGCCGTCGCGCGGGACGTGGCCGACTCCATCCACGCCCACCCCACCCTCTCCGAAACCCTAATGGAAGCCGCCGAAAGCGTGTTCGGGCAAGCCACGCACATGCACCGCCCGAAGCGCGGTTGATCCGCGGTCCGACTCGTCGCGGCGTGACGACTCTGACCGTGCGCGGTGTCAATCGCGTGAAAATCGAGCGAAGACGGGTTGCCCGAGGACGCGTCACGTCCCTCGATCGGGAACAATGAGCGTTCCGCACCCCGCAACCTGCGAACGGAAGGGCCGCTCGTGCGACGGATTTCTCCCGCGAACGCGGGTCGGTCGTCGTAGGTGAAGGGCGGGTTTCGAGATTTGGCGGGTTTCGAGATTTAGAGTGTGCGACGGCGGCACGCACGGGCGGAAGCTTCGAAATCACTCTCGGTCGCGCGGTTCGGGGCGTTTCCGGAAGTCGCCCACGCCCCGAGCCTCCCCGTTGGCAACATCGCGAGAATTCCGCGATCATCGCTGTCTTCGATCATCGCCATCATCGATTGTCGCCGTCTTCTTCCGCGGTCCGAACCACATCGGACTCGTTTCCCGGTTTTTCGGATACTTCCATCGTGAGCCGTCGCCTCCTCCCCGCGTTCGCGTTGTTCGCGTCCCTCGCCGCCGTGTTGAGCGGTTGCGCCCCCAAGCCCCCCGCCCCGTCGGCGCCCGCCGCCGCCGCGTCGACCACATCCTCCGCCCGTTGCGAAGACATCCTGAGCAATGTGCTGCGTCAACTGGACCCGCGCTCCGTCGGCATCACGTCGGATGTCAACACCGCCCTGCAACAGTTGAACGACTGGAATAATCGCTGCGGCGCAGCGCTCGAAACGCCGCCGGCAGTCCCGGCGGCGTTCTCCGGATTGCTCTCGGAAGCCGCGCGCGGCGACCTGACGGCCACGCGATACACCGCCGCCGACGGCGAACTGCTCCGCGAGGCGACGCTGTTCAAAGCGGTCTCCCGCTACGCCGCCGGATCCGCCGCGACCGACCGGGAACGGGTCGCCGGCATCTTCGCGCACGTCAACCGCAACGTGTCGCTCGACCCGCCGGACACCTTCGAGTTGCCGCTGGCCACCGGCGACCGCTATCTGTTGGGGAGCGGTTCCGTTGCCGACCGCGCCGCCGTGTTCGCCTCGCTTTTACGTCAATTCCGCTACGACACGGTGCTGTTCGTTTCCCCGTCGCAGGACACCCCGCGGCCCGACGCACCGGTGTTGGTCGGCGTGTTGTACGACGGCGGACTGCGGATGTACGACATGACGACGGGCCGCCCCCTGTTGGCCGACCCGTCCGCGCTCGACGGCCCCGTCGCCGCCTGGACCGACCTGCTGGCGAAGCCCGAACTGATCGGACAGCTTTCGGTCGATGCGTGGAAACATCCGCTCGACGCCGACGCCGTCAAGAAGCTCGCGCCCCGTTTGGCCGGACCGTCCGGGTTGTGGTCGATGCGCATGCTGCGGCTGCAGGCGGGCATGGCTGGCGAGGCCGCGGTCGTGGCGGCCGAGGGTTTGGCGGACGGACCTTCTGGTCCCGGCCTGTTGGGGCGGGTTTCGGCCGCCCTGGGCGAGTCCCGCGAAGGGCTGGCTCCGTGGGACCGGCTCTCGCGGCTCGCCGCCGCGCGGGAGTCGATGGATGATCGTCAGCGCGAAATGTTGCAACGGGCGACGATCGCCTGGGGCGCCCCGGTGCCGTTCGAAGCGGACGACAAAGGCCAGCCAGTTCCCGGACGTCCCTCGCGGAAGTTCTACAAATTGAGACTAGCGCAAGCGACAGGCGCGTTCGACGAGGCCATCGCCGAGTACCCTCGCGAAGTCGTCCTTCCCTGCCGTTCCATCATGAACGCCCCCATCCCCGAGATCTACCGCTATCAGGCGATCGATGCATCCAACGAGGCCACCTACTGGATGGCCGTCTGCCAGTCCGAAAAGGGGGACGAAAAAATTGCCGGGGACTCGGCCGCCCGGTACCTCAAAAACAGCCGCCAGGCCCTGGCTCAAGTCATCGGGGAATTGATGAAGTTCTCGTCCATCAAACGGGCGGCGTTCGAGGACGAACTCGCCAAGGTTTACGACGCGCCGGGGAAGAAGGCTTTCGTCGAAGCGATCGAGTCCGCCACGCGCGAGTCCGCCGCGGGCGATCCCCCCCCCAACGTGGTCGCGGCGATTCGCGGCATTTCGTCGACGTTCCGCCGGATCGGTCCTTCGCAGTTGCTGCTCGGCAAATCTCGCCGCGCGGCGGGTGACACGGAATCGGCCCGCGCGATCCTCGAAGGAATCGCCGCCGACTCGCCCCAATTCCCGGAAGCGCGACTGCTCCTCAAGCTGTGGAGTGAACCGGCCAAAACCGAGTGACGCGCGGCACCCGCACCCGCCACCGATCGGATCTTGCCGAAGGCCACGCGTCGACTATCAACGCTTCACGCGACGCGATTGCCACAGGTCGAAGCCCCCCATCCCGTCGGTGCGGTCCGTGTCGAACACGATCGAACGGTCGTTGTCGAACAGCGCGACCGCCGAGACCCGGCCGACGTTGATTTGCGGTGGATGCGGATACAACGCGCTAAAGGCGAACGGTTCTTCGTTGTTTCGCCGCGCCAAGCGCACCTTCTGCTCGCTGGGGTTGGTGCTCGTGGTGGCGACGAACAGCCCCTGACCGATTCCGAACGGGCGCGGAAAGAAGTCGGGCTCCGGCGAGTTGACGTTGCCGGGAAGTGGCATCGCCGGTCCGAACGGTTCGGCGGGGTCGCTCCGGTCGGCCAGGAAGATGTCAGCCGGGGCTCCGTTGGTTCTGCGCGAGAAGAACAACCTCATTCCGTCGCGAGTGAGCGCCGGGGTCGACTCCTCGTCGGCGGTATTGATCGTCCGTCCCAGGTTCACCGGCTCCCCGAACGGAGCATCGAGCGACAACCTGCGAGCCTCCCAAAGGTCGTTCTTGCCGAGGCTGCCGGGACGATTCGACGCGAACCACAGGATCAACCCGTCCGCCGAGATATACGGCGAGTCGACGCGATGATCGTTGACGGGTCCGGCGACCCGAGTCGCCAGGTCAAAACCGTCTTCGACACGGTCGCGCGTCGATTGATACAGCGTTGCGAAATCTCGCACGAACAACAGAGTCAAGCCGTCGGGTGTGATCGTCGGATGGGCCTCGTGGTCCGACGAGTTGACTTCCGGCCCCAACAGCACCGGCTCCGTCCACATGAAGACCCCATTGAGAATGGGATGGCGCACGGGTTTGACATCGAGGGTTGGGTCGGGAGTCGGTTCGACGGTTGCTTCGGGGATTGCGACCTTCTCCGGCGCGGCCGTGACATCCACCACCGAAGGTGTTGCTGACTGCGGTACGACGGATTCCAGTGGTTCGTTCGCCGGTTCCTTCGAGGGCCGGGACCATGCAACCCAACCCGACACCCCCAGCGCCAACATCGCCGCCGCCGCTTTCCATCCCCGACCCCGAGTGGTGCGCGGCAGGTGGTGCAATGCGCGCAGGTCCCGAAGCAGATCGGCCACCGAGGCATAGCGTTCGGCAGGGTCGGCTTTCAGGCAGCGGGCGATGATCGGGTCCCAGCGTCGGTCGACCTTCGCCCGTCTCGACGGCGCGACATAGTCGACCTGCGGCACCTCCCCGGTGAGGAGTTCGTAGAACACGACCCCCAGCGCATAGAGATCGGCCCTGTGATCGACTTCCGCATCGGCGCGGGCTTGCTCGGGGGGCATGTACTGCGGCGTGCCGATGCGAACATCGGCGCCGGTCAGCGTGACGGACGAAACGCGATCGGCCCCCGTCCACTTGGCGATCCCGAAATCGACGATCTTCACCCGCCCCCGGTCGTCGATGAGGATGTTCTCGGGCTTGAGGTCGCGGTGCACAATCCCTTGCTCATGCGCGAAGGCGACCGCCTCGCAAATCTCCCCCGCAATGCGGAGCGACTCGTCCGGCGGTAGCCGACCTCCGCCGATCAGCTCCCGCAGGTTCGCTCCATCGACGAACTCCATCACGAGGAAAAACAAGCCCCGCTCATGCCCCGCATTGTGGACCCGGACGATATGCGGGTGGTCGAGCTTGGCCAGCAGCCGCGCCTCTTGCCGAAACCGCTCGACGCCGACCACGTCCCCCGAGCGTTCGGACGGCAGAACCTTGAGCGCCACCCGGCGGTCCAGCTCCGGCTGAACAGCCGCGTACACCGCCCCCATTCCGCCGCCGCCAACGAGCGCCACGATCTCCAGCCACGGAAACCGCTCTCGAAGATCGTCGAGCGACGGCGGAGCGAAGGGACCTCCGGACGAAGTCGCACGCGAGGGCCACTCGAGAGCCAGATCCACAAGACATCGCGGGCAACCCGTGGCCGCCGGCGCGGAAGGCAGGGCCTGCCCGCACTTGGGGCAGGTGAGTTGCTCGTCGTGCCGACTGAGTCGCGAATTGGCCTCATCATCGGACATGGACTCGCCCCGCCCCCTTGATCCTCGGTGTTCGTAATGACGTTGTGACAGAACAGGTTTCGACGATCAACCGACCGGAAACGGATTCCCATTCAACGGGGCTTCTTCATCATCGGGAAGCGGCCCTGTTGGTCGATTGTCGCACTGCGGGCCGCGCTGCATCCACGCCGGCCAACCCGCCACATGCTCGCGGAGTGCCGGAAAACAACCTTTGAACCAGTACGGGAGGAGCGTGTGTCGGTTTCGGAGGTTCGAGTTCGGGCACCGTTGCCGCTCCGGAGAAATGGCTTAAAAGAATAGTCGGCACCGAACGCTTCTGGATCCCCGTGCGTTTCAGGTTCCGTGTGAGGTTACGGAAACAGAATTGAACTCGCCCCCCTCTACAACCCCGCCCCACGCGTGCGTCCCGGCACCACTTGCACGGGCTTCATATCCCGCACACGCACCGAACGGAATTCGACCGCCGAACCCCACGCCATCAGCCCGATGTGCCCCATCCCCCCCGCCACATCGGGCATCAGGCCGGGTGGCAGGCTCGATTGCGGCAGGTACGAGTACAGGTACCGCGTCCCGTCCACCAACACCTCGATCCGCTTCTCGACCAGGCGGATCCGCATGGTGTGCCAGAAGTCGGGACGAACCGGCGCGGCTTGCGGCACCCGTCCCACTCCGTTGTAAATCCCCCCGGTCAGGCGGTCGGGGCGCTGCTCGCCCTGCGGAGCGCCGAGGTCGTCGCAGATCTGCACTTCCAGCTTCGTACGAATATCGAACTGCGCCAGCGACGGGACCCAAAACAACACGCCGCTGTTGCCGCGCGGCGGCGTGCGAAACTCCAGCTCCAGCTCGAAGTCCGAATACTGCCGATCGGTGAACAGGTAACCCCGTTCGGTCCCGGTCACTTTCAGCACGCCCCCCTGCACGCCCCAACTCGGCGCTCCGCTCACCGTCCAGCCCGTCAGGTCCTTGCCGTTGAACAGGTTCGTCCAGCCAGCGTCGCCCGGCGCTGTCGTTGTGGGGACGGGTGTCGATGTCGAGACGTTCGCTTTCGCGAGGGGAGCAATCCCTTTAAGGCCGATCGCGATATCGCTTGGCGGGGTGACGGGGGTGCCGGGGCGCAACGGCACGACATGCAATTGCCGAAACTCCACCTTCATCCCCGGATGGTGTCCCTGCACGCCGATGTAGCCTGCGGGAAAGCTGTTGTTGGGATCGGTGTAGTCGACCGTTTGACGACCATTGATGGAGACCGACACCCGCGAACCTCGGACGCTCGCCCCGACCACCATCCACTCGTTGTCGCCGACAATCCGCTGCTGATACGGCGCGCGACCGTACAGGCCTCCGGTGGCCGTGTCGCGCGTCGACGGAATCCCCACCTGACCTAGTTGGATTTCGTACCCGTTGAACGTTTCCGCCGAGAGATCGCACCGCAGGTAGATACCCGAATTGGCCCCTTCGCCCAGCCGGACCTCCGCCCGCAGGTCGAAGTCGGCGAACGTCGCGGGCCGATACACCAACCGATTGAGCGGGCCGCGACCGGTCAACACCCAACCCTCCATCTTCCACGAATCGGGCGACCCGCCGAACTGCTCCCAATCGCTCAGATCGGTCGTAGCCAACAGGTCGATGACCTGACCTTCCACCATGTTGAGCCGACGGTACGACTTGGACCCGCCGATCGACGGTCCGTCAGCGGCGGTGAACGTCGGCGTGGTGGCAGTCGCCGCCGGCGCGGGTTGGTTACCGGAAGAGCCGGTGGAGGGTTGAGGAGAGGTGGCGTTTTGGACGGCCTGCGCGTCGCTTCCGCGCGTGACGGTGATCATCTCCGGCGGCGGAGGCGTGATCACCGTCCCCTCGGGTATTCGCTTCGACGACGGCGACAACCACACCGCCAGCACGACGACGGCCGCCGCCGCCCCTCCGCCGATCGCCCACAATTGGTTTTTGGCCCACCACGCGGCCACGCTCCCCGCGCGCCGCCGCCCCCGTTTGCCCCCCCGCGCGCCGCGGAGCATGAGTGGGTCGGTCGATTGGAAGGATTCGCCCCCGGACAGCGTCCGTTCGGAGGTCGCGGTCTTCGCGGATTTCGTCCTGGCCGGAGACGCCGCCGCGCCGGCCGCTTCGGCCAGGAAGTCCAACCCGGAATCCGCCTTGGTCCCGGCTTCGATGTACTCGCCGAACCGGCTTTCCTCGGTCCGCTTCTTGACGACGCTCGGGGCACCGGCATCCGCCACGAGCGCCCCTTCCAGCGCCGTGACGACCTCGGTCATCGTCTGGAACCGCTGTTCGGGCTTCTTGGCGACCATTTTGCGGAACACGGCATCCAGCGCCGCGGGGACCTCGGCCCGCGCCCCTTTCAGGGACGGCACGGGAGCCTCGCGATGGGCCAACAACTTGGCCATCATCGAGTCCCCGTCGTACGCCGGTCGACCTGTCAGCACGTACCACAGGGCGATCCCGAGGCTGTAGATATCGGAACGTGCGTCGGCGTTGCGCGTGCTCAGGGCCTGTTCGGGGGGCATGTAGTCCACGGTCCCCATCACCGCGCCGGAGTGGGTCAATTCGTCCCGTGCCGCGCCGTCACTGAAGCGGGCCAAGCCCATGTCGAGGATCTTGAGCACCCCCTCCCGGTCGAGCAGCAGGTTGGCCGGCTTGATGTCGCGATGCACGATCCCCCGGCCGTGGGCGTACTCAAGGCCCCGCGCCGCCTGCAGAATGACGTTGACCCCCTTGTCGACGGCGAGCGGGCCTTTCTCCTTGACCAGCGTCGACAGATCAGATCCATCCACGAACTGCATCACCAGGAAGTGCGTCTTGCCGACACAGTCCGCATCGTGCGCCACGACGATGTTGGGATGCTCAAGCTGCCCGGCGGCTTCGACCTCCCGCTGGAACCGCTGCACCGATTCGTCGGTTTTGGTGAGGTCGGGTGACAGGACCTTGACCGCCACGATCCGCTTCATCCGCTTGTGACGGGCCTTGTAAACCGCCCCCATCCCCCCTTGGCCGAGCTTGTCGAGCACGACATAGTTGCCCAAAACGAGCGTCTTCGCCCGCCCCGCATACGCCTGTTGGGCCTGGAACGCGGTGAGCTTTTCACGCCGCACCAGCCAGCGAGCCAGTCCCTGCACATCCTGCGTGGGATGGGCCGATCGGGCCTCGGCGACCTCCTCGGGGGTCAACAACCCCGCTTCGGCGCAATCGGCGCAATACTGCTCGAACGAAACGCCCATGGCCTGCCCCTTTGGTTGCGCACAAATGGCGCGAGAGTGCAGTGTATCAGGCCGTTATCCCGGTTTCCCGCCTTTTCGCCGGGAGGCTCGTCCGGTTCGGACAGCGGGAGACACACCGCCACGCGCTTCGGCCGTCCGCCGCGTCCAGGCTTGCTTCCATTCGCTGGCGATGACAGGGAGTCGCGACACGACTTCCCGGCCAAAGAGGACCTCGTCGACAAACCCCATGTGCAACATGTCCACGATGCGACACAAATACGAGCGGCCCATGACCCACCACGTGTACCGGGCATCGACGATCAACAGATGCCGCACCGGCTTTGCTGCACCAAGGACCGCCGCCGCGGACGCGGACTCGTTCAGCTCCCAACCGTCCAGCAGCGTTTCGTAGACGCCGTCGGCAACGCGGCTGCCGAATGTGGTGGTGTGGTAATACTCCTTGATCTCCCAGACCGCGACCGGATCGACAGGGCCGGGAAACGCCCCGTCGATGCGACGTGACAGTGTCCGAAACGGAGCTCCCTCGCGGGTCACGACGGTGAGCTGCCGAGGGTCGAAGTCGCAGGGACTGTCGCCAAGATGCTCCGCCAGGAGCGTGTTGACGATACCTGTCAGATAAGCCGGTCGTTTCTTGTCCCCGCTCTGTTTGTTCATCTGGGACGGAGCCGAGTTTGAATACGTTCGCTTCACTTCCTCGAAGACGCGACGTGCCTCTTCGGCATCCATAAGCGCGGGTTCGACGAACTTCTGCAGCACATTCGCCCGGTGCTCGAAATAGTCCGTCGCCGCGCGCCAGAGTTTCGTTGATTGGTCGCGTTCGTCGAACAAATGGTTGTAGCTCAGGCCAAGTCGCTGGAATGCGGTCTTGACCGCGAGGGGCTCGGGTATCTTGATGCGAGGTTCCTCGCGCGCACCCGCAAAGCCGCGGCGACCACGCTCGGTGTAGCCGATCTCCTGCGAGATCAACCGGATGTTCGCCCAGAACTCGGGGGGGAGACCGACGAACCGCGGGTCTGCTTGCATCGGGACAGGTGCTCCTCGAAACGCCTTACAATATCGGCCAGTGTCACACCCAACGCTCCCGCGATTTGTCGCAACTCGACCAGATCGAGGCGACGGTCGCCCGATTCGACCTTGGACACGAACGATTGTGGTTCGCCCAGGCGTTCCGCGAGGTCCTCTTGGCGCAGCCCGGCCCCCAACCGTAGTTGTCGCAGGACCTGTTGCAGTGCCTGGTGCTCGGGCGTGAAAATGCTTTTGTCCATGCAGGACAGTGTTTCAGCGTTGACGAAGAATCCCAACATGGGATACTCAAGCGCGACAGTCAGTTGAGCCCGTGCGGTCTTCTCGGCAGATGCCATGCAAAACTCGTTGTTCGCCGGCCAGGAGTTTATCGCCGCGGCTCCGTTCAAATCCCAGCTCCTGAAATGGATCGGCAACAAGCAGCGTTTCGCCCACGAGATCGTGTCGTACTTCCCCGCCTCCGCACGCACCTACTTCGAGCCGTTTCTCGGCAGCGGCGCGGTCTTGGCCACGCTGGCTCCGAAATCCGCCGTCGCCTCTGACGCGTTTGCCCCGCTGATCGAGATTTGGACCGCGCTGCTCGACGCCCCCGACGAACTGTGCGGTTGGTACCGCGAGCGGCGAGAGCGAGCACGATCCCGCTCGAACGAGGATGTTTATGAAGAGGTCAAGGCGTCCTTCAATGCCCGACCGAACGGAGCGGATTTGGTCTACCTGTGCCGCGCGTGCTACGGCGGTGTCGTTCGCTTCCGAAAAAGAGACGGCCACATGTCGACCCCTTGCGGACCCCATCAGCCGATTTCGCCGGATTCGTTCGCGCGTCGGGTGGAGTTGTGGCGTGCACGGTGTCGCCACGTCGAATTCCACCATTGCGACTACGAGGAATCGATGTCGCGTGCCAAACGCGGCGACCTCGTGTATTGCGACCCGCCTTATTTCGATACCCAGTCGATCGTGTACGGTGCGCAGGGGTTCGATTTTCCGCGATTGTTCGACGCGATCGAACGTTGCAAGCGCAAAGGAGTGTTCGTGGCTCTGTCGATCGACGGAA
This sequence comes from Planctomycetales bacterium, assembly GCA_044359065.1. Lineage (GTDB taxonomy): Bacteria > Planctomycetota > Planctomycetia > Planctomycetales > Planctomycetaceae > JAIXZD01. Next base: position 28,362 of record JBIKMW010000052.1, on the reverse strand, counting down.
CCAAGCGGTCGGGGGACAAGGATTGCGACGCCCCCATCCCCGACGGTTTGTTCGAGGTCGAAGCGACGGTTAACTGCGGACGTTCGATGCTGCGCCGCTTTCAGATGGCCGGGCAGACGCTGGAGCACGAAGTGGTCTCCGACCGTCTGCTGCTGACGTATCCCGTACCGGGCGTCTGAAGAATCGCGTCCGGAATTCCTACTCCGACACCGTGCGGCGACAAATCGTTCGACGCCAAGCGGGGTCTAAGGCGCTCCACTCCAACACACTGTAGACATCCCGACTTTTCCGTACGGGGCCTCTCGCGTAGCATGCGTCCACGGGATGGGTGTTCGACACCGAACCCGCTCCGTTGGGCTCGAAGGGATCGCCGTGCACACCCTCCGCATGTTTGTCTTGAGCCTGGTATTGGTCGAGGCCTGCCGGGCGGGCGAAGCACTCGGCCAAGCACCCGCCCCGGAGGCGGACCGACAACTCGCCGCCCGCCGGTTCGAGTACTTCAAGACCCAGGCCCGCGACTTTTGCGCGAACATGGCTTCGGGACAGCCCGTCGAATTGGCGGGCGGTTCCATCCTCAACTGGACGCTCGCCAGTTCGTGGCATGGCGGGTTCTACATTTGGACATCCAGGGGGCGGCCCGTGTTGGTCGGGTGCTTTCTGGCGGATTCGCAGACATCCGACGTCCGCCGTTCCATGGCCGAGTTCCACGTGATGACGGACGAGCGTATCGAGCCGATCGTGTTCGACGGACTCCGCAAGTATCGTTGGACGCCCGACCCCAAGGACGCCTTTGTGCTGCCAACGCAAACGCCCGTGACGGGAGACGCCCGGACGCGGCTGCGCGACATGCGGACACTGGCCCGCGAATTGGCCGTGACGATGTACTCGGACGACGAGAAGTCCCGCGAGGAATTGCGCCTGTTGACGCAGCCGTTGTATCGCTATCCCGAAGGCACCGGCGGCGCGGATGGAGCCATCTTCGGGTACGTCACCACGCGCGGGACCGACCCGGAATTCCTCCTGGCCGTCGAGACTCCGCGGGACGGGGCCAAGGGGGAATGGCGACTCCGACCGATGCGGTCTTGTACGCGCCGACTGGACCTGCGCCGAGGGAGCGAGACGCTCTGGTCGGCGGACGCGTACGATTTGTCGCGTGACCGAATCGAGCGCGGGGAGCCTTACGTGATCGTTCCGCTCGCGGAGACCGACACGCCCACCTTCGAGCGCATGGTCGACCTGGCGATCAAGTCGCCTGCCACGAAGGCCGCCCCCTGATGGCCGCTTGGCGGGTTGGCCTCCGCCCCGCCCGTCAATGCCCAGCTCCTCAATGCCCAGTTGTTGGAGCGGACGCCGCTGTCGCCCCCGATGGTCCCGTCGCCGGAGCCCCCCCCGAGGGGGACTCCGACTCCCCGAACCAGTAAATCACCAGGTCGTAAAACACCGGTGTGAACAGCAGTCCGAAGAACGTCACCCCCAACATTCCGCTGACAACCGACAAACCGAGGGCCTGCCGCATCTCCGCCCCGGCCCCCTGGCCCAAAAGCAGCGGCAACACCCCCAGGATAAACGCCGCCGAGGTCATCAGGATCGGACGCAACCGCACCTTGCACGCGTCCACAACCGCCTCTCGCCGAGTGAGTCCCTCCCCCTGCCGCTGCTTCGCGAACTCGACGATCAGGATCGCGTTCTTCGCCGCGAGGCCGATCAACACGACCAGGCCGATCTGCGTGAAGATGTTGTTGTCCGATCCGGCGATTTGCACCCCCGTGATCGCCGCCAGCAGGCACATCGGCACGATCAGGATCACCGCCAACGGCAGCGACCAGCTTTCGTACTGCGCCGACAGCACCAGGAACACCAGCACGGTTCCCAACAGGAACACGAACACGGCCGTGTTCCCCGCCAGCAGTTGCAACAGCGTCAACTCCGTCCATTCAAAGCCCGCCGAAGCCGGCAACTCGGCCTTCGCAACCTGCTCCATCACCGACACCGCATGCTCCGATCCGTACCCCGGCAGCGTCCCCCCCGAAACGTCGGCGGCGGGATACATGTTGAACCGGTAGACCGTCGCCGGTCCCGTCGTTTCCCGCACGGTGACGACCGAACCCAGGGGGAGCATCTTCCCTTCGCCGTTGCGAATTTGCAGACGCGTGATCGACGCGGCATCCGCCCGGAACGAACCGTCCGCCTGCACATTCACCTGCCAGTTGCGTCCGAACTGCGAAAAATCGTTGGCATAGGCCGAACCGAGATACGTCTGCAGCGCCTCGTTGACGGATTGCAACGACAGGCCGAGCGACTTCACCTTCGTCCGGTCGATCTCGACGAACAACTGCGGTTGATTCGCGCGGAAGCTCGAGAACAACCCGACCATCCCCGGTTGGGCCGAGGCCGCCGCGAGGTAGCCGTCCGTCGCCCGCTGCAACGATTCGGGCCCTTCCCCGTTGCGGTCCTGTACCCACAGCTTGAAGCCCCCCGTGCTCCCCAAACCGTCGACCGGCGGAGCGCCGAACGCCACCACGACCGCTTCGCGGATCCCCGACAATTTCTTCCGCAAGCCGCCCAGGATCCGCCGGGCGCTCAGTTCGGGATTGCCGGTCCGCTCATGGAACGAGTCGAGGATGACGAACATCCCCCCCATGTTCGACAGGTTCGACGAGGTGAGGATGCTGTAGCCGGGAATCGACAACGTGTGCGCCACACCCGGCGTCTCCTCGACGATCTTGCGGACGCGGGTCATCACCTCCTCCGTCCGCTCGAGGCTCGCGCCGTCAGGAAGCTGCGCGTTCACGACGAAGTACCCCTTGTCCTGGTCGGGTATGAATCCGACCGGCGTCGTTTGGAAGCCGCGGTACGTCTGGAACATCAATCCGACGTACACGATCACCAGGACCAAACCGAACCGCAGCATGCGGCCCACGAACGCGCCGTAGAACGCGCTCGCCCGGTCGAACACCGCGTTGAACCCCTTGAAGAACACCCCCAACACACCGTTGATGACCGCGTGCAGAAACCAGCCAGCAACGAGTCCGGCGCACACCAGTCCGATTTGGATCGGAGTGATCGCCCAGCCGCCGCCATGCTCTCCTCCGTGCTCCCCGGCAACGTGTTCCCCCGCTACGTGCTCCGCTCCGCCACCGATCCCCCCCAGGAAGTAGTAAGCCGCCCCCGCGACGAGCAGCGCGTTCCCCCAACGGGGCAGCGGCTCGCGGACCTGATGCCCATCCTTGTTCGGCTTGAAGATCTGCGCCGCGCGGGCCGGGGCCATCGTCAACGCGTTGACCGCCGAGATGATCGTTGCCGACGCGATCGTGAGGGCGAACTGGCGATAAAACTCGCCGCTGATGCCCGAGATCATGGCCGTCGGAATGAACACCGACGACAGCACGAGCGTGATGGCGATCACCGGGCCGATGATCTCGTCCATCGCCTTGATCGTCGCCTCGCGGACCGGCAGACCCTGGTGCAGCCAGCGCTCGATGTTCTCGACCACCACGATCGCGTCGTCCACCACGATGCCGATCGCCAACACCAACCCCAACAGCGACAGATTGTTCAGCGAGAAGCCCAACAGCGCCATCACCGCGAACGTCCCGATGAGCGACACCGGCACGTCGATCATCGGCATCAGCGTGGCCCGCCAATCCTGCAGGAACAGCAGCACCACCAGAAACACCAGCACGAACGCCTCGAACAGAGTCTTGTAAACCTCGTGGATCGACTCCTCGACGAACACCGTCGTGTCGTACACGATGCGATGCTCGACCCCCTGCGGGAACCGCGCGGACAACTCGGCCATCTTGTCCTTGACCCGTTTCGCCGTATCGAGCGCGTTCGACCCCGGCAGTTGGAACACCGCCATCAACACCGCCGGCGTGCCGTCGAGATAGCTGTTCACATCGTAGTTTTTGGCTCCCAGTTCGGTCCGCGCCACATCCTTCACCCGCACCGTTTGCCCGGCATCGCCGAACTTCACGATCACGTCGGCGAACTCCGACGGTTCCACCAACCGCCCCCGCGTGTTGACGACCAACTCGGTCTCCTGCCCGGCGGGAACGGGGGACTGACCGATCCGCCCCGCGGAGACTTGCACGTTCTGCTCGCGCAGCGCCGACATCACGTCCCCCGCCGACAGCCCCAGCGCCGCCAACCGGTCGGGGTCGAGCCACACCCGCATGCTGTAGTCACGCGCCGCGAGGAATTGCACATCCCCCACCCCGTCCAGCCGCGCCAGCGCGTCCTTGACCTGCGTCGTCGCGTAATTGCTCAGGAACAGTTGGTCGTACTTCCCGTTCGGCGAAATCAGGTTGACCGCCAGCAGGATCGACGGCGACTTCTTCTTGACGACCACCCCTTGTCGGCGAACTTCCTCCGGCAGCTTCGGCTCCGAAATGGCCACCCGGTTTTGCACCAGCACTTGCGCCTGGTCGACGTTCGTGCCGACCTTGAACGTCACGTCGATCGCCAGCGTCCCGTCGTTCGAGGAACGGGACTGCATGTACAGCATGTTCTCGACGCCGTTGACCTCCTGCTCGATGGGGGCGGCCACCGTGTCAGCCACCACGCGCGCGCCGGCACCGGGGTACACCGTCGTGATCGAAACCGTGGGCGGGGCGACCTCGGGGTATTGCGCGACAGGCAAGCCCGTCAGCGCGACACCGCCGATGATGACAATCACGAACGACAGCACCGTCGCGAAGACGGGACGGTCCACAAAAAATCGCACCAACATGTGTTCGCCCCGCAAGCCCCGTCCGCGTCGCCGTCCTTCGCCCCGACACCTCAACCCTACGTCGCTGACGCAGCCGTCACTTTTCTTCTTTCGGCGCGTTCCCCGCCGGGGCGGCCGCTTCCGACGGCGGCGACGCGTTTCTCGGCGCAGACGCCGCCGGAGCGTCGGGCTTCACCGGGGCACCGTCGCGCACCCGCTGCAAACCGGCGACGATCACGCGCGAGTCGGCGGCGAGCGCCGCCCCACCTTCGACACCGACCGCCTCGACAAGCGGCCCCTGCTTCAATCCGGGAACCACCGTCACGGCCTTCGCTTTGCCGTCGCCATCCACAACGAACACGAACTTGTTGCCGAGGTTCGCCAGCACCGCCCGCTCCGGGATCAACAGAGCCGGACGCGGCTTGCCGACGGGCATCGAAACGCGCACGAACATCCCGTCGTTAAGGATCTCCGGGTCGTTGCCAAACTCGGCCCGCACCCGGATCGTCCCCGTTTGTGGATTCACCTGATTGTCGACGAAATCCATCACCCCCGTGATCGGCTTCATCGAGGGACTTTCGAGGCGAATGGTGACCGGCAGGTTCGCCTTCCGAACGTCCGCGCCCCCGATTTCGGCGGCGCGCCCCTCGGCCGTCATCAACTCGCGAATCCGCAACACGGTCCGTTCGTCGACGTTGAAATACACGTGAACGGGAGTCACCGACGTGATGGTCGTCAACGGCGAGGGGGTCGCGGACACGGTCCCCACCAGTGCCCCCACCTTGACCGAAGCGGTGCTCGTCTTGCCGGCGATCGGAGCGGTGATCGTCGCGAAGTCGAGATCGAGCTTCGCGCTGTCGACCTTGGCCTCCGCCTGGGCCTTCATCGCCACCGCGCTGTCCCGATCCGCGATCGCCAGGTCCAGATCCTGTTTGGTCGCCACCTTTTTCTTGAACAGGTCTTCCTGCCGCGCGAGATCGGCCCCCGTCTTCAGCACGCGTGCCTGCTCCAGATCCACCTGGGCACGGGCCTGAGCCAGCGTCGCCTCGAACGGACGCGGGTCGATCCGGAACAGCACGTCTCCCGCTTTGACCTTCTGGCCGTCGCGGAACGCCACTTCGACGATGTGCCCCGACACCCGAGGCAGCACCTGCACCACATCGACCGCCGCGATCCGACCCGTGGTCTCGTACGTCTCCTGCACGTCCCGCGCCACGGGCGTCTCGACCGTCACTTCCGGGACGGGAAGTTGCGCGAGCGGGACCGGCGGTCTCCCGCACCCCGCCCCGATCAACGCCCAACCCGCGACCATCCAGGATCGCCACCCGTACACCGTCGCGCGATTCAGAAAAATCACCATGCACCCGGATTGCAGAAACCAGTCAAGCCAGCGATTCGCCGCAAACCGCGGCGAACGATGTCGCACTCACTATACCGCACCCGTCGACCACCGCGCCCAATATGGTTGAGCGTTTTCCCGGATGAACGCGCGTGCCCACTTCACCGCCCCGGCCCGTTCGACATCAAGTACCCGAACAGGTCGCGCACCTCGTCCGGCTTGAGCGTGTCGAGCAATCCCTCGGGCATCAACGACAGACCGGGCCGCGTCCGGTTCTCGATGTCCTCCAGCGGGACGAGCGTCTGCCCCGCCGGCATTTGCAGCGTGATCGATGTCGACGTTTCCTTGACGACGATGCCCGACAGGGAACGCCCGTCTTTGGTTTCGACGATCATCAATTGGTAGTCCGTCGCCACCACGGCGCTCGGGTCGAGAATATTCTCGAGCAGGTAATCCAGTTCCTTGCGCTGCGCGCCGGTCAACTCGGGGCCGATCTTTTCCCCTTCACCGAACAGCACGTGGCAAGCCCCGCACGTCTTCTTGTAGATCGCTTGCCCTCTCCCCAAATCGGCGACCCGCACCGCCGCCGGCGGCAATTCCGAGCGGTACTTCGCAATGAGCGCCTGTCGCTCCGCCGCGCTCTCCCGGACTTTGCCCCACACCTTTTCGAGCTTCGCCCCCACCCCCGGATGCTTCGATCCCGCCAATTGCCGCGCGACCGTCAACGACACGTCCCCCTTGGGAATCGCGCCCGACGCGATGGCGTCCAACAGCTTGTCGGCCCACTCGCCGCGCGACGCCAGAATCGACACCGCGTCGCGGCGATCCCCGGCCGACCATGTCCCGTAGTGCTTCACGACGCTATCCGCGATCGCCCCGTCCGCGAAGGGGGACAACGCCGCCAGCGCCGCCGCTCCCACCGTCGGGTCCGACAGTAAGCCGACGAACACCGGCACCATCCCGCGATCCTTGAGCAGCGCCAATGTCCGAATCGCCGCCGCGCGGCGAGCCGCCGGCAAATCCTTCGATTCAGCCCGCGTCCGCAGCACCTCGACCGCCTTCGACTCGCCGAACTGCAGCGACAGCGCCAGCGTCGCATCCTCGAGGTACGCGTCCCCCGTACCCAACAGGCTCCTGGAGACCTCTCCCCAACCCTCGGGCAATGGCACGCGTTTCAGCCCCTCGACGTTGGCGGTCAAACCCCGCACCACATCGCGGCGAGCGTCGATCGAATTCGCCGACGCGATCAGCTTCACCGTCTCGCGCGTCGGACCCAAACGGCGGGCCACAAACTCCCGCAACAGCGGAATCGGCGTCGCGGCGGCTAGGCGAATCGCGCGCCCGGCGTCCTTCGGCACCAACGGTTCCAGGCCGTACCACAACATCGGCCCGATCAGTCCGTTCGAAGCGTCTTCCTGCCGCGTGGCCAGCGCTTCGGCGAGTCCCCACCGGGCGTCATCCGGCAGCCACTGCAAGGCCGAAGCGAGATGCACCCGCACGAACGGGGACTCGGTTTTCGTCGCCAATTCCACCAACCGCGCGACAACTTCGGCGGATGGCGGCACCGACCGATTATCGACCGCCAATCGCGCGGCCCATGCGGCCACGTTTTCGTCGGCGTCTCCCGCCCACTTCACCAGGTCCGACGCCGGCACCGCCCCTTGCAGGACGTGCGACAACCACATCCAGCGCAATTTCATGCGGGGCGATTTCTCCTCCGCCAGGCGTTTCCCGACTGCGGCGACGGTCCCGGTGGCCAGCGTCTTGGCCGCCGCCCGCTCGTGCAACAACCGCCTTGCATGCCGCCCGAACCAATCGTTCGCCTGCGTTTGGTGCTCAAGCAATTCCTCGTCGGTCGCTTTCCCCAAATCGACCGCCGCTTTGTTGGGCTTCCCGTACACGATCTTGAAGATCCGCCCGTTGTCGCGATGAATGTCCTCGTAGTCGTGGCACTCCCCCGCGTCCGACCAATCGCTGACGAAAATCCCCCCGTCGGCGGCGGCGATCACCGCGGTGCCCCGGAACCACGGGTCGGCGGACTGCCCGAAGTCGGGCGCTCGCTTGCCGGTATAGCCCGTCGGATTCCGTTCGAGCAGGTCCACATTCAGACGCCGCCCGTGGATATTGCACATGAAGATCGTGTCGCGATACTGCGCCGGGAAGTTGTCCCCCAGGTACACCATCGCCCCGGAATGCGCGTGACCTCCGCCGAAATCGGAGTGCACCTGCCCGGTACGCGACGCCTGCCATGCCCCGCCCCCCCAGTGCAAATGCTCGGCGCACGTCGGCAGCAGCGTGTACGTATGCGGATTCAAATCCTGCCCGAACATCCGTTGAAAATGCGCGCCCGGCAGCACGTGCCACAGGTGGGCGATCACGCAATTCGTGCTGAAGAACTGCCCCACATCGTTGTAGTCGAGCCCCCACGGGTTGGTGGTCCCCCACGCATACGGCTCGAACACGTGCCGCACCGGATGGTAGCGCCACACCCCGCAGTTGATCGCCACCCGTTCCGCATCGCTCGCCCCTGGTTTGCCGATCTTCGAGTTCGACAGAATCCCGTTGCACCCGTACAGCCAACCGTCCGGCCCCCACAGCAGCGCCGCCGCCACGTTGTGCCGCGCGTTGAGGTCGAACCCGTCCAACAGCGTGACCGGCGGCCCGTCCGCCTTGCCGTCGCCATCCTTATCGGGAATGAACTGCAGGTACGGCGTGGCGACGATCCACACACCGCCGAATCCCCATTGCAAGGCCGACACGTTGGCGAGTCCGTCGGCGAACACCTGCCGCTCGTCGTGTCGACCATCCCCGTCCTTGTCGGCGAACCACACGATGCGATCGTTCCCCGTCGCCTGCCACTTGGGGTACGACAGGCACTCCGCCACCCACAACCGCCCCCGGTCGTCGGTCGTCATGGCGATCGGTTGGACCACGTCCGGCTCGCCGGCGAACAACGTCGCCTTGAATCCGTCCGGCAGCGAAATCCGTTCGGCGGCTGCTTCCGCGGGAAGCGGTCCGTCCTGCGCGAGCACAGGGAGAGCGACGCCAAACGCCGCGACCCAGCCGATCAGACACCGACAAAAAACTGTGCGAAGCATGGAACACACGGAATGGGAGGGGCGAACGAAATCCTTCCGGGACGCGTGTCGTCCCGGCCAAGCGACGGAATACGGGACCGACCGCGACGGCGGTGGAATCCGACCGCCACTATCCCGAAATCGCACGCGCGCCGCCACCTGTCGACCCATCCCGATTCACGGGGTGTGACCACAGTTGAATCTGTCGCCCGCGGAACTTGCCAAACTCGATTCACGGCCGATTCCCGGCGTCGTTGCGTATTCCGAAGCCGCGTAGTCGTGCGAAATCGTTCGGACCAAAACCGGTCTAGGTCCATTTCGCCGTTTCCGGGTACGCTCCCGCGCCATTCCCGGAGTATTCCGGGCATTCCCGCGGAATAACCCATGTCGGCTGATGCCACGCTCGCCCCCGCCTCGTCCACCGCGACCGACCCGGTCACGCGGCTGGGCGCCGCTTTGCTGGGGGGCTGCAGCGCGGTCGGTGGTTTCACGCTCTTTTTCCTGACGATGCTCGGGCGACTCCTGTCCCGTCGACCGGGCCGGGCGGAACTGCTCACGGTGATGGTGCAGGTCTCGGTGCAAAGCCTGCCGGTCGTACTGCTCACCGGGGCGTTCATCGGCATGGTCATGTCGGTGCAGACCTACGACCAGTTCCGATTCCTGGGTCTCGAAACCCAGCTCGGCCTCGCCACGAACCTGTCGCTGTTCAAGGAACTCGGGCCGGTCCTCGCGGCGGTGATGCTGGCGGGTCGCGTCGGCGGGGCCATGGCCGCCGAGATCGGCACGATGAAGGTCACCGAACAGATCGACGCCCTGTGGGCCCTGGGAGCCGACCCGATCCATTACCTCGTCGTGCCCCGGTTCGTCGCCTGCGTCCTGTTGATCCCCATGCTGGCGATCTTCGCGAACAGCGCGGGGGTGCTCGGCGGCTGGTTCTTCAGCGTGCATGTGCTGGGGATCAACGACACGCACTACTGGTCGCAATGCGTCGACTTCATCGGTGCCTACGACCTGTTCGGCGGCATCTTCAAAAGCGTGTTCTTCGGCGCGGCCATCTCGCTCACCGCCTGCCACCGCGGCTTCCACTGCGACGCCGGCGCGCAAGGGGTCGGCAAGGCGGCCACGGAAGCGTTCGTCCTCTCGTTCCTGGGGATCCTCTCACTCGACTTCGTCCTCAGCCTGATGCTCAACGGCCTCGAAGACCTGCTCTGGCGGTAGCGCCTCATTCACCACAAAGGGCACAAAGAAGGCTCACGAAGAACCACAAAGAGAACTGAACCACCAAGGCACCAAGAAGAGAAGAGAAGAGAAGAGAAGAGAACGTCAGGCATGTGGCGACACACACATCATTCACCTGCTTCTCATATTCTTTGATCGTATCTCACAACCGCCTTCTCACCGATTCCACACTCCTTGCTCCCTCTTCTGCCTTTCTTGGTGTCTTGGTGCCTTGGTGGTTCACCCTCCCTCACCCCCTTTGTGACCTCTTCGTGCCCCCTTCGTGACCTTCGTGGTTCCCGAGCCTCCTCCGCCTGACGCCCCATGCCCCCCCTCCGACCCGCGATCACCGACCCCGTGCTCGAGTTCCGCGACGTCTCGCGGCGCTTCGGCGCGCAGGAGGTCCTGCGCGGCGTCTCGTTCCAGGTCCAGCGGAACGACACCATCGCCATCATCGGCGAGAGCGGTTGCGGCAAGAGCGTCACGCTCAAATTGATGATCGGCCTGCTCCCTCCGTCATCGGGAACGGTGCTGCTGGATGGCCGTCCTCTCGACGACCGCGACGAAGCCGAACTGCGCCGCGAACGGTTGCGGTTCGGTTTCCTGTTCCAGGGAGCCGCCCTGTTCGACAGCCTCACCGTCCACGAGAACGTCGCCTTCGGCCTGCGTCGCAATCAGCGAATGTCCGAGTTCGAGATCGATCAAATCGTCAAGGACCGCCTGCACGAAGTGGGGCTGCCACCGGCGGCGGCGCGGAAGATGCCGGCCGAACTGTCCGGTGGGATGCGCAAACGCGTCGGCCTCGCGCGGGCCTTGGCCCTCAACCCGCAAATCATGATGTACGACGAGCCGACCACCGGCCTCGACCCCATCATGAGCGACGTCATCAACGAACTGATCCTGCGAGTCCGCGAGCGGCAGGCCCTGACCTCGATCGTCATCACGCACGACATGGTCACCGTCGGCCGCGTGGCGGATCGCGTGCTCATGTTCTATCCCCGCGCCCGCCTCAAGCGCGACGAACCCCAGATCCTCTTCGACGGCACCCCGCAAGAAGCCTTCAACTCCGACGACCCCCGCGTCTACCAATTCTGCCACGGCCAGGCGGGAGAGCGACTGAGGGAGATGGCGGTGGCGTGAGGCATGACTAATACCAAATAACGAATCACGAATACCGAAATAGCCCATTTATCCCTCGATCACCAACCCGCATCCCGTGCAGCCACTTCTTTTCCCTGTCTTCTTGGTGCCTTAGTGCCTTGGTGGTTGATTTCAGCCTGACTCCCTTTTTCGTGACCCTGTTAGCGCACTCTTCGTGCCCTTCGTGGTTCCCGAGCCTCCCCCGATCACCGCAATGACCGAACAACAAGCCCAATTCCGCGTCGGTCTGTTCGTCATTGCCGCCGGCATCTCGACGGTCGCGCTCGCGTTCCGCTTCGGCGAACTCGATTTCCTGTGGGAGAAGCATTACGAGGTCGCGGTCTTTTTCGACAACGCCCCCGGCGTCGCCCCCGGCATCCCCATCCGCAAGACCGGCGTCCGCATCGGTCAGGTCAAGGAGCTGTTCTTCGACGACGAGCGGGGGGGCGTGACCGTCATCGCCGAAATCAACCAGAAATTCATCCTGCGCAAGGACTCCCAGCCGCGATTGGTTCGCGGATTGCTCGGCGACGCCAGCCTCGATTTCACCCCCGGCACCGCCAAGGAGATCATCAAGCCCGGAACGAAAATCGCCGGGGTATCGGCCGCCGATCCGATGGAGATCGTCGGTCGCATGGAAGCCCGCGTGTCTCAAACCCTCACCGCCTTCGCCGAAACCAGTCAGGAATGGCAGAAGGTCGCCAAAAACGTCAACGGCCTCGTGGAGACCAATCGCGGCCATCTCGACCAGGTCGTCGCCCGCGCCGCCGAGTCGCTGCACCAGTTCACGCTCACGATGCAGTCCGCGCAAAAGGTTCTCGGCGATCCGCAGAACGAGAAGAACCTGCGTGAGACCCTCGCCGCCCTCCCGCGCATGGTCGAAGACACCCGGCTGACGATCGCCGCCGTCCGCACCGCTGTCGCCAAGGTGGACGACAACCTTGGCAACCTCTCGAAGGCCACCGCTCCGTTGGCCAGCAAAAGCGCCAGCGTCGTCAACCGGCTGGACAACTCGCTCGCGCACCTCGAACTCATGATGGCCGAACTCAACGCCTTCTCGCGAGAGATCACGCGGAAGGAGGGGAGCCTTTCCCTGTTGGCCTCCGACCCTTCCCTTTACCGCAACCTCAACGCCTCCGCCGCCGCTCTCGAGCAACTCCTCAAGAACCTCGACCCGGCCGTGCGCGACCTCAAGGTCTTCTCGGACAAGGTCGCCCGGCACCCCGAGATCATCGGCGTCGGCGGCGCACTACGCGGCTCCAGCGGCCTGAAGTGACCCGCCCGCAACGTGGCCACGCGCGAGTCCACTCTCGGGGGAAGTCTTGCGAATTCCGCGACGCCCCGTTGAAAACTCAGTGTTCAAAAATCCGCGTGCTTGGGCGTCCGCGGGAACGGGATCACGTCACGGATGTTGACCATCCCCGTGAGTAGCAAGAGCGTCCGCTCCAGCCCCAACCCGAACCCCGCGTGCGGGACCGTCCCGAACCGCCGCAGGTCGACGTACCACCAGTAATCCGCCGGGTTCAGGCCGCACTCCTGCATCCGCGAAATCAGCACATCGTGCCGTTCCTCGCGCTGGCTGCCGCCAATGATCTCGCCCACGCGGGGGACGAGCACGTCCATCGCCCGGACGGTCTTCCCGTCGTCGTTGACCCGCATGTAGAACGATTTGATCTCGCGCGGGTAGTCGGTCAGGATCACCGGCTTTTTGAAGATCTGCTCGGTCAGATACCGCTCGTGCTCCGATTGCAGGTCGATCCCCCACTTCACGGGGAACTCGAACTTCTGTCCGCTCTTTTCCAGCAGTGCGACCGCCTCCGTGTAGGTCAGCCGCTGGAAGTCGTTGTCGACGATGTTCCGCAGCGTGTCGAGGATCGTCGGCTCGATCCGCTCGCGGAAAAACTCCATGTCGCGCGGACACTTGTCGAGCACTTCGGCAAGGATCGTGCGGATGAACTCTTCGGCCAGCCGCATGTTGTCTTCGAGGTCGTAGAACGGCATCTCCGGCTCGACCATCCAGAACTCGGAGAGGTGCCGCGTGGTGTTCGAATTCTCGGCGCGGAACGTGGGGCCAAACGTGTAGATGTCCCCCACCGCACAGGCGGCGGTCTCCCCTTCAAGTTGCCCGCTCACCGTCAGCGAGGCCCGCTTGCCGAAGAAGTCCTGCGTGTAATCGATCCCGTCGGCTCCTGGTGATTTGGCCGCGAGGCGTGCCAGGTCGAGCGTGGTGACCTGAAACATCTGCCCCGCCCCCTCGCAGTCACTGGTCGTGATGACGGGGGTGTGGATGTAGAGGAAGCCCCGCGCCTGGAAGAAGTTGTGGATGGCCGCGCACAGGGCGTTACGGACGCGGGCCATCGCGCCGAACGTGTTGGTCCGCCATCGCAGGTGCGCGATCTCCCGCAGGAACTCGAAGCTGGTCTGCTTCTTTTGCAACGGGTACGACTCGGGATCGGCGGTCCCATACACCTCGAGTTCGCGGACGGCCACCTCCACCGCCTGCCCCTTGGCGGGCGAGGCCTTCACTTCCCCCACCGCGCGGAGACTTGCCCCCGTCCCCAATTGCTTGATGAACTCCGCGTATCCGGGGACCGTCTGCTCGACGACCAACTGCAGGTTGGCGAACGAACTGCCGTCGTTGAGTTCGACGAACGCGAAGCCCTGCTTCGATTCGCGCTTGGTCCGCACCCACCCGCGCACGTCGACCGTTTCGCCGACCGGCTGACCACCGAGCACCGCCGCCACTTTCAATCGCTTCATCGAGAAACTCCCTTGTCCCGAATTCCGCCCGGTCGCGTCCCGAACCACGGACCGACCGACACGGCCGCGGAACACGTTAGCCGCGCGGCGGACTCATTTCACCACAAAGCGCGGGCCGCACGAAGGGAGGCCGTCCAGACTCTCTCCCGCGCAACTCGCACCACGGAGCGGCGAGCACGACAGCGAACACCCGCTGACATGGTCTCGACAATTTTTGGGTGCCATGCTTGGCCCGGCTTTGCGGGACAAGCATGCGTTCGATGTCCGCCGACTGATGGAACCACAACTCTCTGAAGATGCAACGACGCGAGCCTGCTCCGGGTTGGACCTCCGATTCGACGGCGGTCGTTGAAACCCTTGATATTCCTTCCGCGAATGTCGGTTCGCAAGCCGCATGCTTGGCCCGGCATTGCGGGCCAAGCATGGCACACAACTCCAGAATCATCCGCCGCCAGCGCAGTTTGCCGTCCCCCAACAGCCCGGATCCCGCCTCGCCTGATTTGCGTGCCCCGTCCGTTAGCGTGCGCTCCCGCCCGCTCTTCACGTTGCCAAAACGCATCATCGCCTCAGACTTTGCCCGACTGATGGGAATTTGCGATTCGATTGCAGGGAGAACCGCGAATTCCAAACCCCCCGCCCGTGCATGTGGCAAACTTGCCTCACGGAATCGTTAGCCACGTCGTTCGTTTCTCTCCGATCGCGATCCCCGTATGTCCGGACCGGCAATCATCGACGATCTCGGTCGCACCGGATTGGCACAACCCGCGCGAGTCGGCCGGTCCGACACCGTCCCGACAAAGCCGGTCCCCGCCATCGCGACGGGCCGTTTTCAAGTCGAAGTGCTCGAAGACCCGTCACGGGTGAACCCCAACGACCCCGACTGGCGCGAGCTCGTCGAGGAAGCGATCGAGGCCAACTCCTTTCTGGAACCGTGGTTCGTCGCCTCCGCCGCCCGTTGGTTCGCACACGAGCATCCGTGGCGGCTGGTCCGTGTGTGGCGCGAACCCGCCGCGCCGCACGAATCGCGTACCTTGTGCGGGGTGATCGCCCTCGAACTCGCGAACCGCTTCGGTTCGTGGCGCGTCCCTCATCTGCGCACCTGGCGACACCGCTACGGCTTCCTGGGTGCACCCTTGGTGCGACGGAGCCACGAACGCGATTTCTGGCGCGAGTTGTTCGCTTGGGCGGACGGTTGCTCGGGCGCCCGGTTTCTCGAACTCCGGCTGCTCCCCGGCGAAGGGCCTTTGCACCGCGCGCTGGTGGAGGAATTGCAAGTGTCGTCGCGACTGGCGCACACCGTCGACGAACACACCCGCGCACTTCTTGAGACCGCGACCGATTCCGAGTCGTACCTCGAACGGGCGCTCAGCAAGAACCATCGCCGCGAACTCCGTCGCCGTTACCGCCGCTTCCAGGAAGCGGGCCGTTTGACGCTGCGAGAACTGACCGACGCCACACAACTCGATCACTGGATCGGCGAGTTCCTGCGGTTGGAGGCTTCCGGCTGGAAGGGGGCCGAATCGGGTGCGCTCGCCCTCGACCGCTCCCGTGGCGAGTTCTTCTCGGAAATGGCGACCCGCGCGTTCCTGGCAGAGCGACTCGAACTGTTCGGCTTCTTCGTCGACGACCGACCCGTCGCGCTCAAGTGCAACCTCCGCGCGGGAAACGGCGGATTCGCCTTCAAGATCGCCTACGACGAGGAGTTCGCGAAGTACTCCCCCGGCGTACAACTGGAGGTGGCCAACATCGACCGCCTGCACGATGCCGAACCAGACGGTGCCACCCCCGCGAGCTGGAGAGCCCCCACCCGCTGGATGGACAGTTGCGCGATCCCCGACCATCCCATGATCAACCGCCTGTGGAGCGAACGCCGCGTGGTCCGACGCTTGGCCATCTCCACCCACAACCGCCTGGGAGACCTCGCCCTCGCCGCCCTGCCCCTGCGAAAAATCGTCTCCGGCTGGTTCCGCAAGCAACCGTCCGCCGGGAACGTCGCCGACCATTAGCCCTCTCCGCGAGTGGGAGCACGCGCCGCTCAAACCCTTCTCCCACACATGCGACGTGGCGAAGCACGGCGAAACTCGACTGTGCGGGACAAGGCTCCCGCAGGGCGAATGATGGGGCAATTGGCACGCGGAGTGGGTTGCGCACAATCCGGGGTTTGCACCCCGGAACCGACACATACCGGTTTCCGGCTTGTCATCAACGTTCTCGGGGGTGAGAATCAAACATCCCCCCGGCGACAAGGCTCGCGTCGCCACCGGAGCCTGCCATGCCCGCATCGCCACGTCCCTGTTCCGCGCCTAGCCATTGGCCCGTCCGTTACCTGCTCGCAGCGGGAACGCTTTCCCTCTTCATTGCGGTGGGTCCATCGACATCGGCCGCTGAGCAACCGGCGTCCCCCGACCCCACCGCCGCGAAGCCCACTCCCGAGCAACTCGAGTTCTTCGAGGCGAAGATCCGCCCCGTCTTCGTCGAGCACTGCCAGAAGTGCCACGGCCCCGAGAAACAGTGGTCCGGATTCCGCCTCGACAGTCGCGAAGCGCTCCTCAAGGGGGGTGAAGGTGGCGAGGCGATCGTTCCTGGCGACCCCGCGAACAGCCCGCTCGTTCGTCAAATTCGCCACGAGGACGGCGAAGCGGCCATGCCCCCCAAGGGGAAGCTGAGCGATCTCCAGATCGCCGACATCGTGAAGTGGATCGAGATGGGAGCACCCTATCCCGCGTCCATCCGCAATCCGGGCGAGCGCAGTCGCGACCCGAACCACTGGTCGTTTCAACCGGTCAAACGACCGGAAGTTCCGACGGTTCCTGGGGCGGTCGCATCACCGATCGACGCCTTCATCCGCGAGAAACTGAACACGGCAGGTCTGGAGCCCGCTCCCCTCGCCGACAAAGCGATGCTGATCCGCCGCCTTACGTTCGACCTCACCGGCTTGCCACCGACCCCCGAGGAGATCGACGCGTTCCTCGCCGATGATCGACCCTCCGCTTATGCCGAACTGATCGACCGCTTGCTGGCCACATCCGCCTATGGCGAGCGTTGGGGTCGGCATTGGCTGGATGTCGCACGGTACGCCGACTCGAACGGGTTGGACGAGAACGTCGCGCATGGCAATGCCTGGAAGTACCGCGACTACGTGATCGACGCGATCAATCGCGATGTCCCCTTCAACGAGTTCGTCGTCGAGCAGATCGCCGGAGATCAGCTACCCTCTGCCAGCCTCGAAGAAAAACATCGCCGTCTCATTGCGACCGGCTTTCTGTCGCTGGGGGCCAAAGTGCTCGCCGAACCGGACGGCGTCCGCATGCGGATGGACATCGTCGACGAACAGATCGACACCACAGGCCGCGCGTTCCTGGGGATGACGCTCGGTTGCGCCCGCTGTCACGACCACAAATTCGACCCGGTCTCCACGCAGGACTATTACGGCCTCGCGGGTGTCTTCAAAAGCACAAAGACGATGATCGACTTCAAGATCGTCGCCAAGTGGCACGAGCATTCGCTCCCCACGCCGGAGAGCGAAGCGGCCCTCGCCGCCCATCAGAAGACCATCATTGAGCAGAAGTCAAAGATCGATACGCTCATCGCCGCCGCGAACACCGAAATCCCAGCCGAGAAGTCATCCACCGAACAGACGCAGGAGCAAAAAGAGGCGCTGTACCCCGACGCAAAGAAGACCGAACTGAAAGCGCTGCGGGACAAACTCAAGGAACTGGAAGCAGCCACCCCCGAGCACCCCTCGGCGATGGGTGTCGTCGACGAGCAGGTGGCTGACGTTCCGGTGCATCTGCGAGGCGATCATCTCAAACTGGGGGACATCGTCCCCCGGCACGTCCCCGCCGTCATGCAGGGTCCCACCGCGCCGACGTTCAAACCCGAGGCCAGCGGACGGTTGGAGCTGGCCCGTTGGCTGGTCGACCCCGCCCATCCCCTCACCGCACGGGTGTTTGTCAACCGTGTCTGGCGGTGGCACTTCGGACGGGGGATCGTCCCCAGCGTCGACAATTTCGGCCTGCTCGGCGAAGCCCCCACGCATCCGGAACTGCTCGATTGGCTGTCGCTCCGCTTCATCGAATCGGGGTGGTCGCTCAAGGCGCTGCACCGCGAGATCCTGCTCTCGCACACCTATCAGCAAGCCAGCCAGCCAAAACCCGGCACGCTCGAAAAAGACCCCGAAAACCGTTTGTGGGGTTGGTTCCCCGTCCGCCGCCTCGAAGCCGAAGCGGTTCGCGACGCGCTCCTTTCCGTGAGTGGACAACTCGACCGCACTCCCGGTGGACCGGTCCTGACCGTCAAAAACCGCGGCTATCTGTTCGACCACACCTCCAAAGACCTCACCAAGTACGACAGCCCCCGCCGTTCGATTTATCTCCCCGTCATTCGCAACAACGTCTACGACGTATTCCAGTTGCTCGACTACCCTGACGCGGCCGTCTCGAGCGGCGACCGCAACACGTCGACCGTCTCGCCACAGGCGCTGCTGATGCTCAACAGCGACCTTGTCCTGCAAGCGAGCGACAAACTCGCCGACCGGTTGCTGCGTGAGTTCCCCGCCGAGGAGTCCGCGCGCGTCGCGCGGTTGATCCGCCTCGCCTACGGTCGCGATCCGCGCTCGGGAGAAGTCGCGCAACTGTCGGCCGACCTCGCCGACTACACGCAGGCCGTCGCCGAATCCAACGCCAGCCGCAACGCCATCGTCACCCCCGCCGCCAACCGGCAAGCGGCTTGGTCGGTGCTCTGCCAGACGATCCTTGCCGCCAACGAGTTCATCTATGTGAAGTAGGCCAAGATGTGCCTGACGAATATCGACGATGCCTGACCCGAAGCTCCGCCAGGCACAGCCTGGCCTACGACCTTCTTAATCTGTGTCCATCTGCGAAATCTGTGGACAACACGTGTTTATGTCCGCAGATTTCGCAGAATGACACCGAGTGAAGAAGACACAACAGAATAATCATTGAGAACTCTCAGTGATGACGAATAGCACCTGATTCTCTTCAGTCACTTCCGGCTCCCCCGTGTTGTTGACGTTTGCCTTGCCGCGAGGTCGCCATGCCCTCTCTTTCCCGCCGCGAAATGCTTGCCCGATCCTCTGTCGGGTTCGGTTCGCTGGCCCTCGCCGGTCTGTTGGCTGACGATGCCCGTGCCGCCACCAATCCCCTCTCCGCGAAGCAACCCCATTTTCCCGCCCGGGCAAAGCGGGTCATTTTCGTCTTTCTAAAGGGGGGCCCGTCGCAGGTCGACACGTTCGACCCCAAACCGCTCCTCGACCGCGACGACGGCAAGCCGTTCCCCTTCGACAAGCCCCGCGTCACCTTCGCCGCAACGGGCAACCTGCTGAAATCCCCCTGGAAGTTCCAGCAATACGGCGAAAGCGGCATCCCCGTCAGCGAACTGTTCCCCAACGTCGCCAAACATGTCGACGACCTGTGCATGATCCACTCGATGCACGGCACCAACCCCGCGCACGGCGGGGCCTTGCTCAAACTGCACACCGGCAGCGACGCGTTCGTCCGCCCCAGCATCGGCTCGTGGGTCTCGTACGGCCTGGGGACCGAAAACACCAACCTCCCTGCGTTCGTTTCGATCTGCCCGACCCTCGCGCACGGCGGCGTCAACAACTGGGGCTCGGCATTTCTCCCCGCCACCTTCCAGGGCACCCCCATCGCCAACGCCAGCGTCCCCACCAAAGACGCCCGCGTGAAGTACATCCAGAACGCGCGACTGCCTCGGTCGATCCAGGAGAAACAGATCGCCAAACTGCGCGAGCTGAACCGGGCCCACATGACCGAGACCGGTCCCGAGGCTTCGCTCGAAGCGCGGATCAACTCGTTCGAGTTGGCCTTCCAGATGCAGACCGAGTTCCCCCGCGTCGAGGACATTTCGGGCGAATCGAAGGCCACGCTCGACCTGTACGGGATCGGCAACCCCGTCACCGACGACTTCGGTCGCAAGGCCCTGCTCGCCCGCCGCTTCGCCGAAGCGGGTGTCCGCTACATCCAGATCTCGCACAGCGACAGCAAGGTTCAGTGGGACCAGCACGGCAACCTCAAAGCCGGTCACGCCGAGAAGGCAAGCGAAGTCGACCTCCCCATCGCCGGACTACTCACCGACCTCAAGGCCCGCGGCCTGCTCGACGACACGCTCGTCTGGTGCAGCGGCGAGTTCGGCCGCACCCCCGTCGCGCAAGGAAACGATGGCCGCGACCACAACCCGGAAGGCTTCACGAGCTGGCTCGCCGGCGGCGGCGTGAAGAAGGGGTTCCGCTACGGCAAGACCGACGACTACGGCTTCTTCGCCGTCGAGAACAAGGTCCACATCCACGACCTGCACGCCACGATCCTGCACCTGCTTGGCCTCGACCACGAAAAACTCACCTACCGCTTCGCCGGCCGCGACTTCCGCCTCACCGACGTCGAAGGGCACGTCGTCAAGGACATCCTCGCCTGACCAATCCGTAGGGCAGGCTGTGCCTGCCATTCGCGGAGCTTCGCCGGACTGAAGCGTCGGCGGGGTGGCCGGGATCGGATTGCCGCAAAAAGCGCTGAACGCAATCTGGACTGTGTCGGCAATCCGCCCCCGGATCACGCTCGCATCCGGGGCAGGTAGCCCACGCCATCCACTCCAATGCTCACGCAGTAGCGGCAACCTGACCCCCGCCACCCGGCAGGAGGGCAACCGAGCGCGATCCGCGAACCTCCGCAGAAAACGCCGCATCCCCCACCACGCCAACACCTGCGCCGACAACACCCTGCGAACAACGCAACGGACTGCGGCCAATCGCTTCCAAATTGAACATTTCCTTTGCAAATCGTACGCTGTACAGCCGAGTCTTGCTGGTGACACCCCGTGAGATTCCGCCGTATCCCAACGCAAATGCCTCGCCAACCCCTCAACGCTGTCGACCACCTAGTGTGCCGACCTGAAGTTACGGGACATTATTTGCGTGCGAAAAACGTGTCCCACTGGCTCTGCCAGTCGGAATGGGAACACGCACACACCGCACTGGCAGACCCAGTGGCACACAACCGATAAGGTCCCATCTCTCCGAATCACTGCACTAGCCTAACTGCCTAACAGCTACGCAAATCACCTGCGCATGATCGCCAAGCACAGATTTGCCAAGACAGTCGCACATCGCCATGTTGACACCAATACAATACAGGCCTGCCTTCGCGTCTACAGTGGCCTTTCTCGCCGTCTGGCTCTGTTCATCGAGCCTGATGCTGGCCCAGGCAGATACCACATCCGTCTCCAAGTCGGCGGACAAGAAGGCCTTCGACGAAACTGTCTCCCCTTTTCTCAATAAATACTGCGCCGACTGTCACGGCGAGAGCGGTAACGAGTCAGAGGTCGTCTTGTCCAGCATCAGCTTTGATCTGGCATCCGGCCATGACATGGAGTTGTGGAACACGGTGCTCCGGCAACTGCACTTGCAGGAAATGCCACCGGCCCACAGTGACCAACCCGAGCGTCATGAAGCAGATGCCGTGATGCTCTGGATCAATGCGGAATTGAAGAAGTCCGGTAACGCGTCCGATCTCTACGCGAAGCTGGAGAGCCCGAGCTTCGGCAATTATGTGAACCACGAGAAGCTTTTCAGTGGAGAGATCACGGCGGAACCGTTCTCGCCCGCACGTCTTTGGAGAACGAGTCCTGAAGTGTTCGACAATACGAAAACCGGCTACGGAAAGGCCGCGAAGGATTTCAGGCAGCCATTTCCGCTGGAGGACAAAGTCGGCATCAAGGACTATGCCAGCCTCTTGTTTGCCGATTCAGCGGTTGTGAGCGTCTTACTGAGCAACGCGGCCAGCGCTGCGGACGAACTCATCACACATTCGTCCATCGCGTCGTCGGACACGAGCCCCTCGGATGACATGCTGGCTTCTGCCATCAGCGACCATTTCAGGAAGGTCGTCTATCGAGAACCCCTGAAGGAAGAGATTGGCAATTACTCGAAGCTGTTCCGGGAGACGGCCCAAGAGGGTGGTAACGCCGCGGCCATGCGATTGGTCTTCATGGCGGTGATGTTGCACCACGAATCCGTTTACCGAATTGAGGTCGGTCTTGGCAAAGAAGACTCCCACGGGCGTCGGATGTTGTCCGGGACCGAGATGGCGTTTGCCATTGCTTTTGCGCTTACGGACCGCCGACCCGATGCGGAACTTCTTCAGGCCGCACAACAGGGTCGACTCAACAGCAGTGCGGATGTGCGGGTGCAGGTCGCGCGGATACTCCAGGATACCGCGATTGACAAGCCGAGGATTCTGCGATTCTTCCAGGAGTTTTTTGGCTACACCCAGGCGCATAAGGTCTTCAAGGACGAAGATCGCTCCGGCGGATTCGCTTACTACGGCGAAAACTACCCTGCCATGTACGAAAGGGATGCTGACTTCTTCGTCATGAACATCCTTGAGAAAGACAAGGATGTGTTCAGGCAACTGCTGACATCAGACGAGTATTACATCTTCAACAGAGCCACTTTCCGAAATACGGTCTACGACTTCTACAAGAAGAACCAACAGGAACTTGATGCAGGGCAGTATCCGGAAGCCAGGCAGCAAGAACTTCTGCAGCGACTGAGCCTGAAGGGCTGGCATGAACTCAACGTGAAATACAATCTGCACAATTTCAACAAGGGTTTCAATGGGAGCCTCGCTGCGATCAAGCAGATCGTTCATGAGCAGTATACCTGGATGGGAACAAAAGACGAAGATGTGCTGCTGCACCGCATGCAGCCGCTGTATGCGAAGTACCCCATGGTTTACGACCTCAGAGATGACGAGCAGGACTTTCTGTTGCCGCAGCCGTACAAGCGACCGAACCGTGTCGGGATGTTGACTCATCCCGCATGGCTGATCGCGCATTCCTTGAATGACAGCACGGACCCCATTCGACGAGGCAAGTGGGTGAGGGAGCGACTTCTGGGTGGTGTGATTCCGGACATTCCCATCACCGTGGACGCCTCGATTCCGGAAGACCACACGAAAACCCTGAGGGAACGGCTGAAGAAGACCGAAAGGAGTGAGTGCTGGCGCTGTCACAAGAAAATGAATCCCCTCGGATATGCCTTCGAGATTTATGATGACTTCGGGCGGTATCGAAAGGCGGAAATCCTGGGCAACGGAGACACCACACCGGTTAACGCCAAAGCCGAGTTGTCAGACACAGGCGAGAAGGAATTGGACGGCGAGTTCAAGGACGCTCTCGAGCTCGTGCCGAAGTTGGCCGAGTCGGACAAGGTCCGTCAATGCATGATCCGGCATGTGTTTCGCTACTTTATGGGCCGGAATGAACTGCTCAGCGATTCAAAAACACTCATTGCCGCCGATCGTGCCTATCTGCAGAGTGGTGGCAGCTTCAAGGCGCTGTTGATTTCCATTCTGTCTTCCGACTCGTTCATTTACCGCAAGACGCTCGAACCGACCACAAGGCACGCACCATGAACTTCACGCGCCGCGACACGCTCAAGAGTCTCTCTCTGGGGGCAGGAGCATTTCTGCTGACGCCGTTCCTGCGCCAGGTGGAGATCCAGGCTGCGGGTCAGTCGACTGCCATTCCCAATCGCTTTGTATTTGTCGTGAAATCGAGCGGTATCGTTCCGGGTGGAATCACGCCAGAGGCATTCAAGGGGAAGGATTCGAGCAGCAGCCTGTTCAATCAGGACCTGACAAAGGTCTCTTTGCCTCTGCCAATGCGCGCCCTGGAGCCGTTCAAAGACCAGCTTGCGATCGTGCAGGGTCTCTCGGGGAAGATGTGCCGTGGTGGTCACTCCAGCTGGTTTGGCATGCTGGGTGTCTACATGACGGGAGGCGAATTTGATGGGGGTGCGGTCATACGAGCCACCGCCGACGCCGAATTGGCCAAACTCAACCCGGCCCCCTTCAACCACTTGGGACTGGCGATCAAGGGGAAAGCGCTCAGCAGTGACTATGGCGGCACCATGTATCCCGGCATCTCGGCCGTCGGGCCAGGGCAAGAGCTCCCCTTCCAGGGGTCTCCCGACATCGCCTACGAACAACTCTTTGGCTCTGCCGTTTCGACCAGTCGCGGAGCCGAAAAGAGCTTCAAGCTGCAACGGAATCTCCTTGATTTCATGATCGATGACATCAAGAAGGTGACGAAGGCGATTCCCGCGGCCGAACATGGCAAGATGGATGCCTATCTGAACGCTTTCGAGGAACTTCAGGTACGTCACAGCAAATTGACGAGTATGGAGAAGCAGATCGCGGCCAATGCGCCGGGGTACTCCGACAAATTCACGTCGACCGTGGAGGAGGTTCGTCAGGAAGCGCAGTTCGATTTGGCCACAGCCTCATTGATCGCGGGCCTCACCAACGTCGTCACCATTCGCCTGGATAATGTGGACATGACCTACAGGCGGCTGGGTATCGACGAAGATAACCATGGTATTGGACACAACGAGGGGACTCGAAGTCAGGAAGAGTACCGCAACGTCATCTGGGAACATCATTCAGCGCTTCTGGCCACGATGGCCGGAAAGCTGAAAGCGGTTCCCGAGGGTGATGGGAACATGCTCGACAACACCATGATCATCTTCCTGTCCGATTCGAGCGATAATCACCATGGAACCGGAATGGAGTGGCCCTATGTGATTGTTGGCGGAGGCGGGGGTAAACTGAAGCTTCCCGGTCGGTATCTCCGCTACCCGAAATATGGTGAGAAGGGCTGCCGCACCATTGGCGACTGGTGGACCACCCTGCTGAATGCCTATGGCAACCCGATCAAATATTATGGCAACGAGGATCTCGTGCTTAAGCAGAACGGTTGCTCGCATGCGGGACCACTGGAGGAGCTTTTCGTTTGATCGCGGCGCTGCCGAACCGGCTCTTGCCAGATCAGCAGTTGTTCTTCGGGCGATGTTGCGTCAACAGGCCTGATGCGTCGCGTGCCCGACACGGCTTCTGTGGTCGTTGTGTCTCGTGGGGTGTGTCTCGGAACGAACTTCAAATGCCGCAGGTCGCGAAAGGCGTTCTGACGGTTCTGCCGACAATTCCGTCGCTCACCCCAAGGAGATCAAAGCGGGTGTGAGATCGAATTTCCGCAGAAGAGCAGCACCTGGCAGATTCGCCTGAGTTGAACTGCCGCAGATTGTGTGGAACTCAAGCCGGCCCCAGTCGGCAATATGCCCCCGGCCACCCGGCCGCTCCGTCTCATCACGCGACATTGGTTTCTATCGAGCAGCCGGGAGAGCAGCTCCGCGTGGTTCGGTATCGGCAACCTCTCCCAGCCGGGCGAGCACGGTCCGCAACGGATCACGTCCATCGGCGGTCCCGACGAGCGTGCAGAAAAATCGGTCGAAGAATCGCGACTCGCGGGAGAGTGCCTCCGAGAAGCCTGCCCCGCTTCGCATCTCTTCGGCCACCCCACGGACTGCATCGGTGAAGGTCGACTTGTCTCCTGCCGCCAGCCGACCTGCATCCTCGACCAGGTCGACCGTCAGCTTTTGGTCTCGGAGCAGTCGTGAGAGAGACGCCGCGAATCGGACGGCCTCCGGTCTTCGACGAACGGCGACCGCCAGTCGTCGACCGGGGTCGCGACCGCATTGACGGGCGAACCCCGTCAGCGCGCCTGGCAAGTCGCCCCGTTCCTCCCCGACGGCGAGGGCGGCCAACAGTTCGCCGGCGACATTCGCCCCCGTGACGCGCAGGCTCTCCGCCAACGTCAATCCGCACCGGACGTGGGAGGCCATTTCCCGAACCGCGGCCCGAAACCGCGGCCCTGGGATGATGGAGGCGGTGACTCGCATCGCGGCACCGACATCCAGCCCCGCCGCCAATGCCTGACTCAGCGCTTCGGCAAACAGCGACTGGTCCGCCCGGCGAATCGGCCACCAATACAACATGGCCCAGGCGGAACGCGGTGTCTGTGGCGTTGCCTGGGTTGCGTGCCGAGATGTTGTTCCCGGTGTCATGTGCCCGTTCCTCGCGAGTGGCCCGGACGCCCGTCGAGCGTCTGGGTTGCCGAACAACAAGAGGCGGCCCACCCGCATCCTCGGCTGATCCGCCTCCTCAGATTTCACCAAAAAGTTGACTCAAAAACGCAGCCAGCCTCGGAAGTTCATTCCTGCGGAGACTCTCAATGTACTCTTCGGCGGTTTGCGTTGGCCTCTGCTCGGCCCGCCGCTGTTCCTTCGCGGCGGCGATCACCTTTTTGGGTTGAGCCGTGATGGCTCGCGAAATGAACTCGTCCGGGGATAACGCCTCGACCCCGTGTTTCCGAAGCGCACTGCCGGGAAAATCTCTTTTGTTGAAGGTCACGATGACCTTGGACTCGCTCGCGATGGCTGCCGCAACAACGTGTCGGTCCCCGGGGTCGGGAAGCTTCACTTGCCCAATCAGTGACTCGTAACCGTCAACCATCGCCCCCCTGAACGCGAGGTTCATGGCGTCGCGGCGGCCGAAGACCTCGTCTGCTGGAATGTCGCGACGCTTCTCGATGAGGTTTCGTGTCCACTCGTCTTCGATCCTGTCAGTCCAGATTGGCGTAAACACTCCCCCCTGTTTTGCGAGGTACAACAGGAAGCTGCATGTGCGGAGACGAAAAATGACGTTCGCGTCCAGTACCGCACTGAGAATCGCCATGTCAGTCCTTCGCGAATCTCCGGTTGAACGCCGACAACTTGGCCACTGCCTCGGCCTGCTCCTTCCTCATTTTGTCACGCAGCTTGATGACCTCTTTCAGCGGAATCTTTCGACGATTCCCGGTCATACTCACCGAGAGCACCCCCTGCTCCGTAAGCTTGATGACATAGGGACGGGACACGTTCAACAGCTCGGCGGCCTTTTCCGTGGTGACTTCTTCGGCGACCAAAACCAACCGCAAGGGCTGGCCGCGAGCGATACCAACCGCCAATCGCTTGATCGCGTGCTCCACATTC
The DNA here is from genome assembly GCA_044359065.1 of Planctomycetales bacterium. GTDB lineage: Bacteria > Planctomycetota > Planctomycetia > Planctomycetales > Planctomycetaceae > JAIXZD01. The sequence continues at coordinate 1,213 of JBIKMW010000052.1, read as the reverse complement.
GAGGGAACCGAATACGTCGCCGTTCCGATGGATACGTCCACCATCCTCGATTTCGGCTTCTTCGCCTTCTTGGGTGCGGATTTGACAGGCATGATCGGCTCTCGTTTCGAGACTCCACCGCCCGCAGGCGGAACACCGCCCGCAGGCGGAACACATTCCCCCACCGGACCACTGCCAGCCATCGTACCCGACCTTGTCGCAGCGGTGAATATCCGAAATATCCGAAACGCGGGGTTCGGCACAAAGCGTCATTCGGGAGGAACGATAGCGGCGGTGGTGGTCATTCCCGAGGGGCCAGCTTCACGCAAACCGCCCGGAAGCCAAGCATCCTCCGCGTGCGGCCTCCCGACATCCCTAATCCTGACTCTGCTCGCTCCGCACCAATCCGCCCCCAGCCACCCGCCGCTTCAACCACCTCCGCCCGCTCACGGCCTCACTCCACCAACAAAAACTCGTTCGAGTTCAACAGCGCCCGGCAGAGCGTCGCCAACCCGTGGTCCCGCGCGAGTCCCTCCGCATCCTTCGCTTCCTCCGCCTTCGGGTCCCGTTGCAAGGCAACCATCCACACCCTGCGAACCGCCCCCGAGGCCTCTCCCTCGCGCTCGGCCCGCGCCGCCAGCGCATCCGCGCATCGCAGGGTGAAATTATTGTTCCACAGCGAAAGCGCCTGCAGCGGCGTCGTCGTCACCGCGCGACGCGGGGCGGAGGCCGACGGGTCCGGACAATCGAACGCGTCCAGCAATCCCGGATTCGCCCCCCTCGGCAAGAAGCGATAAACACTGCGACGCAGCGCCTCCGGGGCCTCGTTGTCGAACGGCTCGAAGTACGTGGTACCGTTCAGGAAGGTGTCCTTGTAGTCGCTGAACCCTTTGCCACCGACGCTCCGGTCGAGCAACCCCGAGACCGCCAACATCGCGTCCCGCAGTTGTTCCGCGTCCAGCCGCCGCGCGGGCTTCCGCCACAACAACCGCGACTCGACATCCTTCGCCAACCACTCGGCCCGCGGCCGCGACGATCGCTTGTACGCCGCGCTCGTCACGACAAGCCGATGCATCCGCTTCAGCCGCCAAGCCCCTCCCTCGGCCAAGGGTTCCGCCGAAGCGTCCGTCGACGGAGACACCAGCTCCGCCGCCAACCAGTCCAGCAGCTCCGGGTGCGAGGGCCTCCCGCCGTTGAAGCCGAAGTCGTTCGGCGTGTCGACGATTCCCGTGCC
>JBIKMW010000146.1:0-13378 GCA_044359065.1 Planctomycetales bacterium | reverse complement strand
TTTGGCTACCCCCCCCCCCCCGCCTTGTCAATGCCCCAGCGAATAATCGTTTCGTCAACGCGATAACACTGGAATCGTGGACAAGGCCACTGCGATGAACTCGAGTCACCGCGTGACCCCCCGTAGTTCCCGCGACTTTCTCCCGGTTCGCCGTTGACTCGCTTGTGTGAGACAATCCGGCGCGTTCTCACAGCGCCGCCGTTGATCGCATCCAGGTGTCCGCCACCGGACCGGAGGAATCTGGCGCATCGGCCGGACACTCTGGGGAAGGGGCTGGGCCGTTGCAACCAATGGGCGGTGTCCGACATGCTCGGCCACGAAGCGTTACTGGACGCTTGCCTCAATGACCTGCGTTACGACCGCCAATGCAATGATTGGCGGGTTGCAGGCTGGCACCGCTCTGGGGGCAAGCCTGTGAGTGGTGGAATGGTGGTCCGCCCGGACTTCCTGGGGGTCGGCCAACAGTTTTCCACCAAAAGAATTTGGTCACTCGCGCGCATGCTTGCCCCGCAAAGCCGGTGCAAGCATGGCACCCACAACTGACGACCTCGCCTTGGTTTCAGTGCGGTGGAGGCCTTGTCGAACAACGACTCAGGACGACAGGGCACCGCTCTGTAAGCCGTCCTCATCCAGTTCGTCCACGTCCAGCACATCCGTCCAGCGTCCCAGCGTTGCATCCACGGCGGACAGTGACGCACCGACGTTCGCCGCAACGGCTCGCCGGGGAGCGACGGGTATCGTCGCCGCGGTCGCCAGTTTCGGGGCAGGGGGGGTCGACTGTCCGGGGTGAACGATCAGGCCGAGTTGGACGGTGAAGGGGGCGAGATCCGGATTGTTCTCGTCGGCGAGGGGTTCGACGGACGGAATGCCCGAGGCCCCAACAGACTGGGTCCCGACCGACTGGGTTCCGGGGGACACCGGGATGCCGAAGCCGAAGGTCGCGTGCAGTTCCCACGGATTCGGTTGCCCCGGATTGCCGGGGATCGCCAAGACCGCGTCACGGATCACGGCGCTTTCCGTGAACAGGTGGACCCCCGAGTTCCGGTTGTACAACCGGAAGATAGCGGTCGTCCCCGTTTGCCCGGCGGGATAGATGAAGCCGTCGGACCGTTCAAACCGCCAACCCATCTTGCGGGTGTCCGGACCAGTCGCCGGTGGAGGAACGAGCGACACCAGAAAGTCCCGTTCCCCCGCGTCCGTCGTGTAGTAGTGCTGGCCGCTCAGCAGGTTGTAGAGGCGATAAATGGGGGTGGCGTTCGGGGCCGCGTCGCTGAGCACTTCGTAGCCCGTGCGGCCTGTCGATTCGTCCCGGAAACCGTTGCGGATCGCGTTGCCGAACTCCTCGCGACTGGTGGTGAAGAAATGCGAGTCGGTCGACGGGTTGTAGGCGCGGAAGTTCCGTACCGGCCGGGCGGTGCTGTTGACGACAATCGTCAGCGTTTCTTCGACCGTCAACCCGTCTCCATCGGTGGCCCGGACACGGATCGACAGCGTCGCCTGATCGGCGAAGTTCAGCACAGCCGCCGTCAGCAACTGGTTGCCGCTGATCGAGAATTTCGCGTTGCCGCTGTCGCCCGGACCGGGGACGAGCGCGTAGGCAACGGTATCCACCTCATCGGCATCACTGACGCGGAACGCTCCCACGAGCGACCCCGCCGGCAGTTTCTCGTCCACCAGCAGCGGCGAGAGTTGCAAGCCGGTGGGCGCGTCGTTCTCCGCCGTCACACTTATCGTCATCGTCGCGGGAGTCGTCCCGTTCTCGGCGTCGTTCACGCGGAACGTGAACGAACTTTGCGCGGTCCCATTCACGTTGGAGGCCGGTGTGTACGTGAGCGACGGAATCCGTGCCGCCGCGATCGTCATGCCGGCGGTCACCGCGACGGTTCCGGCTCCTTGATCGACCGTCAGCGCGTCTCCCGTGGCCAGCGACAAGGTGCCGATGGTGATGGAGACAAGTGCATCCCCCTCTTCGTCCGTGTAACCGAAGTCCAATTCGTCGAATGCCCGCGCCACGTCTTCCTTGGTGGTCACTTCGCTGCCCTGCGCGACCGGTGGATCGTTCACCGGAGTGACGTTAATCGTCATGGTCGCGCCGACCACGCCGCTCTCGGCATCGTTGACGGTGAACGTGAACGAACTCCGGCCCGCACCGTTCGCGTTCGCCGCCGGGGTGTAGGTCAGCGACGCGATCTGGGACGTGGGGATCGTCAGGCCATCGGTCACCGCGATCGGACCGGCCCCCTGATCGACCGTCAGCGTGTCCCCCGAGGCGAGCGACAGACCGTCCACCGTGATCGACGTGCGAATATCCAGTTCCACGTCGAAGTAATCGAATTCCAGGACATCGAACGTGCGGGGGGTATCCTCGGTGGCGGTCACCTGGCCGGTCTGTGCGACGGGACGGTCGTTCACCGCCGCCACATTGATCGACAGCGAGTCGGTGGTGAACGAGAACTGGGTCCCGTCGCTTGCGCTGAACAAAAAGAAGGCTCGCCCCGTTCCGCTCTGATTGGCCGCGGGTGTGTAGGTGAGTGTCGGGATGTTCGCCGCCGCGATCGACATCCCGTCCGTCACCGCGACGGGACCACTCCCTGAATCGACCGTCAGGGTGTCTCCGTCTCCCAGCGTGACGAAGGTCACGTTGATCGACGCCAGCGGATCGTTGTCCGCGTCGGTGAACGGGAAATCCGAAACGGCGAAGACCTTGGCCTCGTCCTCGTTCGTGGTGACGATGCTCCCCGCCACGACGGGCCGGTCGTTCACCGCCGTGACGTTGATCGTCATCGGCCCAAGGACGGACCCCGTCTGGGCATCGTTCACCGCGAACAGGAGCGTACTCCGCGCGGCCCCATTTCCGTTCGCGGCCGGGGTGTAGGTCAACGACGGAATCTGTGCCGCCGTGATCGTCATGAGATCGGTCACCGGAACCGCGCCAGCCCCCTGGTCGACCGTCAGCGTGTCGCCTGCGGGCAAAGACAGACCGATCACCCTGATCGACACCAACGCATTCGATTCCACGTCCGTGAACTGGAAGTCCGACACCGCGAACGTCTTCGCTGTGTCTTCGTTCGTGGTGACACTGCTCGCCTGCGCTACGGGTACATCGTTCACCGCAGTGACGTGGATCGTCATCGTCGCTGAGGTGACTCCAGCGCCAGTGTCATTCACCGTGAATGTGAACGTACTTCGCGCCGAACCGTTCGCATTCGCCGCCGGGGTGTAGGTCAGCGACGGAATCTGCGACGCCGTGATCGTCATTCCGTTCGTCACCGCGATGGCCCCCGCACCCTGATCGACCGTCAGCGTGTCTCCCGACGCCAGACTCGGCGTGCCGATCGTGATCGACGTCAACGCATTTGCTTCCACATCGCTGTACAGGAAGTCCGACACGGCGAACGTCTTCGCCGTGTCTTCGTCCGTGGTGACGCTGCTCGTTTGCGCCGCGGGAACATCGTTCACCGCAGTGACATGGATCGACATCGTCGCAGCCGTGACTCCGCTGTCGGCGTCGTTCACCGTGAATGTGAACGTACTTCGCGCGAAACCGTTCGCATTCGACGCCGGGGTGTACGTCAGCGATGAAATCTGCGACGAGGTGATCGTCATCCCGTTCGTTACGGTGATGGCCCCCGCCCCCTGATTGACCGTCAGCGTGTCGCCACTCGCCAGACTGCGCGTGCCGATTGTGATCGATGCCAGCGCGTTCGACTCCCCATCGGTGAACAGAAAGTCCGACACCGAGAACGTCTTGGCTGTGTCCTCATTCGTGGTGACGCTGCTCGTTTGCGCGACGGGCAGCGCGTTCTGCACTTCGAAGGCCCCGATATCGACCGTCCCACCCGACAATCGGGAGTAACCGCTCCCGCGCTGGTCGTTCGTCAAGCTGGACGCGGCGCTGTTGTTCCCGGCGTTGATCGCGGGGCTGCCGGTGTTCAGGGCGAAGGTGCGTGTCGGCCCGCCGTTATCGGCCAAGCTGCCCAGATTCGGGTTAGCTGTGGAAACGATTGTCACCCCGCTCAGTCCGAAGTGGTTCCGGATCAGGTTGCCGACACCGCTGGTCGATCTCGATCCGCCATTGATCGTCGACGCCTCGATGTCGAGGTCGCTCGTCGTTGACTCACCAACAATGGTGTTGTTGAGCGCGGCCGTCGCCGTGGCCCCGTCTCCGAGCAGGTATACGCCGGACCCGGAGGATGAACCAGCTCCGCTCAGGGTGTTTGAGGTCACCGTGCTGTTGAGCACGGTCAGCGAGCCATTGCGGCTGAAGACGGCTCCCCCCAGCCCGGAACTGTATTGCGCGAAGCTGCCGGTGGTTTGGCCTTCGGCCGAGTTCGCCGTCAGCGTGCTATTGGTGATCGTGACGGTCCCGCCGTTATTGAAGACCGCTCCGCCCATCCCCGCACCGTGGCCACCATTTCGCCCGTCTCGACTGCCCCCCCCGAATCCGCCGGTTCCCCCGCCATTTCCCCCGCCACCGCCCCCACCGAACCCCCCGGCTCCCCCCGAACCACGGACGCTACCAAAGAAAAGGCTGAAGTCGAATCCGCCACCACCGCCACCGCCGCCGAACCCACCCGCACCACCGGCTTGCGCTGAGAGGTTGTAATACGAATACCGACCTCCCGCTCCACCGCCGCCAAACCCACCCGAGGAACCGCTGCTACTGGCTCCTTGCGGGCCGCCACCGGAACCGCCGCTACCACCCCCTGAAGATCCATTCCCACCCAATCCTCCGCCACCACCGCCGCCGGAGCCGTAGCTTGTGCTCGTCGCTCCCGCCCCTCCACGTGCGACGTTTCCGGTCAGCAGGCTGTTCCGAACGGTGAGCGTCCCTCCCGAGTTGACGAACACCCCTCCGCCCAGCCCAGCTCCCCCACCCCCACCCGCGCCACCGCCGCCTCCATTTAATCCCACCGCCGCCCCGTTTGAGACCGTGACCGAGTCGAGCGTGAGGTTCCCCGTCCCCGTCACCGCGAACAGCCGGAAGTTCGACCCGGAGTTGCGCGTGATCGTGACGCCGTTGTTCCCCGTCGGCCCCTGAATCGTCACGTTTGACGAAATCGAAAACGCCGTCGGTCCGACCTCGCTGTTATCCAGCCCCGTGTCGAACACCGATACGTTCACCGTCACGTCGCCACCCGCGTAGAGCGACGAGTCGAACACGATCGTGTCCGTCCCACTGCCCGCCGTCGAACCATCCACCGACGCGTCCGTGTTGGCCGCCTGAATCGCTTCGCGCAGTGTTACCAGTCCGTTCGTTGTGCTGGTGTCGTCGAGGCTCGTCACGACGATCGTCGCCGGAACGGTCCGCGTTTCGAGCGTTTCGAATTGCCCCGTTTCACATCGTCCGGTTTCGAATCTACCGGTCGCGACCGCTCCGAGATCGCGTCGCGGACGAGTCGCCGAACGGACCCGCGAGCGCCCCAGGCCCGAAGGAACCGACGCGAACAAGTTCTTCAGCCAATGACGAACCGGACGGACCATGTTTTCGCACCCACGTTTCAGGTGTTGATTGAGTTCACGCTTCGTCAAACACTCGTCCGCTGGAACGACTCGACACGCGACCGTTCCCGCACTCCGTCACTCGCGCACAGTCCGCCTCACATACGCTTCCGGAACGCTGTCCAGCGGAGCGTCGGGTAGGACAAAACTGTCGGAGATCAGGTCCGGAGCGTCGTTGATCACGTCCGGATAACGGCGACCCGCCATCACCTGGACCGCGAAGATCTCCTGGAGCTGATCCTCGAACTTCACGAACGCCACCGTTTGCCCTGTCACGATGTCGACGACCCACACCCCGCAGGCACGCTCGGCCACAGGTCGATCCGCAATCGCGATTCCCGAGAACACGGCCGATTCCCGCACTTGCGAGAGCCCCACGAAGGCGTACCGACCGAAGAAGTCCAGTCCTCGCGTGAAACCGGGAAGCGTCGCCACGTTCTCGTACCGACCCGTCTGCGGATCGATGATCCCCAGTCCCCCCGCCCCCGAATTCAGCACCCACAACTGCCCGTTGTGGACGCGCGGCGAGTGCGGCATCGACAGGCCCCGCGCGACGAACTCCCCCGACGGCACATCGAGCACCACGCCGCCGTCGCGCTTGTGCGGCCGCCAACCGCGGGCTTCGTCACTGACCCCCAGCGCCGTCACGAATCGCGGTACCCCCTCGACCATCGCCATCCCGTTCAGATGACAGCGATCCTCTGGAGCCAGCGCGGTGATGAACGGTGGCCGCCAGCGGGGGACGAAACTGTGGTTCAGGTCGCGTGTACAAAGACAGCAGAACCGCGTGTTGACGAACCACAGCCCCTCGGTTCCCCATCCCATCTCGTGGATCTGGATGTTGCCCGTGGTGTGCGAACCGCGCGGCAGAAAGCAGGCGTCATGCTTGCGAGCGGGTTCCAGTCGCGCGGCCACGGCGGGTACGTTGTGGAACTCCCAGATCTCCAGGCCCGTGCCGATGGCGAGGCGGTCCCCATCGAGCGCGATCCCCATCGGGACGTTGAACCCGCGGAAATGCGTGTTGAGCCCCGCCTCATCCGCCCGCAACACCACGAGTTTCCCCGCCTGATAGGTCGACACCAGCACCGACGCCCCGATGGAGGTCAGCAACTCGGGAAACGTCTCGGTGTGAATGCTCCGCAGCGGTGCGGTCGCTGGGTCGAGCGGGCCTGCGGCCGGGGCAGGGGGGGAGTGAGGAACGGAACCTTTGCGCTCGATCGGAGAGTTCACGCGGGTCACCCATTTCCGTTGGCAACGAAACGACAACGCGACCTCCGGCGCGGCTCTCTCCCAACGTTCGACACTTCCCACCCGGAGACTTCACCAGCGACGACACCGGTCGCTGCGAAACCTCTCGGACTGGGTAGACCAGGGCGCGCACACCGATTGCAACGGGGGGCAAGGTACGCCGTAGGTCAGGCTGTGCCTGACGAACCGGGGATGCGGCCTCGAACGGTTGTCGGACGTAACCGGCGCCCCCTCTTCGTGCGTCGTCGCGACGCGTTACAATGCGTGGTGCCGCGCCCCGAGCGGCCACCCTCACAGGACCCCGAACATGCTCCAGCAACTGCGCATCGAGAACTTCCGCGTGTTCCGGAAACTGACCGTTTCGGGGCTGAAACGGGTCAACCTGCTGGTCGGGAAGAACAACAGCGGGAAGACGACGGTGCTGGAGGCGGTGGAGGCGCTGTTCGTGGACCAGCATCCGGGGCGAGTGCTCAATCTCATCGTCGGACGGCACGACCCCAGCGAGATCATCGGGAAGTCCCGCAAGTCGCCTGCGGCTCCGATGTTTCATGGTCAGCGGCTTGTGCCAACGTCAGAACTGACCATCGAGGCCGTTGGGTCCGAAGTATCGCATCAATTGCACGTTGGCGTCGTGGACATTCGCCCCGATCAAATCGATCGCGCTTGGGATCTCACGCTCAATGAACCGGTCAGCGACAAGGGCCTGCTGTTCAAGTGGGAACATGGTCCGCAGACTTCCGAAAAACTGGCTGCATTGAGTGCGGACAGTTGCTTGCCTCTCGAACCGTTCTATGTCGGTGCTCGGATTTGGGGATTTCATGATTTTGCCCCACTTGGATTTGTGCGAACGGAAGGGGTCCCTCTCCAAGGGATGAACATGATCTGGGCCGAGTGCGTCGCGGCGCGGCCGGATCGCAAGCGGATCGTCATCGACTTCATGCAGGACCTGGACGAGCGGATTCGCGATATTGAGTTCGTCCCGCTATCCAGCTCGGACAGCAAATTACTCGGACGGGACTTCGAATGCCTTGTGGGGATCGAGGACTCTGACGGCCAGATCGCGACATTCCCGCTTCGTCAAATGGGTGAGGGCACGGCCCGGTTTCTGGGACTCGGGTTGGCCTTGCTTTCGGCGGAGTCTGGCATCCTGCTGATCGACGAAATCGACACCGGCCTGCATCACACCGTGCTCGAGGACATGTGGCGGTTCGTGTTCCGGGCCGCCGAGGAGTTCAACGTTCAGCTCTTTGCCACGACGCACAGTCAGGACTGCTGGAAGGCCCTCGCGCGAGTCGTCGCCGATGACGACCGGCAGGACGTGTCGTTGCAACGGATCGAACGGGACGCGGAGGAGGCGGTGACCTACTCGCCGGGAGCCATTGCAGCATCAGCGGATTACGAAGCGGAGGTGCGGTGACGTGCCATCGCCATCCGACAACAGCAAGCCCCCCAACTCCAAGAATCCAAAACGGCTCCTCGTCGAGGGCAAGGATGAGGTCTACGCACTGACCGCTCTACTGCAAAAAAGCGGTCTCGAATGGACCGATGACCGCTGGGGAAGTCCGGTGTTCTTCGAGGACATCGAGGGCAAATCGAACCTGAAGCGCCGCAATTCGGGTCAAGTCGGCCAGGACCTTGTCGAGTTGGAGAGGCAGCGATCCGGCGCCACGCACTTTGGTTTGGTCATTGACGCGGACACCGATGTCCAAGCCACGTGGGAGAGCATAAAGAACCGCTGGCAACCGATGTTTGAGCTTCCCCCACAACCCGTTCCGGGTGGCTGGGTCGGAATCTCCCGCTCCGGCAAGGCGCGTGTTGGAGTGTGGATCATGCCCGATAACGGGCAGACCCCCTCCAGCCAAGAACATTCGCGGATGCTCGAATCGTTCCTGCTCGGGCTGATCCCCAACCCGCAGACCAGTCTGCTGGAACATGCGCGGCAGTCCACGGCGATCGCCAAAGAGCCGCCATTCAACGCTCCGTTCAGATCGGCGCATTGGGACAAGGCGGTCCTGTCGGCGTGGTGCGCATGGCAGGACGAACCGGGCCTGCTCTACAGCTTCGCCGTAAGGGAAGGCCTGTTCGACACTCAACATCCTCTCTGCCAACAGTTCGTGGCGTGGTTCCGCCATCTCTTTGAGATCTGAAATCCCCGTTTCAACGACCATTTCAACCGCGGTCATCGCGCCCCCTTCCGGTTGAATTCCCTCCCCGCATCCCGTTCCTCCCCTCAGGAGGAACGTCATGATCGCTCTGCCCCGGCCGCATTCGCGACCACAATCTCAACCCAGCACCGCCACACGCGCCGCCCCTTGCGACATCCTGCGGGAATTCGCCCTCGCCTGGCGGTTGGGACGACGACCGCATCTGACCGAATTCGTGGAACGCGTCCCGAAAAAGGACCGCGTTCCGCTCGCCCTGCAACTCGTCGAACTCGACGTTCGTCAGCGGGCCGTGCGGGGGGACATCGCCGCGCCGGGGGACTATCGCGAACTCCGCTTCGACACCGACGACCAGCGGTGGCAACTGGCGAACCTCGTCAGCCGCGTCGTCGCGCGGGTTTCGCGGATTCGGCTGGGGAGCGATTCGCTGACATCGGCGGGTCTCGATCATCCACGCGGACTGGTGAGTGTCCCGCACCACCATTCCGCCCAGTGGGTCGAGGCACAACCGGAACCGATCGAGAATCACGAAGCCACTCCCGCGCGGAGTTGGCGCGGCCCCAAGTCGTCCTGGCGAGGCGGCCCCGTGCGGGCGGGGCGATTCACACTGTTGGAGGAGCTGGGCAGGGGGGGGATGGGGGTCGTGTATCGCGCCCGTCAGACGGGAGTCGACCGCGAGGTGGCCCTCAAAATGATCTCCGCCGGTTCGTTCGCCGGCACGGTCGAGCGGGAACGCTTTTATCGCGAAGCCCGCCTCACCGCCCGGCTCGACCACCCGAACATCGTGCCGGTCCTCGAGGTGGGCGAGATTGACGGCTGTCCGTTCCTGTCGATGCCGCTCGTCGAAGGGACCACACTGAAGGGCCTGATTGCCGAGCGCCCCATCTCCCCCGTCGAAGCCGCGCGGATCATGGTGCAAGTGGCGGAGGCGCTCGCTCACGCACACGTGCGCGGAGTGATCCATCGCGACATCAAGCCGCAAAACATTCTCATCTCGCGCGAGGGACGGGTGCGCGTCGCCGACTTCGGCCTCGCCCGCGACGCCCTGCGACCGGGTGACCTCACCCCTGCCGCCGAAGTCCTCGGCACCCCCGAGTACATGTCCCCCGAACAGGCGATGGGACGTTCCCGCAGTGCGTCGTCGGCCTGCGACATCTATTCGACCGGGGCCACCCTCTACGCGTTGCTGACCGGGATCCCGCCGTTCCGGGCCTCGCGCACGCTGGAACTGCTCCGCATGGTGGCCACGCACACACCGGTCCCGCCGGAACGACTCAACCCCGATGTTCCTGCCAGGCTGTCGCGCATCTGCCTGCGCTGCCTGGCGAAAGACCCGGCGGACCGCCCCGCCAGCGCCGAGGACCTGGCGAGTGATTTGCGTCGCTTCCTCGCGGAATCCGCACGCGGAGGGACCAGTCCGCGAGCACGCCGGTTGTCCCGCTGGCGACGGACGGGCATGTCATGGGCCGTCGTGGCCACACTCACGATCCTGGCGTGGCTGTGTCTCTCACCGTCCCAGCCACCGGAGTCACGCCAGCCCCATCCTTTCGCCCACGCCGTTCCTCACTGGGACGCCCCCCACTCGCACGACCCTCACGGCCCACATCACATGCCTGGCCCGCATGGCCTGCCGCGACGACTCCCGTGGACCATCATGGCCGGAAACCACACGCACGCGATGGACCTCGACACGTGGCCGAGCGTGAGGGAGGGACTGCCGGGGAAGAGAGATTTCAAGGACCCGTTTTCGCTGCGGGTGGAACTCGAGCCTGCCGCACCCGCAATTGCTCACTTCCGTTGATACTGGTCGATCCCCTGTTCGCGCCAGACTTTCAGTGTGGCCGAGTCGCGGGCGTCGATGCGGACGCCGATCGCGTTCACGGGGACGCTGTGCTTTTTCTGCAGCTCGATCCACAGCTTTTTGATGTGCTCGGGAACCGACATGGGACACCCGGAGGAGTGAAGGCCAAGGGAAAAGGGCAAATGGAAGAAGAGTGAGGGGCTGACTGGCAGGAGTTCGATGAGCGGCGACCGGCTCAGGTCAAGCCACCGAAAATCCTCTTTCTTATCTGTGTTTCATCTGTATTCCATCTGTGGCTAAACATTTCTTTCTTGCCGCAGATCGCCAGACAGAAGAGGTTTTCGCCACAGATGAACCACAGATGAAATGCAAGAGTCTTGGTGACGGACGCTCAACCGCGTGACGAGGCGAATCAGGATTGCGGCCACCAGGAGTGGTTGTTGATGGGATCGGTGAGTATCGGGAAAGCGGGTTCACGTTCCCCCTCGCTCACGCGTCGGGCTACAGAAGAAACAAAATGCCGAAGAACGCTTCATGACGAGCCTCTCCCCGACAGCATCTCGACGAACTCCGCCGCCTCTCGCGCGATACCATCCTCCCCCGGTGGCACCACCACCGCCAAGCCGGGATTCGTCCAGCCGGTGGTGAGCAATCGCTCAGCCACGCGCGTCACGTCGGCGGCTTCGACCTGTTCGAGGGCGGCGGGGATCTCGGCTCCCGGCAGGATGCGTCCCAGATAAAATTTCTGCGTGAGCATTCGCGCTAGCACCGACGACGTTTGCTCCCCCGCCAATTCGTGGTGACCGCGCAGTTGCCTGCGGGCCGTCCACAGTTCTTCGTCGTCGACCGGACGCGTGCCGTCCACCAGTTGCAGGAACTCCTGTGCGACGAGCGACAGCGTGGCTGTCAGCCGCTCGGGCGCTGTGCTTCCTTGTATGACCAGCAGCCCCGCGTCCCGATAGGCGTGAATCTCCGACGAAATGTCGTGAACCAGCCCCAGCTCGTCCCGCAACCGCCGCATCAAACGCGAGCCAAGACTGCCACCCCACAGCGCGTTCAACACGAACAGCGGGTAGCGATCCGGGTCGTTGAACGGACCGGTCGGAAGTCCCAGACAAAAATAAGCTTGCGAAACATCCCCCGTCTCGACGACGGCGGCCCCGCGTGGCTGACACCCGGCACGGAGACGATCAACCCCACCACTCGGCAGTGCCCAGAACGCGTCCTCGGCTTGTGCGGCGAACCGCTCGGGGACCACCGCGCCGCACGCCGCCACCTGGATGGCCCCCGCCCGATGATGCCGGTCGAGAAACGCGCGGACATCTTCCCGCTCGCACGCCAGCACACCATCCGCCCGGCCATGCACCGCGCGGCCCAGCGGATGATCGGGCCAGATCGTCTCCTTGAGTCGTTGATGAACATATGACAGGGGCGTGTCGCGCTCGATAGCCAGTTCGCGGAGAATGGCCTGCTGCTCGGTCCGCAGCGTGTCGACGGGCAGCGTGCTGTGCAGCAGGATGTCGCCGAACAGGTCCAGCACATAGGGGAGCGATTCTTCGAGGACGCACGCGTGCAAGCAGGTGTAATCGCGCGTGGTGAACGCCCCGATCTGGCCCCCCGTCCCGTCGATCAACCGTGCGATCTCGCCACTCGTCCGCCGTGTCGTCCCGCCAAACAGCATGTGTTCCGAAAGATGACACAGCCCCAACCGGTCTTCGGGATCGTCCGCCGGCCCCGCGTCGATCAACACCCCGACCGCCACCGACCGCGCCCCCGGCAGGGGTTCGACGTTCAGCGTCAGACCGTTCGGCAATCGACTTTCACAGACCACGAGCAAGAACCTCGACGACCGCGATGCCCGGGAAAGGGCCGACTTCGATTTTGCATGCCATGCTTGACCCGCTTTAGGGACACGCATGCAAACTTGGGGACAGCGATTCCTCGGTGATTTCCACAGGGAGTCACCCACGATGCGGACGAGAACCGCCCCTCATGCTTGCCGCGCAGAGCCGGTGCAAGCATGGCACCCCGAAGGTCACACTACCGCGCGTCGCCACACGACTCCCGCGTGATCCTTCCCCGGAACCGCGCCGCGCGGCAACATGGTCGGTCGTGACGATTGTTCCACCGTCATCATCCCTGACGGTTCCGCACCGGCGGTGACTCCCGGCGACGCAAAGACCTGGCCCTTTTTCAGTCCGACTCCATGACGACTCCGCCGCTCTCAACCGCCGCCACGCCTCCCGATGTCGTCGTGTACTATTGCCATCTGTGTCACTTGCGTGTCCCCGCCGAAGACATCGCGGACGCGATCCAGAAGCAGCTCGGCATTCCCGCGCGCATCGCCGAGGGATTCTGGGGCACATTCCGCATCGAAGTGAATGGCCGTGAGGTCTACAACCGCTGGAAAGCAGGGGGTTGGTTGGCCCGCATCGGCTTCGGTCAACTCCCCACCCTCGAAGGGGCGATCGCGCGCGTTCAGGCGGCCTTGGATAATCGAACATGACCATGCCCGCCCCCGCCGAGCCTTCCGAAGAGCCTGCTGCCAACGGCCCGACTCCGGGGACGGTTTTCCTCGGGCTGGTCCTGTATCACGTCGGCTGGCTCGCCTGTGTGAAGGAACCGACGCTGGGGATCGGTGGCTTCGGCGCGGCCTCGGTCGCCA
>JBIKMW010000145.1:0-13512 GCA_044359065.1 Planctomycetales bacterium | reverse complement strand
CAGCCGCTCGAGCCGGACGACCAACGTCGCTTCCGCGAGACCGCCGAGGATTCCAGCCCCCGCCCCAAATCCAACTCCCGCAAGGAACTTCCGGAGAGACCATCGCCTCGTGGCTTCATCGCGAGCGCTCGCCAGACCAACAAACACACCTCCGAAGGCCGCCAGACAAATCGACGCCGTCTTGGCCAGAGAGGTCCAGCGGTTCATCCGCTCCTGCGCCCAAGCGACAGGATCGTTGCGGTTGTTGCGAATCAGGTTGGTCATCTCGACCGAGAGATTCTCGACCGGAAACTTGCCATCGATGACAAGCAACGCAGGCCAAGCCATCAGGCTTGCGACGACGGCGAGGAGCGCGGCCCGAACCCAGAACACGCCACCATCGCGAGGAGAGATGGCTGCACGCGGAGAGCCGGAAAGAGACGGCGAAGCACCTGAAGAGGCCTCATTGGTGTGAACCATGAGTCACCCTTTCGAGTCGTTGAACAAGTCCAACCCCGACAACACAGGGCGTTGGCCGATCCCATGACTGGTGACGAAACTCGGAGCGATACGAGCCGACAGAGAAGACGATTCAAGACCACCGATCGCCAACGAACGGGCGAAATCGAAAGAGGCTCAATGGGGCCAATTGTACACAATGTACACTCGCTTGCAAGCAATGTGCCGCGAACGCATATTCCGGACTTTTGTCGGGGCTTTCCTGAATCACGGCGGAGATTCCGTCAGATGTTTTCTCCGATGGCGAGGTCGAACGCCGGATTCCCTGAGCCAGCTGCATCACCACGCAGCAGGTCTGCACGATTTCGCGGCAGGTCTGCCAGATCGTCTGGCTTCGATCTTTCAGCCGGTCGTCGGCCCACGGGCCACTCACGGAGTCGTTCCTCCCGGCCTCAGATAGCGGATTCCATGCCATACAGGGCAGGCCTGCGACTCGCTCGAAGAGGGGTCGGTTTCAGACTGGCTTCCCGGCGGAATTCGTGAACACGGGTCTTCATGCCGTCCAGCCGGAGTCCTTCATGGCAACGAAATTGCTTCCACCCGCGAAAGATCATCTGCGGGCCACGGCGAATTCCCTGGATTCAGGTTTGTCAGGGGTGGCTTTCCTGACCGGTCTGATGGATGTTGAGCGCATGACTTCTCCATCCGATGTCCGAGCCCCCGTGGTCAGCGATCAGCGTGTATTGCGGGTTGCGTGGGTCGTCGGGCTCAGTTTCCTGTTGGTCTCCGGCTGTAAGCCGGGCGACCCGGATGTTGCGCAGGCCCCTTCCGCCTCCGGGAAGTCCTCGTCATCACCGAGCGATCTCGCTCTCGAGCAACCCCCGGAAGCGACACTTCCTCTCGGACAACGCTGTTTGTCGGTTCCCGCCACAATTCAGGTCGTCACGAATACCCGTGGCCTGCGGTTGGTCGTCATTCCGGCCGGGCGATTCCTCATGGGTTCTCCGGCCGACGATACCGAGGCTCGGCCGGACGAACTCCCTCAAATCGAAGTGGAGATCCCGGCCCCCTTCGAACTGGGCCAAACGGAAGTCACCCGGGGTCAATTCCGTACGTTCGTCGAAGCCACCGGGTACCAGACACTGGCGGAACGTACGCAAGGGGGTTTCGCCTACAACGCGGAAACCAAACGACTCGAACCCGATCCCCGCAGTTCGTGGCGGATGACGGGCTTTGAACAGACGGACGATCACCCCGTCGTCAATGTCGCGGTGGAAGATGCCGAGGCGTATTGCCGGTGGCTCACGCGAGAGGAAGGGAAGACATATCGATTGCCGACCGAGATCGAGTGGGAGTACGCCTGCCGTGGTGGAACCAACACCAAATGGAGCACCGGCAACGATCTCGACTCGCTAAAAACCTATTGCAACCTGTGCGATGTGAACCTGGAGCGGATGTACCCGTTCGCCGACTGGTCGGTCGACTGGAATGACGGCTATCCCTTCACCGCGCCGGTGGCGACTTATCGCCCCAATCCGTTCGGCCTGTTCGACATGCATGGCAATGTCTTTGAATGGTGCGCCGACCAGTGGCCGACGAAAGGCTACGACGGTCGCCCCTTGCTGGACCACGAAGAGCCGGTCACTCCCGGCTCGCGGATTGTCCGGGGAGGCTCGTTTCTGAGCCTGACGATGTTCACCCGCTCGGCGGATCGAGTCGGCCTCGCCCACGAACTCCGCAATGCCATCGTCGGGTTCCGCGTGCTTCGGGAACTCCCCGCCTCGGCCCCTCCCCCGGCGGGGGACTCCGCACCCCCCACGTCGAAGGGGAGCACACCGTGAATCCCCGCAGACGTCCTCCCCGGTCGATCGTGGCCCTGTTTGTGGCCACGCTGAGCATGACTAGCTACGGCTTGATGGCCACGACCAGCCCCACCCCGGGGAACAGCTCCCTGGCGAAGGGGCACGCCATTGCGGTCCCGCTGCCCAATCCATATGTCGTCGAGTTACTGGGAAAGGAACTCGCCTGGCATTACCGCCATCCCGTCCCGGATGGTCCTTTCCAGACGCTCGACGACCCGCTGGATCGCGACTCGCTGAAAGTCCCGGCGGACCACGCGGTGACGCTGAGATTTCAGAGTGCGGACTTCGTCTACACGTGGTCGTTGCCCGCTCTGGGTGCCGAGCAGATCGCGGTTCCGGGGATGACGTTCGAAGTGGCGCTGCCGCCTCTTCCGGCGGGCCGCTATGACTTTCTCGGAACACCTTTCTGCGGCAGAGACCATTCCCGGTTGTCGGGCCAACTGATCGCGATTCCTCGGGATCAGTCCCTCGTCCGGACCGCGAATTCGACAAAGATTCCAACGCTGACCGCAGGGCTTCGCCCGGCGTCAAAGTGACGGGAGCGGCTTTTGTGCTGAAGCAAACTCGACATTCCGACCCGAAAATGATGCCCGTTGTCCGCCAACTGTGGCTCGGGGCGGTTCTGGTCTGCGCCGGATGCGGGCCTTCCCGACCAAATCCTCCCTCATCTCCGGAGTCAGCAGCCGACTCTCAGAAGATCTCCTCGATAACGAATCCCGCATCGGGAAAGTCGTCCAGTCCTCGAGTGCTGCATTCGGTCCCTCCGTTCACCCTGATGAACCAGCGGGGGGAGACGACGAACCGGCTGCGCTATCACGGGAAAGTCTGGGTCGCGAATTTCTTCTTCACCCGATGCACGGCAACGTGTCCTCAACAAACGGCCCGCCTCGCGGAACTGGCCCGCAAACTCAAGCCGGAAGCCGAGCGGGGCGTCGTCCGTTTCGCCAGCTTCTCTGTCGATCCTGAAAACGACACCGCGCCTGTCCTGGCGGCCTATGCCCAGGAGCGGGCGATCGACGGCAGCTCGTGGGATTTCCTCACGGGGGAGCGTCAGGCGATCTGGACATTGTGCCGCGACGGCTTCCGGGTTCCGGTCCAGGAGGACCCGAAGGTCACTCAGATGCCGATTCTCCACAGCTCGCAGACGGTCTTGATCGACCAGCAAGGAGCCATTCGCGGCTTTTACGACGGGTTGAGCGAGGCCGGTCTCAATACTCTTGAGGCCGATCTGAGAACCGTCCTCGAGGAACTCAAACTCGTTCCCGAGGACATCCTGAACCCGGCCTGGCTGACCGAACGAGCCGCGAAACAGAAAGCCTCCCTCGCCGGCTCGTCGGTTCGGCATCAGTTCACCTTTCGCGACGAGCGGGTCGCCAGCGGGATCACCTTCGTCAATCGCGTTGTTCCCGATGCCGCGAAGGCCTACCAGGCGACCCATTATGACCACGGCAACGGAGTGGTTCCGGCGGATGTCGATGGGGATGGACTGGTCGACCTGTACTTCGTCTCGCAGTTGGGGGGGAACCAGCTCTGGAAGAACCTCGGGGGAGGCCGGTTCACCGACATCACGGAGCAGGCGGGGGTGCGGCTCGCCGATCGGATCGGAGTCACCGGTTCGTTCGCCGATCTGGACAACGACTCCGATCCCGACCTGGTGGTGACGACCGTCCGGGGGGGAAACGTACTGTTCCGCAACGAGGGAGGAGGCCGATTCACCGATGTGACGGAGTCGGCCGGTGTGGGGCTGGTCGCTCACTCCTCGGGGGTGGTCTGCTTCGACTACGACCGTGACGGACTGCTCGACCTGTTCGTCTGCAATGTGGGGGTTTACACGACCGACACCCGGCGCCCCGAAGGGAATTTCGCGGCACATGCCGACGCGTTCGCCGGACACCTGAAGCCGGTCGAGCGGAATGAACGGAGCGTCCTGTATCGCAATCTTGGGGGGCTGAAGTTCGAGGATGTCACGACGGCGACGCAACTCATCGACGAAAGCTGGACGGGAGACGCGACCCCGCTCGACGCCAACCGCGACGGCTGGCCGGATTTGTATGTCCTCAGCATGCAGGGGCACGACGAGTACTACGAAAATGTCGAGGGCAAGCACTTCCGCAAACGCAGCCGGGAGCTGTTCCCCAAAACACCCTGGGGAGCGATGGGAGTGAAGGTCTTCGACTTCGACAATGACGGCCAGTTGGATCTCTACATCACCGACATGCATTCGGACATGAGTCAACAGGTTGACACCGACCATGAGAAGCAGAAAGCGGACATGGTTTGGCCCGAGTCGTTGCTGCTCACCAAGGGGCAAAGTGTGTGGGGCAATGCGTTGTTCCGCGGCACCGGACCGGACGCGTATGAGGAGATCTCGGACCGGGTGGGGGCGGAAAACTATTGGCCCTGGGGGCTGAGCGTCGGCGATGTCAACGCGGATGGCTTCGACGACGCGTTCATCGCGTCGGGCATGAACTTTCCATTCCGGTACGCGGTCAATTCCCTGCTCCTCAACGAAGCGGGGAAGCGGTTTGTGGACGCGGAATTCGCGGTGGGAATCGAGCCTCGTCCCGACGGCCGGACAGCGGTTCCCTGGTTCACCTGCGATTGCTCGGGCCCCGACAAGGACCATATCGACTGCAAGGATCGAACGGGGCGGGTGAGTGTCTGGTCGTCGATCAGTTCGCGATCCTCGGTCATGTTCGACCTCGATCTCGATGGAGACCTGGACATTGTCACCAACGATTTCGGGTCGGAACCACTGGTGCTGGTCAGCAATCTGGCAGACACCACCCCCGACCTGCGATGGCTGCAGGTGAAACTGGTGGGCAGTGCGTCCAATCGGGATGCACTGGGCAGTCTGGTCACCGTAAAGACCTCCGGTGGGTCGTACCTGAAAGTCCACGACGGCAAGACCGGTTACCTCTCGCAGGGACTGGTCCCTCTGTATTACGGCCTGGGAACCTCCACGACGGTCGAGTCCGTTGAAGTCCGCTGGCCGAGTGGCAAGACCCGAACCGTCGCCGGCCCGCTCCCGTCGAACCAGACCCTTGTCATTCGGGAAGAGTAAGGTCATTCGGGAAGAGTCGCCGATGGTCTCCAGCGGAAGATCGGGATCGGAACTCCTCCTTCGATCCACCGGTATTCGGTGTCCACCGCCAGCGGACCGCATTCCTGCCGAGTACCGTTTGGCCAGACAATGGCGACTCCCAGAATCCGATCCTGTTCGCCGAGCCCGAAGAGTAACCGCCGCTGGTTCGTGGACTGGTTCCCGTCCCCGGCGGTCAGTTGGCGAACCATCGTCCCGCGCGCTGTTCTCACAGTGACGGTGGCCCCGATGGCATCCCGTTGACCCTGGACCGCCGTCAACACAAAGCCCATTCCATGATGGGTTGTGGGGGTCCGATTCCAGAGGAGGACCGGGGGACGATCCAGATGCGTCACCACCAGATCTTCCCGACCATCCCGGTCGCCATCCCACCGCGCCATCCCACGACCGAGGACCAGCCGCGAGAAATAGTCCCCGGCCTCCCGGTCTCGATCCATCTGCATGCGGCCGTCGCCACGATTGCGGAAGAGCCGGGAAGGCATCCGGTACGGCTTGCCGTGGTCGGCTAGATTGTTGACATGCCCGTTGGTGAGCGCGAGGTCGAGATGGCCATCAAGATCGGCATCGAACCACTGCGTGCCCCAACCGACCAGCGCGAGTGGTTTGTCCACCAGCCCCTGTGCCGCGGTCGTCTCCACAAACTGCAGCGGCGCGATCTGCCGATAAAAGGAACTGGCCTCCTGCTCGAAGTTGGTGACGAAGAGGTCGAGTCGACCATCTCCATCCGCATCCCCCGCCGTGACTCCCATCGAGGACAGCGCGTGCCCCTGGCCATCCAGCGCCACGCCGGCGACGAGGCCGATGTCCTGAAACCGCGGCACCCCCGAGTCATCGACGCCCGTCCGTTCCAGAAGAAAGTTCGGGCCAACATCGTTGGCGATGTAGAGATCCAGTTGGCCGCGCTGGGCGAAATCAGCCGCGACAATCCCCAGCCCTTTTCCCGCCAACTCTCCCACTCCCGACCGCGCCGACTCGTCCGTGAATCGGCCGTCCCCCCGATTCCACCAAAAGCGATCCCGCGCGGCGGGAAACGACTGGGGGAGGCACGAACGGGGAATGCCATCCGCGCCACCGCACACCCGAGTCCAAAGATCCTCCCCCGCCAGGTAATTCACCACGTACAGGTCCGCCAGACCATCTCCCGACAAATCCGCGAGGACGGCACTGGCGCTGTAGTCGTTGTCGATCAACCCTGCGGCTTGCGATCGCTCCACAAAGGTTCCATCCCCCAGGTTGTGGAACAGCCGGTTCTGTCCGGCATTGGTGACATACACATCGGGGAAGCCATCGTTGTCGAAATCCCCAACCGTGGCACCCACGCTAAAGCCCCTCTCGCTCAGTCGAGCCGACTCTGTGACATCGACTGCGCCCCGCACTTCCGAGAGGCGGAACAGTCGATCCGTTTGCGGACGCGAATCTCCCGCGTCCCATGTTCCCCCTTGCGGCAAATAGAGATCGGGATGTGAATCGAGGTCGTAGTCGAGAACAGCCACCCCCCCGCCGGTGATTTCGTACATCCGCACCAGGCCTCGCGCGGGATCCCCTCCGTTGTCGTATTGAAAGTCGACGGTCGTCTCCTCGAACAGCAGGGGAACTCCGGGGTCGGAAGAAGGCTGGGAAGCCGCCGGGTTCGGGAGAGTTACGGACTGGTCCAGCGACGAAAGATCGATGGCTCTGGCGGGATTCCAGCGTTCGTCGGAACGTACCGCAGGAACCGGTGGCAGCGCCCCCAGTAGTCGTTCGACCTGGGGACGAGTGGTGGCCGACGGATACTCGGCATCGAGCCTCACCGCCCAACCCCAGGCTTCCACCATCAAGCCACATGCTTCCGCGGCGACGATGGCCCGCTGGAGATGCTGCGCCTCTCCCACGCGGTAGGCCAGCTCCGCGCTTTTCGCATACTCCTCCAGTCGGCGGGCTCGTTCGAGGCATCGCTCTCCCTCCGTCTCGCGCCCCAGTCGAACCAGCAATTGCCCCAGGCGATAGAAGGCCACGGCACGCTCTCCGTCCATGCGGGCCGCCGCCGCGTAACAGCGCGCGGCGGTCACCGCATCGGCTCGGGCCTCGGCCTGGGCACCACGGACCTGCCAGACTCCGGGATGTGGAGATGTCGTCTCCGCGAACTGCTCCCAGGCCCGCGCTTCCGCAGGTGTCGCCAGCCCCTCCCAGAGTTCACCCCATCGGGCGCAGGCCTCCGCCCGATGCCTCTCCGACCGGGCGGCCCCCTGGAAGAGTCGCCGGGCGGAATCCGCCTGACCCCGCGCCGCGAGCACGCGCCCCCAGGCCAACTGGGCACCCGCCTCGTCCGGATTCGAACGGCAGAATTCCTCGATCGCCTGTGGATCTGCCAGCGCGCGATCCCCCAGGGAAACCAAAAAGAGCTCGGCTGCGGTGGGGGGCGTCTGTCGCATCAGGGCGATGCGGTACGGCAGGGCCTCCCAGCATCGCGACTGCAACCCCAGGAATTCGGTCAGTCGGCGCAGTGCCGGGGCTGAGCCTCGGTCCGCTTCCGCCGCTTGCCGAAACAACGACTCGGCGAGCGCGTAATCCCCGATTTTGTGATACGCCAACTCTCCCGCATGCTGGTGCGCTGTCTCGAACAGCGGGGTCTCTTTGGCGTCGATCCGATCCAACCATTCGATGGCTTCGTCCAGCCATCCCTGTCTCTCGGCGATCTGCCCCTTCAACCACAGCCCCTGTCCCGCACTCGGATTCTGTCGGAGCAGCCGATCGGCCCACGCTGTGGCGGCAGTCAAATCCTCGGCCTTCAGGGCGGCCGCGCCTCGGGCGGCAAGATCCGTCTCCGAACGCCACTCCTGACGGATCGCCCCGATGACCAGCCCCAGACCCATCGTCAGCGCCAGCAGTCGCAGCCATCCATGCCGTCCAGGCGGAAATCGCAGCAGGGCGAAACGTGGACTCATTCGTTCTCTCCCCCCGGCCGCTGGGGGAATATCGCGGCGAGGGGAGACTCCCCGGCCTGTGGCTGAACGACGATCAACCGCCGATCCACCGGGGGAGCGGGAAGTTCGTGCCGTTGTCCATCCGGCCAGGTGATGACGACCCGATCCACTCGCGACACTGCTCCCAGGCCGAACCGGATCGCCGATTCGTGCTGCGTCAAATATCCCCCCATCGGTTGCCATTCCGCCGCCTGGGGTTGAGTGACATCGGGAAGTGTCACCCGGGCCCCGCGAGGATCGCGCGGACCAACGCGCCCCCCCCCTTTGAGTTCCAGATGCAGAAAATGATGCCCACGGGTTTGATCGTTCCTCAACAACCTGGGCGGTCCCCCATTCGTGGTGAAGAGCAGGTCCGCATCCCCATCTCCGTCGAAATCACCCGCGTTGACCCCTCGCCCACACAGAGGCTGAAGCGCCGCGTCTCCGGTTTCTTTGGCCGTCATCCGCTCGTACTTCGGGGGGATTGCCGAACGTGACCAGAAGAGCTGCGGCGGCTGGGCACGGGACTGACTGAGCTGGAGGGTCTCCAGATCTTCCTGAAGCTGGCCATTGGCGGACACCAGGTCGAGCCGGCCGTCGAGGTCCATATCAACGAACCTCGAACCCCACGTGCAAACGAGTCGGGAAGGGAGCCCCCAGCCGTTGAGCAGC
This sequence comes from Planctomycetales bacterium, assembly GCA_044359065.1. GTDB lineage: Bacteria > Planctomycetota > Planctomycetia > Planctomycetales > Planctomycetaceae > JAIXZD01. Next base: position 4,495 of record JBIKMW010000145.1, on the reverse strand, counting down.
GCTTCATCGATCCAGACGTTCGCATCAGGGGCTCGGACAAAGCAGGCGTTCATCATGTTGCCGACGCGCCCCATGGCGATGACGGGAGAGGTCCCTCCATCCCGCCAGGCCACATCGAGCCCCAACGACCGGACGGCCAGACCCTGACGATCATAGGCCAGGCCCCATTCACGCCCGACTTCACGGAACCCCCCGGTCTGTTGATTGAGATAGACCAGGTTGGGCGCCCCATCCCCCGTGGCGACCACATCGAGCCATCCGTCTCCGTCCAGATCCGTGGCCACGGCGGCGGTCACTTTCGGAACCGATTGACCCGTATCCGGATTCCGGACTTCCAGACCCGCCGCTTCGGTGACATCCAGAAACCGGCTGTCCCCCTCGTTCCGATACAAGCGGGGTGGCAACCCCTCGAAGAGATCGGGATCGCAGTAGGACGGGTCGACACCGTTCCAGCGGCAATCCAGGCGGTCGTCACGTTCCGCCGACCAGTCGAGGTAATGACTGAGGAACAAATCCAGGTCCCCGTCCCGATCATAATCGAGCCAGGCGGCGGCCAGGCTCCAGCCCCTGTCACGATCATCCCCGAACACTTCAAGGGTCACATCCCGAAACCAACCCCCTTCGTTGTGCCACAGAGAACTCCCCTCCACGCCCGTCACCAACAGATCGGGCCATCCGTCCTCGTCGTAATCGGCGGCGGCCCCTCCCATGCCGACCAGTGATGCTTGAAGTCCAGAGGCCGAAGTCACGTCGCGAAAGGTCCCGGTCCCCTGATTGGCGTAGAGCACCAGCGAAGAACCACCGTCCGACCGGATGGCCGAGTGAATCAGCAACAGATCCAGATCTCCGTCCAGATCGTAATCCCACGCGACACTCCCCCCTCCCATCGTCTCGGGCATCCGTCGCGCGGTGGTCGCTCCCCGGTCGTGGATGAATTGCAGTCCTGATTCGGATGTCACATCGACCAGAGGGAGAGCTGGGAGATCCGTGACGGGTCCGGGTACGGTGGTCACCGGATAGGTGGGCAGAGGCAAGGAGCCAAACGACGCGTCCGGGGGGAGCGAAGGCCAAAGCGCGCGCGTGGCCCACACGACGAGCGCGATCGCAACCATCACCCCGGCGGACCACCTGAGCCCCCATCCGATCCGGCGGTCGTCATCGGGAAGATCGGGAGTGCTCATGGGCCAGCCCCGTTGTCGGCGGACGGGGTCGATGCGGGGGGGGCGGATCCTCCTTCGGACTCCGCCGACGGTGGGACCCCCTTCAGGCGATAGATCGCGATCGGCTCCGCCGCATGCGCAGCCGCAGGATCACGCATGCGCGCCAAGGCCGCGGCCCGTGCCCGCGCGTTGTCATCCACCTTGTAACGTTGATGCAGGCGACGATGCTCGGCAGCGACTTCGGCCTCTCCCGACAGTTCCGCCAGCAACGCCAATTGGTAATGTGCCGCGGGACTCTCGGAATCACGCTTCAGAATCCTCTGAAAGCAGTCGCGAGCAAGGCGAAGGTCATTTTCACGCGGTGGACCATTTCGCGTTTTGGCCCGCTCATAGTAGGCCAGCCCCAGTTCGTTCAGAACAACGTCATCGCGAGAAAAGTCATACCCCCGTGCAATCGTCTGCGTGTTTTTGTCCGACAGGATCGCCTCGAAGGCCTGGATCGCCTCGTCGAGTCGGCCCGCCTGGAAGTGGATCTGCCCGCTGATCCAATTGACCGCCCACGGGGCATAGACCGGTTCGGTGAAGAACATCGGCTTCGCGACGCTGCTGGCCCTCCCCACGGCGGCCGCCGCGTCCTCCAGACGGCCCTCGGCGAGGTACACCCGCGCGAGGTTCAGGCGGACATCGATATAGCCAAACTTGTCGTCGAGTTCCTTAAAGATCGCCTCCGCCTGCCGCAGTTCCCCCATCGCAGCCGCTGGTTGACCCAGGCTCTCCGCCTGCCGCAGCAAGGCCAGACCATAATCGTTGCGCCGCATATAAATGTGGTCGATCTTGATGGGGTAGGTTTGTTCGGGAATGGTCGCGGGGATTCCGTCCACGGGGAAGACAATGGTGTCTTCGGCCATCGTCGTCACGGGGAGTGTGTTCCGGTAGGGCATGCCGGCTACGACGCCACGGATCGGGAGATCGCCGGGCTTCGCCGTCCGGGCGACGAAGTCCATGTAGGTCGCATCAAACTTGCGGTACTGCAGCTTGACGTTCACGCGCACCGGGGCGGTGAGTTCCTCGGGAAGATCGAGTCGACAATGCACGACCTGGGCGGCGCCCGGGGGAATCTGGTGGTCGTACAACGTCGTGTAAATGTCCTGCGGATTACGACGATCAATGCGACGGCCTTCACGATCAACGACGTGGTTGCGCACGAAGTACGCCCCGGGATCGACCTCCCCCTCGGCGTTGATCCGCCCGCTGGTGGCGAGCACCCGATCCCCGCTGGTGACGGTGACTTCGACCCAGATTTCATTGGAGTCGACCGTCCCCTGCGAGAAGTGATGCCCGAGCTTCAGCGTGCGGAGGACGGTTTCCAGCAGATAGCTCCGCCCGCCCACAAGGGATGGAATTTCGGGACGCAGAGGCGCCACCAGAGGCCCGTCGAGCGTGCCCCCCTCCTTCAACCCGAACAGGTCGATGCGCACCGCCCCCTGCAGGAACTTTTGGTGCGCCGCGACAATCTCGACTTCTCCTCGAAGATAGGGCAGCGCGGTGTTGGCCCCCGGGAAGAGATGATTGTGAATGCTCAGCCTTGGCTCCTTGCCCAGGAACTTCGCTCCGAAATCGCTTGAGGGCTGAGGCGGCATATGACAGGCGGCGCAGTTCCCGAACGTCTGCATCCCGTAGTAATTGCTGCGGGCTCCCCCTCCCGAGACCCCGCTGAGGGCGAAAGAGTCGTAATGGTTCTGCCCCCGGAGAAACTCCTTGTAACCGGTCAATTCTTCGGGGAGATGCACCTTGTGGCAGGTCGAGCAGAACTCGGCAGTCTTGTGGTGCGGTTTGAGAAACGTCTGCTTGTGCAGCGCGGGACGGGCCTTGACCAGTTGATCGCTGAGCGAACGGAGTAACGGCGATTCGCTGAACGCGAACGGGTACTGCATCGGCTCCTCGATCGTGTATTCGGCGTTCCCGCGATGGCCCCGCACGTGGGTGACGGAATGACAGACGGTGCAGGTGATGCCAGCCTGCGCGGTGGGATCGCGGACATCGTCGAAATCGGGGCGATCAAACGCGCCACTGAAAAACGGGACCGGGTCGTGACAGCCCGCGCACCATCGGGAGGCTTGTACGGACCCGTCTCGCTGCAGCGATTTCGTCCGTGTCTCGCGGACACTCGCCAGGTACATCGGATTGTTGAAACTGCTGAAGTGATGAGCGCTGTGGAACCAGCCAGCGTAGGTGTCCTGATGGCATTTCTGACAGTACGCGTCGGTCATCAACGAGGCGGCGGGGATGAATTTCCCAGTCTCGGTGCGCGCCAGCGAGGGGCGGAAATAGGATTCCCCGCTGGCCGGACCGGGTGGATCGCGGTCGCGGGGGTCCCAGGTGTGGAGTCCCACCCCGATCGCGACCACCGCTACGGTCAGCCCGCCATACGTCAGCCCGGTCTTCCAGCGAATCGGTGGGCCGACCAAACGATGCAGCCCATACAGCCAAACCGCGACCACGGGGGCGGCGACATGCAACCAATACACACCGGACCGGAGGATCGGTTGCTTCAATTCCAAGCCACCGAACCGGATCAACAGGAAGCCGGTCACCAGCACCAGACATCCAGCGGCAAACAAGGCGTAGCCCACCCGCACGGCGCGCCTGTTGCGAGACGCGGCACCGCGACGCAAGTGGGGAATGGCAAACGCGAGAAACGGAATGACCAGCAACCCCCCCAGGACGATGTGCAGCACAAACATCCACAGGGAGAAATACGTCTGATAGGTCAGCCCGCTACCCCAGCGACGACTGCACCATTCCAGGGCGGTGACGCCAGCCAGGTAGGCTGAGTTCAGCCCGAGCAGCGCGGCCAGAAGAAAGAGACCATTCAACCGGATCCGCAGCGCGGGGGTGACTGTCTCGACCCGACCGGGCGGGGGGGTGGGCTGCGCGGGCTGGACGACGGGTACTTCACTCATGACGCGGTCAACCTGTCGCACCCTCGGCACCACGCCCCAAAGGTTTCGCTTCCCGGAGGCCGCACATCAGACGAGCACATCCTGCATGACTTTCCCATAGTCGATCTCCAGCCGCTTGCGTCCCGGAATCTCCAGCCGATGGCTGTCGAGTCCCAGCAAATGGAGCACCGTGGCGTGAAGATCCGTGACGTAGTGACCTTCTCCCAGGGCGTGATAGCCCAGTTCGTCGGTCGCCCCGTGAACATACCCCTTCTTGACCCCCGCTCCAGCCAGCCAGATGGTGAAACCATTCGGATGATGATCCCGGCCGGTGTTTCCCCCGCCGCGCAATTCCAGCCCCGGCGTGCGCCCGAACTCGGTGCAGAACACCAC
>JBIKMW010000051.1:0-42466 GCA_044359065.1 Planctomycetales bacterium | reverse complement strand
GACGTATGAAATGATCTGCCACTACCTGAGCGGCTGGGCCACGCTGGAAGAACTCGAACGACAGATCGAAAAACTCAGGAACAAACGCGCCCAGCCGCCATAGCAACCTTGGTGCCGAACAGAATTGACTCCCTCCCCCGCATTCCAATCATTCCGCGATAACCAGATCGCTCGCAGGGGAGCGGGAAAACTGCGGCGAAACCGTCAACGGTTTGCAGACCTGGGTTCGCGGCCCCGTTCCGCAAGCACATCACCGTCCGGTTGTACGGGTTGTTCCGACCCGGTGGTTGCCGGGAGGTGGAACACCGTCCTTGGATGTCCCGTCTCGTTTGACGACCTCCCGGCGTGACCTAGCGTCTCGATGGGAAGGTCTCTCTTTGTCGACCCGCACGGCCCGTTCCGCGCACTTGCCGCGGCCCGGTCGTCGACGGGCGTCCGTTCGTCGGGCGACCTCCCTCGGCTTGCCGGAGTGTCGTCATGTCCCGTCCCTGTTCCCGCGAACCGCTCGCCCCCCGCCGCCGCGGCGTGGTGTTGGTGATGTTCGCGATCATGCTCGTGATGATCTTCGCGTTCGTCGCGTTCGCGATCGACGTGGGCTACATGAGCATGGTCCGGACAGCATTGCAGAACGCGGCGGATGGCGCGGCGCTCGGGGGCGCGCAGGAGTTGGGCAAAGGAAAAGGGGCGGTTTTGGCAGCAGCCAAAACGGTGGCACTCGCCAACACGGCCGACGGGATCAATTTGACGCTGGCCGACACCGACATCGAACTGGGCACGTTCGACCTCGTGACAAAGACCTTCGCGGCGGTCAAGACGGGAAAAAAAGCGAATGCCGTCCGCGTCACCGCCCGCGCAACCAATCGCCCCCTGTTCTTCGCCCCCGTGATGGGGACTTCCAAGTACACCATGCAGGCCTCCGCGATTGCGATGGCCAATCCCCGCGACATCGCGTTCGTCGTCGACCTGTCCGGTTCGATGAACGACGACACCGAGCCGTGCTGGGCCACCCGCGCCACCAACGACAAGTACGCCGGTTCCGGATACCCGACCGTCGGCGACCAGTTGATGTCCGACATCTACACCGATTTCGGCTTCGGCACGTTTCCCGGCGCTTCGCAGTGGGTCGGGGCACCGGCGGGAGTCAATCCCGACTACTACGCCTACGCCGAGTTGACCAAAGACAACGGCCCCCTCACGCAGGCCACTGTCCCTGCGGCGTACCGCATCGCCAACACCGACGAAGAGGACGTGCGCAAAACCAAGGCGTACAAGTGGATCATCGATTTTCAGTTGAAGCCACTGATGCCCTCAGCCCTCCCGGCCCCCGACTCCACGAAATCGCTCGCTTATTGGACGACCTACCTCGACTACGTGATCGAACCCGCGTGGGTCGGCATTCCGCCACCCCCGCCTCCCCCTTCGCCGACCCCCGATCCAGGTCCCGCACCCGATCCCGGTCCGACGCCCGACCCCGGCCCGGCACCCGATCCCGGTCCCGCCCCGCCGCAACCCCCACCCTCCGTCGGTTGGAGGCTCCCCGGCGACGGCCCGTTGCCCGCGCACCCCTTTGCTGATCTGGAACAGAATTCGTCGCGACCCCGTTCGCTCGGTTTTGTCGCCGGACCAGCCACGGCGGCCATCGCCCGCTTGGCCGGTCCGTTGGCCGCCTCGCAGTCCCCCGGACCGGGTCTGCCCCGCAACGGCCAGACCTACGAGCGCTGGGTTCCGTACTGGCAGGACGGCGACCGCATCGACGGGTTCAACAATCCGAATTACGTCTCGTTCCCCGCGGGCGTCGGCTACGAGCCGTGGTCCTGGCGGAACCAGCTTGGCTATCGCACATACGTACAATTCCTGATGGACTGGGGCCGGGAACGCAGCCCCGATGTCGACAACAGCATGAACGCCGCCCCCGGCACCGGAACGAAAACGCAACTGTCGGTCGACAGCCCGTATTGCCCCTGGCACACCGAAGCCACCGCCGCCGGGAACTTCAACTTCCCGCCGCGCGAACAGCCGATGCACGCGGTACGTCGATCGATGATCGCCGCCATGAAGATCGTCAGCGACCAGAACGCGGGGATCAACGCAGCGGTCGCGGACCAGGTTTCGATCGTCACCTACGACGGGATTGACGGGTACCACCAACCGACAATCCGTCAGGCCCTCACCAACAACTACACGAGCGCCATGACGGCGGCCACTCGGCTGCAATCGGCGGGCGACATCGGCGCGACAACTGCCACCGAGAACGGCGTCATCGCCGGCCGTGCGCACATCAAGAAAAAATCGCAGGGAGGAGCGGGCCGCGAGTTCACCAACAAGGTGATCATCCTCATCACCGACGGCATGCCCAATATCTGGCAAAGCGGTTCCGCCGAGATCAACACCTACATCGCGTCCAATCCCAGCGGAGATTACTACGGCACCGGTTACGACTGGTACAACTCGGTCCTCATGCAGGCAGCCCAGTTCAAGGCCGAAAAAGGGGAGGTCTACCCCGTCGGCATGGGACTTGGAGCCGACTTTGGCTTCATGGACCGCATCGCTCGCATCTCCAAAACCGACGAAGGGACCGGCATGAGCCCCCGCCCGCCGGGCAACCCCGCCGTCTACGAGGCCGCCCTCACCGAGATCTTCCAGAAGATCATCGAGACTCCCAACGTCCGACTGGTGAAATGACGGTTCGTCGACAACCGCCGACGAACCCCGCTCACTCACGACCGCCCGCCAACAACCGAACCGCCGTTTTGGGCCATCCCATGCGAAACCGCGAAATCCCACTGGTCGACAACCGCCGGCCGACGCCGAACCGCCCCGGCACCGGAATTCCGACCGGAGCCGGATCGGGCAAGAACCGCAGACGCGGCGTGATCCTCGTCCTGTTCGCGCTGATCCTCGTGATGATCTTCGCGTTTCTCGCGTTCTCCATCGACATCGGCTACATGAACATGGTCCGTACCTCGCTGCAAAACGCGGCGGACGGCGCGGCCATGGCGGGAGCGATGGAGTTGGGAGGGACGACGGCCGACATTCGCGTCGCGGCCAAAGCCGTCGCTTCCCAGAACAAGGCCGATGTCGACGCCGTCACGCTCGCCGATTCGGACATCGAGACGGGAACGTTCGACTTCACCACACGGACGTTCACCGCGACGAACGTGTCGCCCAATGCCGTCCGTGTCACGGCCCGCGTTTCGAACCGGCCGCTGTTCTTCGCCCCCGTCCTTGGCCAGAGCAAGTACTCGCTCGAAGCCCAGGCGGTCAGCATGTTGAACCCGCGGGACATCGCCTTCGTCGTCGACCTGTCCGGTTCGATGAACGACGACACCGAGCCGTGCTGGTCGACCAGTCTCGTCAACTCGAAGTACGCCGCGCAAGGCTACGGCACCATCGGCAATCAATTGATGCAAGCGGTCTACGACGACTTCGGCTTCGGACAGTTCCCCGGAACCACTCAGTACATCGGCGCTCCACTGGGGGTTACCGCGAACAACCTCGCCTACGCCGAAATGACCAAGGACAACGGACCGCTCACCAACAGCTCGCTGAGTTCCTCGTACAAGATCTCCAACAGCGATTCCGAAGCCACCCGCAAGACGAAATGCTACCGCTGGATCATCGACAAGCAGATCGCGGTCGTCATGCCCAACGCCAAGCCCACGCCGAACTCCACCACCAACTACGCCTATTGGGAAAAGTACCTCGACTTCCTGATCGAGTCGCGCTCCGTCGGCAGCAATCCGCCAGCCCCCACACCGACACCCACACCGACACCCACACCAACTCCCACTCCGACACCCACTCCGACACCCACTCCGACACCCACGCCCACACCCACGCCCACACCGACCCCGACTCCGACCCCCACACCAACACCCACTCCCTCTCCCCCCCAACCTCCCAAGGTCGGCGGACTGTCCCCGCGCGACTTCCCCTTCGCCACGTCGTTTGAAGATCTCGCGACACTCGCCAAACCGCGCAGCCTGGGTCTGGTCGCCGGTCCGCTTGACGGACTGTTGCTTCCCGCGGTCGTCGAGGCCAGCCTCGCCCAAGCTCCTGGTCCCGGTCTGCCGCGCAACGGTACGACGCTCCGCGTCACGGTCCCCCCCAACCAGGACGGCGACCGGATCGACGGTCTCAACAACCCGAACAAATCCTCGTTCCCGTCCGCATCCAGCAACCTCCCGCGCGGGTTCCGCAACCAGATCGGCTACCGCACCTACGTCCAGTTCATGATGGACTTCGGCCGCGACCGCAGTCCGGAATTGGGCAACACCAACAACGCCGATCCGAGCGCCGCCGGAAAGACGCCGCTTTCGATCCTCAGCCCGTTTTGCCCCTTCCACGAGGAAGACACGGCGGGCGGTCGCTTCAGCTTTCCCCCGCGCGAACAACCGACCCACGCCGTCCGCCGGGCGATGATTGCCGCCATGCAGGTCGTGAAAGACCAGAACAAAACCACCAGCGCTTCCGTCGCCGACAAGGTCTCGGTCGTCACCTACGACGGCATCGGTACCTATCAAACCCCCACCGTCCGTCAGGCCCTCACCAACGACTACCAGGCCGCGATGCTTGCCTGCACCAAACTGCAAGCCTGTGCCGACATCGGCGCCAGCACCGCCACCGAAAACGGCGTCATCGCCGCCCGTGCCCATCTCAAGCCGACCGCACAGGGAGGCCAAGGCCGCCTGTTCACCAAGAAGGTCATGATCCTCATCACGGACGGCATGCCCAACCTCTGGCAATCGTCGTCCGGCACCATCAACGGCTACGTCGCCTCCAACCCCGACTCGAATTACTACGGGACCGGTTACGACTGGTTCAACTCGGTCCTGATGCAGGCTGCCCAATTCCAGGCCGAGAAAGGCTCTCTGTACCCCATCGGTATGGGCCTGGGGGCAGACTACGACTTCATGGACCGCATCGGCCGCATCTCGACGACCGACGACAACGGCCAAAGCCCGCGCTCGTCCGGCAACCCCGCCGAGTACGAACAACAACTCACCGAGATCTTCAAGAAGATCATCAAGAACCCGGGGGTGCGACTGGTCAAATGACCGCGATTCTCGCCGTGCTGGTTGACTCGCCCGTTGACCGGGGGATAGCCTCGACGCTCGTCCCGTGCGAGAATTGACGCATGAATTCACCGTTCGACCCACCGATTCCTCCCCTTGCGGGGACGCGCCGCGACTGGCTGGCCGGTGCCGCGCTTGGAGCGGCCTCCTGGGCGGGAGCGATGCCTCCCGCCGGCGCGTTGTTCGGAGCCGAACATGCCGCGGCGCCGAGCGGCGAACGGTTTCTCGCGGGAGTCCGGCGCGTCCGTTCCGTGATCGTGGTGTTCACCAGTGGCGGGCAAAGCCAACTCGACCTGTGGGACCCCAAGCCGAGCGCCCCGCGCGAAATCCGCGGCGAATTCGCGGCCATCCGCACTTCGGTCCCCGGCACCTTCCTGGGCGAACATCTGCCGAAACTGGCCGCGCTGGCCCACAAATACACGCTCGTCCGGTCGATGTCCCACCGCGACCTCGACCACGGTTCGGCGGTGTACCTGACGCTCACGGGACAGTATCACCAGAGGATCTCGTCGAATCCCCCCGTCCGCCCGACCGATCTTCCCTCGCTGCAAGCGGTTTACAAACGGGTCCGACCACAGGCACGCTGCGTCGATCCTTCCGTGCAGATCAACGGCCCGGCCATCGTCGCACCCGCCGACATCGCCCCCGGCCAGTTCGGCGGCTTGCTCGGTCGCGAGTACGATCCGCTGTTCGTTTCCGACGTCCGTCGCGACGACGGCCTCGTCCAGGGTTTGGACACCCCCGTCGGATCGACCCCCGCGAGACTGGCTGATCGGGAGCGCTTGCTCTCTGCAATCTCTCCCCGCTCGGCGGTGTCGATCAACACGCGGTGGTCCGATTTCGAGCACTTGCAGCGCCGCGCCTTCGATTTGGCCGCCGATCCGCGCACGCGTGCGGCGTTCGACTTGACGGAAGAGCCGGATGCTGTCCGCGAGCGGTACGGCCAGTCGCGCGGTGGCCGGTCCTGCCTGTTGGCCCGTCGACTTGTGGAGGCGGGGGTCCCCTTTGTCACGGTTGTGTGGAACCATCACAACCGCGGCCAGGACGACGCCCCCGACGACGACGAGGCATACGGTTGGGACACGCACAACGACATCTTCGAGTCGTTGCGCAACCGGCTGCTGCCCCGCTTCGACCGAAGCTTGTCGGCTCTCATCGAAGACCTCGACCAACGCGGATTGCTGGACGAAACCTTGGTCGTGTGTCTCGGCGAATTCGGCCGCGCACCTTTGGTCGCCCTGGAGCCCAATTTCAAGGGGGCGACGCCGGGCCGCAAACACTGGGCTATGGCCTATTCGATCCTGCTCGCGGGTGGGGGGACTTCGGCGGGCAAAGTGGTCGGACGAACCGACCGCCACGGCGGCTGGCCCGCCACGGAGGCCTATGGTCCCTGGGATGTCGCAGCCACGCTGTACGCCGCGCTGGGAGTCGACCCCGCCGGTCACTACCTCGACCCGCAACAGCGCCCCTACCCTCTTTGCTCCGGCCGCCCGATTCGCGCGGCGTACGAGAGCTAGACGGCGCCAACCGCTGAGTGACCAACGGAAACCGTCGCGTGCCAAGGGATGTCGTATGCGACTTTTGCGAGGGCGGAAAAACGTGGGTAGCCCGGTCAACTCGTGGCCGGCCCCATCGAATTCATGGGCGCAGCGACACGACGCAACACCTCCCGCGTGGTCACACCGAGAAAAGTGGGGCGGGGTCATTGAACTTTACTCACCCATTTTCCCCGTACATTTGGGTTTTCGATCGCGTCAGAACGGCGGAAAAGCAGAGTGCCGCGGTTTCGTCTTCTGGTCCACATCCACCGGCCTGCGTTTGAAGGGGACTGCCTCGCAATTCATGGCCTGAGGTTGGCCGGGGAGGGATTTCACGGTGATGGGTTCTCTTCGCTTCGGCGCGAATCGTCGCCGGCCGCTCGCTGGGTGAGAAACGCATGACGGATGCGAGCGCGATGGGCTCTCCGCCGATGGCAGGAATGTGAGTGGTTGCCAGTGAATGCATGCCGATCTCCTCGTGGCACAGGGGGGAGCGAATGGCTCCGTCACCCAACGGGGCTTTGTTGCGCGGTTGCCGCAAACGATTTGCGTTAAGGGGCGGAAACGTGTTTCGCCCTGTTTTTGGTGCGCGGAACCGCTCGGAAAAACGGGACCGCTCCGGGACACACGCGCGAATTACCGCGTTTTGCGAGTGATTGGAGCGCGGAACTGGGGGGCGGGTTCCGGGGTGTTTTCGCGCGCGCGACCAGCGCAGAACCCACGTTTTGAAAAATCGAAACGTGGGAATTTCGAGCGCGATTTTTTCGCGCGGGGGTGGGAAGGTGTGTTTCGGGGGTCGCGCGGCGCGGGCGGGGAGCGCCGTTGTTCGACGGGGATCGAAATATGATGCGGGGTTGGCGGGCGCGCGCAACGAGGAGGGATCATGGGGGTGAATGGACTGTTGGGGGGACGCCGACCCGGGCTCGCAGGCTTGTCCCCAAGGCGGGCCAAGCATGGCACGGGGCGCTGTGCGGGACACTATCGCAAGTCGTGGCTTTTGCGCGGTGGTCGCAAGTGTGAGCCCCCTCATCCGGCCTTCGGCCACCTTCTCCCCCACTGTGGAGTGTACTTGGGTTAGTCAGGGTCGACTGTGGGGGAGAAGGGTTTGGGCGGCGTCTTCTGGAGCCACGGGGATGTCCGATCGAAGTCGATTTCATGAACTTTTCGCAGGCCGGGGTTGGTTGGTGTTTGTCCCAAGGGGGTCCAGCCGGGCGATTGCGGGTCAGGGCTTTCGCGTTGTTGAACCTAGGGTGGCCGGGGCTGGACCGAAGGGAAGCCCCGGTCGTCCGGTTGCAGGCGGATTTCCGGGGTTTCGCCCAAAGCGGCTCCAACTCCGGCCACCCTTCGCAAGTGTGAACCCCCTCATCCGGCCTTCGGCCACCTTCTCCCCCACAGTGGAGTGTACTTGGGTTAGTCAGGGTCGAATGTGGGGGAGAAGGGTCTGTGCGGCGTGCGATTGAGCCATCGGGACGTCCGATCGAAGTCGATTTCATGAGCTTTTTGCAGGCCGGGGTTGGTTGGTGTTTGTCCCAAGGGGGGCCAGTCGGGCGATTGCGGGTTGTGTGAGGTTGTCGCCGTGCGCGATAATGCTTCCGGGTGCGGAGGTCGTTTGATCTTTCGCCGGGACCGGTACGGGGTGATCCGTAGCCGAATTGGGTTTGGAGCGGGTGTCAGGGGCGGTTGAATGCGGTCTTTGGATTGGCTCGCGGGTTTGCGGTTGGGGGGGTTGCGGGTCCGTCGTCGCCGCGCGATCGGCCCGGTGGAAGTCCTGGAATCCCGCTACGTCTTGGCCGAGGACTTCGGCGATGCACCGGATACGGGCCCGGGAACGGGGGCGGTGAACTACGAGACGCTGCTGGCGAACGGCGGGCCGCAGCACACGATCGTGGCCGGGCTTTTTCTTGGCGCGCGGGTGGATGGAGAGGCGGATGCCACCCAGAACCTGCGGGCCAACGGTGACGATAGCACCCCGAACATCGGTCCCGATGACGAAGACGGCGTCGTCAATCCGCAGGGGGATTTCCTGCTGACGCCGGGGACGCAGCCGACGGTCACGCTGCGGGCGACGAACACGACGGGGACGGCCGCCACGCTCTCCGGGTGGATCGACTTCAACAACAATGGGGTGTTCGACAACGCGAGCGAACGGGCGCAGGTCGTGGTTCAGGCCGGCACGACCAACGGGACGTTCACGCTGACGTTCCCGGTGGTACCGACGGGGTTCACGGGGAGGAGCTACGCGCGGTTCCGGCTGAGCAGCGATGTCGCGGCGGCCAATCCCACCGGCGCGGCGACGAACGGCGAAGTCGAGGACTACGCCGTCACGATCACCGGCCTGTCGAGCGGCACGGTCAAAACTGTCGGCGGCGCGTCAAAACTCGCCAGCGGCGGGCTGAACATGCCGACGCTGGAGAACGACGACTTCTTCGGCGGTTCGGTGGCGAACATGGGGGACCTGAACGGGGACGGCGTGGCCGATCTGGCCGTCGGGGCGTTCGGCGACGACACGGGAGGCTCGGTGGACAGCGATCGCGGAGCGGTCCACATCCTGCTTCTGAACGCCGACGGGATGGTGATGTCGCGCAGCAAGATCGCCGCGGGAATCGGCGGCGCGCCGTCGTTGTTGGCTGACGACAACTTCGGCAGTTCTGTGGCGAACGTGGGGGACCTGGACGGGGACGGCGTGACCGATCTGGCCGTTGGCGCACGCAGCGACAACACGAATGGCACGGATCGCGGAGCGGTCTACATCCTGTTCCTGAACACCAACAGGACGGTGAAGTCGAGCACGAAGATCGCCAGCGGGATCGGCGGGGGGCCAGAGTTAGATAATGGAAACGGTTTCGGCGTTTCGGTGGCGAGCGTGGGGGATCTGGACGGGGATGGCGTGGCCGATCTGGCCGTTGGGGCGTATCGCGACTTAACCGGCGGTGCTGATCGCGGAGCGGTCCACCTCCTGTTCCTGAACACCAACGGGACGGTGAAGTCGAGCACGAAGATCGCCAGCGAGACCGGCGGCGGGCCAGCGTTGAGTAATCTTGACAACTTCGGACGTTCTGTGGCGAACGTGGGGGACCTGGACTGGGACGGCGTGACCGATCTGGCGGTTGGCGCAAGCGGCGACAACACGAGTGGCACGGATCGCGGAGCGGTCCACCTCCTGTTCCTGAACACGAACGGGACGGTGAAGTCGAGCACGAAGATCGCCCACCAGACCGGCGGCGGGCCAGCGTTGAGTAACTTCGACTACTTCGGCCGTTCTGTGGCGAACGTGGGGGACCTGGACGGGGACGGCGTGGCCGACCTGGCCGTCGGGGCGCACGGCGACGACCCCGGCGGTACCCAAAATGCCCGTCGCGGAGCGGTCCACGTTCTGTTCCTGAACGCCAGCGGGACCGTGAAGTCGAGCACGAAGATTGCCAGCGGAACCGGCGGCGGGCCGACGTTAGCGGACGGCGACTACTTCGGCTATTCCGTGACGAACGTGGGGGACCTGGACGGGGACGGCGTGGTCGATCTGGCCGCCGGGGCCGTCAGCGACGACTCGGTGGGCAGTGGTCGCGGAGCGGTCCACATTTTGCGGCTGAACGTCGGGACGGCACTCCGCGACTTTGGGGACGCGCCGGATGCGACGAACGGGACCGGGGCGGGCAACTATCAGACCAGGAACGGAGACAGCGGCCCCAGCCACGCGATCGTGAACGGGCTGCTGCTGGGGACGCGGATCAGCGGCGAAACCGACGCCACCGCCAACACGCGTGCGAACGGCGACGACATCGGGATCGACGACGAAGATGGCGTCGTCAATCCGCAGGTGGATTTCCTGCTGACGCCGGGGATGCAGCCGACGGTCACGCTGCGGGCGACGAACACGACGGGGACGGCCGCCACGCTCTCCGGGTGGATCGACTTCAACAACAACGGGGTGTTCGACAACGCGAGCGAACGGGCGCAGATCTCAGTGCCTGCGGGGACGACCAACGGGACGTTCACGCTGACGTTCCCGGTGGTACCGACGGGGTTCACAGGGAGGACCTATGCGCGGTTCCGGCTGAGCAGCGATGTCGCGGCGGCCAATCCCACCGGCGCGGCGACGAACGGCGAAGTCGAGGACTACGTCGTCACGATCACCGGCCCGTCGAGCGGCACGGTCAAAGCCAACGGCGCGACAAAACTCGCCAACGGCGGGACGAACATGCCGCCGTTGGCGGACCTCGACGGCTTCGGCCGTGCTGTGGCGAACGTGGGTGACCTGAACGGGGACGGCGTGGCCGATCTCGCCGTCGGGGCGTACGGCGACGACGCCACCGTTGCCGATAGCGGAGCGGTCCACATCCTGTTTCTGAACGCCAGCGGGGGGGTGACGTCGAGGAGCAAGATCGCCAACGGAAACGGCGGCGGGCCAGCGTTGGGTAATTTCGACAACTTCGGCAGTTCGGTGGCGAACGTGGGGGACCTGGACGGGGACGGCGTGACCGATCTGGCCGTCGGGGCGCCCGGTGACGACACGGGGGGTGTCATTCGCGGAGCGGTCCACATCCTGTTCCTGAAGAACGACGGGACGGTGAAGTCAATCACGAAGATCGCCAGCGGGATCGGCGGCGGACCGACTTTAGACAACGGCGACAACTTCGGCCGTTCTGTGGCGAACGTGGGGGACCTGGACGGGGATGGCGTGGCCGACCTGGCCGTTGGGGCAACCGGCGACGACACGAATGGCACCTCTCGCGGAGCGGTCCACATCCTGTTTCTGCAGACCGACGGGACGGTGAAGTCGTCGAGGAGCACGAAGATCGCCAGCGGGACCGGCGGCGGGCCAGCGTTGAGTGATTTCGACAACTTCGGCAGTTCGGTGGCGAACGTGGGGGACCTGGACGGGGATGGCGTGGCCGATCTGGCCGTCGGCGCGCTCGGTGACGACACGAATGGCAACTTTCGCGGAGCGGTCCACCTCCTGTTCCTGAAGACCGACGGGACGGTGAAGTCGAGCACGAAGATCGCCGACGAGACAAGCGGCGGGCCGACATTGAGGAATGGCGACTACTTCGGTGGTTCCGTGTCGAACGTGGGGGACCTGGACGGGGACGGCGTGGCCGACCTGGCCGTCGGGGCGTACGGCGACGACACGGGGGGAAATTATCGCGGAGCGGTCCACGTCCTGTTCCTGAACGCCGGTGGGACGGTGAAGTCGAGCACAAAGATCGCCAGCGGGACTGGCGGCGGGCCGACGTTGACGAATTCCGACTTTTTTGGCCATTCTGTGGCGAACATGGGAGATCTGGACGGAGACGGCGTGGCCGATCTGGCCGTCGGGGCAGACGGCGACGACACGGGTGGAAGTCTTCGCGGAGCGGTCCACATTTTGCGGCTGAACGTCGGGACGGCACTCCGCGACTTTGGGGACGCGCCGGATGCGACGAACGGTACGGGGGCGGGCAACTATCAGACCAGGAACGGCGACAGCGGCCCCAGCCACGCGATCGTGAACGGGTTGCTGCTGGGGACGCGGATCAGCGGCGAAACCGACGCCACCGCCAACACGCGTGCGAACGGGGACGACATCGGGATCGACGACGAAGACGGCGTCGTCAATCCGCAGGGGGATTTCCTGCTGACGACGGGGACGCAACCGACGGTCACGCTGCGGGCGACGAACACGACCGGGACGGCGGCCACGCTCTCGGGCTGGATCGACACGAACAACAACGGGGTGTTCGACAACCCCAGTGAACGGGCGCAGATCGCAGTGCCTGCGGGGACGAACAACGGGACGTTCACGCTGACGTTCCCGGTGGTACCGACGGGGTTCACAGGGAGGAGCTACGCGCGGTTCCGGCTGAGCAGCGATGTCGCGGCGGCCAATCCCACCGGCGCGGCGACGAACGGCGAAGTCGAGGACTACGCGGTGACGATCACCGGCCTGTCGGACGGCACGGTCAAAGCTGGCGGCGCGACAAAACTCGCCAGCGGCGGGACGAACATGCCGATGCTGGCGAACATTGACTTCTTTGGCAGTTCGGTGGCGAACGTGGGGGACCTGGACGGTGACGGCGTGAGCGATCTCGCCGTTGGGGCCTCCGGCGACGACACGGGAGGCCCTGGTCGCGGAGCGGTCCACCTCCTGTTCCTGGACACCGACGGGACGGTGAAGTCGAGCACGAAGATTGCCCACCAGGCAAGCGGCGGGCCAACGCTGGTGGACTTCGACCTGTTCGGGAGTTCGGTGGCGAACGTGGGAGATCTGGACGGGGACGGCGTGACCGATCTCGCCGTCGGCGCGCGCGGTGACGACACCGGCGGTACCGACCTTGCCGAACGCGGAGCAGTTTACATCCTGTTTCTGAACGCCAGCGGGACAGTGAGGTCAAGCACGAAGATCGCCAGCGGGACCAGCGGCGCGTCGGCGTTGAGTAATGGCGACTACTTCGGCAGTTCCGTGTCGAACGTGGGAGATCTGGACGGGGATGGCGTGGCCGATCTGGCCGTCGGGGCCCCCACCGACGACACGGGGGGCAATAATCGCGGAGCGGTCCACCTCCTGTTCCTGAAGACTGACGGGACGGTGAAGTCGAGGACGAAGATCGCCCACCAGACAAGCGGCGGGCCGACGCTGGTGGACTACGACTTTTTCGGCAATTCTGTGGCGAACGTGGGGGATCTGGACGGGGATGGCGTGGCCGATCTCGCCGTCGGGGCAAACGGCGACGACACGGGGGGCAGTGGTCGCGGAGCGGTCCACCTCCTGTTCCTGAACACCGACGGGACGGTGAAGTCGAGCACGAAGATCGCCAACGGGACGAATGGCGGGCCGACGCTGGCGGACGACGATTTCTTCGGCAATTCCGTGGCGAGCGTGGGGGATCTGGACGGGGACGGCGTGACCGATCTGGCCGTTGGGGCCAGCAGCGACAACACGAATGGCACGGATCGCGGAGCGGCCCACATCCTGTTCCTGAACGCCAGCGGGACGGTGAAGTCGCGCACAAAGATCGCCCACCAGACCGGTGGCGGGCCAGCGCTGAGTGATTTCGACTACTTCGGCGTTTCGATGGCGAACGTGGGGGACCTGGACGGAGACGGCGTGACCGATCTGGCCGTCGGGGCAGAAGGCGACGACACGGGTGGAAATCTTCGCGGAGCGGTCCACATTTTGCGGCTCGGTCTCAACATGGCTCCGACGGGGCTGGCGCTCGCACCCCAATCCATCGCGGAAAACTCCGCGATCGGCACGACCATCGGAACGTTCACGACGACCGACCCCAATGCCGGGAACACGTTCACGTATGCGCTCGTTGGAGGTGCTGGTTCGACGGACAACGCCTCGTTCACGATCAGTGGCAACACGCTGCAATCGAACGCCGTGTTCGACTTCGAGACGAAATCGTCCTACGCGATTCGCGTCCGGACGACCGACCAGGGAGGACTGTCGTTCGAGCAGACGTTCACGGTGAGTGTGACCAACGGGAACGACGCGCCGGTGCTGGACGCTTCGGGAAACGTGTTCGCGATCCTGGGTGTTGGATCTCGGCAGTCGATCGAGATGCGGCAGGGGACGCTCGTCTCCGACATTCTGGCGCGGGGGGCGGGGGGCAATCCGATTTCCGATGTGGATGCGGGAGCGCAGCGCGGGATCGCCATCACGGGATTCGACGCGACCTTCGGGATGTTTCAGTTCACCCTCGCGACCTCCAACCCAGCGGAGTCCGACTGGACGGACTTCAATTCTGCGGGACCGGTGACGAACGAGAGTTCGCTCTTGCTGCCCGAGACCGCTCGGATTCGTTTCAACAATGTCTTTATCCCGCACCATTCTGGAGGGGTGCCGTTTCTGCCGCTCGGCACAATGCTCAACACGGGGCTGACCTTTCGTGCGTGGGACCGTTCCAGCGGAAATTCCGGAGGGCGCGGCGATTCCTCGACCAACGGCGGCACGACCGCGTTCAGCCTCGCCACAGAAACGGCGAAGGTGTACTTCGAGGCTCGGCTGTTCCGGAGCTTCAACACGAACGCGGGCTTGAACATCTACACGCTGGAGGCGGAGTTCAACGCGCTGACGGGGAACCCGGCGATCGTGGACCGTTCGACCAGTGCGTTCACGGGGTTCACGATCCTGATGAGCGATGTCCCCGAGTTGGGGACGGCGCCGCTGTTCCGCATGTATTTCGGCGTGCAGTTCAACGACGACGGGACGCAGACCGACATGGGGTATCGGTACCTCACCTCGAACGCGGGCGAGGCGGAGGTTTTGGAGGGATTGGGCCGGGCCGACCTGCGACCCACGCGTCAGGGGGCGTACTTCCGCGAGATCGGTGATCCGCGCATTCCGGGGGATACGGGAGTCAACAATGGCACGGCGATCATCGGCTACATCTACGCGACGCAGCAGCCGGGCACGGCGCAGATGACGCAGGTGTATCGGACCGACAATGTCGGCAAGCCGACGCGTCCCCCTGGCACCGTGGAGGGGAGCACGCCGACTTCGACCCGTGAGCAGGAGCAAGGGGACCACGTTTACACGACGAACACCGCCTTCGAGACCAGCCGTCCGGGGACGTGGCGCGTCGAGGCTGCTCGCGGGTTCGTGCGGGAGTTGACGCCCAGTCCCACGGGAGGCCCGCCCCCTGCGGTGGCGATGGCGGTGGCCGCGACGGCGGGGGACACGTCGGGCGAGGCCCGACGGCGAATGGCGGGGTTCGCTCCCACGACAAGCGTGGAGGGGGCTCGTGACGAGCGGGAGGTCGCGTCAAACGTCGCGCGGTTGATCGCAAATGCGCCGCCAGTCGCTCCCTCGTCGGTCGGGGCCATCTCCTACGAGGCGGACGAGGTGGCCGGGCGAAGTGTCGCGGTCGCGTACGAAACCATTCAGGACGCCGAATGGTCGGATCAGTTCTTTTCGGACACCATGCTCGTCGCAGACTGTCTGCTCTCCGCTCATCCGCTGTCGGCATAGGCCATAAGGCCGCCAGAGTCGGAGGATTTGCGCTCGACAAAGCGAAAAACGCCAAGCAGCCCTCCCTCGCGCAGCTTACGTTGTTTTAATGAGAACGATTGGCTTGGCTTTTCCAACAGTATCGGTGGGAGCGACTTCGCGCAATGATGCCCCAACACGGTCTTCTCGGCTGGCTGCGTGCCGAAGTTTTGTTCCGCAACCTGCGATCCCGACCCGTTGCGCAGCGCCGTCCCGGACGTAAAGCTCGGGCCTTTTCGCCTGAACTGCTCGAGCCTCGGCAGTTGCTCGCCACGTTCAGCGTGAACAGCACCAAGGTCGCTTCCGCTCAAGACTACTTCGCGGTCGAGCAGAACAACGTCATCGACTACAGCGAGGCGCAAAGCAATGTCGGCGGTGTCGACGACCGGCAGAACGCCGGGTTGGACGACGACAGTCTCGTCAGTCCCTCCGTTTCCGGGGGCTCGTACAACTTCACCACCACCGCCACCTCGCAGATTTACCTGTTGCACCCGGGGGTGGTGGACGGAGAGAACGACCCGGTCAATCGGGCCATCGGGGTGGTTCCGGAAGACACCACCGGCGAAACGATCCCCATCGACACCAGCAAGTATTTCATCCTCAATCTGAAAATCACCGCCCCCACCACCATTCCCAACGTGGAATTGGTCGGCGGTGCGGCGTTCCAAGGGAATATTCAGTGGGATAATGGCCGGGCGGTCCCTTCCAACACCGCCACGCGGTCGTTCTTCCTCTATCCCGGGACCAATGTTTACAGCTTCAACCTGAAAACGATCTCGCTCGCCACAAACGCTTCGGGGGCCTGGACCGGCAACATCTCCGGGCTGCGGTTGTATCCCAGCAACAACGCCAACGTCCCCCTCAGTATCGATTGGGTCACGCTGACGGGCGAGAACCAGGCGTCCGTTCCGGTGTCGGTCACCGGAGCCACCGGCAATGTCCAGATCGGGGTGAGCACCGACGGCAACGCCGCCAACATCATCAAGCTGAACAAGCCGACCGGCAACACCGACGGCGAATTCAGCACCCGGCGGCAGTTGGTCGGTCCCACCGCGGCCGGATCGCTGACCAGCGTGGATGTGTCGATGCTGGCACCCGGAACGTACTTCCTGCACGCGCTCGACACGAACGGCAACACGCTCTCGGGCACGACCGCCCGGCAATTCACGATCAACGCCGCCCCGAGCAGCAAGATTCTGACCCCGAGTTTCTACGGCGACCTGTCGCGCGACTACGCGACCACCGTCCGCGGCGACGCGTGGGACTTCTCTCAAGCCTCCGACTTCAAGGTCCCGTTCGTCAGCAACCCCGCCGAGTACGGCGTCCCGACCCTGGTGACCGATCCGACCACGTCGGTCGCGGGTCAGATTTCGAACAACGGCAACAGCTGGATGCGGTACGACAACTCCACCGCCTCGGTCGCCGCCAATCGGGGGGACCCGCAGTTTCTGCTCTCGCAACCCACGCCGATCGACCCCAAGGTCTACAAGAACCTGACGGTTCGGCAATTGCTGGATCGGACCCGCGACATCGGTCTGGGGGCGGTCACCCGGTTTGGCTGGTCGGACACAAATCCGCTGGCGGCGGGGTTCACGCAAACCATCGTGCAGACGGACGACATCATCGCCCAGAACGGCGTTCGCGATCTGCATGTGCGGCTGCCCGACGTGAAGCTGGAACCACTGGCCCCTTCGCAGAAGAAGTGGTCCGACTCGACGACGATCCAATACTTGCGGATTGATCCGCACGAGTACATCGGGCAAACCATCACCTATATCGATCAGGTCTGGTTGACCCCCAACGAACGGACGGTCAACGGCCTGTTCAACATCACGTGGCAGACGGCGGACCCGAACTCGGACCCCGTCACCATCTCGAAGATTTACCTCGACGCCGACCGGGTCCGCTTTAACGGCGGCGAAGTGACCATCGCCACGAACCCGACCAACAACGGGACGTTCCAACTGAACACCGCCGCGATCGCGGGCTTGATGGCCGGTACGTACAACGTACTGTTTGAAGTGACCGACGGTCTGAACAGCAGCTTCCGGTACTCGTCGGGAGTGCTGGATGTCGTGATCAATCAGGCACCCGTGCTGGACGCCTCCGGCAATCCGTTCGCGATCATGGGGGTCGGTTCGCGGCAAACGCCCGCGATGCGGCAGGGAACGCCGGTGTCGGACATTTTGGCGCGGGGCGCGAACGGGAATCCGATCACCGACGCCAATGCGGGAGCCTTGCGGGGGATCGCCATCACGGCGGTGGACAGTACGCTGGGGACACTGCAATACACGCTGGTGCCGACCAATCCGCAGGAGTCGGACTGGACGAATGTGACAGCGGCCGGCGCGGTGTCGAACAGCAGCGCGCTGCTGTTGCCGACGACGGCGCGGCTGCGGTTCACGACTGGCCTAACGCCGCACCATGCGGCGGGAGCGCCGTTCCTGCCGCTGGAATCGAAACTGGATACGGGATTCACCTTCCGCGCCTGGGACCAGACGAGCGGGACGGTGTTGGGACGAGCCGACACGACCGCCAATGGCGGCAGCACCGCGTTCAGCGCGGCCGCGGAAACCGTCAAGATATACTTCGAGACCCGGCTCTTCCGCAGCTTCAACAAGAACGCGGAGCTCAACGTCTACACGCTCGAGGCGGAGTTCAACGCCCTGACAGCGAACCCCGCGTTCATGGACCTCGCGATCGACAGCTTCACCGGGTTCTCCATCCTGATGACCCCCGTTCCGGAACTGGGAACGGTCCCCCTGTTCCGCATGTACTTCGGAGTGCAGTTCAACGACGACGGGACGCAGACCGACATGGGGTATCGCTACCTCACATCCAGCGCGGGTGAGGCGGGGATTCTGGAAGGGCTGGGCCGCGCGGACCTGCGTGCCTCGCGTCAGGGGGCGTACTTCCGCGAAATCGGTGATCCGGCCAACCCGGGCGACATGGGCGTCAACAACGGCACGGCGATCATCGGCTATATCTACTCGACCCAACAGCCGGGCACACTGGAAATGCGGCAGATTTACCGCCAAGACCAGTTCCCGAAGCCGACCCGCCCCGCCGGCACGACGGAAGGGTCGCCTCCCAGCAGCACGAAAGTGCAGGAACAGGGGGACCACGTCTACACGACGAACACCCCGTTCGAGACTGGCAGGCCCGGTACATGGCGCGTCGAGGCCTTTCGCGGTTTCGTGCGGGAGTTGACACCGAGCGCGGCAGGGGTGGGTTCGGCCTTGGCGGCGGAATCGGTCGCGGTTGTGGCTTCCGTGTCAACTTCCATGTTGGCGGCTCCGCTTGCATTGCCCGCGGTCGCCGTCGAACGGGGTGATGTCGGCACGGTGGATCGAGGCAACGTGTTCACTTTGGTGGCGACCGGGACCGGGGTGGTGCCGGCGGCTGTCGGGCCGGGTACGGTGGCCGTTGTCGACGAAGCTAGGGATGGCGAGGTCGAGTCGGTGGAGGCGTTCGAGGCTCCGTCGGTGGGCTGGTGCGACGACGCGTTCGCGGACCTGGACCTTGTGGCCACGTGCGGGTTGGGGGTGTGACGTGGGGCGGCGGTGATGTGGCCCCCTTGTCTGTTGAACGAGGTCGGTTCCGAGGGGCAATCCGGAGGGGCTTCGGAAGCCTTTCGCGGTGGTCGTCGGGAGGTTCTCGAAGCGGCCGACGGCAGATCGTTGCCCCCGAGGTCGAACGAGGCCGCGGGTGAGCCGGATCGTCGTCGGTCCCATGAATGTCGCCTGAACAGCTGCCAGAGCCGGTCCGGGCGACCGTCCCTCAGGAACCCTCCGCACTCGCGCGCGAAGGTCCCTCCGAGAGGACGCCCTCGCTCTCCGAGTTCGCATTTGCAAGGTTGAGGATCCGTCATACCCGAAGCCTATGAACTCACCGTCGGTGTCGATGTCGCCAAGGACAAACTCGACGCCGCCACGGCTACCCAAGGCGTGGGGTGCTTTCGACAACGCTCGTGCCGGTCACGCGAAGCTCGTCAAGCGGTTGCCCGCGCTGGGGACCGTGATGGTCGCCATGGAGGCCACTGGTGGCTACGAACGCCCGTTCTCGCCGCCCTGGTCGAGGCTGGTGATCACGTGGCGGTCGTCAACCCCCGGCAGGTCCGCGACTTCGCCAGGGCGATGAGCATCCTCGCCAAGACCGACGCCATCGATGCCCGCGTCATCGCCCGGTTCGACGAAGTCGCGAAGCCGGTCCCCAAGGTGTTCGACAAGGACCAGGAGGGACTGCGCGAGTCGATCCTGCGTCGCCGACGACTCGTTGAACAGCGAACGGCCGAGAAAAACCGCCTGCAAACGGTGACGTCCGACGTCGTCCGCAAGAGTCTCCAACGCAACGTCAAGGAGTCGGGCCTCGAGGTCAAGCGGATCGAGAAGGCCCTGCTCACACTTGTCGCCAATGACGACATCGGACAGGGAAACCACAACGCCATGTGTGTGGTGGCCGTGCCGGCGTCCGCTGCACGCTGTACATGGCGGCCGTCAGCGCGATCACGCACGACCCGGTGATCGCCGAGTTCGCCCGGCGGCTGTCCGCGAAGGGGAAGAAGGCGAAGGTGGTGACCACCGCCCGCATGCGGAAGCTGCTGGTGATCCTCAACACGATGGTTCGAGAAGCGACCGACTGGTCGCCAGGTCTGGCTCCTGGTCCGAAAGGTGTCCCTGCTCCCGAAAAAGGGTGACCCGAGAGTCCCCGTCCGCCGAGCCTGATCCGCAGTTCGCCTTTCCCCACAGAAAAAGGCATGACTTGCACCATGAAGCACTTGAAATCCAACACCGCTGCGCATCAGTATGACGCCCCGGTTGCGCTGTACCGGGTTTACTGTGCCGCTTGTTCAGGTCTCCCGCCATGCTTCCGCTTCGTCCAGCGCAATTCCCAGCACCGTTCTGTCGGCGCGACTTCCTTCGTGGCATGGCCGGCCTCTCCGCCGCGGTCGTGTTGGGGACGGGGCCGCAATTGCGGCCCCTGTCCGCTTCGGCGGGTGTTTCGTCCAAGTGGCTGACGATTTCGGAGATCAAGCGGACCACTGTCCGCCCGCCGTTCCGCGAGGTCCCCGCCCGTGCGATGGCCCGCGAAATTCCGCATTGGCAGTGGCTCGAAATCTTCGAGGTCACGCTGAAATCGGGAGCGGTCGGGTTCGGGGAATCGATGCTGTTCTACTCGTGGGGGGCGACGGACGACGCGGCCGTCGAACGGGCGCGTGGCAAGAACGCCGCCGAACTGATGTGGGACGACACCCTGGGGGCGGGTCTACAAATGGCGCTGTTCGACGCCGTCGCCCGGACGTTCGACGCGCCTGTGCATGCCCTGCTCGGCACCAAGGTTCACCAGACAACGCCTCTGTCGTGGTGGAACATCGACACCCCTCCCGAGGATTTGGCCTCCGAATGCCGTGAAGCGATGCGGCTGGGCTACCGCGCCTACAAGACGAAAGGGCGGCCGTGGTTCGATCTTTGGAAACAGATCGAGCTGGGCGCAGCGGCGGTCCCGCCCGAGTTCAAAATCGACATGGACTTCAACGACACGCTGCTGACGGCGGAACGGGGCATTCCGATCCTGAAGCAGTTTGACGACATCCCCCAGATCGACATCTGGGAAACCCCAATCCCGCAGAACGACCTCGTCGGCAACGCGAAAATCTGCGAAGCGGTTCGCCCGAAAGTGGCTATGCACTACGGCAAGCCCGAACCGCGTGACGTGATCCGCGCGAACGCCGCAGACGGATTCATTGCCAATGGCGGAGCGTCCGAGGTCATGGCCGTGGGTGCCGTGTGTGCGATGGCCGACAAACCGTTCTGGTTGCAACTGGTGGGATCCGGAGTGACGGCAGCGTTCTCGCTGCACTTTGGCGGCGTTTGTTCGCACGCGACGTGGCCGGCGGTCAACTGTCACCAACTGTTCACGATCCCGTTGCTGACGGAGCCGATCCTCGTCAAGGAGGGGTTTGCCCAAGTCCCCGACAAGCCGGGGCTGGGTTACGAGCTGGACCGGGACGCTGTGGCCAAGTACCGCGTCGACAAACCGGCGGAGCGACCGAATCCTCCGCGCCTCCTGGAAACGTCGTGGCCGGACGGACGGTTGATGTACGTCGCATCGGGTCGCGTGAACTTCCTGCTGCGTCATGCGATCGACGGTAAGACCCCCTACTTCGAGAAGGGTGTCACGACGCGGCTGGTGCCGGACGACGGCTCGCAGCGCTGGAAAGACCTGCTCGCGAAGGCGGCGACGGAGCCGTATTTTTTGGGGAAGAATTGAAGCGCGACGCGGTGCCTCGTTGTACACCGATGGCGAGTGCGAACCTCGGTTTGCTTTCGTCGAGAGTTCGAGACGCAACACTCCCTCTCCCCCGCGAGCGATCTTGCCCATTGCGACGGATATTCGTTGCGGGGGAGAGGGCCGCAGTGCGGGGGAAGCTGTTTGGACTCCCCCTCATCCGCCCTTCGGGCACCTTCTCCCCCACAGTCGAATTGCGCCGTGTTTTTCCGCGTTGAGAGTGGGGGAGAAGGGTCGCGCGGTTACGCTTTCGACTTCTGACGATGCGGTGGCCGCATCGGCTCAGCGCGGTTCGACAACAGGGCGCGATTTCCAATACTCATCCAGTTCCTTCCGAGTGGCGAAATCGGCTTGGGGTTCATCGAAGGGGCCCCACAGCAAAATGCGGGTTCCCCTTTTTTTGTCGGTTGAATCTTCGACCACCAGATTCTCGGGGAACTCAAAATCCAAGCGGTCGTCCGGCTGTAACCGCCGGTTGGTGGCGACGTGCGTTGTGGTCCATTTCGACACGAGAACCGTTTCTTTGCCGATCTTGTCCGCCAACCGCACACGACGCGCGCAAACTTTCGGGTACCAAAGCCCCGGTTCGGGAGCGAGCCAAGCTTCGACCCGGAACCGCAATTCTCCGAGAACCGTCTTCCCGTCCTCGTCGAGAATCCTTCGTTGGGCTTCCTCGACGACGCTCCCCTTCGTGATGTTGAACACCACGATCTCCGGCTCCTCCCGTGTTCCGGGTTCGGAAACCGCTTGTGCAGGAATCTCGACCGCCGTCTTCCGATCTCCATCCTCAACGTAAGTCTTCTCCACTTTCGCTGATCGTTCGGCGAAATAGTCCACCCACGAAACTTCCCGCAATTCCCCCGAGGGAAGTGGCTTTGCACAGCGTTCAAAATTGGGAGGGCGGGTCTGGTCGAATACGGAAGCGTCGCCCGGTTCGATGGACCCGCGAAACGATCCCGCTGCAGGTTTAGCGAGTCGTCGCGGAGCCGGCTCGTCCGCCAAGTCGTAGGTCAACTGCCGAATACGTCCCCCTTCGACATACCGATCCACGACGGTCTTGTTCCCGTCAAGATTCCGTATCCGCAATCGCTCCCCGGTTTGCGAGCGACGCCAGAGATTCCCTTTGGAGACAACGGGCTTCGAGTCAGACAGGGTGATCTCTTCGAGATCGAACAGCACGTCGATGCGTTCAAGTTTCGCCCATGTCGCCGCATGACTCCGAGCCAATGCGGAGGCGGTGATTGTGGTTTCAACAAACTCTTCGGCAGCGAGCAGGTTGTTTGCAACGACAGGTGAGAAACCGCAAACACACCAGACACTCAACTGCAACACACATCGAAGTGATCGCTTCGCGGCCATGATCGAGTGTCCCGGCGGAAACAACGCTTGGCGGGAAACGGGAGTTTCGTTCGGCAAGCTCGTCCGGCAACGCTGCCGCGTCCATCCCGCTCCCTATTTCTTCGCGGCGAGCACATCCGCTATCCGCGCGGTCAGTTCCTTGGCCTTTGCTTCCGCCTCCGGCAGCGGTAGACCTTTGCCGACACCCGGTCGGAGGTGGCCGGCCGCGCCCACGTAGGCGTCGCGGCGCAGTGCGAATCGTTCGCGGCACAATTTGAGCAGTTCGGGGGACGCCCCCTTCGCCGCCATCAGCGATTCCGCGTCCTTCGCCTTTGCACCCTCTTCGTCGCCGCACCATGCGATCAGTCGCGAGGCCACGTACCACTGCCCTTCGGCGTTCGGATGCACGCCGTCGGGTTGGAACGTGAAGGTGGGATTGGTCTCGCGCCGACGCAGCACCTCGGCTGTCATCGCGTGATGCAGGTCGATGACGGTCCACCCCTCCGTACGACGACCGATCAACCAGTCGGAGTATTTGTCGAGCACGCCGTTGTACGAGAATTTCTTGGGCGCCCGCAGGTCGTCGTAGAACGGCGGGGTGACGGCCACGAACCGCGCCCCCGTTTTGATGACGCGATCCCGCAGCGCGGTGAACCCCTCGCGGTACTTCGCGAAGCGTGCTTCGTCGAGCGGCTCGTAGATGCCGCAGTTGATGCCATAGCAGGCAAACACCAAGTCGGGTTCGACCACCGTCAACACGCGATCCAGGCGCTCGGAAAGGACCGGACGGGGAAACTTGCCTCCCGCGTGACCTTCCTCGCTGAGGCCCGACACCGTCTCGCTCGGCAAGCCGCAGCCAATCACCACCGGCGCGGACTTCAACCGCTTCGTCGTCAACCAGGCGTCGAACGCCGCGATGTAATCCCCTCCATAGGTGATGCTGTCTCCCAAAAACAGAATTCGTCGCGAATTCGTGACGAGGTCAAGCGGACTCGGCTCGTCCGCGCGAGCATCCGCAAACGGAAGGACGCCCAGCAGACACGCCAGCAGCAACAACCCACCCCTTCGGGACATCGGCAGACAACGCATGGTGGACCTCAAGCGGCGGGGGTGGAAGGAAACGGCGGAAACGGAGCGAGAACGGAACGATGTCGCTCCGGGATTGTAGGTGCGACCGCCCCGCCCCGCGAAGCCACCGGGCGTGTGGCGAATGACGCAGCCCCGGTTCAAGCGCTTTGGCGGATGGCCGGGGTGGGAGCCGCTGCGCGCGATACCCCGCAAAACGTTCCGAGATCCACACTCCGCGGCGTGCACCGGGGATGACAACACACCAATGGACGCGCTTCCGGTGGGACCGATGTGTTGCGGGGTGTCTCCGAAACGGCGTCTCTTTCAGGGAAACACAGCCAGGAAAACACAGCCAAATGAGGGCGAAATGCTCCGGCGGGTGGAGTGCGGACATGCGACACCGCTATCGCGGGTCGATCGCGTGCGAGCACGACTCAGAGGCTCTCCAAAAAGCTGGACGGCCCTCAACCTCCGAGGGCGGGAGTATGCACGAAACGCCACGAAATGGTGTCCCGACCATTGTTTTCGGAGAGGCACTCAATCGGACTCTCCCGCGGACATACCATCCGCCGCCAGCCGCGCCTTGGCATTGACGACTGCCTGGCGAAGCTTTTTGTGAAGAATTGCTCGTGGCGGAAGCTCCGTGAGATAGGACGCAACACGAATTCCACTCTGGTCGAGTCGTAGCAGTTCTATGTGTTCATCGGATTTCCCCGTGCAGAGGATCAAGCCCAGCGGGGATTCCTCGCCGGGTTGGCGTTCATGCTTTTCCAGCCACCGAAGATACAGTTCGACCTGACCCTTGTCGGCCGCCGTGAATTTGCCGATCTTCAGTTCGATCGCGATCAAACGTCTGAGTTTGCGATGGAAGAAGAGCAGGTCAAGGTGGTAATCATCGCCGTCGATAGTGATGCGTTTCTGGCGGTCAACGAACGCGAATCCCACTCCCAACTCGAGAATGAATTTCTCCAACTCGCGCAGAATCGCCGCTTCCAGGTCCTTCTCGGAATAGGTCTCCTTGAGTCCCAGGAAATCGAGCAGGTACGGATCCCGGAACACCATGTCCGGGCTGAGCCGGTCTTCGTCTCGCAGCGCGGCCAATTCTTGTTCGGCAAGTTTGGCGGGCTTCTTCGACAACGCCGTTCGTTCAAAAAGCATCCCCTGGATTTTGGCTCGCAGGGTTCTGACGCTCCAATGCTCGATGCGACTCATCTCGGCATAGAAGTCGCGTTGGAGTGGGTCGCCCAGCGGAAGTATCTCCACGAAGTGACTCCAACCCAAGTCCGCCGACAGAATCGACACGATTCGTCGGTCGGGAAATGCCTCGGAGAACCGAATCATCCGGAAGAGGTTCCTGGCAGAAAAGCCATCCCCGAATTCAATTACCAATTGTGCCGACAGTGTCGGCACAATCTCATCGCCGTACGATGCCCGCGAGGACTTCAACACCTCGGTACGGATGCGATGCCCAACTTCCCAGTACAGCACAACCAACGCGGCATTGACCGTGGATGCAACCCGCTGCCTGGCTTCGGCGATCAGACCGCGAAGCTCGTTCAAAAGGGCGCCTGTGCCGGCGAGCGAACTGTCTCGGGCGCGAGCGATCGATGGTTTGGATATCGCCGGACGTTTTTTTGCCATTTCGGCAGGATACTGGCCTGCAATCGAGCCACAAGCCCAATCGAAATGATGAGTTGACCGTCATCGCCGTCGAAGCGAAAGGCTCGAACACCAACCACGGTCGACTTCGCAATTTCTGATGCGATTTGCGTTTACGAATCACGCGGGTCCAGTGGACTTCCATTCGGGGTTGGAATACGACAGAGCGGAATGGGGACGGCAGCAAGGCCTTTTATCGCCCCTTGTCGCCAAGGACACGCGTTTGTCGGATCAACCGGATTTCCCGAGGTGGCGCGATCGTCCATGGAAAATGTCACCCGCATTCTCAACCGATTGGAGGCGGGTGACCGTCAAGCGGCGGCGGAACTGTTGCCGTTGGTGTACGACGAACTGCGGAGCCTGGCCGAACGGGAGTTGGGGCGCGAACGACCGGGCCAGACGTTGCAGGCCACGGCTTTGGTCCACGAGGCGTACTTGCGATTGGTGGGGGAAGAGGCCACTTCGCCCGAATGGGAGGGGCGTCGGCACTTTTTCGGTGCGGCCGCCGAGGCGATGCGGCGGATACTCGTCGAGGCAGCCCGTCGCAAGGGGCGCGTCAAACATGGCGGCGAACTGGAACGCCGAGAATGGGACGAGTCGCTCGTCGCGGCCTGCGAACCGCGCGAAGATCTGGTGGCGCTCGACGAGGCGCTCGTGCGATTGGCGGAACACGATCCGGACGGCGCCCGGTTGGTCGAGTTGCGGTACTTCGCGGGGCTGACGCTACCGGAAGCGGCGGAAGTGCTGGGGGTCTCCGCTCGGACGGCGGACCGATTGTGGTCGTACGCGAAGGCCTGGCTGCACCGAGAAATGACCCGTTGAAACGGCCCGGCCGGAGCGTTCTCGGAAAAATGAGAAAATTCTTTGGCGTGATTTTGGCGGTTGCGTCGCATGGAATGGTGCAGCCGTCGGCGATCCGCGGCTGATCTCGTCCGCATCCGCGCCCGCACCGAGTCGAATCATGACCGAACGCGAACTGTTTCTTGCGGCTCTTGATATCTCCGACCCCGGCGCCCGCCAAGCGTATCTCGACCAGGCGTGTGCCGGAGACGCCCGGCTGCGCGCGGGGGTTGACGAACTGCTGCTCGTATCGAGCCGCGCGACGACGTTTCTCAAGGTGCCCGCGCTCAAACAGTTGGCTGGCGGAGCCGAGACAGCCGTGGAACGGGGCGATGTTGACCTGTCCCGTTACCTGGGACCGTCAACCCGTTCCGGCGCGCTGGGGCGTTTGGCGCATTACGACGTGCTCGAAGTGTTGGGGACCGGCGGATTCGGCATCGTTCTGAAGGCGTTCGACGAGAAGCTCGAGCGGATCGTGGCGATCAAGCTGCTGCATCCGGAACTCTCCGCCACCTCTCCGCCGCGCAAGCGGTTCTTGCGGGAAGCCCGATTGGCGGCGGCGGTGCGGGACGATCACATCGTGGCCATCCACGCTGTCGAAGAGACGCCGCTCCCGTATATCGTCATGGAATTCATTCCCGGCTGGACTTTGCAGCAGTACATCGACGACCACGGTCCGCTGGAAATCGCGGACGCGCTGCGGATCGGGCGGCAAATCGCCTCGGGACTGGCTGCCGCGCACGCCGGGGGTTTGATTCACCGCGACGTGAAACCGGCCAACATTTTGCTGGAGTCGGCTCCCGACCGGCGTGCCCGGCTGACAGACTTCGGCCTGGCCCGCGCGACGGACGACGCCACCCTCACGCAAAGCGGCGTGGTCGCGGGAACGCCGCTGTTCATGGCTCCCGAGCAGGCCAAGGGATTGCCACTCGATCAGCGGGCCGATCTGTTCAGCCTCGGCAGCCTCTTGTACGTGATGCTGACCGGTCGTCCCCCGTTCCGGGCGCCCTCCACGCTGGCGGTGCTGAAACGCGTCTGCGAGGACACCCCCCGGCCGATCCGCGAACTCGCGCCGGAAGTCCCCGAGTGGCTGTGCGCGATCGTCGCCCGGTTGCAGGAGAAGTCTCCGACGGATCGCTTTGCGAGCGCCCGCGAGGTGTCGGCTCTGCTGGCTCGTTGCGAAGAGCATGTGCGGCAGCCGCATGCGGCGCCGCTGCCGGTGGAGTTGCGGGAACTGACCGACCGGTACTTTCCGCCGGCCCCTCCCCCTTTGGTTGCCGCTGATGCCGACCTGTCCCCACGAACGTGGATGGAGTTTGCAGCCGGTGTCGCTGTCATCCTTGTCCTACTCGCAGGCTTGTTCCTTCAGTTCCGGCCCGTGCCGGGTTGGCAAAGTGAGCCGATAGGGTTGTTACAAAAGGCCCTGTCGTTCCTCGCCGCGAGCGCGGGCTTGGTGGCCCTGGCGATGTTCGGGCGGGACCTCGTGCGGGCACGCCGGAGTACCAAACGCCTGTCCTGGAAGCGGCAATGAATTGTCGTGCTTGTGTGCGTGCTGGCCACCACCTACGGAATTGCCCGATTGGTTTCGACCCATGCGATCCAACGTAGCAGGCTGATTGTCGAGTCGGATGGTGTGATGACAGAAATCCTGCTGAATGGTCGTGTCGTCGACGTGGATGCGAAGCGAATCGAGTTTCTTGTTAATCCTGGACCGCAGAATGTCGTGCTTCTTCGCGATGGAAAGCGGACCGCTTCGGTGACAGTGAAGGCCTTGGCAAACAACACCGCTTTGGTGCGTCTGCCAGCGGTCGCCGAGCCTGCGAAGCCGACCACTGCTTCGGCACCCTCAGACACCCTGCGGCAAGAAACCTCTTGGACGCCGCTCTTCAACGGTCGCGACCTTTCCGGTTGGAAGACACATCCCGACGAACCGGGGGATTGGCGGGTGGAAAATGGCGTGCTTGTGGGGGCGGATCGGCCCGCGTATCTGTTCTCCGAGTCCGACCAATACACCGACCTCGACCTGCGGATCGAAGCACGCGTTAACGAAGGCGGCGACAGCGGGATGGTCGTCCGAGCCCCCTTTCAGAAACCGGGGCCTCTCGGACTGCCGGGCTACGAGGCGCAGATTCAAGCGGGAGCTCCCCTTGTCGCTGGATGGAGCACCGGCGCAATCGGCGGCACGTTTTCCGGGACCGGTTGGCGGATGCTGATTCCCGTCCCCTTCAGCGTTGAACCCGATCGGTGGTTCACGCTCGAAATGCGGGTGCGCGGGGCCGAAGTCGAAACGTGGCTGAACGGCCAACGCGTCGCGTGGTACGTCGATCCCGAACGAAATCACACTCAGGGTCACATCGCCCTGCAAAAGAGTGGCGGCGCGACGCGGATCGAGATCCGAAAGCTGGAGGTGCGAACCGGCGAGTCGTTGGAACCGATCAACAAATCTCCCATCGAAGCCGCGCCCTTGAAAGACCCGATCCCCGCGACGGAGACCAAGCCGAACGAGCCGCCCCCCGTCCAACCGGAACCGGCGAATCCGTCGCCCGCTGAGTGACGCGAGCGGGCCGGTGACGCCCCGTCCCGCGCAAATGTGTCCGTTCGCAATGGCGGGGCCGGGCGGGTATCTTGGAAGATTCCCTTCGGCGCGGGTCGCGACGGAGCGGGCTTTTGTCTTTCCGCCGGAATTGTCCATGAGCAGTGTGTTGACCGACCAGGCTTCGAACACGGGTTCCACCGTACCCGGATATGGAGTGGCCTCTTCCAACGTTCCCGACGAACGGGGGCGCTTCGGGCGGTTCGGAGGGCGGTTCGTCCCCGAGACGCTGATGCATGCGCTCGAGCAGCTGGGCGACGAGTACGCCCGTGCCCAGGCCGATCCCGCGTTTCATGCGGAACTCGACGAATTGCTGGCGAAGTTCGTCGGTCGTCCCAGCCCGCTGTACTTTGCGGAACGGCTCACGAAGCTGTGCGGCGGCGCGCGGATTTACATCAAGCGCGAGGACACCAATCACACCGGCGCGCACAAGATCAACAATACGATCGGGCAGGCGCTGCTCACGTTGCGGATGGGGAAGACCCGCGTGATCGCCGAAACCGGCGCGGGTCAGCATGGCGTCGCGACAGCCACGGCCTGTGCCCGCTTCGGCTTGCCGTGCGTGGTGTACATGGGGGAAGAGGACATTCGCCGCCAGAAGCTGAACGTGTTCATCATGCGGACGATGGGGGCCGAGGTGCGTTCCGTCACCAGCGGTTCACGGACGTTGCGGGACGCGATCAACGAGGCCATGCGCGACTGGATGGCGAGCGTCAACGACACGCACTACATCCTCGGCTCGGTGGTTGGCCCGCATCCGTTCCCAAAAATCGTGCGCGACTTCCAGTCGGTGATCGGTCGGGAAACGCGGCGGCAATGCCTTGAGGAACTGGGGCGATTGCCGGATGAAGTCGTCGCCTGCGTCGGTGGTGGTTCGAACGCGGCGGGGATGTTCTACCCGTTCGTGGACGACCATTCCGTGAAACTCACCGGGGTCGAACCGGGTGGCCGCGGCTCGAAACTCGGCGACCATGCCAGCACGCTCAGTCACGGCGTCGAAGGGATTTTGCACGGCAGCTACAGCTACGTCCTGCAGGATGCGGACGGCCAGACGTCGGATGTGCATTCGGTGTCGGCGGGGCTGGACTATCCGGGCGTCGGTCCGGAGCACAGCTACTGGAAGGACACCGGTCGCGTGCATTACACACCGATCGGCGACCAGGAAGCGCTTGACGCGTTCTTCACGGTGTCCCGTACGGAAGGGATTCTACCTGCGCTGGAGTGCTCGCACGCGTTCGCGCAGATCCTGAAGACGGCGGGTTCCCGCAAGCCGGACGACATCGTGGTGATGTGCCTCTCCGGTCGAGGGGACAAGGATGTCTACGAAGTCGCCCGCGTCACCGGCAAGGAACTGTAAGCACGGGTCCAGCCCGCCTTCAATATCCTGTTTCAACCACCACGACACGAAGACACCAAGAAAGGCAAAATCCTTATTCTGGTGTAACGCCATTCGCCCTTCGTGTCTTCAAAACCTATCCGAATCCCCTCTGACGCATGCTGCGAACCCGACCGCCAAAAAGCTTTTGAACAGGCGCAACCGGGCTTTCAGATTGGGTCTGAGTGGTGACCGAACTTTTTCCGAGTTGTCCGCAACCATGTCCGATTCGACCCCTTCCAAGATCGATCTCGCGTTCGCGCGGCTGCGCGACGCGGGCCGCATGGCCTTCATGCCGTTCATCACGGCGGGGGACCCCGATGTCGACACCACGGCGCGGTTGATCGAGCTGTTGGCGGACGCGGGGGTCGACCTGATCGAAATCGGCTTCCCCTACAGCGACCCCATCGCGGACGGACCGGTGATCCAGGCGTCGTACCAGCGGGCGCTGTCCAGGGGTTTGCACGTCGCCGACGTGTTCCGATGCGTGCGGGAGCTTTCCGCGCGACGAACCGACTTGCCGCCGTTGGTCGGCATGGTGGCCTATTCGATCATTTTCCGGATCGGGACCGACAAGTTCCTGTCCGAAGCGAAGTCGGCGGGCTTCTCGGGACTGATCGTGCCCGACTATCCGGCCGACGAGGCGGCGGACTTCGCGAAAGCGGTCGTCGCGCACGGTCTCGATCCCGTGCAACTCATCGCCCCCACGACGACGGCGGCGCGGACGGCCACGATCCTCGAAACCTCGCGCGGGTTCCTGTA
Organism: Planctomycetales bacterium; assembly: GCA_044359065.1. Classification (GTDB taxonomy): domain Bacteria; phylum Planctomycetota; class Planctomycetia; order Planctomycetales; family Planctomycetaceae; genus JAIXZD01. The sequence goes on along the minus strand of JBIKMW010000051.1, from coordinate 10,962 downwards.
CTGCATTTCGGTGGCCGGTACGACCGGCGTGCGTCGGGAGCTTCCCGAGGCGCTGCGGACGCAGCTCAAGGACTTGCGAGGTCGCACCAAACTGCCGTTGGCGGTGGGGTTCGGGGTGAGCCGCCCCGAGCAAGTGCACGAACTGCGGGGCCTGGCGGACGGGGTGATCGTCGGCTCGGCGATCGTCAAAGGGGTCGGCTCGATCACCGAGCAAGGGCGTCCGCGCGACGCAGCGTTCGCCGAGATCCGCACGCTGGTCGACGGGATGCTGGCCGCATCAAAAAACGCGAAATCCGCGTAGGTCGAGCTGCGCCGGACACGCGCATTGAGCACGTATCCACGCGTTCGTCAGGCACAGCCTGACCTACAGGTACTTTCCGTCCGTTGCGCACCACGACGGACTGGAAGTCCGTCGTACATGCCGCGTGCCTTCGTACCCCGAAGCCTCTCAGTACGTGAACACGCAGTTCACGAAGTGAGAGCTGAGGGTCCCCAACTCCTGGCCGGGGTTGCTGTAGATGTCCTTGAGTCCCGCTGCCGGGATCAGGAACGACGTCCCCGCCAGAATGATGATGTTGTTCGACAGCAGCGGTCGGTATTCGACACCCAAGCTCACGTCGGTCCCGATCTCGCTGTTGATGTTCGGCTGGAACGTGTACTGCTCAAGAACGTTCGTGTCGTCGAACCACAGGAAACTGGTATTCTGAATCAGGCGGGTTTTGGGCGTCAGGTCAACGTCCACCCCCCCGTTGATCAGGAACAGACCGGGGTTCACGAAGTTCTGCTGACCCTGGAATTTGCTCGTCCGCAGGTTGGGGACGAGGCTGTTCCGTTGAACCAGCGAGGTGCCCAGAAGGCCGACTTGCTGCCGTTGCCAGTAGCTGAAGCCCCCCCCGGCGAAGGCGGGGTTGTCGAAGATCGTGTCGAACCCGTTGGCCGACCCGTCGTAGATGTCCTTGTCCCCCGAGGCGTAGAACACGCTGGTGCGGAAACGAGCCCAGTCGCGGTCGTAGGACAATTCGCACGCCGCCATGTGGGCGCTGATCCGCTGCGAACGGGAGGCGAGGGGGTTGTTCTCGTCGCGCCCGAACACCCAGTGGTAGGCATGCGAGATGTTGAAGCGGTTGATGTGCCCGTCGCCCGAGATGCCCAGGTAGTACGAATCGACGTAGTGTTCCCTGGCGATGCCGATGGGGGCGGGGCGGGCGAGGACGCCGTTCTTGTCGAAGTGCGTGCTGGCGTGGTCGCGGTTGTAGTGGAAGCTCGGCGAGATCGTGTAACCGGGGAAGATGAAGTCCTGCCGGAAGAAGTTCGCGATGAACGTGTTCTGCTGCCGGTCGTCGAACGTGTTGAGCTGGCTGTTCGTGTCCTTCTCGACCTGGTCGAAGAAGGCGATGTTGAATTGGTCGCGGTTGGCTTCGTAGTTCCCGAACAGACGCACCCCGCGGTTGGTGTCGCTGAAGATGAAGCCGCGGAAGTCGCTGGTGAACGGCTGGTTCCCCGCCCGGATCGACACGAAGTCGTAATCGGGGCTGAGGTCGGCGATTTTCATTTCGCCCCAGAACTCTTCGAGGGCGGCGTAGTTCCGTGTGCGCGAAGTTCCCTTCGTCAGGTCCGGGCTGACGACCCCCAGTTCCTGAGCCTTCAGGTAGTTCAGGTTGAAGACCGGAGCCACGCGCAACTGCCAGTCGACCGGCTTGAAGCCCGCGTTGCCGTGCGTGATGTCGGCCTGCAAGCGGAAGTAGTTCGTGCTGAAGAACTGGTCGGGGTCGCCGAAGAAGTTGGCTCCGTTCGGGTCGGCCGTCGCTTCACCCGGTGCCGTGGCGACCGGGACCTTGCGCGTCTCGAACGTCGAGTCGATCGACGCCGTGGCGGTGAAGAACGTGTGCTGACCCCAGACGGGATAGTCCCCTTTGAGCACGTTTTGCGTGTACGGGTTGTACCAGCGACCTTCCCTGTACGGGTAGTCGTCGATCGACGGGAAGCCCTTGCCGTAGCGGTCCCAGTACGGGAAGCCCAACCGCCAGCGGTCCTCCATGGGGACGAAGTGGCTGCTCTGCTGCGTTTCGCGCGGCAGGATGCTCGACGGCCCAGTGTACCCCAGCGGAGCGGTCGGCTCCGGTGTGATCATCGGGACCGCTTCCAGCAGCCAGCGGTCCGACTCGGAGAACGGGTCCTGTTGTTCGGGGCGCGGATCGCGCAGCACGGGAGGCAGCACGTCGCTCTGTTGGAGCTCGCTCGCTTCCCACGCGTCGGGAATATCATCCACCACCGGGATCGACTGCCCGCCGTCCGGAGTGAACACCCCCGACCCGTCGGCGATGGCGGAAATCGCCCCTTCACCGCCGCCGGGTACCTCGAACTCTTGAGCCCGGATCGGAGCGCCGGACCACAGGCCCGCCCCCGCCAAAAGCCAAACGAGTTTGTACTGTTTCCGTGACACCGATGAGCCCCACCATGGACGTCAGGCGAGCCGCGCGAAGACACCCCCCGCGCACTCCTTTGAGACCTCCCTACTGCTATCGGCGGAAAGTCAAATGCGAATCCGAGGGTTCCGATCCCACTCGCTCATGTTCCCGACAGCGGGGAGATACAACCGGCAAGCCCAGAAGAACCCGTAGCACCATCAAAGTCGTGCGCAAATTGCCCAGTCGGAACAGTTCCAGCCTCGGTCGCCGGTGCGATTCCGATAACCTGTTGGGCCGTCGTATTCGCCAAGCCAAGACTTTCCCGAACAACCGTCAAATCGCGCACCCCGTGTCTTTCTGTCGCAACAGGACGCCGGTTTCCCTGCAAGCGGCCCCGCCGACGGGTCGATCTCACGACAGGCGGCGTTGACCGACCCTCGCCGGGGTGTGACAGGTCGATCCGGCTCGACTTCATTTTCGGGGCAATCGCGATGCGTCTGTTCTCGTGGCCGGTGTTGGGGTTGTTGGCTCTTGTGGTGGCCGCTCCCGTGGCTTCGTCCCTGGCGGCGGATCCCCCGTGTCCTCCTCCCCACGAGTGGGAGCGGATGGAACGGGCGGGTTGGCCGAACACCGTCTCCTCTCGCGCTCGATGCTCGGTGAATCAGAAGTACACCGGGTACTATGTTGGGGGCGGCGCGTTGCGCGGCCATGCCTCGACGACCCGTTGCCCGAACGAGGGGACGTGGGGCCTCGACTACAAGTTGTTCCGACGGGTTCCGAAGGTGGAACTCGGCTGGCACCACAACCCGTGCAAGAAGCAGGGGGGCTTCGGTGCCTATAAGACCGACGGCCCTCACATCCTGCCGGAACCGGAGTGATGAAGGGTGTTCCGTCCGAGGGGCCTTCCAAAGAGTAGGTCAGGCTGTGCCTGACGCCAGGTGTCGCCCGCTCCGTCATCGCGGAAAGCATCACTTTCCGCCCGGTGCCATCCCCGACTCCGCCCCCTTACGCCTCCCCTTCGTTCCCCGCGACGATGATCGTTCGTGGCTTCGATTCCGGCACCTTGGGTAGCCGGACCCGCAGCAGTCCGTCCGTCACCGCCGCCGTGATCCGGTCGGCGTCCACGCGGTCGGGGATCGCGACGGAGCGTTCCCACGTGCCCCAGAACCGTTCGTGGCGACGAAACGCCTCGTCGGGCACCCCTTCGGGACGGCCGCGCGTGCCGCGCAGTGTCAGCACCCCGTCCCCCAGCGTGAGGTCGAGTGCCGTGGGTGCCATGCCCGGCACCTTCGCCAGCAGCAGGTACTCCGACTCGCACTCGATGAGGTTCAACGGCGGATAGGGACGGTCGACCCGCAGCGTGGGCAAGCCCAACCGCATGCCGGTCAACATCCGTTCGACCTCGCGTTCGAGATCGTGCAGCGGTCGCCACCCTTGTCCGAACTGAAACAGCGCCATGGAATTCGCCAAGTTGGAGACTGTCCGAAAACCCGTTCGAGCCCGTTGACAAACCACCGGTGTGCCAGTTTTAGCGACTGTCACAGAGGGGTGTGGGATGGTTTGTGGGATTCCTGTTGGCGGGAACATTCTGCCCCGCGTTCGCTACCAGACGCTTCCGTCGCGTCCTTCTCACCCGCACTTGACCTGCTCGACGTCGACCGGGAATTTCCGCGACAACTCGACTGCGCAGGAGAAAGTGCCCGAAGCGCGGACGAGAGAGACTTCCCTCGTTCCGCCAGCTCAACGCTCCCCGTTCACCGCTGCACTCGTCCCGAGCCTCCCCCCCGCATCAGCGCCTCGATTTCGCTGCGCGAAACGTCGTTGAAGTCCCCCTTCAGGCTGTGCTTCAGGCAACTCGCGGCCACCGCGTACGGCAGCGCCGTTTCCGGCTTCGACAACTCGGGTGTTTGCAGCGCGAAGACCAATCCCGCCGCGAACGAGTCCCCCGCCCCCACCCGGTCCACGATGTTGCGGATTTCGTAGGGGCGATACGTTCCCGACCCGTCCGTCGGGGCGAACAACGCGACATCCGCCGCGCGGTCGAACAGCATCGCCCCCCAGTTGTTGTGACTTGCCGAAAAACTTTCGCGCAGCGTGATCGCCACCTTCGACACGTTCGGGAACCGCCGTGCGATCTCCCGCGCGACCGACTCGTACCCCGACAAATCGAGGTGTCCCGCCTCGACGTTCGTGCCGGCCGCGTGAATCCCCAGCGTCAACTCGGCGTCCTCTTCGTTGGCGATCACCACGTCGACCGAGCCGACCAATTCGGTCATCACCCGTTTCGCGAGCGCTTCCGGCTTGGTGCCCGATTCCCACCGCCACAGCTTTTTGCGGAAATTCAGGTCGACCGACACCGGAATCTTCCGGGCCCGCGCCTCGCGCACTGACGCCAGCGCCACTTCGGCGGCAGACTTCCCCAAGGCGGGGGTGATCCCCGTGATGTGGAACCACGTCGCTCCGGCGAACACCCCGTCCCAGTCGAAATCGGCCACGCCCCCCAAGGCGATCGCGCTGCCGTCCCGGTCGTAGGTGACGGTGCTCCCCCGCTGGTTGGCTCCGGCCTCGACGAAGTAGATGCCGAACCGGCCGGTTTTGGTCCGCCGCACGAGGCTCGCGTCCACGCCCCATTTCCGCAACTCGCGCTCGAAGGCGTCCGTGATCGGATTGTCCGGCAACAGCGTCGCAAACGCCGCCGTCCCTCCCTGACGGACTATCGACACGGCCACGTTGACCTCTCCCCCGCCGAACGTGGCTTCCAGGCGACCGGGGATCGCTTGATTGATCCGCAGGAACTCCTCCGGACAGAGCCGGAGCATCACTTCGCCAAGGGTGACAACGCGCATGGAGGGACCTTGATCTTCGCGAATCAGAACTGAGGTATCAGGGAGCAGGGCGCGGCATGAAGGTGGATGACGCGTCCTCGCGGACCTGGGGCATGGGCGGATGTCCCGCCAACGACCACGCCCGCCACTTGGCGTTATGTGGCCTGCACCCCGGAAACGCAACCGTGTCGCCATTGTCCTCTGGCGGTAAAGGGCCTTGGCTTTGTTCCTGGCAGGTTGGGGTCGACGAGGTTGGTGGGGTCGCGGTTGTGGTAGTCCACGAGCCGTAAGGCGTTATTCAACAGTGGTTTACGGACTGCGATGCGCCACTGTCGGACGCCTTTGGATTCTCCAGACGGAACCCCGCAGAGGCCCTGATCGGCACGCGATTCCACTTGACCGCCGCGACGGGAACAGGTATTCCGCCGCCTCTCGTCGGGAGACTCCCTCCCGCGATCTCACCAAACTCCCGCCTGCTTATTTGGCGTCCGAATCACGGACGACTTCGGCCACCGCGCCTTCTCCGCGCGTGGCCCTCAAACACCCCCGACTGTTCCACCCTTTCCCCCCTTGGCCATCGCCCATGCTGTCGCACCGCCCCGATCGGCGTGTGGAGCGCCGCGAACCGCACCGACATCGGGCGTGTCGCGCGGTCGTTCTGGCGTTCGGGTGCGTCGTCGCGGCGACGGGCTGCAACGTTCTCCAGCGCACGACCACCTCGGCGGTCACGAATCCCGGCATGTCCCTGTTCGCGGCGTTTCATCCGTCCGAAGCGGACCGCCCCGGCATCGATCTCGCGTTGCTGAAGCGGGAGGCCTCGGAATCCAGTGGCAACGGGCCGGAGATCGGGCCGGGGGACCTTCTGGAAATCACGGTCCACGACCTGTACGAACCCGGTCGGCCCCACACATTCCCGTGCCGGGTGGACGACCGCCTGCAGGTGGACTTGCCTCTGATCGGCACCGTCCCGCTCACGGAACGGACCTGCGCCGCGATCGAGCGACGGATCTCGAGTGAGTATCGGAATCGCGAACTGCTCAAAAACCCCACGGTGGTCGTACGCGATACCGAGCAAGCGGTGGTGGCGGTGACGGTCACCGGGGCGGTGGTGATGCCGGGAACCGTCCGCATGCTGCGGTCGGACGCGTCCGTGTTCTCCGCGATCGCTCAATGCGGCGGAGGACGCGCAAACGCGGGAAAACAGATCAGTGTCACACGCAACATGTCGGCGACGAACGCCCCAAAGTCGGCACCTGACGGAACAGGGACGGGCGACGTGGCCGAGCGGGCCGTGATTCGGGGCCAATCGCCTGCCGACGCAGCCCCGGCCGCGCCTGTTCAACCTTCCGCGCCTGTTCAGACCCCCGCGTCCGCAGTGCCGGCCATCACGACTACGGCCTCGCCGACAGCCGTTGCCGACGCCAAGCCGGTGGAATCCGCACCGCCGCCGAACACCGAGTCGCCGCCCGACATCGCGAACCAGGCCTTGACCGATTCGCCGCCGACCGATTCGTCACTGGCCGATCGGGGCGGGAACGGTCGGGACGCGGTCGCCACACCGCGTGTCGAGTGGTTCCACCTGGATCGGGACGAGGATGTTGCGGCGCTCAAAAAACTGAACCTGGAGGACGGCGACATCCTGCACATCACCGAGACCGCGCTCCCCGTCCGCGTGATGGGCCACGTCACGCGGTCCGGGCCGGTTCAAGTCCCCGGCGATCGTCGTTTGAGCGTGTGGGATGTCGTGGAACAAGCGGGGGGCATCCGCACGAACGCATGGCCGGTGGGCGTGACGCTGTATCGACCGACCAGCGAAACGGGACGGGCCAGCCAGTTCTCGTGGACGCTGGAGTCGGCCGAGTCCGCGCGTCCGCCGACGGAATTCCTCCGCCCGGGGGATGTCGTGTATGTCGCGCCGTCGGCGGGTGCCCGCCTCAAGAACGCCGTGGGCGGGCTGTTGCGAAAGTGATTGTCCCAGGTCGGGCCTTGCCCAGGGGAATCGGGTTCATGACGAGTTGGATGGCACGCGCGGCGGTGTTGGTGGCCTGTGTGGCGGCGGGAGTCGCCAGTGGCTGGAAGATCGCCGAGGAGTTTCCGGTCCGGTTTCAGGGGACCGTGCGGGTTTCGGTTCCGTACGAAACGACCCGCGGCGCGGACCCGGCGAGCCTACCGATGCAAGAAACGCTCGAACGGTCGACGGTTGAGCCGACCGTGGATTGGTTGGCGGCGGTCGTGGATCGCCTGAAGTCGCTTCCCGCGGCCATCGAGCCGGAAGGGCCGTTTGAATCCGAAATCGATCACCTACGACGCACCTTGACCGTTCGCATCGAGCGTCAGGCGGGTCAGGACGACTATGTGATCGAGCATCGCTCGGCGCGAGTCGACGCGACGCGAGGGGTGCTCAAGGTCGCAGGGGACACCTGTCTCGAGGCGTTTCTGCGGTTGCACGAGCGGCGCATGGACGAACGGAACGCGCCGCTCCGCAAGGAACTGGAGGAGTGGCAGGCAAAAGTCGCGGCCACCGAAAGCGAGGTGGCGACGATTCGGGCCGAGATCGCGGCGATGACGCCGGGGGAAGCGGGACGAGAGACCGCCCGCGAGCGCGCGCGACTGCTGTCGGCCGCAACGGCGGAAGCCCGCAAGGTTCGTCTGGAAGCCGAGAACCGGTTTGCGGGTGCCCGCGAAGACATCACGGCGGGACGTCCGGTGGAAACCGTGCTGGCCCGCTTGCCCGAGGGACCGCTCCGGGCGACGTTGACCAAGACGATCGACGGTCGGGACCGACTGAGCGAACTGCGGGAACTGTCGCGGGAGTTGGAGAGTCTGTCGGAACTCTACGGCCCCAAGCATCCGCGTATCGCGCGGGTCAAGCAGCGTTTGGCGGACCTCGCGGCGATCAACTCTTCTGGCACTAGCGCGGTTTCGTCGGCTTCGTCGTCCCCGAGCGAACTGCTGTTGGCGACGCTCGAAGCGGATTGGCGTGAAAAGCTGGCGACCGAGCAAGACCTCGCCGAGCAACTGTTGGCCGACGAGGAGGGACTCCGCGGTTTCGACGCCGCGCAAGCCCGATTGGCTGCCGCGGAACGGAGTCTGGGCGAAGCGCGGGCGAAAGTCGGATCCGTCACCGCACGGCGCGACAGCGAGACGGCGCGACATGCCGATGAAGCCCCGAAAATCGTGGAAGGTCCGACCGTTGCCGACACGCCGATCAACTGGACCATGCGGGAATGGATCGCCGCCGGTGCCGCCTGCGGCGCGGCGTGCGGATTGGTCCTGCTGTGGGGGACACGCCGGCAAGTCGAGCGACATGCCCCGGAACCAAGCACCGCCGCGCCGGCCTCCGCCCCTGTGACGACGGGGCCCGCGTCGCACTTGCTGGTGGCACGACGGATGGAGCGTTTGGGGCGACTGCGGCAGTTGCAATCCGGTGGATGGTCGCAACCGGCCCCCGCGCGATAGCGCAATGCGACGATGTTTTCTGACGGCGTGGCTGTGCCGCAGGGTCACGCCGCGCTCGCTCACACCACACGGAAATCGACCGCCTCGATGGCCGCGTGACCCGACTTGCGGAACGGCCGGGGGAGTGGTTGCGCGTGGCCGGAGGCGTCGACAGTGCGGCTGCGGAACGTGTAGTCACCAACGGGCAGTGCCGGGAAAATCGCCGCCCAATGGGCATTCGTTAGCGGCATCGGCCATTGGCCGGGTCGCCCGTCCTCGCCAAAACCATGCGTTCCGGGTGGCACACGCCCGTCCGGCAGGCCGCTCCACATTTCGGGAGCCGGAAGTATCGTGGCGTCGGTCCACGGCAACTTCGTGAGGTACGGATCGTCGTCGGCCAGCGGAGCGTCTTTCGGAACCGCGCACACCTGGACCTTGCTCAACCCCGAGACGCCGACCTGGGCGTAGCCCGAAACGGACACGGGTTCACCCGCCTTGGTTTCCCGCGGCACCACGATCGTCGCCGCGAAAGTCTTCATCGGGCTGTCGATGTCGTTGTTCTGATCGGCGTAGGTGTCGTTGGCGTACGCAAGGTTCGTCAGCGTAAGGCGAGTCAACCACTTGATCGACTTGAACCCGTAGGCTTCCGGGACCACGATCCGCACCGGCCCGCCACGCTCCGCGTCGAGCCATTGCCCATTGAGCTTGTGACAGAGGATGACGGGGGGCAAACCGGTCGGGTCCTCGAGGACTCGACTGAGCGGCAACGAACTTCGAAACAGTTGTTTCGGGTCATCGTTGTGATACCCGTGGAAGAAGACCCTCCGCACGTTCTCGCGCGGTTTGGTCAGCCACACGACATCGCGCAGCGGCACACCCTCCCACAATCCCATTCCCAGCGGGCAACCGAGGTTGAGACACGTCATCACCTTGGCGAACCGCACGGTTCGCGTTTCGGCCAGCTTGAGCAGCGCGGCGAAGTCGAAGGCCGTGCCGTCGGCGAGGCGGAATTCCCGTCCCAACTTCGCGGGATGTTCGGGATCGGACAGCAGCTCCAATCGCCAGGTCTCGCGCGTGAGGCCGACTTCACGTTGGCGATCTTCGGGGAGGGAGTGCGGGAGCGGCGTGCCGCGCGAGACATCGCGGAAATCTTCCGTCGGCGTGAAGTACGGCTCGCGTCGAATGCCGGCCTTGTCGGGCTTGACCCGCTTCGGTTTGACCGGCGTGGGGGGCGTTGCGGGAGTGGTCGGGGCGAGCGGTTTGTCGGGCTGAGCAAACGCCGACCGGCCCGCGAGTTGCAGCCCGGCCAACCCCGCAACGCCAGCCCCCAGAAAGAACCGACGCGAAAGTTCGAGATGTTCGTCGAGGAACGAAACCGGTGGCATCGGAATTCCTCCGTCAAGCTATACCGCACTCGGCCCAACACGAGACGTTCGTCACCTGCGGGGACTCGATTCACCACAAAGGGCACGAAGCGAAGGCACAACGGGCGTCTTCGGGATCCATCGCGTGTGCATACCGCGGGAGCCCATCGTTGCAAAGAATGCCAAGTCGGAAGAAGAGGTGCGCTCAGGTTCGTGCCCGTGATCGATCCGGCCCCTTCGTGCCCTTTGTGTGTCCTTTCGTGCCGTTTGTGGTGAGCGAGTCCCTGTCGACAACCTTCCGAAACGGCTTATTCCTCGACGCTCACGACATCCTCGTCTGCCGGTGGGTTTGAACCCCGTCGAACTCCCGTCTGTCACCTTCGGCCTATCACCGTCGGCCCGTCAGCAACTCGGCGATCTTGTCGACATCGTACACGCAGCCTCCCCAGGTGCCGCCGCTGGCTTGCTGCAACAGCGCCCACAGACGGGTGTCGTCAGGAAGATCGGGGTCCGGTGCGAGATCGGGGTGAGGTGTGCGACCAGCCAGTTCCGCGACGGCGGCATCTCCGAGGCACCGTTTGTCGGGAGTCCCCACGAAATTGATCGACCCTTCCAGCGTCGTACGGTCGATCACGATCTCGATCAGGTCACCGTCCCGCAGCTTCGAGACCGGTCCCCCGGCCAGCGCCTCCGGCCCCACGTGGCCGATGCATGCGCCGGTCGACACGCCCGAAAAACGGGCGTCGGTGATGACCGCCACTTCTTTCCCCCACTTGAGGAACTTCAGTGCGCTGGTGACCTGGTAAATCTCCTCCATGCCGCATCCCAGCGGACCGCGTCCGATGAGCACGATCACGTCCCCCGCGCGCACGGGGGTCGTACCGGGACGCGCCTTGATGGCGGCGACCGCGGCCCGCTCGCTCGTGA
>JBIKMW010000144.1:0-13605 GCA_044359065.1 Planctomycetales bacterium | reverse complement strand
GCGGAGACCGTCATCAAGGCCCAGTTTTTCGGGTCGCGCCAGCCAAACGAACCGTCGGGGGCCGCGCGAAACACCGAGGGGGCGTTCCGCCGACGCGGGGGCAATCGCTCGCACACCTCTCGCCACAGAGATTCCCGCACGGGGAACGGTGACTTCCGCTCGGCGGCCTGTTCGAGGATCGCTCTGGTGTCGCGCAGCACGGACCAGTGATCGCGGCAGTCCGGGCACACGCGAGCATGCCGTTCCACCAACTCGCGGTCCTTCGCTTCCAAGTCCGAACCCGCGTGCAACGCGAGCAACGACCGATACCGTCGGCAACCACGCATCGACCACATCGTCCCGCTCACCCCCGACCGAAGCCGGTCCGAAAACCCGCGCCGGTCAAATCCGCCCCACCCAACCTGTCGAACCACTCTTTTTCACCAACCCAAGTCACCGCAAACCCAAGTCACCGCAAACCCAAGTCGCTGTCAAACGAGTCGCCACCAGCCCAAATCGACACAGGCCAATCCCCAAACACCACTCAATCCGCCTCGGGATCGTCCGCCACCGTGCGACCGTCTTCCCGCAACTCGCCCCCCGCTTCGTCGCCTTCGCTGGCATCGCCCGCAAGACGCGAGCCTTCGCCGTTTCTCTTCTTCCAAATCTTCGCAAACCGATTGCGGGCCTCCGCCAATTTCCAGCGGACGGTCGCCTCCTTGCGATTCAACACGGCGGCGATCTCGGACGTCGAAAAGTTCTCGAAGTCACGCAGGATCAGCACCGAACGATCCACTTCCGGCAGCAACTCCAGCACCCGGCGAACTTCCTGGCTCAAATCCCGTTCGCGACGGGGATCCGCCGTTTCCGGGTCGGGATCACGATCCCCCCCCGCGTCGGAAAACAACGAGGCCCAGCCGCGACGCTTCTTCCGCCGGTTGAAATCGAGCGCCAAGTTCACGCCGATCCGAAACAACCAAGGACCGAACCGGCGCGACGGGTCAAATTGCTCCAACTTCTCGTAAGCCCGCAAGAAAGCCTCCTGGGCCAAATCGCGAGCCAGTTCATAGTCAGGCACGAACCGCAACAGCACCCCGAGCAAGCGGCCTTCATACCGCTGGACCAACAGGCCGAACGCATCGCGATCCCCTCGACGGACCATGTCCACCAAGCTGGCATCGCCGGCGCTGTCCAACGGCGAACCGGACTCGAGCTGTTCGTCCAATTGGCGTCGCACGGCTGAAATCGCTTCCGGGAGTCACCGGTTCCGGCACAAAGTGGGATGGCACGTCTGCGAGAAGCGGAGAGCTTACGTTGTCAGCCATCACACGGGCCAAGGCCTCGCGACCCGCAATTACTACGACGGTACGCCGCCGGCTGTTGGGGGCAATCGTGCGATCGGGGGCAAGTACGCGGACGGATTACGGGCGCGAGTAGAACCAAGACGAACAGAATCTCCGTAAACCATTACCCAAAAATGACTTGCGGAGAACTCCTTGACAGACTATTCGTCTTCAAAGTCGTCATCGGGTTCTTCGATCTGGTCATCGTCGGGACCGTCCGCGTCGGACGGTTGAGCAGCGGCGGTGCCGGCAATGGCGACTCTGCTGACGTGGGCGAGCAGTTCGTCCGACCGGGATTCCGGCGGCGGGGCGTCGGAACGGCTCCAGCAAGCGCGATAAATCGGGAGCCCCAGTTTGCGTTTTTTCCGCTCAAAGCTGGTGTGGTAATCCATGTCGTGACCGGGCTGCCGCTCCTCGGGAGAAGGAAGTGGCTCGAACTCCGGTTGCGCCCGCACCAAGTCGACGGCCATCTCGAAGTACGCGGCGACATCGGTCCACAGGTGCAGCAGTCCCCCCGGTCGCAGGAGCCGCGCGGCTTCGTTGACGAACGGCGGCGAGAACATGCGCCGCTTGAAGTGCCGCTTTTTCCACCACGGATCGGGGAAGTAGACGTGCACACCGTGCAACGTCCCCACGGGAAAATAGCGGGCCATCAGGATTTTCACGTCCCCGCCCAACACGCAGGTGTTGGTCAGTTGCCGTTTGGCCAAGCGCGCGGCGGCGCGCTTGGCTTCCTTGAGGTCGCACTCGACGCCAAGAAAATTCCTGTCGGGACAGGCCGTCCCCGCGTTTTGCAGGAACAAGCCGCGACCCGAACCCACTTCCAATTCCAGCGGGAGCGAAGCCGGGAACACCGCGAGTTCGCTGAAGGGTGGCGGGGGAAGAGTGTCGATCATCCGAAACCAGCGGCCCAGGGAGATCGTAGGTCGGCGGGGCATGCTGGGGCGGAGGGAAAGAAGGACACGAGGGATCGAGTGCCGTCGCGGATAAGGGCGGAGTGCGGGCGAATGTCGTCACCCCACTCGCACTGCCGGACCAGCCAGCCGTGGCAGTCGGCGGTGCGAAAGTGAGCACTACGTTTTCGGGGGGCGGTCGCGGTGGAGCGGGACGCCGGTGAGCGTGCCGGAGATCACCATGCGGTCTTCCACCAGACCTTGAAAATCGAAGGTGGCCAGTCGCTGCGGTCGGATCGAATGGAGCTTGGCCAGGATCACGAACCGACATCCCGGAAACACGGGACCGCGGAAACTCACCTCTTTCATGCCGCCGAAACCGATGAAATCCCCCCCCAACAGCTTGTACTTCTGCGCGTAAAACGAGGCTGCTTGCGCGGCGATTTCGCACATCATAACCCCTGGCATGAGGGGGAAACCGGGCATATGGCCGGGAATCCAGAACTCCTCGTGGGTGATGTCCTTGTACGCCACGATGCCATGGGCTTCGGTGTCGACATGGATGACGGCGGAGAGCTGCTCGAACTCGTTGCGCTGGGGATTGATCCGCCGAATCGCATCGATATCGAACACCGGTCGGGTGAAATCGAGCTTTTCGAGGTCGTACAGGAGCGGGGGAGGCATGTCGCGAAACCGTGGGGAGGCCGTCGGATCGTTCACCGAAAAACCGCGATCGGGACGGGCTGCCCGTCGAACGTGGCCTCGGTCTGGGAAAACGGGAGAAGGAGCGGGGGAAGGGGGAGACGGGAATCGGACGGAACAACATCCTTGGATCAACGACAAGTCGTTTTCTGAAAACGACTTGCGATCCACAGCCGATCAGCCGCCGAGCACCATTTGACGGACTTGGGGCAGCGCCGTCAAGATGCGGTCGGGGCGCAGGTCGGGGGAGCGTACGTCGTCCTTGGTGGCTTGCAGTCCGCCGGCATCGACACAGGCCAGTGCGGTGCGCAGGCCGAGTTTGCGCGCCACAGCCAGTTCGTCGTTCAAGCGGGACGAAACGTAAAGAATCTGTTTGGGGGCGATGTCGAGGCGTCGCCAAGCGTCCAAAATCGGGCGGAACAGCGAGGGAGCCGGTTGCCGGGCACCCGCTTTCCAGGAGAGCGAAGCCGCACCGCGCGGGAGCAGGTCGTGCAAGGTTCCCACGAATCCTTGGCTACGCAAGCCTCGAATCAACTGTGTCTCGGAAAAGCATTGGCCATTGGAGACGAGGCCCAAGGGCATGCCGGTCGCCGCCAAGGCTTCCAACGTGGCGGCGGCGTCGGGGACGGGGGCGACCGCTTGCAGGGATGCGTGGAAAAAGTAGGCGATTTTCTCGGCGTACTCGCACTCGTCACCGTAGAAATCGCGGTCCCAAGCGTACTCTTTTTTGCAAAGTCGTTCGACGATTTTACGCCAGATGTCGGCGGAGTCGATTTCGGGCTGCTCCCCCTTGGGAGCCGAACCGGTAAGGGCCGCTTCGTCGACGAACCCCTTGTAGATCGGGAGCAGCGTCTCCCAAGGCTGACCCGGTTTGCGGGTCATGCTCCCCCACATCTTGAACTCCTCGATGGTTTTCTCGAGGGCGACCTGGTTGCGGATGGCCTGGTGGTGGAGGTGAAGCACCTGGCCGTCGGCGATGGACAGCAGCGTGCCGTAGAGGCCGAAAACGACGCCGCGAATGTCCTCGAGCGGCTTGAGGTAGGGCGTGGCGACGACCGGCTTGGGGGCGGGAAGCTTGGGCCACAGCAACGCCCGCTCGTCGAGCCAAGCGGCGTATTCGTCGAGGGACTTCGGCATGCGTCGCGAAACTCTCCCGCCCGCGTGCGGCCGCCCGAGAAACGGAATCCGTCGGAGTACGGCGTACTTTGAAACGCCGAGAAACAATGCACCCGGAGGGAGTCGAACCCCCAACCTACGGAGCCGAAGTCCGTTGCTCTATCCAATTGAGCTACGGGTGCGTTCGCTTTAACCTATACCGTCAAAGGGTTTGTGGCAACTATCCGGAGTTTCCGAAGACTTCGAGTTACCGGCTTTGTTACCCACGACATCCCTCACGGACTTCGCAATCGTCTCGGCGTTTCCCAGAGCGTAATACCTCATCGTCGTCTCGATCGTCTCGTGCCGCATGAGTTTCATGAGAATCTGTGGGGTGATTTCGGGAGTCCACGCCCAACGCTCTCCGAATGATCTCCGGAAGTCGTGGGCGGAAGCGTACTTTACCGGGCTGTGGGAGACAACCACATCCGCAGCCTCTCCGGCAGCGCAGATCTTCCGCGACAGGAAGTGGATGCTCGACACGAAGCGGTCACTGAAGAAGCCCACACCGTTGCCGGGCTTCCGCTTGCGAATCGGGAACACGAGACCCATCTTCGGCTCGATCGCTTCGAGCATGTCCTGAAAGTCCGGTGTGATGGGGAGAATCTGTTCGGTCCCCCGCTTGTCCACACCGTGTGGAATCCGGAGGTACAGCATCCCGTCAGGATTGCGGCAGACACTCAGGGAAGCGTGGTTATCCCAAGACAGGCCAATCGCCTCACCCAGCCTCAAGCCACCAACGTAGAGGCCACGGCAAAGCCCTACAAGGCCCGTGGCGTCTCCGTCGAACACGCTGGGGATGTGGGCGAGAATCTTCTCGAACTCCACATCGGTGATCGGTCGCCCTTTGTGTGGGGCTTGTGCTGACGTGGACCGCGATCGCTTCAACCTCGGGATCTTCGGGACCACACGGATGATTCCGCGGTCGTTCGCCCAATGCAGGATGGATCGGATCGGACTGAGGTGGCTCGATATCGTGGATTCGCGAGAGCCCTTCTCTCGCATCTTCGACACATACAGGTCGAGCGTGGTTGTCGTGATGTCCTGTGGTTTGCGGATGCCACACGTCTTGCCGAGGAACTCCAGGGTGGTGCAGTATCGGACCCGAGTTCCCTTCGCGAGACCACCAAGGTGTTCCACCGCGTAGATCTCGGCGAACTGATCCCACGTCATGGCTTCAGGAGGCGTGGACGCCAGTTCTGCTTCGAGGGCCTGTGCTTCACGCAGGGCGAGCTTCCGGTTCGCCGTGGTGGCGGTCTTGGACTTCACCTGTCCAGTGATGGGGTCTTTCCACCGGAGCATCAGCTTCTTCCGGCCGTAGTCCACGACACTGACGGAGATCATTTCTTTCTTTCGATCTGGCGCTTGTTCTCGGAGATCATGGAGTTCAGGCGGCTCATGTACACCCGCACGGAGTTCGCATCCCGGATGGCCCCGAGGTGGCCTTGGATGGAGACGGGGTGTTCCTGGAGGAAGGCGAGTTCCTTCGAGAGCTTCGAGGCGGACTCATTCAGGTCGGCAATCGCGGCGATCAATCGCTCTGCGATGTCTCGGGTGACACGCACCCGATTGTTCGGAATGGGGCCTGGATCATCGGACTGTTTCGACATTTTGAAAACTCCTGTTTTGGGGGATTGACGACTCGGGAATCCGTTTGTAAATTTCTGCCATCACTCACCAACCGAAAGGACTGACGTGATTCAAGCCAACGCGGTGTACTCGTCGGGTGAGTTAAAGAAGTCCCTCGGCGTGGGCAGGGATTGCTTCTCTGGGTGGGTCAAGGACGGTCTGCCGGTGACGCGGACAGGACGTGGGTACATCGTCATCGGCGAGGACTTGATCGCTTTTTTGCAGTGTCGACGGGAGTTTTCTCCACGCGCTGCCGAACAGCCTTCTGCTTCTGGGTAAAGGCGCTTGAGCGGATTCCTGACGCCTTGGCGTCGATCTGCTCTTTCGTCTCCACGTTGATGCGTTCTGCCGTGTAAAGACAACGCCCGATCGTATTGTCGATGTACGAGATGTGGACGAGCACGGTCGGCATGGAAGCCTTTTCCATGTTGAGCGCGGCTTCTTCGAGTTGGAGATAGATCCGCTTCGCCGTGTCGGCGATCTTGCGGAGGTCGGTGGGGGTCTTCTCTTCACGCATTTGATTTCTCCGATGTTTGTGTGGTTCACGTGTGTGTGAGCGTAGTGAGTGACTAAAAAAACTCAACGGGTCGGCAGTGATGTCGGTTCACGAAAATCCGGGAAGGTTGGGGAAATGCCGAAAACTGAACACTTCATCATGACCGGCACCGGCAGGATCGACCTGCGTACGCCGCATTCGGACCAGTTCTCCGTGGAGGAGATCGCTCTCGTCCTGTCGCGAAAGCCGAGGTTCGGTGGACACGGACTCAGGGGGACCACTCCTGTGAACGTGGCTCAACACAGCGTCTTTGTGAGCGGACACTTCGACGATCCGGTGATCGCAATGCTGTCGTTATTTCACGACTCCCAGGAGGTGTCGTCGGGGGTTGCGAGAAGCCCTTGCTTAAAGAGCGCGAGCCGGACTGACACCATTTTCTGACAACCCGCCACCCTAATTCTGGCAATGCGCACAAATCGAGACTTCACCAAGGCCGCGCTTACGAATCGTCCTCTGGGACGGGCGGGAACTCCCGGACCACGGATCGGCCACACTCGGAGGCTACCGCCCCGCAAACGCGAAGCCATCGCATCCGCGCCCAATCAATCGGGATCATCACGCCACATCCCGACCCGGCTTTGGACGCGGTTCCCACAATCTCACCACGAAGCGGCCGCGTGGGGGGGAAGGTGCTCTACACAAGAGATCAGATCCAGAAGTACCTCGACAGCATTCGTGCTTGATGCCAGCCAAGACACCGGTGCGGCGTCTCGTCATTTGCCACCCATCTCCTCAGACTCTTTCTGCAAAGGGCATGATGCCCAGTATTGAGAACACACGTCTCGGAACCGTGTCAGAAGCTGACGCGTCGTTAACGGTACCGTCAGCGCAATCGACGACCACTCGACAGGCGCTTCCCGTCACACGTCACCCCTTGGAGCGGACCTGTTACGCCAGCCCACTTCCATTCCACACGGGCGAGCCGGAACCTCCTGTCTTCATTGCGCGCTCGCTCTGCCAGCGTCGTCCACTGGAGTTGACAACCGCACGTTCCGGAAGCAGGTCGGGCGAAAACCTCGACAAAGAGGCTCGTGTTGTGGCGTCTGGACGGAAGGCGGTGCATGCGTGAGAAGCTCGTGCCCTACCGACGTGTATGTTGAGGCGTGCCGCGCCGCATTCGAGCGCGCTGACGCTCCTCCGGAGCCCGAGACGGCGCACGAACTGCAAGCGTTCTGCCGGGAGTGGCCCCGTAAGGCCTGGATGTTCCGTCCTTCGGCGGATGCGATGCGATTGATGGCGGTTTCACCGTCAAGCGTTGATCCTGTGGTACAGCTTCCAAAGGACTGGCGGGAACGGTTCGTCTTCACTCTCGCAAACGATCTCGAATTCCGCGAAATACTGACCTCGCTACTTTTTGGAGAAGGGGGCCGTGTCAATGGCTAACTGCTACTCGTCACTGGCAGGGGGCGATGACATTCGCCGAAGAGAGTGGAACCGGGAAGACAGCGGTGTTCACAAAAGCCTTGGCAGCAGAACAGGTGAGTCTGGGGCGAACGACACTCCCGGAGAGGGTCTGCACGTCACAGCGATGTCCGACGTGAAGACCGAGGACGTTCAACCACTGTGGCCGTTGCGGTTTTACCGTGGAAAGCTGAACCTTCTTGCCGGACATCCCGGTCTAGGTAAATCCTACGTTTCGCATTGGCTCGCCGCCCGCGTCTCCGTCGGAGGAGAAGTTCCGTTTGGCGACGGTGAGCGTTTCCCCCAAGGTGATGTCCTGCTGTTCGCAGCCGAGGATGGGCCGGGGGACACGATCAAACCACGGCTGGTGCGATGCGGGGCGGACCTCTCGCGAATCCATGTCGTCGAAGCGGTTATCGAGTACGACAGCAAGCAACAGAAGATCGACCGCCTTGCTCAACTCGACCGCGATATCCAGCAAATAAAGTCGCTGTTGAGTTCTCGGGCCGATTCGGGGCGACCTATCATCGCAATGGTGTTCGACACAATCGACAGCTATCTGGGCAAGACGGACTCGCATAAATCCGCGGAAGTCCGTGGCGTGCTCGGTCCGCTTGTTGCGCTGGCCGCTGAATTCAACATCTGCGTGATCGCTATCAGTCACCTCTCGAAGGGTGGACAGGGTCCGGCAATCACTCGGTCGCTTGGTTCAATCGCGTTCGTCGGGCTGTCCCGGTCGGCGTGGTTGGTGACCACCGACCCCGACGACCCGGCAGCGGAAACAGGAACGTCGAGCCGCCGTCTGCTGCTTCAGGTCAAGAACAACCTGGCCCCGACCCAACGTGGGCTTGTGTTCCACATCAACGAACGTGGGATCGAATGGACAGAAGAATCGAGCGTGACGGCCGACCGTGCGCTGGCCCCCGTCCACAAGAAGAAGGAAAGCAGCAAACTGCACGCCGCCTGCGACTGGCTGTCAACGCGTCTGGCGGGCGGGGAGGCGCATGAAAGCAAACTGGTGATGGACGAGGCCAAGGCTCTCGGCTTCGCACGCAACATGATCTTCGATGCCCGAAAGGCTATGGATGTCAAGCCGTTTCCGGATGACGGCAAATGGTTCATTCGACTCGTACCCAAGAGCAACGCCACCGAAAACGGGACTGTTGGTACTGATGAAACTCTTGGGATTCTTGGGACTGTTAAACCCTTGGGACCCATCGACGATCAATACATCGAACACACCGTGTAAGAGTACCTACCTATACCACCCATTTTAACATTTAGTTCTGTGGAAGAGTCAAGGGTCCCAAGAGTTTCAACAGTACCAAGAGTTTCAACAGTACCAAGAGTTTCGCGACCCATGAGCATCGACCACCCATCGGCAGACGTTCACGGGTCCTTCCCGAGGGGGGCGTACCCGGCGCGCGGTGGTGACATTGCACAACTTTTGTACCGAAACGAATCAAAACCGGGGTTTGGAAGAGTCATCAGGAAAAAAGCATCGAAACGACTGGGGACCGCCGAAGAAGTCGCCGAGGCGACCGGGCTGCACCCCGTGTCGGTGGCGCTTCTCGCGGCCAGTGGGCAATTCCCCGGCCCCCGGAGATTTGCTTGGCCCTGCCGACCGCTGGCTAAGCCGCTGGGGTCTTCCGTGTGTCCGACAAAACCGTCTTCTCCTGGGCGAGCCGTGGCGCACCCGTGAAGGGCGAGAAGAACGGCAGGGGCCACTATCCGCTGGGTGCTCTGTTGGCGTGGCGACGTGCTCAAACCGATGGGGCGACGTGGCAACCGACGGAGCGGCCCCGCGTTCGACATTCGGGTGACGTTCTCCGGGGGCTGTTGTGGGGCTTGTACGGGCATCGTGCCGGGTGGCTGGAGCACAACAAGGCCGCGTTTATCGAAGCGTGTGGAGGTGACGAGACGAAAGCCGCCCGCCTGTTGTACCGCGCGCTGATGGTGGTCGAACCGTTCATCGCCGAGCCAAGCGACGTGGAGACCGTCGTCGAACAGGTCTGGGACGTGGGGTGACGGGGGGGGGGCGAAAATTGTGGCCCCTTGACCGCTCTGAACCGCACGACAGCGAAGAAAAGACATTCACGGGTTTTCCGAATTCCGAACAAGAGCCGCCAGTGGCCTGATGGCAACGTCCCCTCGAAGAAAGGCCCCGACGATGAACGAAGTGATTTCACGTGGAACCCCAGATCACCAGTGGCGAGAACCCCTCTTGGTGAATCGTGCCCCGCAGGTCGAATACGCCGCCCCCCTGCCAAGCCCCGCCTGATCGGCGAGCGAGAAGACCTAGCCGCACGGATCGCACTTGGCCAGCCGCGTGCCGAGATTGATGTCGGCACGCGGGACGGTCTACTGACAGGCGGGGCAGCGGATGTGCATGGGGAGAGTCCGAAAGCAAAGTCGAAAGCACGGACGACAACAGACTCCGGGAGAAAGTCGGGACCGAATCAATCGCGAAACAAACTGCTTTCCGAAGCGCCGCGTTGGCGAAATCGGTTCACGGCGACCGGCGACGTGGGAAAAATTTGCCGTGCCCCCGGAGTACATCGCGACCACATGCTTTTCGCATGTCCGTACTCTTCAAGAACGAGAACGGCGGCAGGATCAATGTCGGAAGGCTCGTCAAAGTCGCACCTTCGTTTTCTCGCGCCGAAGGCTTCGCATTCTTAGTGACCAGGTTCGATGTTCACCCCCACACATCGAAACCCATAAAGATCGTAGTAGGCGTATCCGACAACGCTTTTGCCTCGGCTTGCGGAGCGCACGACGGATGCCCCGTCGACCCAACTCCCGCCACGCACCACCCGGCCCTGCTCTCGAACGCCTTGTTCTTCAAGAGGATCCGCTCCTCCTGTTCGATCCGCTCGGTACACATCGGCGCACCATTCCCAAACGTTGCCGTGAAGGTCGCGCAAACCCCATTTATTAGGCGGAAAATGCCCCACTTCCATCGGGCGATCGTAGTTCACTCGAATTCCAACTTCGCCGACCAACGGTGCATCCTTGAACGCCGCTTGTCGCCAACTCAGTTGATTCCCGAAAGCCGTTGCCGACGTGGTTTCGGCTCGACACGCGTATTCCCACTCGGCTTCCGTTGGAAGACGATAGACTCCGGACGCGGACAACCGTCCGCTCTGTCGCTCGCGCGTCGTGAGTTGCTTGCAGAACCCTTCGGCGTCTTCCCACGAGACTCGCTCGACTGGCCTTGTCTCACCGACGTGCCGCGAAGGATTCGTCCCCGTGACATGGGCATACAACCGCTGTGTGGTTTCGGTCTCCGCCATCCAGAATCCCTTGGTCAGCGTCACCCGAACCTGTTGTTCGTCGGTTGAACGCCCGACCTCATTGACGGGGCTTCCCATGTCGAATGCGCCCGGAGGACACCACCGAAGCGCGAGCGAAACGGTTCCCATGTCAATCACCAAACGACTGCCGCCCTCGTGACCGGAATCTCGAACGGGGACGGTTGAAGGCGCCAAAGGCCTTTCGACAGGGGGTGTCCTCTCCGCCGGTGCGAGGGGCTGTTGCGCGGACACTGGATCGGCAATCGACTGGGACGGATCGGGTCTCGATATCCAACCCAAGGCCAAGATCGTCACCGCGACAGCACCCATAGCGATGTTCCGAAGCGAGGGAGAAGCCGGGCGAGAGCCGCCGCCCGGTCGGCGACGTTCGCCGCGCCACCCTTCTCCGCAGGACGTCGGGCGGTTCTCGACGCTGGGGTAGGCGACAGCCCGGTTCAGCTCGTCGAACGCGAGGTCGAGGCGACTTGTTTCGGAGTGGACGCTCAAGAGCGACGGAGTCGACGCGCCGGGGATGAACGCTTGCCCGAGGGCGGCGAGCGTGTCGGTCATGGATTGCCAGCGGTCCCCCGGCTTCTTGGCGACCATCTTCTGAAAGACGGAGTCGAGAGAGGCGGGGGCCGCGGCACAGGCGACCTTGAGCGACGGAATCGGCTGTTGTTGATGCGCCAACAACTTGGCCATCATCGACTCCCCCTCGTACAGCGGACGCCCCGTCAGCAGATACCACAGCGTCGCGCCGAGACTGTAGATGTCCGCCCGTTCATCCGCGTTGCGGGTATCGAGCGCTTGTTCGGGGGACATATAGTCAACCGTCCCCATCATCGCGCCGTCACCCGTAAGCTCCCCTCGCCCTTCTCCGCTGAACCGGGCGAGGCCCATGTCGAGAATCTTGACCACGCCCCCTTTGTCCAGCAGCAGGTTCGCGGGCTTGATGTCGCGATGCACGATCCCTTGCGAATGGGCGTACTCCAACCCCTTTGCCGCCTGCACCACGCAATGCACAGCCTTGTCGACGGCGAGCGGGCCTTTGGCCTTCACCAGCGATGACAGGTCCGATCCTTCGACACATTCCATCACGAGAAAGTGCGTCTTTCCCACACAGTCCGCGTCGAACGCCGTCACGATGTTCGGGTGTTGCAAGCGACCGGCGGCCTCCACCTCGCGCAGGAATCGCGAGACGGCCTCTTCGGTCTTCGTGAGGTCCGGCGACAGCACCTTGAGGGCGACGATCCGCTTCATGCGGCGGTGCGACGCCTTGTAGACCGCCCCCATTCCCCCCTGCCCAAGTTTGTCGAGCAACACGTAATTGCCCAAGACGAGGGCTTTCCCCTTGCCTGCGTAGACCTGCTGAGCCTGAAACGCGGTGAGTTTCTCCCCCTTCACCAGCGCGCGGGCCAGTTGCTGTGGGTCGGTGGACTCGCCCAAGCCCGCGCGGACACCGGCCACCTCGTCGGCTGAGAGCAGGCCGGAGGTCTCGCAGTCGGCACAAAACTGGTCGAACGAAACGGGCACGGACGGGTACTCGAACACGACAGGAAACGATTGTTCGAGGATAACCGGTGCGGAAGGGCCGCGAAATCAAACATCCGAAAGTGGGGTGGAGACTGAACCTGGCAGTCAGCGTCGGTTCACGCTCGGCGGAAAACTCACGTTTTCAAGCACGGGGGGGAAGTTCAGCACTGGGGGACGCTCAGCACTCGCACGCGGCCAGCATGGCGGCGAGGGGTTCCGGGTCGGCGAGGCGGTGGTCGTGAACAACTTCGATCAGGGTCGCGCCGCTGGTGCGGGCGAGTTCTTCCGAGTCCGCAACCGGGATGATGTCGTCCGCCCGGCTGTGCAGGATCACGGCATCGCACCGAACGGTGCTCGCCATCCGCCCGTTCTTCCAATCGGCGGCGCTGGCGACCGGCTTCGCGGGGTGTGGGTTCGTCTGTCCCTCGCGACCAGTGGCGGTTAGCCTCAACAAGGATGGCACGCTGAAGTCGAGCGGAATCACAGCCTGCCGACCACAAAGAACATCAACTCCGCCGACAAGGATGCGATCCTGATGGGCTGGCGGGACAAGAGCGACCACGAAATCGGCATGTCGAACAGGACGGTGTCGGTCGCCCGCAAGGCGCTGGAGGACGCTGGGGAGATCATTCCCCGAAGTACACACGGCATCGGGGCATGGCCCGACACGACTGTGTACTTGGCCCCGAGGGCGATCATTCCCGCACCGGAAACCGACGCGTTGTACTGTCCCATCGATATGGCCGACCCGTCGATCCGGGCATTGGCCGACGACATCCAACGGAATGGGATCCTCGAACCGCTGGTGGTGAGTACAGACGGGTTCAACCTCTCCGGACATCGACGCCGGTCCGCTGCACTGCTGGCCAAGCTGGAGCGTGTGCTGTGTCGTGTGAGGCGTGATGTTCGATAGCTCGACAACGTGCCGGGGTTCGAGGCGTTGCTCGCGTCAAACAACCGGCAGCGGGTGAAGGGGACGGACGAGCAAACGCGGGAAGAATTCGCGTTGGGGACCGGGGCCGCTCAAGCCTGAAATACTGTGCGCAGCGCGGGATTTTCCGAAGTTCTCTCCGACCTCAACATAGCCACTGTGCGCGCGGATGGAGGCCACAACCGGT